>NZ_JWLD01000016.1 GCF_000813725.1 Leisingera sp. ANG-Vp
ATTCAGATGGGGCACTCCAGTAAAACAATGTGAAAAAGATTTACATGGAGACTTGAAAGCACCCGGCCGGGTTCCGATATGCAATCATGTGAAAGGGATTTACATTCACCGCAACCTGGAGGACCCCGATGACGAGTTTCACCCAAACCGCCCCCCATACCCCGGTACAGGGCTGGTTTTCCCGCAGCGAAGCCTGGCTGGACAGCAAGGGCAAAGGCGCCTGGATCGCCGCAATGGTACTGGGTTTCGTGTTCTTCTGGCCGGTTGGCCTGGCCCTTCTCTTCTACATGATCTGGAGCAAACGCATGTTCAGCAAATCCTGCCGCAGCCACAAACGCAAAGCCTGGGCGCATCATGGCTTCTCGGCAATGAAACCCTCGGGCAACAGCGCCTTTGACGCCTATAAGGCCGACACCCTGCGCCGCCTCGAACAGGAACAGCACGATTTTGAGGCCTTCCTGCAGCGCCTGCGCGAAGCCAAGGACAAAGCAGAGTTCGACGAATTCATGGATGAGCGCGCCCGTGCGGCGGCCTCCGGCGAAGATCTGGAGGATGATCAGGACGGTGGCGAACCCAAGCGCCACTGACCCCTGCACCTCCGGCTGCCCCGCCCATCCGTCCGGGCGGGGCTTCCTTCCTTCCCGCTTCAGCAAAGGACCCCGTTCATGACCGCCCTGCCCGATCCTGACTACCAGGCGGAATTCTATGCCTCCGTGCCGGCCAAGCGGCTGGTGGCCTGGATTATCGACAGTGCCCTGATTTTCGGCCTGAGCGCAGCCACCGTGGTGCTGACAGCCTTTACCGGACTTCTGATTTGGCCGCTTCTGTACCTGGCGGTGGGTTTTGCCTACCGGACGGTAACGATCGCCAATGGCTCGGCCACCTGGGGCATGCGCTTTGCCGGTATCGAATTGCGCGACAGCTCCGGCCGGCGCTTCGACAGCGGTCTGGCGGCGCTGCACACCGCAGGCTACTCCCTGTCGCTGGCGCTGCCGGTCCTGCAGGTAATTTCCGTCATCCTGATGCTGACCTCCTCCCGCGGCCAGGGCCTGACCGACCATTTCCTCGGCACGGTGATGCTGAACCGGCGGACGTGACCGCAACACCTTAGTACCAGTACAGCCAGTGCGAAGCCCGGCTTGGTGGCGGGCTTCGCCAAAGATTTCGGGATCAGGCCCTATCCGGAACCGGACGGCAGCCATCGCCGCGCTGTCTGCGTCAGGCACCCCAGCAACAGCTTTCCGTTAATCCATTTCCCACAACGCTACTTGGCGCACCGCCGCCGCGGCGCTATCATCATCCGGGTAACGGCCACCCGCTTGCCTGTCCCGCGAAACTGCTGAAGAGTTCTGATGCGCCACACCCTTCCGATTGCACCGCAGTTTTATGTGACCGCGCCCCAGCCCTGCCCCTATCTGGAGGGCCGCATGGAGCGGAAACTGTTCACCGCGCTTCAGGGCGACGGGGTGGAGCAGCTGAACAACAGCCTCAGCCAGCAGGGTTTCCGGCGCTCGCAGAACGTGCTCTACCGGCCTTCCTGCTCGGAATGCTCGGCCTGCCTGTCGGCACGGATCGATGTCTCGGCCTTCAAGGCGACCAGGAGCCAGAAGCGCACCCTGAAGCGCAATGCGCATCTGGAGCGGCGTGCCACGTCGCCCTGGGCGACCGAGGACCAGTTTGCCCTGTTCCGCAGCTATCTCGACAGCCGCCACGCCGATGGCGGCATGGCCGATATGGATGTGTTCGAATATGCCGCAATGATCGAGGAGACCCCGGTGCGTAGCCGGGTGGTGGAATATGCGGCGCCGGGCTCCAGCCAGCTGACCGCAGTGTCGCTCACAGACGTGCTGGAGGACGGCCTCAGCATGGTCTATTCCTTCTACGCGCCGGATCAGCCGCAGAACTCGCTTGGCACATTCATGATCCTCGATCATATCGAAATCGCGCGCGAAGCCGGGCTGCCCTATGTCTACTTGGGCTACTGGGTCCCGGGCAGCCAGAAGATGGGCTACAAGGCCAAGTTCTCCGGCCTCGAGATCTACCACCGCAGCGAGTGGAAAAAGATGACCGACCCATCAGAGTTCGAAACCGCCAGCCACCCGCTGTCGACCGATCCGATTGCCGAACAGGTCGCCAATATCCAGCTGCCCGAACAGCCCATTCACCGCCAGCGCTGATGCAGTACCTGCATGCCGTCTCTTTGGTGGTGCCGGATTATGACGCCGCCATCGCCTTCTACTGCGGCCAGCTCGGCTGGCAGCTGGCCGAGGACATCGACCAGGGCCGCAAGCGCTGGGTGCGGATCCTGCCGCCGGGCGCAGATCAAGGCAGCCTGATCCTGGCCCGGGCCGAAGGGCCTGCGCAGCAGGCCGCCATCGGCAACCAGTTCGGCGGCCGCGTCGGGCTGTTCCTGGCCACCAATGATTTCGCCCGCGACCACGCCGCCATGCTGGCCCAGGGCGTCACCTTCGAAGAAGAGCCCCGCATTGAGCCCTATGGCACCGTCGCTGTCTGGCGCGACCCGTTCGGCAACCGCTGGGACCTGATCCAGTTCGCCTGACCCTGCCAGTCCCCGCCGCTTCTTTCTGGTCCTAAGTACCCCGGGGTGAATACGCCAAAGGCGCAGAGGGGCAGCGCCCCTCCCCCGCCAAACAGCAAAGGGGCCCGCAGGGGCCCCTTTTCCGTTTCACTTGCCTGATCCCGCTCAGTTCGGGATCAGCGCCGGCACGATGGTCACGATCGACGGGAACAGCCACAGAATGCCGATGCCCACCACCTGGATCAGCACAAACGGCACGATCCCGCGGTAGATGTGGCCCGTGGTCACCTCCTTGGGTGCCACCCCGCGCAGGTAGAACAGCGCAAACCCGAAGGGCGGCGTCAGGAACGAGGTCTGCAGGTTCACCGCCACCATGATGGTCACCCATTTCGGATCAAACGAGCCGCCATAGATCACCGGCCCGACAATCGGGATCACGATGTAGATGATCTCCAGGAAGTCCAGCACAAAGCCCAGAATGAACAGCACGATCATCACGATGATGAAAACTGTCATCTCATTGTCGAAGCTCTTCAGGAACTGCTGGATATAGTGCTCGCCGCCAAAGGAGATCACCACCAGGTTCAACAGCTGCGAGCCGATCAGGATGGTGAAGACCATCGAGGTCACCTTGGCGGTTTCCCGCACCACCGGGGTCAGCACGCCGGACTTGAACAGCACCCAGCAGCCGTACAGCAGGCCGAACAGCGCATAGAGGTAGGTGGCATAAGCTGCAAAGAAGGCAATCCAGCTTTCAACGCTCACCCCGCCCTGGTTCACACGCAGGTCGAAGTTCATGCCGATCAGGATGCACAGCATGACGGCAAAGGTGGACCAGATGATGATCCTGCCCGACTTGCCCTCATCCTGCAGCTTGCGGTAGGCCGCCAGCATGATGGCGCCGCCTGCCCCCAGCGCCGCAGCCGGCGTCGGGTTGGTGATGCCGCCCAGGATCGAGCCCAGCACCGCAACGATCAGCACCAGCGGCGGGAACACCACCCGGATCAGATCGTTCCTGGCGCAGCGCGCAGCCGCCTCGCGGCAGCCGTAAAGCGCCAGCAGCACCGGCAGCGCGATCCACAGCACCGTCGCACCGGCAGACGTGGTTGGCGCAATCGCCACCAGATCCACCAGCGCGATCAGCAGGATGCCGATGGACCCCAGGATCAGCGGCTTGGCATCGCGCGACGGCGCCACACCGCGGCCGAATGCCAGCACCAGACCCAGCAGAACCATGATCACGGAGATGCCGGTGCCAATGGGGGCTGCGGCAGCGATCTTGGCGTCGCGGGCGGCGGCGATTTCTTCCTCGCTCAGCTTCTCCGCCAGGGTCACACCGCCTGCGGCATCAATGGCTTCCTGCTCTGCCACCGCGGCGTCCCAGGCCTCCTGCCCGTGCAGGTCGATCATCGAGGCCTTGCACTCGGCGCCCACATTGGTGCGCAGAGAAGCGGTTTCACCGGCGTCCGAGAAGGCCGAGACGGTGATGTTCTGGCTGCCGATCACGTTGAAGCTCGACAGCAGCACCGCGCCGCCGATCAGCGCGGCAGGCACGCCCAGGAACCAGATCAGGCCTTCGTTGCGGGTGATCACCTCGCCGGTGCCGCCTTCGATGGTGACGGCCGGCGCCTTATGCGGGTTCAGCAGCGCATAGCCGAAGGCATAGATCGCATAAAGCAGCGCCAGCAGGATGCCCGGCAGCAGCGCCGCCTGGAACAGGGTGCCGACCGAAACCACCGCTGGCTCGCCCAGATAAGTGAGCGCGTCGGAGCAGCCTGCCTCCATCGCGCGGGTCTCCTGCGCGGTGGAATAGAGGTCGCCCGCCAGCGTGCCCAGAAGAACGATCACAATCGACGGCGGAATGATCTGGCCCAGGGTGCCCGAGGCTGCGATCACACCGGTCGCCAGTTCCGGCGAGTAGTTGTTGCGCAGCATGGTTGGCAGCGCCAGCAGGCCCATGGTCACCACGGTTGCGCCGACGATGCCGGTGGAGGCCGCCAGGAAGGCGCCCACAACCACAATCGATACCGCCAGGCCGCCCGGCAGCGGACCAAAGACGCGCGCCATGGTGGTCAAGAGGTCGTTGGCGATCTTGGAACGCTCCAGGGTGATGCCCATCAGCACGAACATCAGCACCGCCAGCAGGGTTTCAATCGACGCACCCGCCAGCACCCGCTCGTTCATCCGGTTGACGATGAAGGAGATGTTGCGGTCCAGCGCCACTTCCCAGCCCTGCGCGAACACAGGTTCTGCCAGTCTTGGCAAGTCCGGGTAGCGGAAGACCGACACCTTGTCGGGCCTGATGCCCGAATTCAGCAGGTCGCGGTAGGCCTGCGACGAGGTATCGATCGCCTGGTGGATCAGGATGCCGGCACTGTCCAGCGCCGCGATGATCCCGAAGGAGATGATCCCGGCACCGCCGATGGCAAAGGCCACCGGGAAGCCGGAAAGGATGCCCCCGAAGAGGCAGAAGAATACGATGAGCAGGCCGATCTCGACGCCATCAAGTCCAAATAGCATGTTTCCGACGTCCCTTTAGTGCGTGCCTTCGTAGGCTTCTTCACCCTCTCCAAGGCTGTCCTTGTCGAGGTATTTGTTTTCACTGCCCTGGCCTTCGACGAACTCGAGGAACGAGCGGTAGAAGAAGGCGATGGCGTGCAGGAACACGAGGCCGGCAAAGGCGACCAGCAGGATCTTGAACAGAAAGTAGGCGTTGAAGCCGTTGGGGCTGAAACCGATGGTCTCGACGTTCCAGCGCAGGGCGCGGGACTTCATCACCAGCCGGTCCAGGCTGTCCGAGGCCGAGGGCTTCGGCACGATCAGGTGCCGCCACAGGAAAAACCAGCCGTACATCCAGGTGAGCACCGCCGCGGGCATCATGAACAGCAGCGAACCGATCATGTCCACAACCTTCTTGGCGCGGAAGCTGATACCGGAATAGATCAGGTCAACGCGCACATGGCCGCCCTGCACGAAGGTGTAAGTCACACAAAGGCAGACGACCAAGGCGTTGTAAAACTTCAGTTCCTCGGCAAACCAGCTGATGTCCTGGCTGAACGGAATGCCAAAACCGAAGCTGATGTCAGGCCGGGCAAAAACGCGCTGCATGAAGACGATGATGATCTGCTGCAGAACCATCAGAAGGCCTGCCCAGGCGAAGAAACGGCCGACGGTATTGGCCACTCCCTCAAGCCCGCGCACCATGCCCCACATGAAGCCGCGGAAGTACAAGCCCACGCCGGTCAGCACCAGGAAGGTGGTGAAGACGACAAAAAAGAACTCGACCGAGCCGCCATAGTAGACAAAGCGCATGACCGAGGCCTTGTCGGACCAGTCAAGCCAGAGCTGCGGATGGGTGATGGCGTAGCCGAAATTGTAGAAGGCGCCTGCGAGGTTCTGGATCAGCCAGACAAGCCCGCCCCAGATTGCGCCAAAGAAGGTGATGCCACTCTCTTCCTGCATGTTTCCCCCGGGAAGATTGCTGCGAAGCTGCTGCGCTGGGTTTGGCACGCGGCGTCTGCCGGCCGTCCCGCGTCACTAGCAACTGCATGTGGATCCCCCGCGCCGCGGCGGAGGATCCGATGAATGCCGGTACGGCAGATTAGCCCAGGACGCGGTCGCGCTGAACGCGGTAGGCGCCTTCGGATTTGGTGATCCAGCCCGAGGAAGCTTTCATCGACGCTTCGACGCTGTTGCGGATCTTCGCGAACAGCTCGTCGCCCATGAACTCGTCCAGGGTTTCCTTGGTCGCGGAGCCGAAGGCATCCCAGACGCTGTCCGGGAATTCCAGGGTCTTCACGCCGCCGGACTGCAGACGCTGCAGCGCTGCACCGTTGTTGTTCATGAACTGCGCCAGGCTCCACTGGTGGCCGGCACCGGCTGCGGTTTCGATGATCTTCTGATGCGCCGGCGACAGGCTTTCGAAGACGTCGCGGTTGGTGGCAACCGACAGCGCCGCGCCCGGCTCGTGGAAGCCCGCGGTGTAGTAGGTCTTGGTGATTTCCTGGAAGCCGGCCTTTTCGTCCGCCCAGGGGCCGATCCATTCGGTGCCGTCAATCGCGCCGGAGGACAGAGCCTGATACACTTCGGAGCCGGGGATGTTCTGCACGGATGCGCCCAGCTTGCCCAGCGCCTTGCCGCCCAGGCCCGGCATCCGGAACTTCAGGCCGTTGAAGTCTTCGGGGCCGTTGATTTCCTTGTTGTACCAGCCGCCGGCCTGCGGGCCGGTGTTGCCGCCGATGAAGGACTTCAGGCCGAAGATCTGGCCCAGCTCGTCATGCAGCGCATGGCCTTCGCCGTGGTAATACCAGTTCACCAGTTCCTGCGGGGTCATGCCGAACGGCACGGCGGTGAAATAGGCATAGCCCGGGTGCTGGCTGACAAAGTAGTAGTCAGCGGCATGGTACATGTCGGCCTGGCCCGCGGTCACGGCGTCGAACACTTCGAATGCGCCAACCAGCTCGCCTGCAGCTTTCAGGTCGATGGTCAGGTCGCCATCGGACATGGCGGTGATGGTGTCGGCAATGAACTGTGCAGAGTCATGCACGCCTGCCAGGCCGCGGCCCCAGGTTGTGACCATGGTCAGGGTGCGTTTGCCCTGGGCATAGGCCGGTGCCGCCAGGGTGCTGGCTGCTGCTGCGGTCCCGCCCAGCGCGGAAGTTCTCAAGAAAGAACGGCGATCCATAAATTACTCCTCCCATTATAAATCGGATGCCCGGGGATTTGCCCCTCGGGCGGATCGGTTCGAGTGGGGCCAGCCTAGCGGCGATGAATTTTATGTGAATACCTACTACTGCGTAGAACGGGACGTTTTTCTCCGGTTTGCCCGCAAATGTTGCGCACATCAGGGGCGAATCGGCTAACTGCCACACCCGCCCCGCGCGCAATTCTGCCCTGCCCCGCCGATTCTTCTGGGCGGCCGCGCCATGATTCGGTACAAGAATCTGACCAATTCCGGGACACCGTGCATGCGCCTGTTTGATACTCTTCTGCGCCCCAACTATGCGCAGAAACTCTCGCTGCTGATGACACTGCCGCTGATCGTGGCGGGCACCGCGATAGCGGTGCTGGTGGGCTATCAGTCGCGCGCTCTGGCCGAGCGCGAGATTCAGGCGCTGGAACTGCAGCTGCTGGAGGCCAAGAAGGCGGAACTGCGGAACTATGTGACCCAGGCGCGCAACGGCTTTGCCCATATCTATGGCCTGGCCGCACCCGATGACGCCAAAGCCAAGGAACGGGTGACCCAGATCCTCAGTGCGATGATCTACGGCAAGGACGGGTTCTTCTTTGTCTATGACTACGACGGCACCAACCTGGTGAGCCCGCGCCAGACCGAATACATCAACCGCAACTGGGCGGGGCTGACGGACAGCGACGGGGTGCCGGTGGTGGACGAGTTCATCCGCCTCGCCCGTGACGGTGCCGGCTGGCACAGTTTCACCTGGGAAAAGCCCTCGACCGGGGAAGAGGCGCAGATGATCGCCTATGTGCTGGGGCTGCAGGACTGGCAGTGGGCGATCGGCACCGGCGTTTTCATTGACGATGTGCTGGCCACGGTGGCGGCCTCGCGCGCCGAAGTGGAGGCACGGGTGCAGCGCACCTTCTTCTACATTGGCGGCATTACCCTGGTGTCGCTGATACTGGTCTTTGCCTCCGGCATGTTCCTCAACATCCGCGAGCGGCGCTTGGCCGATGCCAAGCTCAAGGAATTGACCCAGCGGGTGTTCGACGCCCAGGAAGAAGAGCGCGGCCGGGTGGCACGCGAGCTGCACGACGGCATCAGCCAGCTGCTGGTCGGGGTACGCTATGCGCTGGACAATACACGGCGGCGGCTCACGCGCGGCGACAGCGAGGCGGCGCAGGCGCCGCTTGAGAAAGGCACCGAGAACCTGCTCACCGCCATTACCGAGGTCCGCCGCATCAGCCGCGACCTGCGCCCCGGCGTGCTGGACGACCTTGGCCTTGGCCCGGCGCTGAAGGCGCTGACCGATGATTTTGCCGCCCGCACGGGCATCGAGACGGAATTCTCGACCGTCGTCTTCCGCAACCGGCTGGACCAGGATTCCAAGATCGCGCTGTACCGGATCGCCCAGGAGGCCCTGACCAATATCGAGCGCCACGCAGAAGCGACCAAAGTCAGCATCGACCTGCGCGGCCACAAGCGCGGCGCTACCATGCGGATCACCGACAACGGCCGCGGATTGCCGCCACGGGATGCCCGCTCCGGCCCCGGAATCGGCCTCAGGAACATGCAAGAGCGGATCGAACAGCTTGACGGAGCCTTACGCATTCTGTCATCACGTGGCACCCAAAGCGGCACGGTGATCGAGGCCAGCCTGCCTCTCAGCCACCTGCTGCCGCCTGGGGAAGAGGGAACGCCGGTTCAGCTGCCATAGGGAGATGGCAGGCGGGCGGGCCCGGCAAAGGAAAGCTGCATTGGGGGAATGATGGCTGATCCGGTGAAAGTTCTGATCGTGGATGACCACCCGATGGTGGCCGAAGGCATCCAGTCGATCCTGGAAAGCTACGATGATATCGACGTGGTCGGCTCGCTGACCGATGGACAGGACGCAGTCGATCACATGGGCGCGCTGGCGCCCGATGTAGTGTTGATGGATTTGAACATGCCCAAGCTCGGCGGCCTCAGCGCCACCGAAATCATCCTCGAGCAGCACCCCGGCACCCGCATCCTGATCCTGTCGATGCATGACAGTCCCGAGTACATCTCGACCGCCCTCAGCCATGGCGCCATGGGCTATGTGCTGAAGGACGTGCCTACGGACGAGATCAAACAGGCGATCGACGCGGTGATGGAAGGCCAGACCTACCTTTGCACCGGCGCAGAAGGCTCCCTGAAGCCAAAAGGGGATGATGCCCGCGAAGCACTCACCGGCCGGGAACAGACGATCCTGCTGGAGCTGGCGCAGGGCAAGTCCAACAAGGAAGTCGCGCAAGCGCTTGATATTTCGGTCAGAACCGTCGAGACCCACCGCAAGAACATCAAACGCAAGCTGGGCATCTCTTCAACTGCCGGCCTCACCCGCTATGCGCTGGAGCATGGCGTGCTGCAGGGCACCGGCGCCGGGTTCTGATCCCGTCACCCAGAATTTCCTTTGCGGTTTGGCCTCCCTGCCCTAGCCTCCCGGGCCAAGGAGACGCGCCATGACTTTCGCCAAGCCCCCGATCCCGCCGGAAACCCAGGCCAAGTGGCAGCGGGTGGTGGATCTGGTGGCGGAGCTGACCGATGTGCCGGCCGCGCTGATCATGGCAACCGTGGACAAGGATCACCGGGTCAAGGTCTCGAACTCTGCCGAAAACAACCCCTACTACCCGGGCCGCAAGTACCATTTGAACGAAAAGCTCTATTGCTTCGGCGTCTTTGAAAACGACGGCGAGCTGGTGGTTGAGGACGCCCAGTGCGAGCCGCGCTGGCAGGACAACGAGGATATGGAGCACGCCATGTCCTTTTATATCGGCTACCCGATCAAATGGCCGGACGGCGAGGTTTACGGCACCATCTGCGTGCTCGACACCCGGCGCAACAAGCGCGCGCTGATGTTCCGCAAGGGCCTGCAGGAGTTCTGCCGGGTGGTTGAGGGCGATCTGGCGCTGCTCTTGGAAGTCGCCCAACGCAAACAGGCCCAGGCCGAGCTGCGCGAGACAGTGCGCGCCCGCGAGGACACCATCAAACGCCGCACCAAAGCGCTGGAGGATGCCAATACTGCGCTGCGCGTGCTGATCGACAATGTCGAGGCCTCGCGTCACGAGACCGAGCAGCAGATCGTGCAGCAGATCAAAGGGATGGTGCTGCCCTATATCGCCAAGCTCCGCCATCTGGACGCGGACCGGGAGCTGCAGAGCGCCTATCTGCTGATGGTCGAGGACAACCTCAAGAACATCACCTCAGCCCTGTCGTCCAAGCTGACGGAAACGCTGGAGCAGCTGACACCGGCCGAGACCGAGATCATGCAGCTGATCATGATGGGCCGCACCACCAAGGAAATCGCCGCCACTTTGGGCCGCGAGACCAGCACCATCGACTTTCACCGCAACAACATCCGCCAGAAACTGGGCCTCAGCCGCCGCGAAAACCTGCGCCAGCACCTGATTGCGCTGAGTTCAGCGGAGTAGCCGTTAGTTCAGGCTGTCAAGCAGCGCCTTGGACGGATCACCCGTTGCAGGCAGTCCGCGGCTGGACTGAAAAGCGCTGATCGCAGCGCGGCTCTTGGGTCCCAGCACCCCGTCGGCGCCGCCGGTGTCAAAGCCCCTGGCGGTCAGGCGTTTCTGCAGCAGGATGCGGTCGTCCTTGGTCAGCCCGTATTTGTCCGGCGGGAAGCTGGCACGCAGCGGTCCGCCGCCTGCGATACGGTCGGCTAGATGGCCCACCCCGATCGCGTAGGAATCCGAGTTGTTGTATCGCTTGATGGCATTGAAGTTGCCGGTGACAATGAACACCGGCCCGCCTTCCTGCGGCTGCAGGCTGCGGCCGCCGGGCGTGCCCGGCGCCCCGGCCTCACCGCCCCACTTCACGCCGCGGGTCCAGCCGTTCCGTTGCAGATAGGCGGCGGTCGAGGCCAGCGCATCCGAAGGATCCTCGGACCATA
Source organism: Leisingera sp. ANG-Vp (assembly GCF_000813725.1). Taxonomy (GTDB): domain Bacteria; phylum Pseudomonadota; class Alphaproteobacteria; order Rhodobacterales; family Rhodobacteraceae; genus Leisingera. Next base: position 11,143 of record NZ_JWLD01000016.1, read on the forward strand.
TGTCACGCCGCCCGTCACCGGTGAAATCCACCGCAAAGGCCTGGTAGGAGGTTGGAATGAACTGGGTGTGCCCCATGGCCCCCGCCCAGCTGCCGGTCATCCGTGCAGGGGTGATGTCGCCGTTTTGCAGGATCCGCAGCGCCGCCAGCAGCTGCTTTTCGAAAAACGCGCCGCGCCGCCCGTCGTAGGCCAGCGTCGAGGTGGCCGAGATCACCGGCACATTGCCGCGGCGCTCGCCATAGAAACTCTCCAGCCCCCAGACCGCACAGATGATTTCAGCATCAACGCCATAGGTGCGCTCCAGCGCCCGCAGGGTTGCGCCATGCCGGGCAAAGGCGGCGCGGCCTTTGCTGAGCCGTTCGTCAGACACCGCAATCGACAGGTAATCCTCAAGTGTGCGCTTGAATTCAGTCTGGTTGCGGTCGCGCTTGACGACCCCCGGCAAATACCCCGCACCGCGGAAGGCCGCACGCAGGGTCGCCGAGGAAATGCCCTTTGCCTCAGCGCGGGTCCGGAATGCCGCCACCCATGCGTCATAGCCTGCGTTCGGTGCGGGCCGCAGGTCTGCCGGCAGACCGGGCGAGCCGGAACTGCCGCTTGCCGGCACCGTGCTGCTGCACGCCGTCAGGCCCAATGCCGCGAGGCCAAATCCAAAATGCCGCCGTGTGATGCTCATGCCGCTGCCCGTTCTGGTGAGTTCTGATTTGCCCCGGTTCTCCCGGGGTCCGTTGCAGGTCAGGCTGCCAGAAAGCGCGCCCCGCGCCAAGGCCGGGAATTCCCCCGCAGCAAGGACCCGCCACCGCGGTTTTTGCAGCCATTATGGGGAGAACCCCCATATTCCCCCCATAATCTTCCGGGGCACCCCTCAGCGCTTTCGCTGCCTAGCCTGTTTGCAGCGCTGCCCCGCAGGGTGGCCAGAACCAAAAACAGGGAGACGCGAACAATGGACGAGCAAAAGAAGAACCTGAAACCGGCCCGGCTGGACGGGCGCAAGGACGATCTGGCACCGGGCCTGTCGCGGCGCAGTTTCTTTGCAGCGGCAGGCGCTGCGGGCGTGGGCTCGGCGGCCAGCCTGCTTGGCTCCACCAGCGCCCAGGCGCAATCCACCGACTGGCTGCAGCCCGGCAACAACAACCATGTGATCGACCTGCAGAACATGTCTGCCTTTGCTGATGGCGAGGTAAAGATCGATTTCTACGGCCACTGCGCAATCAAGATCACCTCCCCCGGCGGTGCCTCAATCCTGTTCGACCCGTGGCGCGATGACCCCTCCGGCGCCTGGGGGCTGTGGTTCAAGCAGAAGTTCCCGGAAACCCTGGTCGACATCACCATGTCCACCCACACCCATTTCGACCACGACGCTATCGACCGGCCGCAATCCACCATGGTGCTGGACCGGATGGTGGGCACCTTTGAATTTGCCGACCTCAAGATCACCGGCTATGCCGACAAACACGCCTGCGTGGCCCCCGGCTGGTATCCCTGGACCGACGCGCTGGCCGAATTCGGCGTCGATGCCTGCCCGCCCAACAACCCCGGACACATGGATATGGTGACCTATGTGGTGGAAACCGGCGGCATCCGCACGCTGATCTGGGGCGACAACCGGCCGGATCCGGCGGACGGTTTCTGGGACGCCATCGGCCGCATTGATGTGCTGACCCTGCCGGTTGATGCTTCCGAGCACATCCTGTCCTATGAGCAGGCCAACGCGCTGGTTGAACGGATCAACCCGAAGGTGGTGATCCCCACTCACTACCTGTCCGAAACGACGACTTACACGCTGTCGACCCTGCAGCCTGCAGACAGCTGGGTCCAGGACCAGAAAAGCTTCAAGATGCTGGATGGCGCCTCGCTCACCCTGGCGGCGGCAGAGGTGCAGGGGATGAACAAGGAGTTTCTCTATTTCGGGCACAATGCGCTGACGGAGTAATCCTCGGCGTTGCCGCAAGCAAGTGCCCGGCAGACCGGGCGCCCTCCCCCAGGGCGCCCGGAATTCCGTCAATCCCTGAGCGCGTCCGCCCGCAACCCTTCCCGCTCGTAGTGGCGCGGCAGCACCCGGCCGTAAAGCTGCTTGGTGCGCTCGACACCGCCGCACATGCCCTCCTTTTCGACAAAGGAGAAGATGCCGACATAGCGTTTGCGCGGCCCCTCGACCGGCGCCACCCTGTGCAGTGAATAGCGGCCGCGGAAGATCTGCAGATCGCCGGGCTGCAGCACCAGCTTGCGCACCATCGGGGAATTGCCTGCCAGCACCCGCGCCACGCCATCGTAGTTTTCATCGGTGGGCGTGCGCAGCATCGGCACATATTCAAAATCCCCACCGGCCTCGCCGTTCTGAATGGCCAGCGTCACCGTGTAATTGTTGGTATCGAAATGCCAGGGGAAGCCCTGCCCCTCCTCAACCATGTTGATGATCACATCCGCCAGCGGATCGTCATAACGGAAGAACCGGTCCTCGGGCTCTCCCAAAGCGGTGCGGATAAAGGGCATGAAGCCCGCAAATTCATAAATCGAGCGCAGCGGGCTGGCGGGCCCGAAATTGTCCGCCGGGATGAAGGCGTTGGAGCGGTCATAGAACTGCCGAACCGGGTGGCTCTCGGACAAGGTGCTGTCGTCCTTGGAGAAATAGGCATTGGTCCGGCTAAAGGACTTGTGCCCTTTGTCTGCGACAGTATTCGCTTCGGCAACCAGCCTTGCCACCCCTTCCTCGTGGACAAACCCGGGCAGCACCGCGCAGCCATCCGCTTCCAGCTCCCGCTGCAAATCCGCAATGAGCCGCTCGTAAGCTCTGGAGCTGGGTCTGTCGATCGGGTAGCGGCCCAAATCCACCAGGTCAGCGAGATGCGCCATTCAATGTCCTTCCCTGCAAACTCTTTTGAGTTGAGCTTGCCTGCGGAAAACCCGCCGATCTGGCACAAACAGGACAGCCGGATGCCGGTTTTGAACGATTTCGCAACTCTGTGACCGGGCATTTTCGCGGAAATTTCGCCGCACCCCGGGATTTGAGCAAGAAAATGTCTCTGGACAGGGCTTTTTAGACACCTTTCCCTGTTGACGCCCCTGTCCAGCCCACATAATGTCCGCTGCAACGCAAAAAGGAGCCAGTGACGTGAACGCACTAGTCGTAATCGTAGGAACCAAGCGCATGGGCCGGTAACGGTAGACCATAATCGAACCCATGCGCCTCCGAATGAAAATCGGGGGCTTTTTTTATGCGAAACGGACGATGCCGCCAATTGGAGCAAAAAGCAGATGACACGTGAAATGACCGGCGCAAAGATGGTTGTCCAAGCCCTGAAGGATCAGGGTGTGGATGTAGTCTTCGGATACCCAGGCGGCGCCGTGCTGCCGATCTATGACGAGATCTTTCTGCAAAACGACATCCGCCACGTGCTGGTGCGCCACGAGCAGGGCGCGGTTCACGCCGCCGAGGGTTATGCCCGCTCCACCGGCAAGCCCGGCGTTGTGCTGGTGACCTCCGGCCCCGGTGCCACCAACGCGGTGACCGGCCTGACCGACGCGCTGCTGGACTCGATCCCGCTGGTGGTTCTGACCGGCCAGGTGCCGACTTTCATGATCGGCTCGGACGCCTTTCAGGAGGCCGACACCGTTGGCATCACCCGCCCCTGCACCAAGCACAACTGGCTGGTCAAGGATACCGACAGCCTGTCGGGCACCCTGCATGAAGCCTTCCATGTCGCCACCTCCGGCCGTCCCGGCCCGGTTCTGATCGACATCCCCAAGGACGTGCAGTTTGCCACCGGCGAGTACACCGGCCCGAAACCCGCCGCCTCGCACTACCAGCCGCAGGTCAAGGGCGACATGGAGGAGATCACCGAGCTGGTTGCCGCCATCGAGGCCGCCGAGCGCCCCGTGTTCTACACCGGCGGCGGCGTGATCAACTCCGGCAATGCCGCCAGCCAGCTGCTGCGCGAGCTGGTCGATGCCACCGGCATCCCGGTCACCTCGACCCTGATGGGCCTTGGCGCATATCCGGCCTCGGGCAAGAACTGGATCGGCATGCTGGGCATGCATGGCCTTTACGAGGCCAACCTGGCGATGCACGGCTGCGACCTGATGATCAACATCGGCGCCCGTTTTGATGACCGGATCACCGGCCGCCTGGATGCCTTCAGCCCGAATTCCAAGAAAGCGCATATCGACATCGATCCCTCCTCGATCAACAAGGTGATCCGGGTCGACATTCCAATCGTTGGCGACGTAGCCCATGTTCTGGAAGACGTGCTGAAGGTCTGGAAGGCGCGCGGCCGCAAAGTGAACCGCGAGGCGCTGGCCAAGTGGCACGCCCAGATCGACGACTGGCGCGCGGTCAACTGCCTGTCCTTCAAGAACTCGGAAAAGACCATCAAGCCGCAGTACGCGCTGCAGCGCCTGGAAGAGCTGACCAAGGGCCATGACCGCTATGTCACCACCGAGGTCGGCCAGCACCAGATGTGGGCTGCGCAATACCTGGGTTTCGAGGATCCGAACCGCTGGATGACCTCAGGCGGCCTCGGCACCATGGGCTATGGTTTCCCGGCCTCGATCGGGGTGCAGATGGCGCACCCGGATGCGCTGGTGATCAATGTGGCGGGCGAAGCCTCCTGGCTGATGAATATGCAGGAAATGGGCACAGCGGTGCAATTCCGCCTGCCGGTCAAGCAGTTCATCCTCAACAACGAGCGCCTGGGCATGGTGCGCCAGTGGCAGGAACTGCTGCACGGCGAGCGCTACAGCCACTCCTGGTCGGAAGCCCTGCCCGATTTCGTAAAGCTCGCCGAAGCTTTCGGCGCCAAGGGCATCATGGTCAGCGATCCCAAGGATCTGGACGATGCGATCATGGAGATGATCGAATACGACGGGCCGGTGATCTTCGACTGCCTGGTCGAGAAGCACGAAAACTGCTTCCCGATGATCCCGTCAGGCAAGGCGCATAATGAAATGCTGCTGGGCGAGGCCGAGACGCAAGGCGTCATCCAGGCCGGCGGCGCAGTGCTGGTGTAACGCGGCCCCGCCGCAAATTTCTTCTAAGAAATTTGCCAAGAAAATTCGAATTTTCTTGGCAGCGAGATACGAAAGAGAGGCACGAATGTCTGCCCTGCATATCAAAAAAGGCTCCACCCGCCACTCCGCCTACAACCTGCGCCCGACCTTTTCGGATGTGCAGGAGCGGCACACCATTGCGGTTCTGGTGGAAAACGAACCCGGTGTCCTAGCCCGCGTGATCGGCCTGTTCTCCGGCCGCGGCTACAACATTGAAAGCCTGACCGTGGCCGAGGTCGACCATACCGGCCACCTCAGCCGTATCACCATTGTCACAACCGGCACTCCGCAGGTGATCGAGCAGATCAAGGCGCAGCTGGGACGGATCGTATCGGTGCACGACGTTCATGACCTGACCGTCGAAGGCGACGCAGTGGAACGCGAGCTGGCGATTTTGAAAGTGGCTGGCGAAGGCGAAAAGCGGGTCGAGGCGCTGCGGCTGGCGGATATTTTCCGCGCCAATGTGGTTGACAGCACCCTGAACAGTTTTGTTTTCGAGATCACCGGCGCGCCCGACAAGATCGACGCGTTTGCCGATCTGATGCGGCCTTTGGGTTTGACCGAGATTGCCCGCACAGGCGTTGCCGCGCTGCTGCGCGGCGCCTGATCCGAATTTACACCTAAACGGCGCCGGCCATTGGGTGGCCGGCGCTCAGCGCCGCCCGGCCTGTAGCGCCGCTGCGGCGTTTCTTTTGCTTGCTTCCCGCACCGGGAATGGAATCACCGTGCCACCGCTGGCATCCTCAGAAGAGGTTCCGGCGGCACAGCCGGCCGCTGCGCTCAGCCGCCCGGCCAGATCCGGGCTGCCTTTCTCCATCAGCACCACCAGATTCTCTGCGATCCTGAAATTACCGCTCACGGTTACATCGAATTCAACCCAGTCCCCCGCATTCAGCTCCTGGAAACCGGCCTCTGCATCTTTGTTTGTGTAAAAAGCAAGGTCGCCCTGATCATCGCACCAGATAACAGCTTTGTTCAGGGTTTCATCACTCCATAAAACGACTCCAATCATACCAGTCCTCGCATTGCCGCTCTGCAATTCTGGAACAATTGATGTGACGCCAACATGACTAAATCCGTGCCGGCCTATTGCATTTTGTGTCAGTTTGACTAGCCTGCTGACGTGAAGTAGCGACAACGCTGACGCCACACGGCAGCACCCACTGAGGCGATGCTGTCAGATATTGGCACAAGCTGCTCGTATGAAACGCAAAAAAGCCGCAAATTGCCGAACGACCAGGGGCAAAGATGAACAGCCAAAGCCGCTCCCCAGCTGATTTGAGAAACATGTTTGGCGCCAACCTGCGTCAATTATCGAGGCAATACCCGTCCGTTTCGGAACTGTCCCGCCAGCTGGGGATCAACCGGACCCAATTCAACCGCTACCTCTCGGGGGAGAGCTTTCCCCGACCTGACGTCCTGGACCGCATCTGCCGGTTTTTCGAAGTCGATGCGCGTATTCTGCTGGATCCGGTGGAGAAACTGTCGAAGGCCGGCCAGGTTGTAAACGGCGCCTTTCTGGCCGATTTCCTGGGCCGCGGCGTACAGCAGCTGAGCGAGGAGTTTTTCCCGTCCGGGTTTTACCGCTTCACCCGCCGCAGTTTCATCAACGAGGAAATGTTCGTCATTGGCCTGGTCTATGTGTTCCGCGACGCAGGTGTGACTTATATCAAGGGGTTCGAGGCAAAAGAAGCAATGCGCAGCCAGGGGTTGTCGGCAACCCCCGGAGTACGGGAATTCCGCGGCTATATCAGCGGCCACGAGGATGGTGTCGCCTTTGTCATCGCCCGCCGCAAGGCGATGACCTACTCGTTCAACTACCTGGCGCGGGTGGCATCGCTGGAGAACAACTTCTGGTCCGGCTATGTGGCCCGCACCGTCCGCGAAAGCCAGACCGGCGAGCGCGTGACACGGATGGTGTATGAGCATCTGGGCCGCGACACCAAACAGGTTCTGGAGGCCGCCCGCAGCGCAGGCTTTGCCGATGAAGAGGCGCTGCTGCCCTTCCACCGGCGCCTGCTGCAGACAGATCAGCCGTTCCGCTGACGCTACTCAGCAGCAGCCAGCCGGTAAATGTGCCAGGTGGCGTGCCCCAGCAGCGGCAGCACCAGAAACAGGCCGAGGAACCAGGGCAGCAGAGCGGCAAAGGTGACCGCGGCAATGAATGCGGCCCACAGGATCATCACTGCAAAGTTCTGCTGCACGTACTGAAAACTGGTGATCATCGCGGTCACGAAATCCACCTCCCGGTCCAGCAGCAAGGGCAGCGAGATCACCGTGATCATGTATAGCAGCAGCGCAAACAGCGCTCCGACGGCGGTGCCCACCGCCAGCATGGTCAGCCCGTTGGCAGACAGGAACACTTCGGCAGAGCTCGATATGTTGGTCATCGTGGCATGGCCGAGGAACAGCGCAAAAATCATGTGGCCCAGGAAAAACCAGAACAGGAACACCACGATGATAATGGCGCAGATCGACGGCAGCTGGCGGCGGCTTTGCTGCAGCACCACGCCAAGGATCCGGCCGACGGCAATACCCCTGCCCTGTTCCAGCCGGTGCGACACTTCATAAAGCCCCACAGCCGCAAAGGGACCGATCAGAGGAAAACCAATGGCTGCCAGCACCAGCCAGTAGGTGGTGCCGGTCCGGACCGTCACCCAGGCCATTGCCCAGCCGGCCAGCACGTAGAAACCGGCGAAGAACAGCCCGTAGACCGGCTTCCTGCGGAAATCGGCCCAGCCCCGGCGCAGCGCTTCCAACAGCATCCCGGTTGAAACCGGCTGAAGCGGCGGCACTCCAAAGGGCTTTTCTGTGTTCATGTCCGTCCATCCTCCCCAGCGCAGGCTTTCGCCCATGAAAAGCAGCATCAAAAATATGCCATTTAAGCCTAACGCTATTGATGCCGTTATAAAATGCTTTGAGCATACATGTTTACCAGCGCAGCCTGCCCCCAATGGCGGCAAAGAAAAAGGGCAGCCTCACTGGCTGCCCTGTCTCTCAATCCGCCATCCCCCGCGCCCGCCGGCGCCGGGTTTATTCTTCGCCTTGCGCGTCCGCACGGCTCTTGCCGGAGACGTTCATCGCCAGGGTCGCGGCCATGAACCCGTCCAGATCGCCGTCCAGCACACCCTTGGTGTCCGAGGTCTCGTGGCTGGTGCGCAGGTCCTTCACCATCTGGTAGGGCTGCAGCACGTAGGAGCGGATCTGGTTGCCCCAGCCGGCATCGCCCTTGGCCTCGTGGGCGGCGTTGATCTCGGCGTTGCGACGGTCCAGCTCCTGCTGGTAGAGGCGCGATTTCAGCGCCTTCATGGCGATGTCGCGGTTCTGGTGCTGCGATTTCTCCGACGAGGTCACCACGATGCCGGTCGGAATGTGGGTGATCCGCACCGCCGAGTCGGTGGTGTTCACGTGCTGGCCGCCCGCGCCCGAGGAGCGGTAGGTGTCCACGCGGATGTCGGACGGGTTCACGTCGATCTCGATATTGTCGTCCACCACCGGGTAGACCCAGACCGAGCTGAAGGATGTGTGCCGCTTGGCCGCCGAGTCATAAGGCGAGATCCGCACCAGCCGGTGCACGCCGCTTTCGGACTTCAGCCAGCCATAGGCATTGTGGCCCGAGATCTTGTAGGCGGCGGATTTGATGCCTGCCTCGTCGCCTGCGCTTTCGGACTGCAGTTCGACTTTATAGCCCTTTTTCTCTGCCCAACGCACATACATGCGTGCCAGCATCGAGGCCCAGTCGCAGCTCTCGGTGCCGCCGGCGCCTGCGTTGATCTCCAGGAAGGTGTCATTGGCATCGGCTTCGCCGTCCAAGAGCGCTTCTAGCTCCTTCTCGGCCGCCTTCTCTTTCAGCGCAACCAGCGCCGCCTCGGCGTCCTTGACGACGTCTTCATCCTCTTCCATCTCGCCCAGTTCAATGAGTTCGATGTTGTCGGACAAGTCCTGCTGGATGCCTTTGTAAGTGTTGATGGAATCCACCAGCGCCTGACGCTCGCGCATCAGCTTCTGCGCCGCTTCGGGGTCATCCCACAGGTTCGGATCCTCGACCCGCGCGTTGAACTCCTCGAGACGGAATTCCGCAGTCTCCCAGTTCATCCGCTGGGCCAGCAGCTCCAGCGATTTTTCGATGTCCGACACGATGTTCTGGGTTTCCGCGCGCATGGGGTGTCCTTGCATTCTAAGCTCAGGCCTGGGTGATAAACCACCCATGCGCCGCGGGCAAGCCGCCAAGCCCCGCCCCGGCGTCCCCGGTACTGCAGAAAATCCGATTCAAATGCCAAGGACATTCCTTCCCGAGAACACTCGGCGAACACCCGGAATTAACGCGGCCTGACTATTCCTTAACTCCGGTGCGGCTGCCAGCGGGAGGCTGCCAAGGAATTTGGGGAATACGGAACGATGCCAAGCGGATATCTTGTCCAGCTCGGAGACGGCTCACTGGATCATGGCGATACGATTACCGCCACCTATTCCTCGTTCACTACCGACACCAACCTCGGCACAGGAAACTGGAGCTGGACCGGATGGCACGGCGGCAGCCCCTATACCAGCGAAGTTGAAAGCGGCGTCTACTACCTGGCCACCGATGGCAACGTCTATTTCGTGCCCGACCTGGGGGCAGTGGACACGCTCACCTCGGCCACCGCGGACAATCCCCCTGCCTACACCGCCGAAGACGGCACCATAGAGGGCACCGCAGCAGGCGAGCTGATCGACAACAGCTACACTGATAGCGACGGCGACCAGATCGACAACGGCAACGGCGGCGGCGTCTCCGGCAATCAGGACACGGTGGAGGCCGGCGCTGGCGATGATACGGTGGATGCAGGCGCAGACAACGACCTGATCCTGGGCGGCGAAGGCGCGGACAGCCTGGAAGGCGGCGCTGGCGACGACACTATCTATGGCGACAGCAGCACCGAGGCCGGGCTGACCAGCTCGCAGCAAAGCATCGATGACAGCAATGTCACTGATACCACCAGCGGCTTCACCGTCACGGCCAAGGATGTATCCGGAAACACCAGTGCCGCAAACATTGATTACTATGACAACGCCTACGGGGTCGCGGGCGCGATCTCGGATTCCGACAGCGGAGTCGACGCGCAGCTAGGCTATGACAAGGCCTCAGGCATCTCCGAGGAACTGATTGTCGACTTTGATCAGGCAACAACCAGCGCCAGCGTCTCTTTCAAGCACCTCTACACTTCTTCAAACGGTGAAGAAGGCCACTGGGAAATTTACAAAGACGGTGTTCTGGTCGCCCAAGGCGACTTTACCGAGGACGTCGCCGGCTCCGGCACCGGCACGGTAGATATCAGCGGATACGGCGAATTCGATCAGCTGGTCTTGTCTGCCAATATTCAGACCGACCTGAGCGACGGTTCCGACTACATGATCTCGGACATCACCTTCACGGTGCCGCCCGAAGATCCGGCGGCTGGCAACGACAGCATTTCCGGCGGCGACGGTGCCGATCTGATTTACGGCCAGAGCGGCGATGACACTCTGGACGGCGGCGGCGGCGCGGACACATTGGATGGGGGCGCCGGTGATGACAGCATTGTCGCCGGTGAAAGCGATTCAGCCACCGGCGGCGATGGCGACGACTATTTCACAATAGCCTCCGACAACGCCTTCATCACCGGCGACATAACAATCACAGGCGGTGATGACGGCGAAACAACAGGCGATACGCTGGACTTCAACGGCCAGCTGGATCCCGGCACACTGAACATCACCGATGACACGGGCGGCAGCAAGACCGGCACGGCCACGCTGCTGGACGGCAGCACCGTCTACTTCTCCGGCATTGAAAACATCATCTGCTTCACCGCAGGCACTCAGATCGCCACCACTGCCGGGCTGCGCGCCATCGAAACACTGCGCCCCGGCGACCTGGTGATCACCCGCGACAACGGGCTGCAGCCGGTGCGCTGGATCAGTCAGTCCACGGTCCCGGCCGAGGGCAGCCTGGCACCGGTGCGCATCCCCGCGGGCCTCTTCGGTGCCGGACGCGACCTGCTGATCTCGCCCCAGCACCGGATGCTCTATACCGGCGCAGGCGCCGCTCTCTTGTGCGGCGACAGCGAGGTGCTGGTCTCAGCCCTGCATCTGGTCAACGGCACCACAATCCGCCAGCAGCCCGGCGGCATGGTCACCTATGTGCATCTGCTGTTCGACCGGCATGAGATCATCTATGCCGAAGGCGCCCCGTCAGAGAGCTTCCATCCTGGGGTGCAAGCCGTTTCGGCCCTGGGCGCGCCGGTGCGCGAGGAATTGTTCCGGATCATGCCTGACCTGCGCTGGTGCACCGGCACCTATGGCGACACGGCGCGCCAATGCATGGCGCGCCATGAGGCGGTGTTTCTGGCTCAGTAAAGCCCGCCCGAGCTGATGGTGCCAAAGGTTGCTTTGGGCCCCAGCACTGCAGTGCCGCCGCTGGAGGTCACCACTTTGCGTCCCGATTCTTGCACCTCTTCGATCAGCGGCAGGTTCGATCCCATGGCAAAGCCGCCGTCGTAGGTCAGGCCGAAGATCGGTTCGAACCCATCGCGGAAATACTCTGCCACCACATAAGGACCGGAAGCATCATCGGGCAGCCGGGCGCCGGTGTAACGGTCGATCTTGATGAAATGGCCGCCTTCCGGCACGTCAAACGGGCCGCCGCCGAATTTCTCGGTCGCCTTGGTCATGAACTGCTGGAACACCGGCCCGCACATGGTGCCGCCATAGGCGCCCCGCCCCATCGGCCGCGGCTGGTCAAAACCCATGTAGCAGCCCGCCACGATGTTCGACGTAAAGCCCACGAACCAGACATCGCGCGAATCGTTGGTGGTACCGGTTTTACCCGCCGCCGGAACCGGCAGGTTGATGACGCTGGAAGCAGTGCCGCGGTCCACCACGCCCTTCATCATCGACGTGAGCTGATACGCGGTGATCGGGTCCATCACCTGTTCGCGGTCGGTGACAATCCGCGGCGCCTGGCCGGGGATCAGGTTCGGGTCGGCGCAGTCGACGCAATCGCGGTCGTCATGGCGGTAGATGGTGCGCCCGAACCGGTCCTGCACCCGGTCCACCAGTGTCGGCTGCACCCGCTCGCCGCCATTGGCAAACATCGCGTAGGACGCCACCATTTTGTACAGCGTGGTTTCTTCCGCCCCCAGCGAGTTGGCCAGGAAGGCGCCCATATTGTCATAAACACCAAACCGTTCCGCATAGCCTGCAACCACCGGCATGCCGACCTCCTGCGCCAGGCGGATGGTCATCAGGTTCCGGCTCATTTCGATACCGGTGCGCAAAGGTGTCGGGCCATAGAACTTGTTGGTCGAGTTCTTCGGCCGCCACAGGCCCTGGGGCGTGTTGATCTCGATCGGCGCGTCGACCACGATGGTCGCCGGGCTGTAGCCGCTGTCCAGCGCCGCCGCATAAACAAACGGCTTGAAGCTGGAGCCCGGCTGCCGCAGCGCCTGTGTCGCGCGGTTGAACACCGAATGCTGGTAGGAGAAGCCGCCCTGCATCGCCAAGACCCGGCCCGAGTTCACATCCATCGCGACAAAGCCGCCCTGCACTTCCGGCACCTGCCGCAGCGACCAGTGGCTGAATTCGCCATTCTTCTCTTCGGCCCGCACCAGCACCACGTCGCCTCGGCTGATGTTGTCCCTGAAGCTGCCCTTCATCCACTTGATGTCCGAGCGCGGCACAGTCCCGGTGCCTTCACTGCCTTCGACACCCACGGTCAGGGACTGGTCGCCAACCTCCAGCGCAACGGCCGGATACCACTTGCCGCCCAGATCGATGTCGCGCGACACCTCGGCAGCTGCCAGCGCCTCGCGCCACGTGGCTTCATCCGCCAGCTGCGCTTCCTCCAGCGCCACACCTGTGCCGCGCCAGATGCCGCGGGAGCGGTCGTACTTCTGCAAGCCGGTGCGCATCGCCAGCGCCGCCTCGGCCTGCATCTCGTGGTCAATGGTCGCGCGCACGGTAAAGCCGCCGGTAAAGAACTCGCCCTCGCCGAAGTCCTGGGTCAGCTGGCGGCGGATTTCATCCGTGAAGTAGTCCCGCGGCGGCAGCGCGGTGCGGAAACCCTCGAAGTCGCCGTTCTGCACCGAGCGCAGCGGCTGGGCCACCTCGACCTCATAGACATCATCCGAGATATACCCGTTCTCGCGCATCTCCCGCAGCACATAATTGCGGCGCGCCAGCAGGCGCTCCTTGCGGCGCACCGGGTGGTAATCCGACGGCGCCTTGGGCATCGCAGCCAGGGTTGCCGCCTCATGCGGCGCCAGCTCGCCCAGGGTCTTGTTGAAATAGGTCTGGGCAGCCGCGGTCACCCCATAGGAGTTCTGGCCCAGGAAGATCTCATTGAGATACAGCTCCAGGATCCGTTCCTTGTCGAGCGTCTCCTCCAGCCTTGTGGCGAGGATGATCTCCTTGATCTTGCGCTCGGCCCGGCGGTCGCCGGACAGAAGGAAGTTCTTCATCACCTGCTGGGTGATGGTCGAAGCGCCGCGCACGTTCTTGCCGCGCGATTGCACAGCCTCGATCGCTGCTGCGGCAATACCGCGGGCGTCATAGCCCTTGTGCAGGTAAAAGTTCTTGTCCTCAGCCGAGATAAACGCCTGTTTCACCAGATCCGGGATCTCAGCCGATGGGGTGAACAACCGGCGTTCCTTGGCGAACTCGTCAATCAGATGCCCCTCGCCCGAATAGATCCGGCTGATCGTTGGCGGCTGGTACTGCGCCAGCGATTCATGGCTCGGAAGATCGCGCCCGTAGATCCAGAACACCGCTCCCACGGTCAGCGCCACCATTGCCACCCCAAGGGTGATGGTGCTGAAGATGGAACCGAAGAAGGAGAGTATGAACCTGAGCACGGGTTTGGCCTTTCTCGCGAGGTGCCGCCTATATAGGTGCGGCGGCCCCCGGGGTCAAAACAGGAAACAGCGAATATATGCCGGGCGGGACGGGAGAATCCTAGCACATTTCCCCGCTGCTTGCCGGGTCTTACGCAGCGGGACCGCCGCGTGCATAGTCACAAAACTGGCATTGCTGCAGGGTCAGCCCGTTTCTGCCGTATTCCAGAACTGTCAGTGCAGGCGCCTCGGCGGCGGGCTGGAAGCTGTCCCAGTCCCATGCAGGCCTTGGCGGCGGTGCCTGGTACAGCACGGATTTTGCAGTGGTAAAGGGAATGCCGCGCACTGTGCCGGAGCAAGGCCGGTGCACATGGCCCGCCAGAAGATGCAGCACATTGGGATAACCCGCCAGCAGTTCCAGCAGGTCTTCACCGTTCTGCAGGTTGTCGGGGTCCAGCATCGGCAGCCCCAGCTTCATAGGCGGGTGATGCATCGCCGCAATTGCGGGCCGCCCGCCCAGAGCTTCCAGCTCCGCTTGCAGCCAGCCCATGCGATCCGGGCACAGAACCCCCGCACCCTCTCCCGGAACCAGCGTGTCCAGACAAAGCACGGCGAGATCCCCAAAGTCCGCCCGGTACTGAACAAAGCCCGCCATAGCCCCCTCCGGCAACGGCAGAACCTCACGCAAAGCGGTGCGGTCGTCATGATTTCCCGTCAGCGGCAGCACCGGCATTGGCAATTCGTTAAGAAACTCTTGCAACGCGTTGTAATTATTAACGGTTCCGGTTTCCACAAGGTCACCGGTAATCAGGCAGGCGGCAGCCTCAGCATGGTGCTCGGCGACAAAATCCACCGCGGCCTGCAGCCGCTTCCGGGGGTCATGGCCCAGCACCAGCCCCTCTGCTTCGAAATGCAGATCGGACATCCAGATCAGTTTCATAGCCGCCCCCTACTGCCGCACCAGTGCCCGGCGCGCGTCATCTTCGATACGCCAGGCAATCAGCCCGTTCAGAATCCCGCGCGCCGCCTTGGCACGCCATTCCGGGTCGACCAGATTCTCAAGATCCCGCTTGCTGGACAGAAAGCCGATCTCCACCAGAACCGAAGGGATATCCGCGGACTTCAGCACCGAGAACCCGGCAGACCTCAGCGGCCGGTTGTTGACCGGCCCGCCCTGTTTGCGCAGCCCGTCAATCAAGGCCGCCGCCAGCGCATCGGTCCGCGGCTGGGTTTCCTGCCGCGCCAGATCCAGCATCACGCCGGTCACCCGGTCATCCGCTTCGCTAAGGTCGGTGCCCGACAGCAGATCCCCGCGCAGATGCCGCTCTGCCAGCTTCTCGGAGGCGACATCCGAAGCTTCCTTGGAAAGCGTATACACGGTCGAGCCATGCGCCCGGCCCTCGGAGATCGTATCCGCGTGCAGCGAAATGAACACATCCGCCCCTGCCTGATGCGCCAGCGCAATGCGGCGCTCCAGCGAAACGAAGTAGTCGTCATCCCGGGTCATCTGCACGGTGAACTGGCCCGAGCGGATCAGCACCTCGCCCAGCTCCCTCGCAAACTGCAGCATCAGGTGTTTCTCGACCACATGGCCGCTGTGGTGGTCCCGCTCAGCACCCGGATCAATGCCGCCATGGCCCGGGTCCAGCATTACCAGCAAAGGCGCGTTCTCGTCCCGCTCCCCGCGGCCCTGCACGGCTTCCGGAGCGGGCAAGTCCCAGCGCGGATCCTTCGGAGCCCCGGCCTTGGCGGCAAATTCCTCGTCGCTGGCCGGCTCCAGCAAAACCGACAGACGGGCCGCAGCAGTCACCTGATCCACCGTCATCGCGGCCTGGGACACCTGCATCGGTGCAGTCAGTTCCAGAACCAGCCGCGACCAGCCTGGCACATAGGTGCCGAACTGCGCGGCGGAAACCTGACCGCCCTGCAACAGCGCCTCCGGCGTCAGCCCGGTCCAATCCACTTCCTGAAAGTCCAGCACCAGACGCGGCGGTCCGTCCAGGGTGAACAGCCGGAACGGCACACCTTGGCTGAGGCCAAGCGTGACTTCCGCCCCCTGCCCGGCATCAGTGACCCGGCTGGTTTCCTCGTCGATGCGGGCAAGGCCGCTGAACCCCTGAGCCCAGGCGCCCGCGGCCAGCATCCAGATCAATGCGGTAAATTTGAACAGTCTGCCCATGCCACGCCTCTTGGTCTTTTGGCGGGCAGACTATGCAATTTGCGCGGCATTGAAAATCCGCCTTCTGCGCTCAGCCGCGCTCTGCCATGAACCGCTCCAGCCGCGCCAGGCCTTCCTCGATATCGGCAGTGGAACGCGCATAGGAGAACCGCAGCGTGGTGGCGCCGCGGACGGGATCGAAGTCCAGCCCAGGGGTCACCGCGACCCCAGCCTTTTCAAGGATTTCCGCGGCAAAGCTGCGGCTGTCTGCGGTCAGGTCCGAGACATCGGCATAGACGTAAAACGCCCCGTCCGGCGGCGCGATCCTGCTGAACCCGGCTTTCGGCAGGCCATCCAGCATCAACTGGCGGTTTTTTGCGTAAACAGCCAGATTCTCCCGCAGCTCGTCCTCGCAGTCCATCGCCGCCAGCGCCGCAACCTGGCTCGCGTGCGGCGCGCAGATGAACATGTTCTGGGCGATACGCTCCACCACCCGCACGTGATCCTCCGGCACCACCATCCAGCCGACCCGCCAGCCGGTCATCGAGAAGAACTTGGAGAATGAGTTGATGACGTAGCACTCATCCGTCAGCTCCAGCGCGGTGACCGCCTTCGCCTCGTACTCCAGCCCGTGATAGATCTCGTCGGAGATAAAGCTGGCGCCCTCGCCCCGTGCCGCGTCGATCAGCGCGCCCATCGCCGCATGATCCAGCATGGTGCCGGTGGGGTTGGCAGGCGAGGCCACCATCAAACCTGCCAGGTCCTGCCCCTTCAGATCCGCCGCCACCGGCTGCAGCCGGTTTTCCGGGGCAGTCTGGATATCAACGGGCGTCAGCCCCAGCGCCTTCAGGATCTGCCGGTAAGAGGGATAGCCCGGCGCCCCGATCCCAACCCGGTCGCCGCTGTCAAACAGCGCCGTGAAGCTCAGCAGGAAGGCGCCCGAAGAACCTGGCGTCACAATTACCCGCTCCGGGTTTAGATCGACGTTGTACCATTCGCCATACATCTGCGCGATGCGCTTGCGCAGGGCGGGCAAACCCAGGGCCACCGTATACCCCAGCGCATTGCCCTCCAGCGATGACGCCAGCGCCTTCAGCGCCCCCGAAGGCGCTCCGGTCGAGGGCTGCCCTACCTCCATGTGGATGACGTGGCGTCCGGCTTCTTCGGCCTTGCGGGCAGCCTCCATCACATCCATCACAATGAAGGGATCGACCTCTGACCGGGTTGAGTTTCGCATGCTGATCTCCCATGGTGCGCGCATGAGTTTTGACCGTTTCTTCCGGCTGGCGTCAATCCCGGCTCTTTTGCTTTGCGCGCTGTTCACATTTGCGGCCGGCGCAGCGCAGTCGGCGTCGATCTCTCTGCTGCGCGATGCGGATATCGAACACGGGCTGAACAAACTGGCAGCACCTGTTCTGCGGGCCGCGGGCCTCAACGCAAACCGGGTCCGGATCCTGCTGGTGAACGATTCGTCCTTCAACGCGTTTGTTGTCGATTCCCGAACAATTTTCGTCCATTACGGGCTGATCCTGAAGGTCACCAGCCCCGAGATGCTGCAGGCGGTGATCGCCCATGAATCCGCCCATATCACCAACGGCCACCTGGCCCGGCGGATGCAAAACCTGAGGTCAGCCAACAGTGCTGCGGGACTTGGCGTGGCGCTGGCGGTGCTGGCTGCGGCGGCGGGCGGCAGCGAGGCAGCTGGCGGTATCGCCATCGGCACGCAGAACTCCGCCCTGCGCGGCTTCCTGGCCCATACCCGCGCCGAGGAAAGCTCTGCCGACCGCTCAGCCGCGGATTACCTGAACCGCGCCGGCATCAGCCCGCAAGGCCTGGTCGATCTGCACCGCGCCTTTGCCGGCCAGGAAGTGCTGAGCACATCCAGCCAGGACCCTTATTCCCGCTCCCATCCGCTCAGCCGCGACCGCATCCGCGCCGCCCAGGCCTATCTGGCAGCGCACGGCGACAGGGGGCAGCCCAACAGCGAGGCGCAATACTGGTTTGCCCGGGTGCGCGGCAAGCTCTCTGCCTTTACCCGGGCGCCGAAATGGACCCTGCGGCGGGTGCGTGAAGAACAATACAAAGATGTGCGTCTGATGCGGGAGGCCGCCGCCTACCACCGCCAGAGAAACCTGAAGAAGGCGCTGCGGGCGATGAACGGCGCACTGGCCATCCGCCCCTCCGATCCCTTTTATCACGAGATGAAGGGGCAGATCCTGATCGAGAACCGCCAGTGGAGCGCTGCCCTGGCAGCCTATGGCAAGGCGGTCAGCCTGGCCCCCCGCGATCCGCTGATCCTGACGGGCTACGGCCGGGCGCAGCTCGCTGCGGGCCAGCCAAAGGCAGCGCTCAAGACTATGGAAAAGGCCCGCGCCATCGATTTCCGCAACACGGTTCTGCTGCGCGACATGTCGCTGGCCTATGCCAAAACCGGACAGCGCGGGCTGGCCTCGCTGGTCACGGCCGAACGCTATGCCCTGCAAGGGCGTCTGAATGACGCCGGAATTCATGCCAAACGGGCCGTTGCCCTGCTGCCCGCGGGCTCTCCTGCTGCGCGCCGCGCGCAGGACGTGCTGACGGCCTATGAACAAGCTGAGAAAAGGAAAAGACGAAAATGAAGCCTTTCACCCGCGCAGCCGCTGCCGCGGCCACTGCCCTCGCGCTGCTGAGCGCTCCGGCGCAGGCCTTTGACATCAGCAGCATGACCGATGCCGAGCGCGAGGCCTTTGGCAAGGAGGTGCGCGAATACATCCTCGCCAACCCGGAGCTGATCCTGGAAGCGGTGGATCTGCTGGAACAGCGCCAGCAGCAGGCCGAGGCAGCGCGGGACGATGTGCTGGTTGCCGACAATCTGGAAGAGCTGCAGAACGACGGCTATTCCTGGGTGGGCGGCAATCCGGATGGCGACATCACCCTGGTCGAATTCATGGACTACCGCTGCGGCTATTGCCGCCGGGCCGCGCCGGAAGTGGCCAAGCTGTTGGAAAGCGACGGCAACATCCGCCTGGTGATCAAGGAATTCCCGATCCTGGGCGAGGCTTCGGTGCTGTCTTCGCGCTTTGCGGTGGCGGCCAAGCATGTTGCCGGGGACGACGCCTACAAGCAGGTGCATGACGCGCTGATCGACTTCGGGGCTGAGCCGAATGACGTCGCCCTGCGCCGTCTGGCCGATGGGCTGGGCCTGGATGCCGAAGCGATCTTTGCCAGGATGGACAGCGAAGAAGTTACTGCCGAGCTGCGCCAGACCCGGGCCCTGGCCCAGCGGATGGCAATCTCCGGCACGCCGACCTTTGTGCTGGGCAACGAGTTGCTGCGCGGCTACCTGCCCGCCGATCAGATGGAGATCATGGTTGCCGAGATCCGCGACCAGCGCAGCTGACAGGCTGGATTGAACCAGTGGAGCCGGGGCGCTGCCCCGGACCCCGGGGTATTTTAGACCAGAAAGAAGCTGCAGGGAGCTTGCGGCTCCCTACTCCGCCGCGTCCTGGGCCGCCTCGATCTGGGCGGCCTTCTTTTCCACCTCTTCGACGATGTGGTCGACCATCTGCTCGTTGGACATCTTGTGGCTGGCCTTGCCGGCCAGATAGACCATGCCGGAGCCCGCACCGCCGCCGGTGAAACCGACATCGGTCATCAGCGCCTCGCCCGGGCCGTTCACAACGCAGCCGATAATCGAGAGGCTCATCGGTGTTTTCACGTGCTCCAGACGCTTCTCCAGGGTTTCCACCGTCCTGATCACGTCAAAGCCCTGCCGCGCGCAGCTGGGGCAGGAGATGATGTTGACACCGCGGTGGCGCAGGCCGAGGGATTTGAGGATTTCAAAGCCCACCTTCACCTCTTCCACCGGGTCGGCTGAGAGGCTGACGCGCAGGGTATCGCCGATGCCCATCCACAGCAGCTGTCCCAGCCCGATCGCCGATTTGATGGTGCCGGAGACAAAGCCGCCCGCCTCGGTGATCCCCAAATGGATCGGCGCGTCAGTGGCTTCTGCCAGCTGCTGGTAGGCAGCAGCGGACATGAAGACGTCAGACGCCTTTACCGAAATCTTGAACTCGTGGAAGTCGTGGTCCTGCAGGATACGGATGTGGTCGAGGCCCGATTCCACCATCGCCTCCGGGCAGGGCTCGCCGTATTTGTCCAAGAGATGCTTTTCCAGCGAGCCTGCATTGACGCCGATGCGGATCGAGCAATTGTGGTCGCGGGCCGCCCTGATCACTTCGGCCACGCGTTTTTCATCGCCGATGTTGCCGGGGTTGATGCGCAGACAGGCCGCCCCTGCTTCAGCCGCCTCAATCCCGCGTTTGTAGTGGAAATGAATGTCGGCGACGATCGGCACCGGGCTTTCGCGCACGATCTCCTTCAGCGCTTTCGACGAGGCCTCATCCGGCACCGAGATCCGAACCAGGTCGGCCCCCGCCTCTGCCGCGGCTTGAACCTGGGCCACAGTTGCCGCCACATCGGTGGTCAGCGTATTGGTCATGGTCTGCACCGCAATCGGGGCATCGCCGCCAATGGCGACATTGCCCACATGGATCTGGCGGCTTTTGCGGCGCTCGATATGGCGCCAGGGGCGGATGTGGTTCATCGACATGAAGCGGGTGTCCCGGCTGGATCCTGTTAGCAGCTAGATACGCGCTGGCAGGCCCCGCTGCAATGGCAGCCGGCCGCTTTGCCCGGTTTCACAGGGTGTTATTCGGCAGGCTGCTGCGCCTGCAGTTCGGCCACCAGGGTCGCCAGCGCCTCGTTGCGGCCATCGGACAGATCCGCCAGTTCAAACCGGCCGGTGATCGCGTCCATCGACAGGTCGATATTCTTGGACACTTGGCCGCGCTCGCCCACCGGGCCGAAATGCTCGCCGTTCACAGCAAAGTAGATGGCACTGCTTTCGCCGGTGCGCAGCCGCGGCGCATCCTCGGTCAGCGGCACTTCGAAACGCTGGCCTGCATCCATGATGGTTTCCAGGATCACGCTGCCGTCGGCTGCGGTGACCTGCACCCAGGAGGGGCGCACCGCCACCATTTCAACGCCCGGCTTAACTTCCGCAACCACCTGCGGCACCTGCTGCAGCGCGTCTTCCTCGTACGAAAGGCTTGCGTCGGCCAGCAGAACACTTGGCAGTTCAGGCACTGCAAAATTGCCCAGCTCTGACGGATCCAAGGTGGAAATCGGCGCATCGCGCGCCACCAGCACCGGCACATCCAGCGCCTGCGGCCGGTACAGCCGATCCAGCGCCTCAGCCGCCGGATCTGCTGCGCCTTCTGCAACTTCCAGAACCGCGCTGTTCAGCGGGTCGAGATCAGCCAGAACCGCCGGGGTCTGGTCGACGGGCGCAAACTGCACCTGCTGGATTTCCTTCAGCACCGACCAGCCGCCATAACCGATACCGCCGATCAGCGCCGCCAGAACCATCAGCGAGCCGACTGCGCGCAGTTCGATCTGGCTGAGGAGACCCGCCGGCGCCGGAATAAAGGGGGTGTTGGGCGAGGCGAAGGCATCACCGCCCAGGCCCGTCGCGGCCGTTACCGGCGCGCTGCCGGGCTTGCTGCGGCTTGAGGCCTCGGCCGACATGCCATGGGCCACGGTGAACCCGCTTTCGGTGCAGAAATCCTGGAACGCCTGTTCCGGATCCATGTTCAGGTAGCGGGCGTAAGAACGCACATACCCGGCAATGAAGCCGGGTGTGTCAAAAGCGGACGGGTCCGAGTTTTCGATGGCAGCAATGTAAGAGGCCTTGATCCGCAGCTCGCGCTGAACGTCGAGCAGCGATTTGCCCATCGTCGCCCGCTCGCCGCGCATCACGTCGCCGAGCTTGAGTTCGAAATCGTCAAACCCTTTGGGTTCAACGGTTTCGCCACGCTCTTCATGCTTGCGGGTAAACCGCCCGATCATGCCTGCCGTCCCATTTTTTGCCTGCCGCAATCTGTTCAGAGTGGTGAAAGAATCACATATGCGACTCAAATCCACTCATTGATTGACAACAGCGTAACACACTCAGAGTAAATTTACACTGATCAGTATGTTACCCGGCAAGTTCGGCACGATTCAGCGCACAATGCGACCACAATGCGTCCATCGCGTGGACCAGCGCGTCGATTTCCTTGGGGCCATGCACCGGTGACGGCGTGAAACGCAGCCGCTCGGTGCCGCGCGGCACGGTCGGGAAATTGATCGGCTGCACATAGATGCCGTAGTCTTCCAGCAGGTGGTCGGACAGCACCTTGGTGTGGACCGGGTTGCCGACAATCACCGGCACAATGTGGCTGCCGTGGTCGATGATCGGCAGGCCCAGGCCCTTCAGGCGCAGCTTCAGCACCTTGGCCTGGTCCTGATGCTTGTCGCGCAGATCCTGCGCACCTTTCAGATAGGCAACCGAGGCCGCCGCCCCTGCAGCTACCGACGGTGCCAGCGAGGTGGTGAAGATGAAGCCCGGCGCATAGGAGCGGATCGCGTCGCACATCTTGGCCGAGGCCGCGATATAGCCGCCCATCACGCCATAGGCCTTGGCGAGAGTGCCGTTGATGATGTCGATGCGGTGCGCCAGACGGTCACGCTCGGTCACGCCGCCGCCGCGGGGGCCGTACATGCCGACCGCGTGCACTTCGTCGATATAGGTCAGCGCGCCGAATTCGTCCGCCAGGTCGCAAATCGCTTCGATCGGGCCGAAATCGCCGTCCATGGAGTAAACCGATTCAAAGGCAATCAGTTTGGGCGCCTTCGGATCGTCGGCTTCCAGGAGCTCGCGCAGATGCGCCACGTCATTGTGGCGGAAGATACGCTTGGCACCGCCGTTGCGGCGCACGCCTTCGATCATCGAGGCATGGTTCAGCGCGTCGGAATAGATGATCAGCCCCGGGAACAGCTTGGGCAGCGTGCTCAGCGTCGCGTCATTGGCAATATAGGCCGAGGTGAACAGCAGCGAGGCTTCCTTGCCGTGCAGGTCGGCCAGCTCAGCCTCCAGCTGCTTGTGGTAAACCGTGGTGCCCGAGATGTTGCGGGTGCCGCCCGAGCCAGCGCCGGTCGCGTCGATGGCGTCATGCATCGCATCCAGCACAACCGGGTTCTGGCCCATGCCCAGATAGTCATTGCCGCACCACACGGTGATATCCTGCTGGCTGCCGTCCGGACGGGTCCAGACCGCATGCGGGAAGTGGCCCTTCTTGCGCTCGATATCGATGAAGGTCCGGTAACGGCCTTCGTCGTGCAGGCTGGCAATCGCTGCGTCCAGTTTCGCGGTATAGTCCACCGGCATCTCCATGGCTTCAAGCGTCCCCCCAGGGCACGCGGGCTGTGTAAAGGGCACGGCCTTCTGGCGATGCGGCCACATTCACGTTCCAGAATGACTACCGCAGGCGCCCCTTTCGATCAACTGCATACGCCCCGGCAAAGGTGCGCAACATTGATGCAGGTCAAATAGAACTTAAACAATGCCCCGGCAAGAACGCCTGCGCCAAGTCAAACCCCGTTTGCGTCCTATTTGCCGCGCACTCCGGTCACAAATGCGCAAGATCGGAAACTCATGACCCCGCAAATACAAGGGACAGGCACCCCCTGCCCCTCTGGCCCCTGCTTCGGGCCGCTGCTAGGGTCCGCTTCAAATTGGCCTATGCCCGGGCCCACCCGAATTGCAGGAGAGCAAAATGGCATTGAATGATGTTCTTGACCGGATCGACGCAGAGCTGGACGCCGCAACCGAACGGCTGATGGATTTGCTGCGCATCCAGTCGATTTCCACCGACCCCGCCTTTAAGGAAGACTGCGGCAAGGCCGCCGACTGGCTGGTTGCGGACCTCAACGCCATCGGCATCAAGGCTGAGAAGCGTGAGACACCCGGCCACCCGATGGTTGTGGGCCATGTGGGCGAGGAAAACAGCGACGCGCCGCATGTACTGTTCTACGGCCATTACGACGTGCAGCCGGTCGACCCGCTGGACCTGTGGAACACGCCGCCGTTTGAGCCGCAGCTGGAAGAGACCCCGAACGGCACCGTGATCCGCGGCCGCGGATCGTCGGACGACAAGGGCCAGCTGATGACCTTTGTCGAAGCCTGCCGCGCCTGGAAAGCCGTGAACGGCTCCCTGCCCTGCCGCATCACCTTCTTCTTTGAGGGCGAAGAGGAATCGGGCTCGCCCTCGCTGATCCCCTTCATGGAGGCCAACGCTGAAGAGCTGAAAGCCGATCTCGCGCTGATTTGCGACACCTCGATGGTGTCGCGCGGGGTGCCGTCGATCTCGTCGCAGCTGCGCGGCATGCTGAAAGACGAATTCACCATCGTTGGCCCCCGCATCGACCTGCACTCCGGCCACTACGGCGGCCCGGGCCTCAACCCGCTGCGGGTGCTGTCGAAGATTGTTGACTCCTTCTACGACGACGGGACCGGCCGCGTCGCCGTCGACGGGTTTTATGACGGTGTCCACGAAGTGCCCGCCGATCAGCTGCGCCAGTGGCAGAACTGCGGTTTTGACGAAGCCGAGTACCTGAACTCGGTCGGCTACACCCAGCCGCATGGCGAAAAGGCCTATTCCACCCTGGAACAGCAATGGGCCCGCCCGACGCTGGAGGTGAACGGCCTCTGGGGCGGCTACAACGGCGC
This sequence comes from Leisingera sp. ANG-Vp, assembly GCF_000813725.1. Classification (GTDB taxonomy): domain Bacteria; phylum Pseudomonadota; class Alphaproteobacteria; order Rhodobacterales; family Rhodobacteraceae; genus Leisingera. The sequence goes on from NZ_JWLD01000016.1 coordinate 35,789, forward strand.
CGGCTCCAAAACCGTGATCCCCTCGGAAGCGCACTGCAAGATCACCTGCCGCCTGGTGGGCGATATGGACCCGGATGCGCTGCGGCGGAACATCCGCAAACACGTGGAAGAACGCCTGCCCGCGGATGCCAAGGTGGTCTGGAAAAACGACTCCGAAGGCTCCCGCGCCGCGGTGATGAACATCACCCGCCCCGAGTTTGAGGCCGCCCGCGGCGCCTTGTCGGATGAATGGGCGCGCGAAGCAGTTTTCTGCGGCATGGGCGGCTCGATCCCGATTGCCGGATTCTTCAAGTCGATCCTGGATATGGACGCCATGCTGATCGGCTTTGCCAATGACGACGACGCGATCCATTCACCGAATGAGAAATACGACCTGAAGAGCTTCCACAAGGGTATCCGGTCCTGGGCCCGCGTGCTGTACGCCCTGTCCCAAAAGTAACGCCATGACTGGGCGGGGCAGCCTCAGAGCCCCGCCCCCTTAGCCAGGCCAGGGAACGCAAACATGAAATTGTTCTTCAAGACGTGTACAGTGTTTGCTGCGGCCTTGACACTGCTTCTCTTTGCTCCGCCCGGTGCCGCCGGAGAGAATAGCAGCCTGCCAAATGTGCGGGCGGAAATTTTCTCGCCCGAGAGAGTGCGCACATATGGCAAGGAACAATACTCCATCGGACCGGATGGCAGTCTCCTTGGCGGATACAAAGCGTCCCGCAAACAGCCAGTCGATTATTCGGCATTGCTGAGCAACGAAACCCTGATCCGGGATTTCCTGAAATCCGTCCAGGGATGCATTGAATGCGGATCCATACCCTTTTCATGGCCGGATACTGGGCTGACTTTCCACGTCCACACGGCTGCTGAAGCAAAAACTCCCCACCTGATCTTCAAGGGCGGAGAGGAACTATACGATGTCTTCAGCGAAGCCTTGATCGATTCGACCCCTGAGAAACGGCAAGATATGGCCAACATGGTTGTCTTCGCCGGGGACGCTGAGTTCCTGGCGAGAAAGGCACAGCAAGCAGGCGCGGCGAATGCAGCAGCTTTCTTTTCGAACGGGAAGCGGGCCACGGCAAGACCCGGTTCTACCGAGGATCTGCTCGACCGGCTGTTCTCCGGAACCAATTGCACAGTTTCGCTGAAAGACCGGGCCAGCAAAGGACGGTCTTATGTTTTCACAACACTTGAGGATTTGGACGCCTGCCTTTCGAGACAGTTTCTGCTGGTAGCCGGCCTGCTTCCATTCGAAGGAGACACTCCTAGCGCGCTGAACCTCAACTTCAATTACACCAAGGCAACCCTGGCAGACGTCGCATTTCTGCGAATCCACTACTACATCAGAAAGACGCCGAGCCTCGCCCGGCTGAAACTCCAGACCGCCGCGGCAAAGATGTTTGACCTCTACGATTTTGGCAAACGGATGCACTAGTGTGCTGCGCAGCACTCCCGCCCGTCATCCGGCCTTGAAAGGCCGTCTTCCCGTTGGGCTAAGCGCCGCTTGCGCGGCGCGCGCCGTGCCTTGGGCACGGCGTCAGGCCCAAGGCTTGACGCTGCATCTTTGATGCTGCGCCAAGGCGCGGGAGCCCCCCGGTGCCTGCAAGCCTCTCAGCGACAGCAGGACTCACAAGCCCCGTTTGCACCTGCGGCCGCACGGCAGCCGGGAATTTGCGCGCAACGGCTCCGCCCGAGCGGGCGCGCCCGCGGCAAAACGCCTTATATCCGCTGATTTCACGCCGCCGCCGGCCTCCGGTTAAGACTTGGTTATCCCATCCGCCGAATACTCGCTCCTGACATTGCCGCCGCCGCGGCCCATGATTGGAGACAGTAAATGGTACAGAGCAGGTTCAAACGCCCGCCCGGATTTGAAGGCACCCAGACCGACCCCGAGGAAAGCTACCGCGCCGGCTACCAGCATGGCACACGCGTCCTGCTGCGCTACCTTGAGGCCAACCCCAAGCCGGACCTTGAACGCCTCAAGGCCTGGGTCGACGCAGACCTCACCGGCTGGCGCCACGATACAGATGCAGAGCCGGCACCCCCGGCACTCTGACAGCCCTGGTCCCTACCGGCTTGCCGCATCAGGCACTTTGCGGCAGGCTGCCGCCATGACCACAAATATTCAAACCGGCGGCCCTTTGCTGGCCGATATCCTCGCTTTGGAAACCCGGGTTTGGGAGGCGCTGGTGCAGGGCGACCCCGAGGCCGACGGGCAGATGCTGTCGGAGGACTTTCTTGGCGTCTACCCCAGCGGCTTCTCGGACAAGGCCGGTCATTGCGATCAGCTGCGCGACGGCCCGGTCATGGCAGAGTACCGCCTCAGCAACAGCCGCCTGTGCCTCATCACTGAAGGGGCCGTTCTGCTGTCGTACCATGCAGCCTACAGGCCGGCGGGCAGCGAAGACTGGAAAGCGATGCTGATTTCATCGCTCTGGGAACGTCATGCCACGGGCTGGCTCAACACCTTCAGCCAGGACACGCCGGTGAATTCCGCATAGCGGGAACCGGCCGCACAGGCTGAAAGAACTGGAATTCGGTATCAGGGAAAGTGGCGCGGTTGACGGGGCTCGAACCCGCGACCCCCGGCGTGACAGGCCGGTACTCTAACCAACTGAGCTACAACCGCGCATGGGCCTTTCGGCTATGGTCCCCATCCGGGGCGGACCCTGAAGCACCAGGGCAGTGGATGAAAGTGGCGCGGTTGACGGGGCTCGAACCCGCGACCCCCGGCGTGACAGGCCGGTACTCTAACCAACTGAGCTACAACCGCACTTTCATCTAACACCGGCCTGTTGCCAGACCATGTCCCCTCCGGGGCGGATCCTGTTTAACCTCAGGACGAGGCGCAGCAGTGGCGCGGTTGACGGGGCTCGAACCCGCGACCCCCGGCGTGACAGGCCGGTACTCTAACCAACTGAGCTACAACCGCCCGCTGCTCATCCAGCGCTGCCGCTGAATGTTGGGCTGTAATATTCTCACCCCCCGGAGCCGTCAAGCGATGTTTTGCCTTTTTCGGAACTTTCCCTGAAAAAAATTGCGCATCCCGGGTAACACGCTGGAAAATAGAAGAAATACCACTTGGGCGCAGCTTCCGGACGCGCTCGGCGCAATCCGGAAAGAAAACGCAGCCCTCCCCTGGCTGCCCGGCATGCCGGCATCTCCGGCACGGCCGGGAAAGCCCCCGGCCCGCCGGTCGGAAAGACGGAAAACAGCCCGCCGGCTGCCTGCTGCTCTTAGGCGGCGCGCTGCGCCATCTTGGCTTGCACCGCGGCCACGGCAACCGCATCCGGAGCCGCGTTCTCTGCCTTGGCCTGGTTCAGGATTGCCGCCATTGTGGCATCCAGCGCCTCCAGCTTTTCCGCAACAAACCCCTGAGGGTCCGAGATCCGCAGAATTTCCGTGGCCACATTGATGATACCGCCGCCATTGGCAACAAAATCCGGTGCGTAAAGAATACCGCGCCGGTGCAGCGCTTCGCCATCTGCAGCCGTGGCCAGCTGGTTGTTGGCACCGCCAGCAACGATATCCGCCTTCAGCTGCGGAATCGTTACCTCATTCAGGATGCCGCCAACCGCGCAGGGCGCAAACACATCGGCTTCGACCGCATAGATCTGCTCCAGAGGCACCGCCCTGGCGCCGAATTCCGCAACCGCCTTCTCCACCCGGTCCGGGTCGATGTCCGTCACCACCACCCCTGCGCCGGCCTCATGCAAAAACCGGCAGAGATGCCAGCCGACATGGCCAAGCCCTTGCACCGCCACTGTCACCCCAGCCAGCACAGAACTGCCGTGTTTATGGACGCGGGCCGTGCGGATTGCGTTGAAAATGCCGCGTGCGGTAATCGGCGAGGGGTCGCCGCTGGCAAAATCGCCATCCGCCAGCCCGGCAACGAAAGCGGTTTCCTCCGCCATAACACCCATGTCCGCAGGGCTCATCCCCATATCCTCGGCCGTGATATAGCGGCCGTCCAGCGACTGGATCGCCCGGGCAAAGGCGCGCAGCAGTTCCGGTGTCTTCTGCGTGGCGGGATCCCCGATGATCACCGCCTTGCCGCCGCCCAGCGGCAGGCCCGCTGCGGCGTTCTTGTAGGTCATGCCTTCGCTCAGCCGCTCGACATCGGTCAGCGCCTCCGCCTCGCTGGCATAGGGGCGCATCCGCAGGCCCCCGGCCGCCGGGCCCAGGTGCGTCGAATGAATTGCAATAAAGCCCAGGAGCCCGGCCGAGGCCTCCTCGACGCGATAGATCTCTTCATGGGTGCTTGATGCAACGGCTGTCACTGTCATCTGTCCGCTCCTCCTCAACTTGCTCCAATGATAAGAGTGCGCCCGCGCCGGTTTTCACCAAAAAACTTTGCCATTCAAACAGGATTTAGCGATATCCTCTACGGAACTCCGAAACCGCAGGGGAAAACTCCATGGATTCCATCGACCGCAAGATCGTGGCCGCGCTCCAGCGCAACGGCCGGCTGAAAATCTCGGAACTGTCGGAGATGGTCGGCCTGTCACCGACCCCCTGCGCGCGCCGGGTTGCCAACCTCGAGGAAAGCGGCGTCATCTGCGGCTACTCGGCCCGGGTCGACCAGGCCAAGCTGGGGCTGCCGGTCACCATCTTTGTTGCGGTTGAGCTGGACCGGCAATCCACCGAAGCGCTCAGCGCTTTTGAAAGCGCAGTGCGGCAGTTCGACCAGGTGATGGAATGCTATCTGATGACCGGCACACGGGATATCCTATTGCGGGTCGTGGCCGAGGATCTGCCGGATTTCGACCGGTTTCTGGAGGACCGGCTGATGCGGGTGCCGGGCATCCGCAACACCCGCTCGAGCTTCACGTTGCGCACGATGATCCGCCGCGACGCCCTGCCCGCCTGCTAACCGGTTCACGGAACAGGCAGAAATGTGTTAAGCTGAAACCACAGGACAAGCCTGCCCGGACGGATGCGGCTCTTGCAAGGAGCTGTCTTCCGTTTCTGCCGGAGCAGGACAATAAAGGGCAAGTGGGGCAAGACATGGCACGAGCATCAAGCAAAACCAGCACATCCGCGCGCAAAACCAGCACGCGCAAATCAACCTCCCGCAAGAGCGGAACGCTGACCGCAGCCGCTGGGAAACCCGCGGCCTCCAAGCCGCGCACAGCAAAGGCACCGCTGCCCGAGCTGCCGGAGGTCAAACCCGCCGCCAAGCCGGCTGCCGCTCCAGAACCGGTTGTTGTCGAAACTGCCACGCCGGTGGTTTCCGCTCCGGAACTTGGCAAGAAAGAGCTGGTGGAACAGGCGGTTGAACGTTCCGGCATCAAGAAACGCGATGCCAAACCGGTGGTCGAGGCGGTATTGGCACTGCTGGGCGAAGCGGTCGCGGAAGGCCGCGAGCTGAACCTCAAACCTTTCGGAAAACTGCGCATCAACCGCAGCCAGGAACGCAGCAACGGCAAGGTTTTTGTCTGCAAGCTGCGCCAGCCTGAAGCCACCGCAGAAGCCGGGAAAGAAAATGCGGGAGAAGACAAAGAATCTTCGGCGGACCCTCTTGCGGAGGCCGCAGCAGGCCGTTAAAAGCCTGCCTCACGGGTGATTAGCTCAGTGGTAGAGCGCTTCGTTCACATCGAAGATGTCAGGAGTTCAAATCTCTTATCACCCACCATCATTCAGGCTGCCCAAGATGGCATGCTGAGACGGGCGCTCCCAATTCTGGTTGAGCGCCCGTTGTTTTTTCCGGCCCGTATTGCCAGCCGCCGAAGCCAGGAACCACTCCTGCAAGGCAGGCAGAATACCCCTCCTCGGCGCGGGTGCCGCTGCGCCGCCTTTGCAGCGCAACAGCCTGTTTCATAAGCCTGACGCGGTCCGGTTTGGGCCGCCCGCCAGTCAGACCGCCGGAACCGCAGTGTCCAGATAGAATTGATAGGCCTCCGGCACATCGGCAATCGAGTCGTAAGTCGAAGTCAGCTTGCCATCCGCCCCGAATTCAATGAGCTTGACCTCCCACGGGTCGCTGCCGTCCAAGTCCACTTCGAGCTGCGCAATGCGCTCCTGGTTCTGGTAGATGCCAAGCAGCACATCGCTGTCATCCTGAATGGTCTGCCGCAGCACCAGCTCGCCTCCTTCGTAGGCAGACATGATGCTGTTCCATTCAAACTCGTCGGCCGTGTCCACTTTCTCGCTGAACGTGCGGGTGCCGTTTTCGAACTGAATGCGGGTCCAGGCCCCGTTGTCAGACTGGATAACGCGGTCTGTCAGCATGCCATATGGGCCGTAGAAGCTCTGGATTGCCTCCCAGTCCTCCACATTTTCACCGTCCGACTGGAAGGTCGCAGTGCGGAAGCCGTCCTGGAAGAATTCCGACTTGGCCGTGCCATTGTCAAAGTCGGTCTGACGTTCGGCCAGCCGGCCGTCCTGGTCAAAAAAGCTGGCAGAGCTTGTCCAGTCAGCGGCATTCTCCCGATCCTCAAGGAACGTGGCCTTGCGGGTGCCGTATTCGAAAGTTTCAGTCTTCAGGATTCCGTTGTCGAAATTGGTGACACGTTCCTCCAGGCTGCCATTAGCATCGAAGGTGGTCTCGATCGTCTCCCACTCTTCTGCGCTGGCGTTGAAGGCGTCCGATTGGAAGGTCGATTTCCGCACGCCGTCCTGAAAATCCTCCAGCTTGGTACTGCCATTATCAAACCGGGTCATGCGCAGATCCAGCTCACCTTCGGGGGTGTAGAAGGTTTCGATACTGTCCCACGCGGCCACGTTCTGCTCGTCCGTCTCATAGACCGACCTGCGGAAGCCGTCTTCGAACCTCTCCTCCTTGATGATGCCATCGTCATAAAGAGTAACACGCCCGCCCATTTGGCCATCCGGGCCAAAGAATGTCTCAATGCGCTCCCAAGCAGCGGCGTTTCCTTCGTCGAACTGGGATGTCATTGTGCGGGCGCCGCCTTCGAACCGCTCTGCTTTGATGATGCCATCATCATAAAAGGTAACCCGCTCGGCCAACCTGCCGTCCGGGCCAAAGAATGTTTCAATGCTGTCCCAGCCAGCCACGTTCCCTTCGTCGAACCGGGACGTCACTGTGCGGATGCCTCCCTCGAACTGCTCCGCTTTGATAGTGCCGTCGTCAAAATATGTGACGCGCTCGGCCACTCCGCCATCCGGATCAAAGAATGTGTCGATGCTCTCCCAAGCGGCCACATGCCCCTCGTCGAACTTGGATGTCACCGTGCGGGCGCCCGCCTCGAACTGCTCCGCTTTGATGATGCCGTCGTCATAGTGGGTGACGCGCTCGGCCAGTTCCCCATCGGAGTCATAGAAGCTTTCGATCTGCCCCCATGCCTTTGCATCGGAGTGATCCGTTTCCGTCATGGAGTGCCGGACACCCGCTTCAAAGTTCTCTGCTTTGAAAACGCCGTTGTCATACTCGGTCAAACGCTGGGCAAAGCTGCCGTTTTCATCCCAGATCCTGACGATGGAGGCCCAGGAGTGAAGCCCGAGCCCGCCGTTCGCAGGGCTTTCGTCGAACAATTGGATCGTCTCAGGCACACCGTTGTAGTAGTTGATGATCTCCCGCTGGTAATCATCATCCAGTTTTTCGGACTCCGTGATCTCCCCGTGACCATTGTATTTGACCGACAGTGTCTGAATCGGCAGGGCATCTTCCGGGTCCTCCAATTCGAACCGGATCAGGATGTCATCGCGGTACGCTTCGTGCTCGGTGTGGCCGTCATCAAAGAGGGTATAAACATCCTTGGACGTATACGTGCTGTGCGTGGCTTCCACCGTTGTGCGCTCGGCCCAGTCAAACGCATCTTCCAGATCGTACTCAGTTGTAATCGGCATAAGAAAACTTTCTTAAGTTGCAATGCAACGCGGGTAATGAAGAGTTAACATGGCAAAAATATGTCTGAACCTAAGGACTTAGCAGGCTCCTTGGCGATCCTGCAGATTTAACGGCTTGCTGATGCTCCAGCCCCGCCACGCCGTCCCGGTTCAGCAAACGTGCATTCGGGGTTCCGGTCCGGCCCGCTTGCCGCTACCAATTCCTCATCACTCAGGCAGGGGGCACCACATGCAATTTCCGAAGATCTGGCTGCTGCGCCACGGACAGACCGAATGGAACGCCGAGCGCCGCATCCAGGGGCAGCTGGAATCGCCGCTGACGCCGCTGGGGGTCGCGCATGCCCGCAAGCAGGCTGAGCTGATGCGCCCGGCGCTTGCCCTGGGCCCGTCCTGCTACGCCTCGCCGCTGGGCCGCGCCCAGCAGACCGCGGACATCGCCCTGGGCGGAGCCCCGTTTGTGACCGATGCGCGCCTGGCCGAGGCTTATGCCGGCGCTTTCCAAGGGATGACCTGGGACGATGTCGCCCAGCAGTACCCCGGGATCCACGCCGCCAACCCGCAGGCTCTGGACCTGTTCTGCGAAGCACCGGGCGGCGAAGGCTATGCCAGCTTCCACGGCCGCATTCTCGACTTCATGCTGTGCCTGCCCGGCCCGTCAGTGGTGGTGGCGCATGGGCTTTTGGGGCAAGTGATGCGCGGTATCGTCTGCGGTCTGAGCCGCAGCCAGATGGCGGAACTGCCCAATGGCCAGGGCTGCGTCTATGTGCTGGAAAACGGGACGGAAACTGTTTTGCAGTGAATGCACCCGCGGCGCAAAAAATCTGCTTTTTTCTCTTGCACCGCCCGGCGGCATTGTCTAAATCCCCGCTCATCGGGTCGTTAGCTCAGTTGGTAGAGCGCTTCGTTTACACCGAAGATGTCGGGAGTTCGAGCCTCTCACGACCCACCATCCCCCCAAGAGAAAATTCGGCCGCGGACCTTTATACGTCCGCCTGAAACTGTGCTGGATTTCGCGAATCTCAGCCGGCGGCTTGCCGCCCGGAACGCTAGGGATTCAGTCCTGAACAGCACGCTGCAGCAGCCCTCTGCAGCCAGAAGCAAATAAATACCGCTAGAACTCAAACGCCTGCCAGGAAACTCCTGGCAGGCGCCTTGTTTTCTTCCCCCGGGAAATCCGCGGGAAGGTTCTGCTTGCAACCCTGCGGATGCCGGTCAGTGGGCCGTGGCCCCTGCCCCTTTGCCGGTCTCCTTCAGCGCCGCCTTGGCGGCAGCGGCCTCTTCGGCTTCCTCGTCCCATTCGATGGGATCCGGCTGCGACACCAGCGCATGCTTCAGCACTTCCGACACGTGAGACACGGGAATAATCTCCAGCCCCTCTTTCACGTTGTCCGGAATATCCGGCAGGTCCTTTTCGTTCTCCTGCGGGATCAGCACCGTCTTGATACCGCCGCGCAGCGCCGCCAGCAGCTTTTCCTTCAACCCGCCGATGGCCAGCGCGTTGCCGCGCAGTGTGACCTCGCCGGTCATCGCAATGTCCTTGCGCACAGGAATCTGGGTCAGCACCGAGACGATGGAGGTGACCATCGCCAGGCCGGCCGACGGCCCATCCTTGGGCGTGGCGCCTTCCGGCACGTGCACGTGGATGTCCCAATTGTCGAACCGCGGCGGCTTGATGCCCAGCTTCGGCGACACCGAGCGCACATAGGAAGACGCCGCTTCAATCGACTCCTTCATCACGTCGCCCAGCTTGCCGGTGGTCTTCATCCGGCCCTTGCCCGGCAGGCGCAGCGCTTCAATCGACAGCAGCTCACCGCCCACCGAGGTATAGGCCAGCCCGGTCACCACACCAACCTGATCCTCTTTCTCGGCCAGGCCAAAGCGGAACTTCGGCACGCCCAGGAAATCGTCAAGGTTCTCCGGCGTGACGGTCACGCTGTCGGCCTCTTTCTTGACGATCTTGGTCAGCGACTTGCGCGCCACCTTGGCGATCTCGCGCTCCAGATTCCGCACGCCCGCCTCGCGGGTGTAGGTGCGGATCATCTCGGTCACCGCATCCTCAGTCAGCTCGAACTCCTTGGCCTTCAGGCCGTGGTTCTTCACCTGCTTGGAAATCAGGTGCTGCTTGGCGATCTCGCGCTTTTCATCCTCGGTGTAGCCCGAGAGCGGAATGATCTCCATCCGGTCCAGCAGCGGGCCCGGCATGTTGTAGCTGTTGGAGGTGGTCAGGAACATCACGTTCGAGAGGTCATACTCGACCTCCAGATAGTGATCCATAAAGGTGTTGTTCTGTTCCGGATCCAGCACCTCCAGCATCGCCGAGGCCGGGTCGCCGCGGAAATCCTGGCCCATCTTGTCGATTTCATCGAGCAGGATCAGCGGGTTGGTGGTCTTGGCCTTCTTCAGCGCCTGGATGATCTTGCCCGGCATCGAACCGATATAAGTGCGGCGGTGGCCGCGGATCTCGGACTCGTCGCGCACGCCGCCCAGGGAAATACGGATAAACTCGCGCCCGGTGGCTTTTGCAACCGATTTGCCCAGCGAGGTCTTACCCACGCCGGGAGGGCCGACGAGGCAGAGGATCGGCCCCTTCAGTTTGGCCGAACGCTGCTGCACCGCCAGGTATTCGACGATCCGCTCCTTGACCTTCTCCAGGCCATAGTGATCCGCATCCAGGATCTCCTGCGCCTTGTTCAGGTCCTTCTTGACGCGGGACTTGTTGCCCCACGGGATCGACAGCATCCAGTCGAGGTAGTTGCGCACGACGGTGGCTTCCGCCGACATCGGCGACATGTTCTTAAGCTTCTTCAGCTCCGCATCGGCCTTCTCGCGTGCCTCTTTCGAGAGCTTGGTGGCGGCGATTTTCTCTTCCAGCTCGGCGATTTCGCCGGCACCCTCTTCGCCGTCGCCCAGCTCCTTCTGAATGGCCTTCATCTGCTCATTCAGATAATACTCGCGCTGGGTCTTCTCCATCTGGGATTTGACGCGGGTCTTGATCTTCTTCTCGACCTGCAGGACCGACATTTCGCCCTGCATCAGGCCATAGACCTTCTCCAGCCGCTCGCTGACAGAGAGCGTCTCCAGCAGTTCCTGCTTGCGGTCGACCTCAATGCCCAGATGGCCGGCCACCAGGTCGGCCAGCTTGGCCGGCTCGGCGGTCTCACCCACGGCAGACAGGGCTTCCTCGGGGATGTTCTTGCGCACCTTGGCATAGCGCTCGAACTCATCGCCGACGGTGCGCACCAGCGCCTCGGTGGTGGTGATGTCGCCTGGAATCTCGGTCAGCTCTTCGGCCTTGGCCTCGAAGAAGTTGTCGTTTTCCAGAAATTCAGTGATCTGCACGCGGGTCTGGCCCTCGACCAGCACCTTGACGGTGCCGTCGGGCAGCTTCAGCAGCTGCAGCACATTGGCCAGCACACCGGTGGTGTAAATGCTGTCGGTATCAGGATCATCCTCGGAAGGGTCGATCTGGCTGGACAGCAGGATCTGCTTGTCATCCGCCATCACCTCTTCCAGGGCGCGCACCGATTTTTCCCGGCCCACGAACAGCGGCACGATCATGTGGGGGAAGACCACGATATCGCGCAGCGGAAGTACGGGGTAGGAGGAATTGAGTGGCTCTTGCATACTCGGTCCTTTGGTTTGGCAAGACGGCCCGGCCCCGGCGTCCGGCAGCTTTGGCCCGTCTCCTCATTGGAGGTCTTTATCTGGTGCAGCGGCGGCGGGTTTTCAACCGCCCGCTTTCAAGGCTGGGGCACACCTTGCCTGCAGCCGTCCCGGATCACAAGGCAGGAATGCGGTAAAGATTCGGTAGCGAGATTCAATTTTCCATACATTTACCGCTGAGCTGCGATTTCGAGCCTGGATCCCCTTCGACCTGCCAGCGGAGCGGAAGTCATCCAGGCTGGCCGAACCACGTTTCAACCAACTGCAACCACACATAGCCTCGGCAGGCTGCTTCACCCGCCATTGCGCGTCTTGATGACCTGAGTTTCCCAGCCATCATACTCGCCGCCGGCTTCCAAGGCTGCCTGCTTCAACTTCAAAGTACGCTCCGAGATTTCCCATACATCGATAACCCCAAAGTGGCGAAAACGGACCAGATGCTCCCCGGGCCCCGCTTCGGCCTTCGATGTTTTTGAATGAATGTACCCATAAGACTTGATCAGGTTTTCAAAGGCCGCGGCACCCTCTGCATTCTTGAAATATGCAAAGTGCTCCACATCTCTGGCAACCTCAGCCAGATCGCCCTGCTTTGCCAGAGCCTGGGTCACAGCCAGATTGTATTGCACCTCATAGTCGTAGAGCGTTGGCAGCAGAAACGAGGCATAGAACTCCTCATGCCCGCCAAGTTTGGCCCGCAAATCCGGCTCATGCCCCAGCGCCCTCACATTTTTAAGAAGCGCGTCCCGCAGGCCGTCGTTGGGCAAGGGAATTGCAGCATAAATGCTGGTGACATTTCCGCCGCTCTGCTCTCCCAGATAGATCCCGCCGAATTCTTTCAGCGCGGCCGAAACAGTATCGCTGAAGGCCTGCAGCATGGGCGCATCCGCCTGGGCTGGAAGACCATTGGCGGTTGGCTCTTTCCTGCTGATGCTGATGGCCATGAGGCCATCCATAGCCTCCAGGTTCAGATCGCCCTGCTCTGGTACATGGACGTAAATCCAGGAAACCCAGCCATCCCGCAAGGCCAGATAGCGCATGATTGGTTCCGAGGCCTGCAGCGGGCTCACGAGAAGCAGGAAAGAAAGCAGCGCCAGAATACGCGTCATGAAAAGCCTCATCGGGAATGTGCTGAGTGCACTCAGCACAACCCAAGGGCATAGCGCAACCGCAATTAGAGCCGTTCGATATCGCCCTGCTCGCGCATCTCGTGAAAGTTCTTCTGCCAGGCTTCGAACGTTCCCGCCGCAATCGCCTCGCGCATGCCTGCCATGATGTCCTGGAAGTAATGCAGGTTGTGCCAGGTCAGCAGCATGCCCGAGATCATCTCGTTCGACCGGAACACATGATGCAGGTAAGCGCGGGAGTAATTCGCACACGCCGGGCAGGAGCAGTTTTCGTCCAGCGGCCGCGGATCGTCCTGGTGGCGGGCGTTCTTGATATTCACCACGCCGTGGCGGGTGAACGCCTGCCCGGTGCGGCCCGAACGCGACGGCAGCACGCAGTCCATCATGTCGATACCGCGGGCCACAGCGCCGACAATGTCGTCCGGCTTGCCGACGCCCATCAGATAACGCGGCTTGTCCTCGGGCAGGTAGCCGGGTGCGTAATCCAGACAGTCGAACATCGCCTCCTGCCCCTCGCCGACTGCCAGGCCGCCCACGGCATAACCGTCAAAGCCAATCTTTTTCAGCGCTTCGGCAGATTCCTCGCGCAGGTCGGATTCCAGCCCGCCCTGCATGATGCCGAACAGCGCATGCCCCGGCCGGTCGCCAAAGGCCTCGCGGCTCCGTTCCGCCCAGCGCATCGACAGGCGCATCGACTCGGCAATGCGTTTGCGGTCCGCAGGCAGCGCCGGGCATTCGTCAAAGCACATCACGATGTCCGAGCCCAGCAGCCGCTGGATCTCCATCGAGCGCTCCGGTGTCAGCTCATGCTTGGAGCCGTCGATGTGGCTCTTGAAGGTCACGCCCTTCTCTGTGAGCTTGCGCAGCCCGGCCAGGGACATCACCTGAAAGCCGCCGGAATCGGTCAGGATCGGCCGCTCCCAGTTCATGAACTTGTGCAGGCCGCCCAAGCTGTCGATGCGCTCAGCCGTCGGGCGCAGCATCAGGTGGTAGGTATTGCCCAGGAGAATATCCGCGCCGGTGGCGCGCACGCTTTCCGGCATCATCGCCTTGACCGTTGCCGCGGTCCCCACCGGCATAAAGGCAGGGGTCCGGATCTCGCCCCGCGGCGTATTGATGACACCGGTGCGGGCCTTGCCATCGGTGGCTTTCAGATCAAAGGAGAAACGGGCGGTCATGACGGGTCCTTGGGTTTGGGCAGGGGCGGCAGCGGCGAACTGGCGCAAACCCGCAGCATTTGCCCGAAATCCTGCGGCAATTCAACCCTGCGGGGCTTGCCAGCGGCAAGCGCTTGGCGCCATACAGTTATTGAAATCAGCGCCGGAAGACCTAAATGTATACCATTGCACACAATAGGGCCGCGCATTGAACAAAACCAAGACACCCAGCGGCCAGGCAGCGCCCTCCGGCCCGTCGGCGCGGGCAGAGCAGCCGCCGCCGCCCCCGGAGCCGGCCGCAGCGGACTCTGCCGCCCCGGCCCCGCCGCCGGCCAGCAGCGAGCTGCCCGCCCCCATTGAGCAAGCAAAGGACTCTTTCATGAACGAAGATCTCATCCTGGAGCTTCTCTCCAGCAACCTCCTTTACATTCTCGGGGCGGTGCTGCTGGTCATCATCATCTTCAAAGGCATCAAGATCGTGCCGCAATCAGAGAAATACGTGGTGGAACGGTTTGGCCGTCTGCACTCGGTCCTAGGGCCCGGCATCAACTTCATCGTGCCCCTGCTGGACGTGGCCCGCCACAAGATCTCGATCCTGGAGCGCCAGCTGCCCAATGCCACCCAGGATGCGATCACCAAGGACAATGTGCTGGTGCAGATCGACACCTCGGTGTTCTACCGCATCCTCGAGCCGGAAAAGACTGTGTACCGGATCCGCGATGTGGACGGCGCCATTGCCACCACCGTGGCCGGCATCGTGCGCGCCGAGATCGGCAAAATGGACCTGGATGAGGTGCAGTCGAACCGGGCCCAGCTGATCTCCCGCATTCAGGAAGCCGTGGAAACCGCTGTCGACGACTGGGGCATCGAAGTGACCCGCGCCGAGATCCTCGACGTGAACCTCGACCAGGCCACCCGCGACGCGATGCTGCAGCAGCTGAACGCCGAACGCGCCCGCCGCGCCCAGGTGACCGAGGCCGAAGGCCAGAAACGCGCCGTCGAACTGGCGGCCGACGCCGAGCTCTATGCCGCCGAACAGGCTGCCAAGGCCCGCCGGGTGCAGGCTCAGGCCGAAGCCTATGCCACTCAGGTCGTTGCCAAGGCGATCCGCGAGCACGGCATCGAGGCCGCGCAATACCAGGTGGCGCTGAAACAGGTCGAGGCGCTCAACGCGCTTGGCAACGGCGACGGCAAGCAGACCATTGTCCTGCCCGCCCACGCGATGGAGGCCTTCGGCGACGCCTTCAAGCTGCTGAAGGGGCGCCTGTGATGGAGACCCAAATCTGGACACTCTGGTGGGTCTGGTGCGCGGCGGCGCTGGCGCTGGCCATTCTCGAGGTGCTGGCACCCGGGTTTATCTTCCTCGGCTTTGCCATCGGTGCCGCTGCCGTAGGCCTGTTGCTGCTGACCACCGGTGCCGCCTGGGGCCTGCCGCTGCTGCTGCTGATCTTTGCAGGCATCTCGCTGGCCGCCTGGCTGCTGCTGAAACGTTTCTTTGCCTTGCCCAAAGGCCAGGTGAAAAGGTTCAACCACGACATCAACGACTGACCGGCGCGGCGCACATCCCGATTTGCGACCCCCAGCCTGCATAACAGCCTGACGCGACAGGATCAGCCTCGTTTCGCGTCAGGATTTCAAACAATTTGCGATCAGCCGGCGCATAACGCCCGCATCTATGTCCTCATCCATAACGCCCGCACCACATGGTTTGCCCTGCTCGGCACGCTGATATTTGTGGGCATCACCCTGGGGCAAGTCCGGCTTATCGGCTTCTACGGCGTGGACCGGCTGACCCGGCTGCCGCTGATAAACCTGCCGGTTCCCACATCCCGCCGCCCGAAGGCTGCACATGAAAACCCGGCCCGATGCCTGTCTGGCACGACGGCGGATGCTAAGCACCCGGCCTCAGAACCGGAACCCCACTCCCGCCAGAAGGCTGTGTGTCACCGCGTCATGTCTGAAAAAAGTGCCCGTGCCTCGGGTTCCCTCTTCATACTCCACCCCCAGCCCGCGGTAGAGCAGATAGATCGAGGCACGCTCCCAGCGGTCATAGACCAGCCCGCCCATCGCCGACCAGCTTTCCTCAGAGTCCCCGGCAAAGCCCACGTCGCCCTCCAGCAGCACCGAGAACTCCGGCGACAACCGGCGCTGCCAGCGCAGCCCGGCAATCGGATCGCTCCAGCTGCCGCCCTGCCGCAGCGTGCCGCCCGGCAGATCCGCAACCGTGTCCACGTCCCAGTGGCGCAGCCCGCCGAAAACCTCGAACCGGTTGCGGGTGCTGCCGAAGCGGTAGCCCACCACAGCCTCGCCCAGGTTCTGGTCATAACGCAGCGGCACAGCGGACCCGGCACTTGACCTGGTGCTGTCCGCATCCAGCACACCATAGCGCAGCCGGAAACCGAAATTGCTGGCATGGAACCCCTCAAACTGCAGCATGCCGCCCGCCTGCAGCTGGTCAAACACATCGCCCGCATCGATAGACACATCCCCCGCGGGGCTTCCAAGTTCCGTTGTCCCTTCAATGGAGGGCGCCAGCGCAAAAGGGGTGATTTGCCACTGCCAGGCGCCCTGATCCTGAGCTCCTGCTGCCTGAGGCAGCGCCGCAGCCAGCAAACAGGCTGCAGCAACAAGACGCAGAAGGGCAGTCGGCTTCGGCATGTCTCCTCCAGACTCCTGCCGGAACCCGCAGCAAAGCCAGGGCGGCACCCTGCCTGCTGCGCTCGGGCAGCTTTGCAAAACATCTTGGGGGAACCACAACTTAGCGCGCATACCCGCACAGATCAAATGATCAAGGACCGGCTGGTAAACAGAACCTGCACCTGGAGACTGCCGCCGCCTCTGGACGCCGGGCCGCGGTTTTCCTATATAAACGGTCGGAATATCAAACCGGGACTATCATGACCAACCCTTCCGAACCGCTTGAAGGCGCACCGCTGATCGCGCCCTCCTCAGTCAGCCACCCGCTGTATGAGTCCATCGTCGATGCCTGCCGCACGGTGTATGACCCGGAGATCCCGGTGAACATCTACGAGCTGGGGCTGATTTATACGGTCGACATCAACGCCGAAAACGACGTCAAGATCATCATGACCCTGACCGCGCCGGGCTGCCCGGTGGCAGGCGAGATGCCGGGCTGGATCGTTGATGCGATATCCCCGGTGGACGGCGTCAAAAGCGTCGATGTCGAGCTCACCTGGGAACCGCCCTGGGGCATGGAGATGATGTCCGACGAAGCCCGGCTGGAACTGGGGTTCATGTAACCCCGGCACCCTCTCCGGGTGCCTTTGTCACAAGACCTTAACCTGCCGGTTACTGAACCGCCCTCTGGCTGTTACAAACTTGCGCTCTGGTGCCGGCAGATTTGCAGCACCGGAGTTTTTCATGCGCCTTGCCCTGCTTCCGGCAGCCGTCTGCTTGCTTCCCGCAGCCGTTTTTTCCGCCCCGCCGGAAGCCGGCCTTAGCTATGGCCCCCGCCCGGCCTACCTGATCAGCAAACTGCCTGCGGGCCCGCTGAAGGACAAACTTCAGTCCTGCGCCGCCCAGACACCTGCGCGCACGGATTTCTCCATCGGCCACCGCGGTGCGCCGCTGATGTTTCCCGAACATACCGTCGAATCCAACGTGGCCGCCGCACAGATGGGGGCCGGCATCCTGGAATGCGACGTGACCTTTACCAAGGATCTGGAGCTGGTCTGCCGCCACGCCCAGAACGATCTGCACACGACCACGGACATCCTGACCACGGATCTGGCAGAGACCTGCATCCAGCCCTTCACCCCGGCAAACGGCGGCACGCCCGCCAATGCCGAATGCCGCACCTCCGAGCTGACCCTGGCCGAGTTCCGCAGCCTGCAGCCCAAGATGGACAGCGCCGACAGGACCGCCGTAACACCTGAGGCCTATCAGGGCGGCACCGCGGCCTGGCGCACCACGCTTTACGCCGGAGGTGCCGCCTTGATGACCCACGCGGACTCGATAGCGCTGTTCAAATCCTTAGGCGCCAAATTCACCCCCGAGCTGAAAAGCCCCGCCGTCGCGATGCCCTTCAACGGCTTCACGCAGGCAGACTATGCCCAAAAACTGATCAATGAGTACAAGGCCGCCGGCATCCCGCCTGCGGACGTCTGGGTGCAAAGCTTCAACCTTAAAGACGTGCTCTACTGGATCGAGCACGAGCCCGCGTTCGGCAGGCAGGCGGTGCTACTGGACAACAGCTACCGACGGGAGGGGTTTGACGCAAACAACCCGGACACTTTCCCGCTCGATTTTGCGGAGCTGCACGCTCAGGGCGTCAACTACCTCGCCCCGCCGATGTGGATGCTGGTGACGCTCGACAACGGCAGGATTGTCCCCTCGGCCTATGCCAATGAAGCCAAAGCTGCGGGCCTCAAGCTGATCACCTGGACGCTGGAGCGTTCCGGCCCGCTGGCCTCCGGCGGCGGCTGGTACTTCCAGTCGGTCCGGGACGCCGCCGCCGGCGACGGCATGGCCTACCAGCTTTTGGATGTGCTGGCTCAGGACGTGGGCGTCGAAGGCGTGTTCTCCGACTGGCCTGCCACCGTCACATACTATGCGAATTGCATGGGGCTCTGACCACCGTCCCTTTCCTATTGTCACATAGCCCCGGCAACGGCCGCCTCCCCGCCCAGGAGGCGGCCTCTTTAATTTCCGCATCAGAGATTTATGTTATTCTGCCGTCCGGCCCCGATTCCGCAGCGTTGCGGGGTTGAGCCGCCCCGGCACCCGTCCTAGATAGATGGGAAGTGTAAGGAGAAACCCATGTTCGGCATTCCCGGCAAACAGGCTGTGACCATGACGCCCAAAGCGGCGGCGCAGATCGCCAAGCTGATGGCCAAGGACGGCCATGCGGGCCTGCGCATCGGCGTCAAGAAAGGCGGCTGCGCGGGCATGGAATACACCATGGAATATGTCGATGCGCCCGACACCAACGACGAGGTGGTGGAACAGGACGGCGCCCGCATCCTGATCGCGCCGATGGCCCAGATGTTCCTGTTCGGCACTGAGATCGACTATGAGGTGACGCTCTTGGAAAGCGGCTTCAAGTTCAACAACCCGAATGTCTCCGAAGCCTGCGGCTGCGGCGAGTCGATCTCCTTCAAGGAAATGCCCGGCGCCTGAGCCGGCCGCCGGCAGGCACCCATCGCAGGGAATTCAGCAGGCGGGGCTTTCCCCGCCTTTTTTGATGTTCTGCACAGCCCTCAAGCGAATTGCGCCGCCCCGCTGCCGGTGCTACCAGTCACGCCCAAATGACGAGGATCGGAGGCACCCCCATGCGGCGGAAACTGGCAGCAGGCAATTGGAAGATGAACGGCACCGGCGCAAGCCTGGCGGAACTGGCAGCGCTGGCCGAAAGCCATGCCGGGCCTTCTGCAGACATCCTGATCTGCCCGCCCGCCACCCTGCTGTCGCGCGCCGCGGACACCGCCAAGGGCAGCGCTGTCGCCGTCGGCGGCCAGGACTGCCACGCCAGCGCTGCGGGCGCCCACACCGGCGACCTGTCTGCCGCCATGCTGAAAGACGCAGGCGCCACCGCCGTGATCCTCGGCCACTCCGAGCGCCGCGCCGATCATGGCGAGACCGACGCCCAGGTCTGCGCCAAATCCGAAGCCGCCATCAACGAAGGCCTGACAGCTGTGATCTGCCTCGGCGAGACCCTGGAAGAGCGCGAAGCCGGCGACACCCTCAAAGTGGCCGGCGCCCAGCTCGCAGGCTCTGTCCCTGCTTCCGCCACCGGCGCAAACACCGTGGTCGCCTATGAGCCGGTCTGGGCCATTGGCACCGGCAAGGTGCCGACCCTGGAGCAAATCGCAGAAGTGCATGATTTCCTGCGCGCCGAACTCACCGCCCGCTTCGGTGCCGAAACTGCAGACAGCATCCGCCTGCTCTACGGCGGCTCGGTCAAACCGTCGAACGCGGCAGAAATCTTTGCCGTCTCCAACGTCGACGGCGCCCTGGTGGGCGGCGCCAGCCTGAAGGCCGCGGATTTCTCCCCCATCATCGCAGCGCTTGAGGCCAGCTGAGGCTTTTCGGGTATTTTAGACCAGAAAGAAGCAGCGGATTTCATGCGCTTCTTTCTGGTCCGAAATACCCCGGGGTGAATTGGCCCGAAGGGACAAGAGGGGCAGCGCCCCTGCCCTGAAACGAAAAACGCCCCGGCTCTCCGGGGCGTTTCTTTTTGGCACAACCTTACTTTGTTATGATCTCCGGCCCCATCACCGCGTTTGGCAGCACAGTCGACAGCCAAGGCACATAGGTGATCAGGATCAGGAACACGAACAGAACCGCCAGGAACGGCAGGGCCGCGCGCACCACCCCCATCATCGGCATCCCCGCCACGCCCGAGGTCACAAACAGGTTCAGGCCAACCGGCGGGGTGATCATGCCGATCTCCATGTTCACCACCATGATGATGCCCAAGTGGATCGGGTCGATGCCCAGCTCGATGGCAATCGGGAACACCAGGGGCGCCACGATGACCAGCAGGCCCGAGGGCTCCATGAACTGGCCGCCAATGAGCAAAATCACGTTCACCACCACCAGGAACATCACCGGGCCAAAGCCTGCCGACAGCATTGCATTGGCGATATGCTGCGGAACCTGCTCATCGGTCAGCACATGCTTCAGGATCAGTGCATTGGCGATCACGAACAGCAGGGTGACGGTCAGCTTACCGGCCTCGAACAGCGTGTGCTTGGTATCCCGGTGCACCAGCGACGGAACCAGATACACAGCACTCTCCGCAAAGTTCAGCACAAAAGCCTTGGCCCGCAGCCAAAGCTGCTCCGGCAGCCTGGCAAAGAAGCCCGCAAAGCTGCTGCCGCCTTGCAGTTTGGCGGCTTCCGCCTTGGCGCCTGCCCCCCAGGAGCTGGCTTCCGAGCGCGGTCCCATATCCCGGTAGACGAAGCTGGCGATGAAGAAGGCATAAACCGCTGCCACTGCTGCCGCCTCGGTCGGCGTGAAGATCCCGCCATAGATGCCGCCCAGGATTATCACGATCAGGAACAGTCCCCAGCCGGCTTCGCGCGCCGAGGTGAGGACTTCGCCCCAGCCCTTCCACTCGCCCTTGGGCAGGTTCTTGACCTTGGCCATCACGTAGATGGTGACCATCAGCATCAGGCCCGCCATCAGCCCTGGGATCACACCGGCCAGGAACATCCGGCCTACCGAAACCTCAACCGCAGCCGCATAAACCACCATCACAATCGACGGCGGGATCAGAATACCCAGAGTGCCCGCGTTGCAAATCACGCCCGCTGCAAACTCCTTGGAGTACCCAACCTGCCGCATGCCTGCGATCACGATGGAACCGATCGCCACCACAGTGGCAGGCGAAGACCCCGACAAAGCGGCAAACAGCATGCAGGCAAACACGCCCGCAATCGCCAGACCGCCCGGCAGGTGACCGACACAGGCGATGGAGAAACGGATGATCCGCCGCGCCACACCGCCGGTTGTCATGAAGCTGGACGCCAGAATGAAGAACGGGATCGCCAGCAGGGTGAAATGCCCCTCAAAGGCTTCAAACAGCGTGCCTGCGACCGAAGCCAGCGAGCTATCGGAGTAGATCAGCAGAAAGATGGTGGAGCTGAGGCCCAGGGAGACCGCAATCGGCACCCCGATCAGCAAGAGGCCGATCACCATCGCAAAAAGGATTACCACTTCCATCAGTCATGCTCCCCGCGCTGCGCCTGCACCTCGGCGATCTCATCCTCGACCTCATGGCTGGCCACCAGCCGGTCGGCCTCGCCGCGGAAAATCTGCAAGGCCGCCTGAATGAAGCGGTACACCAGAAGCAGCATCGACACCGGCAGCACCAGATACGGCACCACCTTGGGCAGCTTCTCGTAGGCGTCGCCGTAATTGATCAGGTCCTCCAGGAACCGCAGGAAGCTCACCATCGGCACGTCCTGCACTTCATAGAAGCTCTGCGAACGCGCTTTCATGTCGAACCCGGTCGGGAACCACCGCCCCGAGGTGGGCGGCAGATCGGCAAAGACCGCCCAGTAGTCATAGGCGCCTTTCAGCAAGAGCAGCGAAAACACCAGGCAGCAGCCGACAGCAAACAGCCCGACCGCCCGGCGCGCAGGTGCACCCATCATGTTGATCACGGCATCGACCCCCAGATGCGCGTGCACCTTCACGGCATAAGACGCCCCCAGCAGCACCAGCCAGGCAAACAGGAACACGGTCAGCTCCAGCGCCCACAGAATGTTGGAATTGAACACAAACCGCGCAATCACATTGGCAAAAGTGATGGCCGTCATCAGCCCCAGGAGGAGCGCGATCAGGGTTTCTTCGAGTGAATGGATAAACCCGGACGGACCGGTTCTGGACCCCGTCATGGCAGTTCCCCCAATTGTCAGCGGAAAAAGAAAAGCAGGCGGCGGATCCCCACGCCGCCTGCTGTAACCGGGCGCCCGCCAGGGCACCCCGGATGCGGCCTGCTTCAGAGGCCTGCGTTGATTGCCTGTGCGGCGTCGATCTTCTCCTGGCCGACGTCGCCAGCAAATTTCTCCCACACGGGCTTCATCGCTTCGACCCAGGCCGCGCGCTGCTCGGCGCTCAGCTCGCGCACCACGCCGCCGGCATCGATGATCGCCTGGCGTGCCTCGCCGTTCACCTTGGTGGACTCAGCGTTCCGGGTGGCTGTCACTTCGGTCAGGATGGTCAGGAACTGGTCGCGCACCGCAGGGTCCAGGCTGTCCAGCCAGTCGACCGAGGTCACCACCAGATAATCCAGCGCGCCGTGGTTGGTCTCGGTGACGCCGTCCTGCACCTCAAAGAACTTCTTGCCGTAGATGTTGGACCAGGTGTTCTCCTGCCCGTCGACAACCCCCTGCTGCAGCGCGCCGTAAACTTCCGAGAACGCCATTTTCTGAGGCGAGCCGCCAATTGCTTCCATCTGCGCCACCAGCACGTCCGAGGACTGCACGCGGAACTTCAGGCCGTTGGCGTCGGTGGGCTCCACCAGCGGCTTGTTGGCCGACATCTGCTTCATGCCGTTGTGCCAGTAGGCCAGCCCCTGCAGGCCGCGGCGCTGCATCGAATCCAGCATTTCCTGGCCGGTCTCGGAGGCCTGGAACGCATCCACCGCCTCGATGTTCTTGAACATGAACGGCAGATCGAACAGGCGGAACTGCTTGGTGAACTTCTCAAACTTCGACAGCGACGGCGCGGCCAGCTGCACATCGCCCTGCAGCATCGCTTCCAGAACCTTGTTGTCGTTGTAGAGCGTGGAGTTCGGGTAGACCTCCATGCACATGGTGCCGTTCATCTCTTCGTTCACGCGCTGTTCCAGCAGCGAGGCCGCAATGCCTTTCGGGTGCTTGTCGGTGTTGGTGACGTGGCTGAACTTCACCACGATCTCGCCATCATCACAGGCCGCGGATGCGGCGCCTGCAGTCACGGCCAGTGCCAATGCGGTTGCGGCAGTGGTCAGGAATTTCATGATCTCTCCTCCCAAGGAATTCGCTGCGCTCCTCTGCGCAGAGTTGAAGACTGACAGCAGCATCGGGAATCGAGAGGAACCGCTCAAGAAATGATTCGAGAATCAGACAGGATCAATAATTACCAATAATTCACAGTCACTTACGGAAATCACCTCACCTGCAGCACCAAGCTTGGCCGAAAGCTGTGCGAAATCCCGCACAGGCCGGATTTCAATCTGTGCGGATTTCCGCACAAATGTTAGCGCCATACATTTTCAGAAGGGAATCGGGTGCTTCCTCTTTGCCCCTGAGCGGGCAGCAGGCGGCGCCGCCTCCTTTACACTCCCGGCCGGACAGGCCGGACCAGACCACGCCTGCACCTTTCAGCGGCGGTAGTCCTCGGGCCGGATGCCATAGCGCGCCAGCTTGTCATAAAACGTCTTGCGCGGCAGCTTCAGGGCTTCGGCGGCCGCAGCCGCACGCCCGTTCTGCCGCCCCAGCGCTGCGATCAGCAGCGACCGTTCCACCTGCGCCATCTGCTCGGCCAGCCCCAGCCCTGCTGACTGCGCAGCTTCCTCCGGCATTCCCAGAACAAACCGCATTGCCGCCGACATCAGGGACCGCGCATTGCCCGGCCAGTCCTGCGCCATCAGCGCCGCCAGGTGCTCCTGGCTGATCTCCGGCGGCTCGACCCCTGCCTGCTCAGCAGCCTGCGCCACGTAATGGCGGAACAGCACCGGAATATCGCCGGGCCGCTCGGCCAGGGACGGGATCCGCACCCGCATCACGTCCAGCCGGTAGAACAGGTCCGGATTGAATCCGCCCGCCTGCACCCGTGCCGCCAGATCGCCGCTGTTGCCTGCGATGACCCTTGTGCCATTGCCCTGCTCCAGATGCTCCACCAGGGCATATTGCGCAGGCTCCGGCAGCGCCTGGATCTCGTCCAGAAACAGCGAGCCCCCTGCAGCCTCCTGGCTGAGCGCAGCAACCGCCTCCGCTGCCAGCCCCGCGGCAGGCCGTTTCACAAACGGCCCCTGGCCCGCCGGCGACATCAGATGGATCACCTCAGCCACCTTGGAAATACCGCTGCCCGGCGCTCCGGTCACCAGAACTTCAGCGCCCGTAGGCGCCACCGCCCGCACCCTCTGCCGCATCTCTTCGGCCTGCGGCGAGGTGCCGAACAGCAGCCGCGAGGCCGGATCGCCGGTCTCCAGCTGGCGTTTCAGCCGCCGGTTCTCCAGAACCAGCGCCCGGGTTTTCAAGGCGCGTTCCAGAACCTGCAGGAAATCGGCAGGCGCACAGGGTTTCTCCAGGAAATCAAAGGCCCCCTGCGACATTGCCTTCACCGCCATCGGAATGTCGCCCTCGCCGGTCAGCAGTACCACCGGCAGTTCCTCATCGGCGCCGCGGGCGTAGTCCAAAAGGTGAAACCCGTCCCGCCCCGGCATCCGGATGTCCGAGACGATGATGCCGTCAAAGCCAGGCGTGATATGATCCTTGGCCGCCACAAAGGAGCCGCAGACCACCACTTCCAGATCATTCAGCTCCAGCGTCTGTGCCAGCGCCTCGCGCAGATCGGCATCATCATCGACCAGCAGCACCTTGCGTGTCATGCGGCATTTTCCCTTTCGCCTGCTGCGCTCCACGGCTCCAGCTCCACCGTGAACTCCGCCCCGTCCGCGGTGTTGGCCCCGCGGATATTGCCGCCAAAGCTCTGCACCAATCCGTAGGAAATGGACAGCCCCAGCCCCATGCCTTCCGAGCTGCCCACCGCTTTGGTCGAGTAAAACGGGTCAAACACTTTCTCAGGCTCTTTCAGCCCGGGACCGATGTCAGCCACCGTCACCGTCAGCGGCGCACCGGTGCGCACCGCGATCCGGATCAGCCGGTCCTCCTGGTCCAGCATCGCATCCGCGGCATTGTTGATCAGATTGACAAACACCTGCGTCAGCCGCACCTCGCCGCCGCGCACAAAGACCTCTCCCCGCGGCTGCGGCGCCCAGTCCAGGCGCACGGAACACTCGCGCAGCCGCGCCTGCGTCAGCTCCACCGCATCCTCCAGCACCTTGATCAGATCGACCCGCCCCACCGGCTCGCTTTCGTTGCGGGCAAAGGCGCGCAGGTTCTTGATGATCCGCGCCATCCGCGCCGCCATATCGGCAATCCGGCCGAGGTTTTCCCCCGTCCGCTCTGCCTTGCCGCGCTCCAGAAATGCAGACCCGTTCTCGGCATATTGCTGGATCGCCATCAGCGGCTGGTTCAGCTCATGGCTGATCCCCGCCGACATCTGCCCCAGCGCCGACAGCTTGCCCGCCTGCACCAGTTCCTCCTGCGCCCGCTTCAAGGCCGCCTCGGCCTCCTCGCGCTCCCGCACCTCGCGGCGCAGCTGCACATTGGCCTGCGACAGCGCCTCGGTGCGCGCCGCAACCCGGCTTTCCAGCACGGCGTTCGCTTCCGCCAGAGTGCGCCGGCGCTCCATCACAAAGAACAGCATGGCGCCAAAAGCCAGGCAGGTCCCCGCCAGCGCCGCGGCCTGCAGGGCCGCAATCCGCCGGGCCGGCGCCACATCCACCAGGATCTCTCCGGTCATGCCTATGACCGGCAGCTGCACCGCCAGATGCAAAGCCCGCTGCGGCAGATAGGGGCTGCCCTGCAGCGACCAGATCTCGTGCCCGCCATGGAGGTCACGGCGCATCACTTCCGGGCTGCCCTCGCCCTGGCGCCAGAACAGAAGTTCCGAACGGTTGGCAATGAAGACCTCGCCCGACGCCCCGGTGAAAAACACTGCCGGCAAGGAGCCGCGCCAGGTCTGTTCCACATCCGCCACATCAGCGACAACCACTAGCGCCCCGCGCACGCCGCCATTTGCGGCAAAGGCTGGAGCGGCGTAGAAGTAAGCGCGTTTGCCTTCGGGCTGCAAAACCCCGTGGCCAGTGCCCAGGGCCCCCTGTTTGGCGCGGCGGAAGTAGCTTTCCTGCGCCACTGAGGCCCCCGGCACCCCTTCCGCCGCTGCCAGCACCGCACCATCGGCACCGGCAAAGAACACATCCAGCGCCGCGGTCTTGTCAGCCACCGCGCGCAGCAGCGCGGCTGCCCTTTCCCGCGCCGCGGCTGTGGAGAGGTCCTCCAGAACCGGATGCCCGGCGGTCAGCACCGCCAGTTCCTGGTAGATCTGCAGCTGGCTGCTGACCCGGTCCGAGGCGAGCGCCAGATCCGCGGCACTGCGCTCGGCCAGGCTGTCCAGCGCCTGCCGGTAGCCATAGGACCAGACCGCCAGCGCCAGCGCCGCCACCGCCAGCAGAAATCCGGCGGGCAGGCTGAGACGGAGAATTCTCTGTGTTTTCATGGCGCCACGTTAACAGCGCCCCCCTTGCATTGGCCAGCCGCAACGGCAAGATCAGCACCATGAAGACATTGACCCAGTCCCCGACCGACCCCGGATTCGTGCAGAATCCCTACCCGTTCTATGCAAAGGCGCAGGAACAGGGCCAGCTGCACTACTGGCAGGACTACAGCATGGTGGCCGCCTTCGGAAACACAGCGGTGCATATGCTGCTGCGCGACCGCCGGTTCGGACGGGAGATGCCGGAGGAAATGCGCAAACCCGGCCCCGCTCATCTCGCCCCATTCCTTGAAGCCGAAGCGCATTCGATGCTGGATGCCGAGCCGCCCCGCCACACCCGGCTGCGCAAACTGGTGCTGCACGCCTTTACATCCCGCGGGATTGCAGCACTGGAGCCGGGTATTACCGCGCTGTGCCATGGGCTGATCGATGCCTTCCCGGACCAGCCCTTCGACCTTTTGGACGCCTATTGCTCCCAGGTGCCGGTGATCACCATCTGCCGCCTGCTCGGCGTGCCCGAGGAAATGGCGCCGCAGCTGCTGGACTGGTCGCACAGGATGGTTGCAATGTACCAGGCCGCCCGGACCGAAGAGATGGAGCACGCCGCGGCCCAGGCAGCGCAGGCGTTTTCGGATTTCCTGCGCGGCTATATCGAGGAACGCCGCAGCGATCCCCGCGATGACCTGATCACCCGGCTGATCGCGGCCGAGGAGGAAGGCGACAAACTGTCCGCGGATGAGCTCACCGGCACCTGCATCCTGCTGTTGAACGCGGGCCACGAAGCGTCGGTGCATGCCCTGGGCAATGGGGTGAAAACCCTGCTGCAGCACGGCTGGGATCCGGCCTGGCTGGCGCCGGAAGCTATTGAAGGGCTGGTGGAGGAGATCCTCCGGTTTGATCCGCCGCTGCACCTCTTCACCCGCTATGCCTACGAGGAGGCCGAGGTCTTTGGCCATACCTTCAAGCGCGGCGACCAGGTCGCTCTGCTCCTGGGGGCAGCCAACCGCGACCCGAAGGCACTGGATCAGCCGGACCGCTTCAATCCGGCTCGCCCGCCGAAGGTGAACAAAAGCTTCGGCGGCGGCTTGCATTTTTGCGCCGGCGCGCCGCTGGCGCGGCTGGAGATGCAGATCGCCTTGCAGGTCCTGTTCGCCCGCTGCCCGGATCTGAAACTGGCGGCAGAACCGGAGTACGCCAACTGCTACCACTTTCACGGGCTCTCTGAACTGCTTGTGACACGAAAATAAAACCGGCAAGCTCCCGCCCGCGCTGCAGGGATCGGAGATCCCTTTGCCCGGTTGGGCCCGGCGCCGCTGACGCGGCGCGGCTCCCCCTGTTTCTTCTTTGCCCAAATACTCCGGGGGTGCGGCGCCTAAGCGCCGAGGGGGCAGCGCCCCCTGCCTCCCCTTTCCGTGTATCACCCCGGCAAAACCGGTGCCGCAACCATGGCAGAACTGTTCAGCAGCCAATCCCGGAAGGCTGCCACCTTGGGATCATGCCATTTCTGCCGTTCTCCGATCAGGGCATAGGCCCCGGTTGGGGTGCCGCAGGTCATCTCCGGGAACGGCAGCACCAGATCTCCCCGCGCCAGTTCATCGCGGCACAGAACCAGATCCGCCATCACCACGCCAGCCCCGATCACCGCCGCGCGGGTGGCCATGTCCAGGTTGGGGAAGACCTCGCCGCTGGCCGGGTCCACGCCCTCAACCCCGAAGTGCCGCACCCAGGTTCCCCAATCCTCGCGGCGCGGGGTTTCGTGCAGCAGCCTGAGTCCCGGCAGCGCCGCCGGCCCGTCGGCCAGCTGCGGCAGCAGCGACGGGGCGCAGGCCGGGGAAAGGATCATGTCGAACAAGGGCATCACCTCGATATCCGCAGGCCGTCCCGGGATGTTCTCCAGCGAAATGCCAAGATCGTATTCCGCCCTTTCAAACCCTTTGCTGCCGTAGAAATCGGTGGCCAGCCGCAGGGTGATTTCCGGATGCGCCGCGCGGAACTCTTCCAGCTGCGGCAGCAGCCAGCGCAGCGACAGTGTCGGCGGGCAGATCACCCGCAGCTCGGAGGCATCCGCAGCAATCCGGTCCACCTCGCGCTGCATCATCGCAAAGGCCTCAGTCAGCACCGGCAAGAGCCGCTGGCCCGCCGCTGTCAGCTCCACCCCGCGGGCGTGGCGGTGGAACAGCTGCACGCCGATGTGCTCCTCCAGGATCTTGATCTGGCGGCTGACCGCGCCGCGGGTCACGAACAGCTCGCCCGCCGCGGCGATGTAGCCCTGGTGGCGGGCGGCGGCCTCAAAGGCACGCAGAGCATTGAGGGGGGGCAGGCGCATCATATCACCATGGATCAGTTTTCCTAATCCATGGTGCAGTTTAACTGGTTTGCGCGCAAGCCCCTGCGGGCGGTATTTCTATCCTCCAGATTGGAGGAAATGCCATGGTTACTGAATATGGACGTACAGGTTCGCAGCCCTCTGCCTCTTTGGCCAGCCGCGTCTTCCGGTGGATCGCGGACCTTCTGCGACAGAGAAAAACTCACCCATGCATATCTGCACTGCGCCAAGAAGTGCAGGTGCCCCGCTGCGACCTGGAGCGGCTGAGCGAAATTTCTCCGCATCTATTGGCGGACATCGGCGTGAAACAGGAGACTGCCGCCGGAGAGACATCGCCCTGGCGGCTGGACGACGGGCGGCATTTGCTGCTGCGCCCGCCTCTGTAAAAGGCCATAGCCCGGCCAGCCCCTGGCCGGGCCTTCTGCTGCCGGGCCTAGCCCAGCGGCAGCATCGTTGTGGATTTGATCTCTTCCATCGACAGAAGCGCGGTCACATTGTGCACTTTCACCTCGGAAATCAGCGCCTGATAGAAGACGTCATAGGCACGGGCGTTCTGCACCCGCACTTTCAGGATATAGTCGATGTCGCCCGCCAGCCGGTGGGCCTCCTGCACCTCGGGGCGGTCGCGCAGTGCTTTCAGGAACTTGGCCTGCCATTCCGCCTCATGCTCGGAGGTGCGGATCAGGACAAAGAAACAAGCCTCGAACCCCAATGAATCCGCATCCAGCAGCACTGTCTGCTGGCCGATCACCCCGGCCTCCTTGAGCTTGCGGATGCGATTCCACACAGGCGTCTTGGAAGAGCCCACCCGGCGGGCGATTTCGTCCAGCGACTGGCTGGCATCGCGCTGCAGTTCAGCCAGAATTTTCCTGTCCGTGCCGTCGATCCGCACCGTCATTCCTGTTTTCTCCTGTTCATGAGGACCATCGGCCCGGGTTTCGCCCCTTGCGGAACCAATGTTCTTATTTACCTGCCCATATAGCGCAATACCGGGAATATTTCCTATATCTACCCCCAAGTCAAACCACCTTGGAGAGGGATTCCGGAATGTCCGCACAGACGACACATGCTGCCAATGCCACCGCTCACGTCCGCGGCGGCATGTGCTGTATGGTTGCGGGCCAGGTTGCCTTTGCGGGCTCCGGCCCCGGCGACCCGGATCTGCTGACCGTCAAAGCCCTGCGCGCGCTGCAGGAGGCTGACGTGATCCTCTACGACCGTCTGGTCAGCGAAGAGATCATGGCGCTGGCCGGTCCGCAGGCAGTGCTGGAGAATGTCGGCAAGGAAGGCTTCGGCCCGCAAGTCTCTCAGGAAGAGATCTGCGCGCGCCTGGTGGCCCATGCCAAGGCCGGCAAGAAGGTGCTGCGGCTGAAGGCCGGCGATCCCACCATCTTTGCCCGCCTGGATGAAGAACTGACCGCGCTGGAAGCGGAAGGCATCGCCAGCCAGATCATCCCCGGCATCACCGCAGCCTCCGCTGCTGTGGCCGGCATCGGCCAGAGCCTGACCCAGCGCGGCCGCAACTCCTCGGTCCGGTTCCTGACCGGCCATGACATGAAAGGCTTTGCCGATCATGACTGGGCGGCGCTGGCGCGTCCCGGGGAAGTGGCCGCTGTCTACATGGGTAAGAAGTCGGCCCGCTTTGTGCAGGGCCGGATGATCATGCATGGCGCCGACCGCGCAACGCCGGTGACCATTGTCGAAAACGCCTCGCGCCCGGAACAGCGGGTGCTGGAAACCAATCTGGACCGCCTGCCCGCCGACCTGGATGCGGCCGGGTTCGACGGCCCTGCCCTCACATTCCTGGGCCTTGCACCGCGCAAAGCGGTTTCTGCCCTGAACGATCTCAAAACGGAGCTTGCATAATGGCCCGCGCTTTTACGCCCAAAGTCATCACTGCCAACGACCTGCTCGAAGGCGATGTGATCTACTTCACCGCTCAGGACACCTGGACCCGGCACATGTCCGAGGCCGAGCTGATCACCGATGAGGCCGTAGCACCCCTGCGCCTCTTGGAAGCAGAGAAGCAGAACATCAAGATCGTCGGCGCCTATCTGGCCGACGCCAAGGCAGGCCCGAACGGCCCCGAGCCGACCCATTTCCGCGAGGAATTCCGCCGCACCGGCCCCTCGAACTACTTCCATGGCAAGCAGGAGGCGCAAGCCAATGTATAAGTACAACGAGTTTGACGAAGCCTTCCTGGCTGAACGCAATGCCCAGTTCCGCGCCCAGGTCGAGCGCCGCATCGACGGCTCGCTGACCGAGGAAGAATTCCGCCCCCTGCGCCTGATGAACGGCGTCTATCTGCAGCTGCACGCCTATATGCTGCGGGTTGCGATTCCCTACGGCACCCTGAACCCCGACCAGATGCGCGCGCTGGCGCTGCTGGCCGAGAAGTGGGACCGCGGCTACGGCCATTTCACCACCCGCCAGAACATCCAGTACAACTGGCCGAAACTGCGCGACCTGCCGGACATGCTGGACGCGCTGGGTGAGGTTGGCCTGCACGCCATCCAGACCTCGGGCAACACCATCCGCAACACCACCGCCGACCATTTCGCCGGTGCCGCCGCAGAAGAAGTCACCGACCCGCGCCCCTATGCCGAGCTGATCCGCCAGTGGTCCACCGACCACCCGGAATTCCAGTTCCTGGGCCGCAAGTTCAAGATCGCCATCACCGGCAGCAACACCGACCGTGCCGTGATCAAGGCGCATGACGTGGGCTTGCAAGTGGTCGAGCAGGACGGCCAGATCGGCTTCAAGGTCATCGTCGGCGGCGGCCTGGGCCGCACCCCGATGATCGGCAAGACCCTGCGCGAGTTCCTGCCGCAGGCGGATCTGCTGCCCTATCTGGAGTCGGTTCTGACCGTCTACAACGTGCTGGGCCGCCGCGACAACAAGTACAAGGCGCGCATCAAGATCACCGTTTCGGAGAACGGCATCGACACCTACCGCGCGATGACCGAAGAAGCCTTCCTGACCATCCGCGGCCAGTACGACGGCACCGACCAGCAGCTGCTGGAAGAGATCAAGGCGCATTTCACCGCGCCGGAGTTCCGCTCGGGCTCCACCGAAGCGTTCGACACCGCTTACGAAAACGACCCGGTGTTCCGCGCCTGGGCCGATACCAACCTGGATCAGCACCGTGCCGAAGGCCACGCCATCGCCACCATCTCGATCAAGGCGCATGGCGCAACCCCGGGCGACGCATCGGCTGAGCAGATCCGCGTGATGGCGGACCTGGCCGAGCAGTACGGCTATGGCGAGCTGCGCATCAGCCACCAGCAGAACGTGATCCTGCCGCATGTCCACAAGTCGGACCTGCCCGCGATCCATGCCAAGCTGAAAGAGCACGGTCTGGCCACCGCCAACCTGGGCCTGATCTCGGACATCATCGCCTGCCCCGGCATGGACTACTGCAACCTGGCCACCGCGCGCTCGATCCCGGTCGCGCAGGAGATTGCCACCCGCTTTGACGAGCTGAAGCTGGAGCATGACATCGGCCACCTGCAGATCAAGATCTCGGGCTGCATCAACGCCTGCGGCCACCACCATGTGGGCCACATCGGCATCCTGGGTCTGGACCGCGCCGGCGTCGAGAACTACCAGATCACCCTGGGCGGCGACGCCTCGGAGAACGCCGCCATCGGCACCCGCACCGGCCCCGGTTTCGCCTATGACGAAATCGTGCCTGCGGTGGAGCGGATCGTGGACACCTATCTGGCGGTGCGCGAAAGCGCCGAGGAGACCTTTATCGAGACCTACCGCCGGGTCGGCATGGATCCCTTCAAGGCCGCGCTCTACCCCGAGGCAGCAAAGAAAGTCGCCTGATCTGATGTTCCAGACAGCCGGAAACAAGCCCGCCGGAGAAGCCGAGCTTCTCCGGGACCGGGAGCTGGCCGCCAAGGCGGAGGTGCTGAATGCGCGCTTCCGCCACCATTCGGCCACCTCGGTGATGGAGGGCGCATTGCGGGACGCGGGCCACATCGCCCTTGTCTCCTCCTTCGGCGCGGAATCCGTGGTGCTGCTTCACATGGCCGCGATCATCGACCCGATGACCCCGGTTGTGTTCGTAGACACCGAGCTGTTGTTTACCGAAACGCTGATCTATCAGCAGGAGGTGAGCGAGCGGCTGGGCCTGCGCAATGTGCGCATCATCCGCGCCGACGACATCGCCGAGAAGGACCCCTACGGGGCCCTCAAGTTCAGCGACAAGGACGCCTGCTGCACCCTGCGCAAGACCGTGCCGCTGCAAAAGGCGCTGGCGAATTACGATGGCTGGATCACCGGCCGCAAGCGGTTCCAGTCGGGCACCCGTGCCGCGCTCGAGTTCTTTGAGGTCGAGGACGGCACCGGGCGGCTGAAGATCAACCCGCTGGCCCATTGGGCGCCGGAAGACGTGCGCGCCTATATGGATGAAAACCGTCTGCCCCGCCATCCGCTGGTGGCCAAGGGCTATCCCTCGATCGGCTGCGCGCCCTGCACCAGCCCGGTCAAGGAAGGCGAAGACCCGCGCGCCGGCCGGTGGCGCGGGGAAAACAAGGAAGAATGCGGCATCCACGTGGTGGACGGCCAGTTTGTGCGCACAGGAGCGTGAGTAAGATGACTGTAATTGTGACCGACACCGGATTTGCCCAGGACGACTGGGAAGGCGGCTTTGAAGGCAGCAATGTGCTTGAGCTTGCCTCTGATGCCAACCTGGCCGAGGACGCCGCTGACCTCAGCGGTATCGAACTCGTGCGCATCAGCTTCCCCAGCTTTGCCGACGGGCGCGGCTTTACCCTGGCCCGCCAGCTGCGGTTGAAAGGCTACGAGGGCCGCCTGCGCGCCTTTGGCCATGTGATCGCCGACCAGTACGCCATGGCCCGCCGCTCGGGCTTTGACGAGGTTGAACTGTCCGATGAGCTGGCCGCCCGCCAGCCCGAAGACCAATGGCTTGCCCGCGCCGACTGGAAGGCGCATAGCTACCAGGCCCGCCTGCGCGGCAGCACCGCTGCCCGCTAAGCCAGCCCCCTGAACCCCGGGAATACCCCCCTGAAGACCGGTCCCGTTTCATAAAACGCGGGGCCGGTTTCATAAAACAAGGGTTTTCCTGACTTCGATCAACGATTAATCAGAGGTGCCGGCATACTCCTCCGGCAGTGCAACCGATGAACGAGATGACCACCGTGACCGACACCGCAACCCAGCCTGCACCGGAAAAGGCGAAACCGGCTCTGCCCGACGCCCAGACCGTCACCGAAGTGAAGCACTGGACCGACAAGCTGTTCTCCTTCCGGGTGACCCGTCCGGCCTCCCTGCGCTTCCGCTCGGGCGAGTTTGTGATGATCGGCCTGATGAACGACCCCGATCCCAAGACCGGCAAGGTCAAGCCGCTGCTGCGCGCCTATTCCATTGCCTCCCCCGCCTGGGACGAGGAAATGGAGTTCTACTCGATCAAGGTTGAGGACGGCCCGCTGACCTCGCGTCTGCAGCACATCCAGCCGGGTGATGAGATCATCCTGCGCCCGAAACCCGTTGGCACCCTGGTGCATGACGCGCTGCTGCCCGGCAAGCGGATCTGGTTCTTTGCCACCGGCACCGGCTTTGCGCCCTTTGCATCGCTGCTGCGCGAGCCGCAGACCTATGAAGACTACGACGAGGTCATCATCACCCACACCTGCCGCACCGTGGGCGAGCTGCAGTACGGCCGTGAACTGATCGAAAGCCTGAAGGACGACGAGCTCTTGAATGAGCTGATCGGCGAAGGCTTCTGGAAGAAGATCAAATACTACCCGACCACCACCCGCGAAGAGAGCCCCAAGATGGGCCGCATCACCGACCTGATGCGCTCGGGCGAGGCCTTTGCCGATCTCGGCGTGCCGCCGCTGAATCCGGACACCGACCGCGCAATGATCTGCGGCAACCTGGCGTTCAACCTGGAGCTCAAAGACCTGTTCGAGAACACCTATGGTTTGGAAGAAGGCGCCAACTCAAAACCGCTGCATTTTGTTGTGGAAAAAGCCTTCCTCGACTAAAATTCTGCCGGCAATTTTACAAAAAGCGGGAGGTTTCGGCCTCCCGTTTATCTTTTGTTGGGGATGATTCTGTATTCCGGTTGCAAGTATCCAGAATGGAGCAAGCCCAATGCAGAATGAACTGGCCTCCGGGCAATCGCCCGTCTTTATGTCCGTCAGAACCGAATCCGGCAAAGCCCGGGTGCGGGCCGCGGTCGCAGGCTTTCAATCCCGCCCCGGTCAGGTTCAACCCTCGATCCCGGACAAGATTGCCGCCGTCAAGGCGCGCTTTGATACCCGCAGCATCACCGGCCACGGCATTGACGAGATGTTTGACGCCCTGGTGCAGGCCGGCCAGCCGGTGACCGCTCCGATGCTGCTGCTGAACTCGATGGGCGAGAAATTCCGCAGCCACCTGGCCGGCATTACCGGCACCGCTTTTGACGGCAGCAAGCCGATCGACCTGGTGGCAGTGGCCCAGCTGCAGATTCACCGGGCCCGCAAACAAGGCGGCAGCAGTGCCGGCTGGGAGACTTTCCTGGCTTTCCTGGCGCCGCCGCAGCAGCCTCAGCCGCCGGCTCAGGCGCAGGCACAGCCTCAGACGCAACCGGCAGCGCAGCCGGCTGCTCAGGCCGCGCCCCAGGCCGTGTCCCAGACGGCAACCCTGGCCGAAACCTCAAACACGCTGGAGCACATCGCCCGCCTTGCGCAGCAAGCGCAGTCCCGGCCGCATTAACCGGCACATCAAAAGCAAAAGGGCCCAGCCGCCGGAAAACCGGCAGCCGGGCCCTTTGATGCTTCTGCGGCCTGCGATCAGTTGCTGCCGGCAGTCGTATCAGTTGCGGTCTCGCCGGACTGCTCCAGCAGACCCTCGACGGTGCCAGTGGCCCCTTCGACAGCATCGGACACGGCATCTGCTGCGCTTTCCTGCACCGCATCAACGGTTCCTGAAGCCGCATCCACAGCCCCTTCCACAGCATTGCCAGCGGCGTCAGCCGCGGCCTCTGCAGCCTCCGCGGCCGCATCGCTTGCTGCCTCAGCTGCAGCGCCGGCGGTGTCCTGAACCGCGTCCACCGCACCCTCTGCGGCTTCAGCAGCGGCACCAGCTGCATCAGTTGCACCATCGACGGCGCCTTCAACCGCATCCGCGGCCGCGTCAGCCGCTCCGCTCACAGCTTCCTGAGCCGCATCCACAGCCGCACCGGCGGCCTCGGCACCACTTTCCACGGCCTCTTCCACCGCTTCTGCCGCCTCTTCCACGGCCTGCTCAACAGGCGCCGCGCTTTCCTCTGCTGCTTCCGGCGCTGTGCTGCTTTCTTCGCTGTCCGCCTGCGGCGCTTCCGGCGCAGTTTCCTGCGGTGCAGGGCTGTTCAGCACGAGATAGCCGCCCACCGCAGCAGCCCCCAGGACGATCAGGATCAATAGCTGTTTCATAATGCATTCCTTCCATGTTCCGGCCGCTCCCTGGCCGGGCCGCACGCTTTGTGCGCCTGCCTGCCAAATGAGGCCGCGGCACGCAGGCCTCAAGGGGGAAGTTTTGACCGGACGCGTCACGGGCGGGAGCACGCCGCCCAAGCCGAGCGGGACGGCGGAACCCTGCCGGAATCCCGTCATTTCATGGCTTTGCGCCGGATCTGCAAATGCGGGCGCACAGCGTATTTCAAGGGAGTTTCGCAACATGCGGCCTTGAAAACCGCCTTTCCTGCCGCCATACCCCGCTTAAGTCTTGAATCACTCGCGCGGGGGCAGTAGCGTTCCCGCACTTTTTGCAATGACA
The DNA here is from genome assembly GCF_000813725.1 of Leisingera sp. ANG-Vp. Classification (GTDB taxonomy): domain Bacteria; phylum Pseudomonadota; class Alphaproteobacteria; order Rhodobacterales; family Rhodobacteraceae; genus Leisingera. The sequence goes on from NZ_JWLD01000016.1 coordinate 72,421, forward strand.
GAAGGATCGCAGTCATAGCCCGCAGACCTCATAACGCGCCGCCGCAACGCGACACCGGCCCGCGCGTCAACGAAAAAATCCGCGCCCCCGAAATCCGCCTGATCGGCGCCGATGGCGAAAATGTCGGGGTAGTGCACCCCGCGAAAGCCATGGACATGGCGGCGGAAGCCGGATTGGATCTGGTTGAAATCTCGCCCAATGCCAACCCGCCCGTGTGCAAGATCATGGACTTTGGCAAGTTCAAGTATGAACAGCAGAAGCGCGAGAGCGAAGCCCGCAAGAAGCAGAAGATCATCGAGGTCAAAGAGGTCAAGTTCCGTCCCAACACGGACACCCATGACTATGACGTGAAGATGCGCAACGTCTTTAAGTTTCTCGAGAACGGCGACAAGGTCAAAGTCACCCTGCGCTTCCGCGGCCGCGAGATGGCGCACCAGAACCTCGGCCGCGAGCTGCTGGAGCGCGTTGCCGAGGACATCAAGGAAATCGGCAAGGTCGAGAACATGCCGAAAATGGAAGGCCGTCAGATGATTATGATGATCGGCCCGGTAGCCAAGAAATAACTGGCTTTCCAACCCTCTGAGTTCAGCCCCGCAGGCACCTGCCGCGGGGCTTTTCTTTTGCCCGGCGCCATGGCGGTTAGCGGTGTCTTAATGCCTGCAGGATAAAACAGTCCCGACCCCATTGAAGGCCCAGGCATGAAAAGCTTAACCGACGTCCAGAACACCGCATTCATGGCCATTGGCCCCAGCCGCATCGCCGCGCTTTCCCTGCTGGCCCTGTCCCGGGAGCAGCAGGGCGCAAAGGAGGCTGACCCCAAAACCGTGCTGGATCTGTCGGTGCAGCGGCTCTCAGCTGCCTACGGCATGCTTGGCGATGGCCTGGACGCGCTGCTCGAGGAATGCAGCTACAGTTTCCCCGAAGGGCTGGAGGCCAAGCGCACGGCCTGCCTCGAGGCCCTTGCGCCGCTCCACCGGGCGATCTCCCAGCCCGGTTCTGACGCGCTGGACAGTATCCGCGCCATACCTGGCCTTTCGGATCTTTGCCTCTACCGGCTTGAACCGGTTGTGTCCGACTTCCTCAAGGATATGGTGCAGAACCTGCGGGAGGCGCAGCAGATGCGGGAGCTGGAGCGCGAGGAAAGCATGCGTGCCACCATTGCCAATGCCGAAGGGGTCGGCCGCAACATCAAATTCATCTCCTTCAACGCCTCGATCGAGGCGGCGCGCATTGGCGAGATGGGCAAGGGGTTTGCGGTGATTGCCACCGAAATCCGTGAATTGTCGGGCAAGACCCAGCATTTGCTGGAAGAGATTTCCGGCTATCTGAAACACTGACAAACAGGCACCGGCCTCCCGGTGCCTGCGCACTGCCTGCCTGCGGCATGCTCAGCCTGCGGCGGCCACCGCACGCTTGGCCATCACCCCGACCAGATGGGCACGGTACTCTTTTGAGCCGTGCAGATCGGCAATCATGCCGCCGGCATCGAGGCTGAGGCCATCCAGCGCCTCCGGGGCGAAATTGGCGTCCAGCGCTGCCTCGGCTTCATTCCAGCGGAACACACCCTCCTCCGAGGCTCCGGTCACCGCCACCCGCACGCCCGCAGTGAATTTTGCGGCAAATACTCCGACGAGGGCAAACCGCGAGGCCGGCTGGAGGAACTTCTGGTAACTGGCCTTCTGCGGGACCGGAAAGCGCACGGCAGTGATGATCTCCCCTTCCTCAAGCGCGGTTTCGAACAGCCCCTGAAAGAAGTCATCCGCAGTGATCTCGCGGGTGCTGGTCATGATGGTGGCACCGCTGCCCAGCGCCGCTGCCGGATAGCAGGCCGCCGGATCATTGTTGGCCAGAGACCCGCCAATAGTGCCGCGGTTGCGGACCGCCGGGTCACCGATCTGCCCCGCCAGCGCCGCCAGCGCCGGATAGGCCCCCGCCGCAGCCGCGGCCACTTCGGCATGAGTGGTGGCACCGCCAATGCTGACAACGCCGTCGCCGCCGCTGACGCCGCTCATCCCGGCAATACCGGTAAGGCTCACCAGTTTCGACGGCATCGCCAGCCGCTGCTTCAGCGTCGGGATCAGCGTCTGCCCGCCGCCCAGCGCCTGGGCCTCCTCGTCCGCCAGCGCCGCAACTGCTTCGGCAACCGTCGAGGGTTTTTCGAACTCGAATTCATACATCTTGTCGTCCTTCCCAAAGAGCAAGAGGCCGCAACCCCTTCTTTCTGGTTGAAAATACCCCGGGGGTTCGGGGGCTGCGCCCCCGGTGCCCCGGTTCAGCCATTCATCGCCGCCCAGACCCGCGCGGGCGACAGCGGCATGTCGATATGGGTGACATCCTTGCCCGCTGACTGCAGCGCGTCGACCACCGCATTGACCACCGCAGGCGGCGAGCCGATGGCCCCAGCCTCGCCGCAGCCTTTTACCCCAAGCGGGTTGTGGGTGCAGGGGGTCTGGCAGGAATGATCCACCTGGTAGAACGGCACGTCGTCAGCCCTGGGCATTGCGTAGTCCATGAAGGAGGCCGACAGCAGCTGGCCGTCCGCGTCATAGGCGGCATTTTCCAGCAATGCCTGGCCGATGCCCTGCCCCAGCCCGCCATGGACCTGGCCGTCGACAATCATCGGGTTGATGATATTGCCGAAGTCATCGGCGGCCGAGAAGCGTTCGATGCTGACCTTGCCGGTGTCGGGATCCACTTCCACCTCGCAGGCATAGGCGCCGGCGGGATAGGTGAAGTTCGCGGGATCGTAAAACGCGGTTTCCTCCAGCCCGGGCTCCAGCTCTTCCAGCGGGTAGTTATGCGGCACATAGGCAGTCAGGGTGACATCGCCCCAGGCCACCGATTTGTCGGTGCCAGCAACGGTGAACTGGCCGTCCTTCAGCTCGATGTCGGCGTCCGAGGCCTCCATCAGATGGGCCGCGATCTTCTTGGCCTTGGCGATGATTTTCTCGGTTGCCCGCACCATGGCCGAACCGCAGACCGCAATCGAGCGCGATCCGTAGGTGCCCATGCCAAATGGCACCCGGCCGGTGTCGCCATGCACGATGTCGACCATGCTCTCATCAATGCCGATCATCTCGGCCACCACCTGCGGGAAGGAGGTCTCATGCCCCTGCCCGTGGCTGTGGGCGCCGACAAAGACGCTGATGGTGCCGGTGGCATTCACCCGCACGGTGGCCGCATCATAGAGCCCCGCGCGCGCCCCCAGCATGCCAACGATGTTGGAGGGCGCGATGCCGCAGGCCTCAATATAGCAGTTGACGCCAAAGCCCCGCAGCTTGCCCTTGGCTTCGCTCTCCGCGCGCCGGGCGGCAAAGCCCGCTACATCGGCGACCTGTTCCAGCTTATCCATGGTCGCCACGTAGTCGCCGGTGTCATAGGTCAGCGCCACCGGCGTCTCATAGGGGAACTGGGTGATGAAGTTCTGACGGCGCAGCGCAATCGGGTCCGCCCCCAGCTCGCGCGCGGCCTTGTCGATCACACGCTCCAATTGGAAGGTCGCCTCGGGCCGGCCTGCGCCGCGGTAGGCATCCACCGGCACCGTGTTGGTGAAGACCGTCTTCACGTTCACCTGCACGATGGGCGTCTTGTAGTTGCCTGCCATCAGCGTGCCATGCAGGTAGCTGGGCACCGAGGTCGAGAAGGTCGACAGATACGCCCCCATATTGGCCAGCGTATTGGTGCGCAGCGCGGTGAAGTTGTTGTCCGCGTCCAGCGCCAGCTCGATCTTCGTCACATGGTCGCGGCCATGAGCATCCGAGATAAACGCCTCGGACCGGGTCGAGGTCCATTTCACCGCCCGCCCGCAGGCCTTGGCGGCATGGGTGCAAAAGGCTTCCTCGGCGTAGTGGAAGATCTTGGAGCCAAAGCCGCCGCCCACATCCGGGGCGACCACCCGCACCTTGTGCTCAGGCAGGCCCAGCACAAAGGCACACATCAGCAGGCGGATCACATGCGGGTTCTGGCTGGTGGTATGGAGCGTGTATTCATCGCTGCCGCGGCTGTATTCACCGATGGCCACACGCGGCTCCATCGGGTTGGCGACCAGCCGGTTGTTGACCAGCTCCAGCGTGGTGACATGGGCAGCGCTGTCAAAGGCCGCCTGCACCGCGGCATCGTCGTCATTGCCGAACACCCAGTCATAACAGAGGTTTGAGGTCAGATCCTCATGCACCTTGGTGCTGCCGTCACCCAGCGCCGCAGCCATATCGACCACCGCGGGCTTGTCGCCCAGGTCCAGTTCAATCGCTTCGGCCGCATCGCGGGCCTGTTCCAGCGTGTCAGCGACCACGGCGGCAACAATCTCGCCCACGTGGCGGATGGTGCCGTCGGCAATGATCGGGTGGCGCGGCTCCTGCTGCGGGTTGCCGTGGCGGTCGGTGACGCCCCAGCCGCAGGGGATGCCGCCCACCTCAGCAAAATCGGCACCGGTGAAGATCTTCACCACGCCGGGCATCGCCTCAGCCGCAGATGTATCGATGGAATTGATGGTTGCATGAGCCACATCTGCGCGCAGGAAATGCACATGGGCCTGGCCGTGCACGTTGATGTCGTCGGTATAGTTTCCGGCTCCTGTCAGGAACCGCACGTCCTCGCGCCGCTTGGGGCTGGCGCCGATGCCGTTGTCCTTGGGCATGTCTGGTCTTCCTCCCTGGAGGGTGCTGCCTTTGGCGCACCTCTTGGTAATCACTCCTTACTCAGCTCAGGCCGCGTGCCGGCCTGGGACCCTTGACCTCACTCGGCTGCGATGCTGGAGACATCCTGGCCCGAGGCCGCCATGATCGCCTTGACGATATTGTGGTAGCCGGTGCAGCGGCACAGGTTGCCTTCCAGATAGTGGCGGATCTCAGCCTCGCTGGGCTTGGGGTTGTCTTTCAGAAGCGCAGCCGCCGACATCACCATGCCCGGCGTGCAGAAGCCGCATTGCAGCCCGTGATGGTCCTGGAACGCCTGCTGGATCACGTTGAGCGAGCCGTCGGCATTGGCCTGCCCTTCGATGGTCGAAACCTCGGCGCCGTCAGCCTCCATCGCCAGCATGGTGCAGGCTTTCACCGCCTTGCCGTCCACATGCACCACACAGGCGCCGCACTGGCTGGTGTCGCAGCCCACATGCGTGCCGGTGAGGCCCAGTTCCTCGCGCAGGAATGATGATAGAAGCGTGCGCCCCTCGGCTTCGCCGCTGGCAGCCTTGCCATTCACGGTCATTGAGACCTTGGCCATAGTACCCTCCCTTAGCTTGATTTTATTCTGGCTAAGGGGAGTTAAGCATGGGCGGGGCCATCCGCGAAGCCCTTTCAGGCCTCTTGCGGCGGTAAAATGTGCGTCAGTAGAACTTACCTAAGGTTGTGACCCAACGTCACAAATTCGGGGCCGCGGGGATGCTGCAGAGCGGCGCTCAGCCTTCTGCATCGCGGCGCGGCATCGGGCGGGTCGGGATCTCTTTCAAGAGGCCGCCGACACCCATCGCGGCAATATCCTGAGCGGTGACGGGGATGCCGCAGATCACCCGCTCCAGCACCCAGTCGGCACCGTTCAGCGCCGGAGAGCGGGCGCAGCCCGGCAGGCCAATCACTGGCTTCCCCTGGAAGTCCCCCAGAAACAGCAGGTTGCCGGGGTCGACCGGCATGCCGAACCGGGTGACGGTGCCGCCCGCCTGACGCACCGCCTGCGGCGCCACATCCATAGGGTCGGAGGTTGCGGAGCCGGTAAGGACAAACAACAGCTCTCCCGGAGCCGCCTGCAGGGCTTCGGCCAGTTCCGCCTCGCGGTGCCGCACCACCACCCGCTCGGACAGGGTGATGCCCATCCGGTGCAGCCGGCCCGCCATCGCCGCACGGCCTTTGTCGGATGGCGTGTCCTCGCTCACCCGGGTTTCGATCAGCGTGGCACGGGCAAAGACCGGCGGCACCACCTGCATCGCTTCTGCGGCCCCGGCGCAGGCCTGTCGGACGGCGTCCTCGGGCACCGCGTAGGAGATCACCTTGATGGTGGCGATCATGCCGTTTGCGTCGGCGCGGTGGAAGTCGGGCACCGTTGCAATGGTGATCATCGGGTCCACCGCGTTGAACCCCTCCAGCCTGGCCCGGTCCAACCGCACAAGGCCCGCCTGCGCAGCGTAAAGGTTCACCCGTCCGGTGCCCGCACCGGAAATGCGGATGCCCTGGCCCTCCGGGTCCGGCACCAGCGCGTTTGCCAGCGCTTCGGCTGCAGCGTCTTCATGCATGTCGCCGGGTTCCAGCCGAGCAACGGTGAGCTCTGTGTGGCCGGCGGCAGAGAGATCGGCGAGGTCTGCTTCGGCCAGCTCAGTGCCCTTGGCGATCTTGCGGGAGGCGCCTTGCAGGGAATGGGCAAGGATTGCGCCTTCTGCTTCCTGCAGCGCGACGGGGCCGAACTTCATGGCTGTTTCCCGCGCAGCACGGCGGTCATCTCGGAGAGGATGGAGACTGCGATTTCCGCCGGACCTGCCGCACCGATGTCGAGGCCGATGGGACCGTGGATGCGGTTGATCTGCTCTTCGGTGAAACCGGCCTCCTGCATCCTGGAGACGCGGGCGGCGTGGGTCTTCTTGCTGCCCAGCGCGCCGATATAGAACACATCCGCCGCCAGCGCCGCCTGCAGTGCCGGATCGTCCAATTTCGGGTCGTGGGTCAGCAGCACCAGCGCGGTGCGGGTGTCGAGGCCGAGTTTCTCGACCGCCTCGTCCGGCCAGTCATCCATCAGGATCTCGCCGGGGAAGCGTTCCGGTGCTGCAAAGGCCGCGCGGGGGTCGATGATCACCGGGTCGTAGCCGGCGATCCGCGCCATCGGCACCAGCGCCTGGGTGATATGCACCGCACCGACGCAGACCAGCCGCAGCGGCGGGTTGTGAACGGCCACAAAGGTTTCGCCGTCGTCTTCTACCCCGGAGCGGTCCATGCGCATCCGGTCCGGGTAGGCACCGCGCACAAGCCGCCGGGTGCCGGTGGCGAGGTTCACCTCGTAAGCCACGGGGGCGCGGTTTGCGCGGGCCTGCACCAGCTCCTGAAGCAGCGCTTCGGGCAAGGCGGAGCCAACGGGCTCCACCAGCACCTTGATGGTGCCGCCGCAGGCAAGACCCACGGCAAAGGCGTCCTCGTCGCTGACGCCGAATTCCAAAAGCCGGTGCTTGCCGTCCTCCAGCGCCTCCAGCGCTTCCATGACCACCGCGCCTTCGACGCAGCCGCCCGAGACGGAACCTTCGATCTGCCCGTCTCCCGAAACCACCAGCTGCGAGCCGGTGCGCCGCGGCGCCGAGCCCCAGGTCTGCACCACTGTGGCAAGCGCCGCACCGGTGCCGCTTTGATGCCACTCCAAAGCGGTCTCCGGAGCGTTTTCGAACTGGGTTGCGGTCTGCATGCGGTCTTCCTCCCCGCCGGTTTGCCCGGCTTCTGGCCTCAAACGTCGGGGTTCGGAGCCTTGGTTTCAAGCAGGAAGTTGCCGCCGCCAAACAGAAAACGCCCGCCAGGCCGGGCGGGCGCTTGGATCGTTCTGCAGCAAAAAGCTTACTCCGCAGGCTGCGGTGCGGCTTTCTGCGGCACCAGGCGTTCCGGCAAAGCAAAGGCAAGCGCGATGAAACACAGGCCCAGGACAATACCCATCAGGTCGCCGGGCATGGCGGTGAGGCCTTCGTATTCGGCCCCGGGTACCGTCCCGAGGGTAACCTTGCCGCCGGCAATCTTGTCCAAAAGGCCGCTGGCCTTCCAGGCCGGGTAGGTTGCCATGTAGGCCGCAGCGCCCAAGAGCCCGCCTGCGATGAAGAACAGCGCGTCCTTGCGGCCTGAAGCGGCAGCGACAACGCCGGTGCCGGGGCAATAGCCTGCAATGGCCCAGCCCGCGCCCAGCATCAGACCGCCAATGAAGACACCGGCATAGGCGGTTTTGACGGACATATGGCCAACGTCGACGATCCCGGCCATCTGGCCACCGAACATCAAGACCGAGCCGGTGCCGATGGCCAGCAGAATGGATTTCGCCAGGTTCACATTGGTGAGGTTCAGCATCTTGCCAATGTAAGTGGGGTTCGAGGCTCCAACCCGGTCCAGAACCGCGCCAAAGGCCGCGCCGATCACGATGGCCAAAAGGATGGTGGTCATGGCTCAGGCCTCCTGTTTGAACATGATCATGGACACGGGGATGGCGGCGGCAAAGGCGCCAGCGGCAAAGATGTAGCCGGAGACCGCCGTCTGCATCATGCCGGACATCATGTGGCCGGACGTGCAGCCGCCTGCGAGCCTTGCGCCATAAAGCACGATAAACCCGCCGAGGAAGGCGGCCGCGTAGCGTTTCGCGGTGCTATCGCCAAAGTTGGCCCGCCACAGGGCGGGGATGCTGCGGTCACCTTGGGGGATGCCGCCGCGAAGCTTGGCGGAGGCAAGCCCGCCCAGCGCCATCGCCAGCACAAAGACAAAGCTGTAGTTCAGCGGATCAGCCACAGCCTTGGCGTATTTGCCACCCGATTTCGCGAGATAGGCGTTGGTGGAGGTGACGCCCTCCTCGGTCTGTGTCACCAGCCCGGGGTTCACTGTGTCTGCAATGATCCCGTCGAGGATCACAAATTGGGTGGATACTCCGATCGGTTTGACCAGCAGCACCGCCAAGAAGAACACCAGCCCCAGCAAGAGCCCTCCGGCTTTCCAATTGATAGACATGCAATTTCCTTTCGCACGTTACATTCTGCTTTCAGAATATAACTGAGCGGCAATGCCGGGATTGATGCAGATCAAGTCACATTCCATTTCTGGAATTCTTTAGAGTGCCGCTTCAGAGCAACGCCATCAGCCGTGCCTTCTCGCCTGCGTCGGAGGGGCTGGAGATGACCTGTGCCAGGTCCTGCAACGAGGCGATGGAGTGGCCCGCGCGGAAACTGTCGGTATAGGGCAGCATGGCGCGGATGCCCTGCGCCTTGGGCGCGAACCCGTCCCAGCGCAGCAAGGGGTTGAGCCAGATCAGGCGGCGGGCAGAAAGCTGCAGCCGCTGCATTTCTTTGGCCAAAGCTTCAGGATTGCCGCGGTCGAGCCCGTCGGTGATCAGCAAAACCACCGCGCCCTGCCCCATCACCCGGCGCGACCAGTCGCGGTTGAAGGCGTGCAGGCAGTCGCCGATGCGGGTGCCGCCCTCCCAATCCTGCGCCTCGGCGCCGGCGGCGGCCAGGGCGGCGTCCACATCGCGCTGTGCGAGGTGGCGGGTGATATTGGTGAGGCGGGTGCCGAAGGTGAAGCCGTGCACTTTGGCCCAGCCCTGCCCCTTTGCATTGGCGGCCGCGTGCAGGAAATGCAGGATGATGCGGCTGTACTGGCTCATCGAGCCGGAGATGTCGCAGAGCACCACCAGGTTGGGCCAGCGGATGCGGCGTTTGGCGCGGGCGATCTCCTGCAGGTCGCCGCCGCGGCGCATGGCATTGCGCAAGGTGCGCCGCCAATCGGCCCTGTGCCCGTGTTTTGCCGCCATCAGCCGGCGCGACTGGATCGGCTGCACAGGCAAAGTGAGCTGCGCCAGAATGCGTTTGGCGGCGGCGATCTCCGCGGTGCTCATCTGCTCAAAGTCGAGGGTGCGGAGGCGTTCCTCCGCCGACATGGTGAGGGTCGAGTCGACCTCGATCTCCGTGCCGTCCTCTTCGCTTTCCGCTGCCTCGGGCGGGTCCTGCATGCCGTCCAGCAGCGCTTCGGCCGCACGCTTCTCTGCCGGTTTGGCGGCGCGCTCCTCCTGCACGCCGCGGATTGCAGGCAGCATCGCGGCCATCATGTGCTCAAGGTATCTGGGGTCGCGCCAGAACAGGCGGAAGACCTGGGCAAAGACCGTGCGCTGCTCGGGCTTGGTGACAAAGCAGGCGTGCAGCGACCAATAGAAATCCTCGCGGCTGGTGAAGCCTGCGGCAGCCACAGCCTCGACCGCGTCCAGCACCCGGCCGGGGCCGATGGGCAGGCCCGCCTTGCGCAGAGCGCGCGCGAAATGGGTCAGGTTCAGGACCAGCTTGGGATGGTCCGGAAGGGACAGCGGCGGGGTGTCAGGCATCGGCCTTCATGGGGGCGCTGCCCCCGGCCCTGACTGGCCTCCCCCGGGGTATTTGACGGCCAGAAAGAAGCATCAGGCGGCGTCCAGGCTGGCGCGGGCCTGGTCGAGAAGGCGCTTGGCCTCGGAGCCGTGCAGGCGGGCGATGTCATCCTGGTACTTGAGGATGGCGCCGAGGGTATCTGCGATCACTTCGGGGCTGAGGGCGATGACGTCGAGGGCGAGGAGGCAGTTGGCCCAGTCGATGGTCTCGGCCACCCCTGGTTTCTTGAACAGGTCTTCGGTGCGCAGGGCCTGCACAAAGGCAACGATTTCGCGGGAGAGCTGCGCGCTGGCTTCCGGTGCGCGGGCCTGCAGGATTTCGACCTCGCGTGTGAAATCCGGGTAATCCACCCAATGATAGAGGCAGCGGCGTTTCAGGGCGTCATGCACCTCGCGGGTGCGGTTGGAGGTGAGCACCACGATGGGCGGCTCCGGGGCCTGGATGGTGCCGAGCTCGGGGATGGTGACCTGAAAATCGGAGAGCGCTTCGAGGAGGAAGGCCTCAAACGGTTCGTCGGTGCGGTCAAGCTCGTCGATCAGCAGGACGGGCGCGCCGTGCTCATCCGGGCGCATGGCCTGCAGGAGCGGGCGCTCGACCAGGTAATCGGCGGAGAAGAGCTCCGATTGCAGCGCGGCGCGGTCGGCGCCGCCCGCGGCTTCGGCTGTGCGGATGGCGACCATCTGCGCGGCGAAGTTCCACTCATAGACTGCGCTGGCAGCGTCCAGGCCCTCGTAGCATTGCAGCCGGATCAGGCGGCGGCCCAGCGAGGCAGCCAGCGCCTTGGCGATCTCGGTTTTGCCGACACCTGCCTCGCCCTCGAGAAACAGCGGGCGGCCCAGCTTCAGGGACAGGAACACCACTGTGGCCAGGGCCCGGCCGCAGACGTACCCCTGGGCCGAAAGCATGGTTTGCACCTGATCGATTGATTGTGCCTGCATCGCCGGGGCCTCCTGTTGCCCTGCCAACAGGCCATGCAGAGCGGCAGCGGTCAAGCCGGACGCTGCGGCGGCAGGGAGAGCTCCGTCAATCGTGAAGCCGTTGGGAAGAGTTGTATAAACCGGTGCGCCGGGTAAAACTCGTCACCAGAGAGGCTGCGCCATCGGCGGGGGCCGGCAAGAGAGAGACACCGCATATGCACAACGCGCCGCAACAGCAGGAGGATCTGCGCAGCCAGACCCGGGAGAACCGGGGCTGATGCGGGTTCTGGCGGTTCTCTGCGTGCGCAACGAAGGCGCTTTTCTGCTTGAGTGGCTGGCGCATCACCGGGCGGCCGGCTTCACGGATTTTCTGGTGTTTTCAAACAACTGCCAGGACGGGACCGCAAAGATGCTGGACCGGCTGGAGGAGATGGGGCAGCTGGCCCATCTGCGCAACGAAGGCCCTTACGACAAGGGCGGCATCCAGTTCACCGCGCTGAAACTGGCTGACAAGCACCCGCTGATGAAGGCGGCGGACTGGGTTATGGTGCTGGATATCGACGAGTTTGTCTGCATCAAGACCGGCGGCGGCACGGTTGCGGATCTGCTGGCGGCGCTGCCGGAAGCGGATGCGGTGACGCTGACCTGGCGGTTGTTCGGCAATGCCGGCATCGTGCGCTATGAGGATGCGCCGGTGACCGCTCAATTCACCCGCTGCGCGCCGGAGGTGATCCACTGGCCCTGGCGGGCAGTGATGTTCAAGACACTCTACCGCAATAACGGCACCTACCGGAAATGCGGTGTGCACCGGCCCCGGGACGTGCGTGACGCGGCCCGGCTGGAGGGGTTCCGCTGGTTTGATTGCGAAGGGCGTGAACTGGGCGAGGAATTCAAGACCCGGCGGCTGTTCTCCGATTACGGCCGCCCCAACGGGCGGCTGGCACAGCTGAACCATTACCCGCTTGGGGCGATGGAGAGCTATGTGGTGAAGGCCGACCGCGGGCGGGTCAACCGGCAGGCGGATCTGGGTATGGATTACTGGGCCGAACGGAACTACTGTTCGGACCTGGATACATCGGTTTCGCGCTATGACGGTTTGCGGGCCGGTCTGCAGACCGAGCTGATGGCGGACCCGAAGCTGGCCCGGCTGCATGCCAGGGCAGCGGAATGGCGCCACACCCGCTTTGCCGAGCTGATGCGCAAAGAGCCCTGCCGCGCCCTGTTTGCCCGCCTCCTGATGACGCCGCCCGCACGGGCGGTGAGCCCGGCAGCAGCACAGCTCCTTCGCAGTTTCGCGGCTCAGGACCCGGTCGGAGCGCAGGCGCCGGAGGACGGCAGCTGAGCGCTTGGCCAGGGGCGGCAAACAGCCGCCGAATGGACGCCGCACTGCCGTAATGAGGCATAGGATTTTCCAATTTTGGCCTTATTTCTCACCTAACTGTAAATGCAATCAGCGCCCGGACCTTTTGCGGGCATAGGGGATAGCAGGCATGCAGGACGGACTTGAAAATCTGGATGAAGACCTTTCCGGGCTGAAACCTGCCCAGTGGAAGGCCCGGATGGCGGCTTTGGCCGAAGAGCACGGCATGTATCAGCCGCTCGGCGACAAGCATTTTGCAACCTTCATCGACCAGGGCAACACGCTGCTGGTGACCTTCGAGACCATGCAGGGCATCCACAACCTGTCGGATCAGGCGCAGCCGCTGGGGTTTGATCTGGTGAAGAACCTGGGCTGGTCGCATATGTGCGTGATCTCGGACGGCGACACCTGGTTCCGCGAGGGCCGTATTTACGGCTTCTTCGACCAGTTGATCGACGACGGGTTCTTTGACGAGTTCGACAATGTGATCTTTTACGGCGCCGGGCCTTGCGGCTATGCGGCGGCGGCCTATTCGGTGGCCTCCCCCGGTGCAGTAGTGGTGGCGGTGCAGCCGCAGGCAACGCTGGATGCGCGGATGACCGAGTGGGACGACCGCTTCACCGAGATGCGGCGGCTGTCGTTCACCGACCGCTACGGCTATGCGCCGGACATGCTGGATGCGGCTGAGCAGGCCTATGTGATCTATGACCCGAAGGAACAGCTGGATGCCATGCATGCGTCGCTGTTTGCCCGCAAGAACGTGACCCGGCTGCGCGCCCTGCATATGGGCGATGCGGTGCAGACCCGGCTGATCGAGATGGAAATGCTCTATCACATCCTGTCGCTGGCCGGCAGCCGCAAGCTGACCAGCGCGGCGTTCCACAAGATGTTCCGCAGCCGCCGCAACAACTCCTTCTTCCTGCGCAATCTGCTGAGCCGGCTGGAGCGGGACGACCGCCCGTTCCTGATGGCGCTGCTGTGCCGCAATGTGACCGAGCGGATGCGGGCGCCGCGGTTCCGCCGCCGCCTGACCGAGCTGGAGAAGCGCGCAGAGGACGGCGAGTTCAACTTCCCCGCCAAGCTCTGAGCAGCCCGGGCCTCCGGCGCACAATCATCCGCTTCTTTTCTGCCCGCCCCTGTGCTAGGCGGGCAGCATGACCCAGACGCTGACCATCCCCCGCCCTGACGACTGGCATCTGCATCTGCGCGACGGCGCCATGCTGCAGGCCGTGCTGCCCGAAACTGCCCGCCATTTCGGCCGCGCCATCATCATGCCGAACCTGGTGCCTCCGGTGGTGCGCGGCGATCAGGCTGCAGCCTACCGCGACCGCATCCTGGCAGCACTGCCCGAAGGCATGGCGTTTGAGCCGCTGATGACGCTCTACCTGACCGAGGACACCGATCCGGAAGACGTCGCCGCAGCCCATGCCAGCGGCCTGGTCAAGGCCGTGAAACTCTATCCGGCGGGTGCGACCACAAACTCGGCCTCGGGGGTGACCAACTTCGATAATGTCCGGCCCGTGCTGGAGAGGATGGCTGAGATCGGCCTGCCGCTCTGCACCCATGGCGAAGTCACCGACAATCACATCGACATCTTCGACCGCGAAGCCGTGTTCATCGACCGGGTGCTGGACCCGATCCGCAAAGCGACCCCAGGCCTGCGGGTGGTGATGGAGCATATCACCACCAGGAACGCTGCGGACTACGTGGCCAGCCAGGACACGGATCTGGGCGCGACCATCACCACGCACCACCTGATCATCAACCGCAACCACATCCTGGCCGGCGGCATCAAGCCGCATTACTACTGCCTGCCGGTGGCCAAGCGCGAAGAGCACCGCCTTGCCTTGCGCGCCGCAGCGGTATCCGGCGACAAGCGCTATTTCCTCGGCACCGACTCGGCGCCGCACACCGACCCGAACAAGCTCAGCGAATGCGGCTGCGCCGGCTGTTTCACCGCCACCAACACCATGTCCCTGCTGGCGCATGTGTTCGAGGAGGAAGGCGCGCTGGACAAGCTGGCCGGCTTTGCCTCCGAAAACGGCCCGGCGTTCTATGGCCTGCCGGTCAGCAATGAGACGCTGACGCTGACCAAGTCGGAAGAAGCGGTTGAGTTCCCGAAAAAGATCGAAACCGGCGATGGCCCGGTGACCGTGTTCGACCCGGGATTTGAGGTCTACTGGCACGCCGGCAGCTGAATCGACCCTCTCACTTCCGCTATCAATTAAAAGGCTTGCGCTCAGGGGCGAGCCTTTTTTCCTGTTCAAGCCTCTACTACTGCTGCTCGCCAATCGACATGAAGAGCGCGGACGGGCGCAAGCACCCAAGACCTGGGCCTGCGTCATTACATGAAACGGGAATGGCTATTCGGCTTTGAACAGTCCCGCTCTCCACTCTGAGACCCAGCGGCAGGCCTCATGCCGAGGCCCATTGTGTAAAGGTGGGAAGAGGCAGGAAGTTGACACTTGAAAGATGAAACTTTCAAACTTACGATCCACTCTAAATTGAACAATTTTCTATTAGAGCAGAGAGTTATGACAACTTATACGCTTACAGGTTTTCTAACCGAAGTGCGTCTTGGTCTCAACGATTATCCTGATTTCAGCGACCAGAGTGTACCCGTTCCAACAGCACCGTTTTCGCGCACATCCGAGCTGCGGCTAAGCGTTCCGGAAGGGGCAGGTTTCTCGTTCACTCCTACCGAAATCGGCACGAACAGCAATGTGTTCACACCCGGCGATCAATTGTTTGGCCTCACCAGGACCCACACAGTTGGGCCTGGCGGGCTCATACCCGAGGCGATAGACATTGGATACACCTTGTCGGAAATTACGTGGAGCGGCGGTAAAACCGTCATTCTGACCATCCACAGCTTTGGGTACGAAAGCGTCTACGCGTTGAGCGGCAGCCCCCTCCCCGAGATCACCAGCAGAAGCGATTATGACGCATTTAACGAGTCAATCACCAACCGGTCGCCGGTGACCGGATCACTAGAGCCGAATCAGAGTCTTGACTGGGACCTGGACACCGTCAGCCGCACAGAAAACGACAGTTTTGCGGGAACATTTGGCAGCGATCTCCTGAATGGCGGACTGGGGGACGACAGCATCAATGGCATCGCAGGAGACGATGAACTAAACGGCAATCTCGGCAATGACGTGCTGATCGGCGGGATCGGGTCCGATACAGTGCAGGGCGGCAACGGCGACGACGAAGTGAAAGGCGGCAGTGGCGCCGACGAGGTGCGCGGCGGCAATGGCCGCGACCAGGTCTACGGCGGTTCCGGCCAGGACCTGGGGTATGGCGGCAACGGCCGGGACACGATGCACGGCGGCCACGGCACCGACACGCTGCTGGGGGGCAACCAAGCCGATGTCCTGTACGGAAATGCGGACTCGGACAGCTTGCTGGGCGGGCAAGGCAATGACACGCTGCAGGGCAGCAACGGCCGGGACAGCGTCCACGGCGGTGCTGGCGACGATGAGGTCCGCGGCGGCAATGGGAACGACTATGTGACCGGCGGGGACCAAAACGACCTGGTGTTTGGCGGCAACGGCCGCGACACCCTGGACGGCGGCAGCGGCAACGATACGCTGCTGGGCGGCGACGGGCGCGATGATCTCAATGGCGGCATAGGTAATGACCAGCTGAACGGCGGTTCAGGCAACGACGTGTTGCGTGGTGGAGCCTTCAATCAGGAACGCTTCCTGCCGCCCCTTTCCTACATGATTGCCGCACCAACCCATGACATGGTTCTGGAAGACACCGGCAATGATACCCTTGATGGCGGGCAAGGGCGGGACACGCTGGATGGCGGGCTTGGCGATGACCTGCTGACAGGCGGAGCTGGCGATGACTGGTTTGTGTTCTGGGATGGGTTCGGGAGTTTTGGCAACGACACGATCACCGACTTCGACGCCGCAAGCAGCGGTGAGGTGATCGACCTCAGCACCGTGTCCAGCATCACTGACATGGCTGATCTGCTTGAAAACCACATCCGGCAAGAAGGCGAAGACGTTCTGATCGAGGATGCGCATGGAAGCACCATCACGCTTTTGAACGTGAACCTTGCCGATCTGGACGAAACGGACTTCAATTTTGACATCCCTATGCGGAACTTCTGCCCGGTTGGCGAAGACTGGTTTAAACCCACAGTGATCGGGCGGGAGGCAGATGCAAATGACACCGTGCCTTCAGAGGAAGATGAACAGGCGCACTGCGAGGATTACCCAGCGCCAAGGATGGACGATAATCTCGTGTTAACAGCATCGCGCCCGTGGGACCCCTGCCCCGGTATGGTCGACTGGGATCTCGCCTGATCTTGAACAGCCGGGGCAGCATTTGCGCGCTGCCCCGGCTGGGGCTTCAAACCGGCAGCATTCCGGTTTATGGACTGCAAAACCGCTGCCGCAAAGGATGCCCGCATGATCCCCTCTTCCTATCCGTCCAAAGAAGAAATCGCCCGCCTTTCGGCCAGGATGCTGCTGGAAATCGGCGCGGTGAATTTCAATACCGATGAACCCTACACGCTGGCCTCCGGTCTCCCCTCGCCCAGCTACATCGACTGCCGCAAGCTGATCTCCTTCCCGCGCATCCGCACCACGCTGATGGATTTCCTGACGGTGACCGTGATGCGCAACGCGGGGTTTGAGGCGTTTGACAACATCGCTGGCGGCGAAACCGCGGGCATCCCTTTCGGCGCGCTGGTGGCTGAGCGCATGGCGCTGCCGATGACCTATGTGCGCAAGAAACCCAAGGGCTACGGCCGCAATGCCCGCATCGAAGGGGTGATGACCGAGGATCAGCGCGTGCTGCTGGTGGAAGACATGACCACCGACGGCGGCTCGAAACTGTCTTTCGTGGATGCGATCCGCGAAACCGGCGCATCCTGCGGCCATACCGCGGTGATCTTCTACTACGACATCTTCCCCGAAACCACCAAACGCCTGGGCGACCACGGGGTCGAGCTGCATTACCTGTGCACATGGTGGGATGTTCTGGCGGAAGCCAAAGCACAGAAAAGCTTCAGCGAAGAGACCCTGGCCGAGGTGGAAAAATTCCTGAAAGATCCGCGGGCTTGGCAGGACGCGCATAAATCCGCCTAACGCAAGGTCAAGCGTTACAGGACGGGCTGTGGAAAAGCCCGTCTCGAATCGCATCCCTTTGCAGGCCGCAAGCAGATCTGGGGGTCTTCCCAGAACGACCCGCATCATATAGCCTGCATAGGACAGGTTTGCTGGCCTTTTACGGTAAACAGCCCACAGCCCCTGCGCGGATATCCACAGGGAATCCACAGAGATTCCCAGATAGGAGAATGTCCGCCCGCACCGTATAAGGCTGGCCTAACGACGAGAGCAGTGATGAACGAGATTACCCCTTTCGACGGCGATATGCCTCCGCCGGCCCCGATGCCTGAGCCTGCCCCGGCAGAACAGGCCATGCCGGACAACGAGCTGCCGCATTCGGTCGAGGCGGAACAGCAGCTGCTGGGTGCGATCCTGACCAACAACGAGGTCTACGACAAGATCGCGCTAATCATCGACTCGTCGCATTTTTACGATCCGGTGCATGCCCGGATCTATGAAGTGGCCGCAGCGCGCATTTCCAAGAACGCGCTGGCCTCTCCGGTGACGCTGAAGGCGTTTCTGGAAGACCACGAAGGGCTGAAGGAACTGGGCGGGCCGGCCTATCTGGCCAAGCTGGCGGGTGCGTCCATTTCGGCCTTTGCTGTGCGCGACTACGCACAGATGATCTATGACCTGGCGATCCGGCGCGAGCTGATTGCCCTGGGCCAGAGCATTGCAGACAAGGCGCGCCGCGTGGACGTGGCGTCGGAACCAAAAGAGCAGATCGTTGAGGCGGAGCAGTCGCTTTATCAGCTGGCAGAGCAGGGCCAGACGGAAAGCGGTTTCAAATCGTTCCTCAAGGCCGTCACAGAAGCGGTCAACGTCACTAACGAGGCTTACCAGCGGGGCGGCGGCATGGCCGGCATCTCGACGGGCCTGGTGGATCTCGACAAGCAACTTGGCGGCCTGCATCCCTCGGACCTCCTCATCCTCGCGGGCCGCCCCTCTATGGGGAAAACCTCGCTGGCGACCAACATCGCCTTCAACGTTGCCAAGGCTTACAAGCGCGGGGTGAAACCCGATGGCAGCGAAGGCGCCGTGGACGGCGGCGTGGTGGGGTTCTTCTCACTCGAAATGAGCGCCGAGCAGCTGGCGGGCCGTATTCTGGCCGAAGCTTCCGAGATTTCCTCGCATAAGATCCGCCAGGGCGACATGACCGAGGGCGAATTCCGCCGCTTTGTGCAGGCGGCCAAGGATCTGGAAAGCTGCCCGCTGTTCATCGACGACACCCCGGCCATTCCGATCTCTCAGCTGGCCGCACGTGCCCGCCGCCTGAAGCGGACCCACGGGCTGGATCTGCTGGTGGTCGACTACCTGCAGCTTTGCCGCGGCATGTCGGACAACCG
Source organism: Leisingera sp. ANG-Vp (assembly GCF_000813725.1). Classification (GTDB taxonomy): domain Bacteria; phylum Pseudomonadota; class Alphaproteobacteria; order Rhodobacterales; family Rhodobacteraceae; genus Leisingera. The sequence continues at coordinate 91,239 of NZ_JWLD01000016.1, forward strand.
GGTGAACGAAATCGCCGAAATCTCGATGGGGATGAAGGCGGTTGCCAAGGAATTGAACATCCCGGTGATTGCGCTGTCGCAGCTGTCGCGCCAGGTGGAAAGCCGCGACGATAAACGGCCGCAGCTGTCTGACCTCAGGGAATCGGGCTCGATCGAACAGGACGCCGACGTGGTGATGTTCGTGTTCCGCGAGGAATACTATAAGGAACGGGAAAAGCCCGGCGATCACGAGCTGGAGAAAATGGAAGAGTGGAAAGAGGCGATGGAGCGCCTGCACGCCAAGGCCGAAGTGATCGTCGGCAAGCAGCGTCACGGCCCCATTGGCACGGTGGAGCTGTCGTTCGAGGCCCAGTTCACCCGCTTCGGCAACCTCGCCAAATCCTGGCAGCAGGAGCCTGAGGGATACTGACATCAAGGCCGGCACTGACCGGCCTTTTTCTTTTCCGGGTCCTGACAGCCCGCGTTCTCTTGACAGAATCCCAGGAACCGCGCCTTCTGTCAGCATGGGTTTGCAGGTTTCATATGCCGGCCGCCGGGTTATTCTGGAGCGGCACTACGGCCACCGCCGGAAACGCTTTGCGGGGTAGCGAGGGGTGAGTTCACCCCTTTCTTCAACCTCAGCAAGCGAAAGACACTCCTTTGTCAGATTTCACTGAAATCCCGGTCATTGAGCTGGGCGGGCGCAGCGATGCAGAGCTGGCCCATGACTTCCGTGCAGCCTATGGCTCCACCGGCTTTGGCTACATCAGCAGCCACGGCATACCCCAGCCGCTGATTGATGCGGTCTTTGAGGCCGCCCGGCGCTTCCATGCGCTTCCAATGGCAGACAAGATGGCGGTGGCCGTCAACAAAACCCATCGCGGCTATATTCCGATCAACACCTCCACCGATGTGAATTCAACGCTGGCTGAGGTGACAAAGCCCAACCAGTCCGCCAGCTTCATGATGATGCGCGAGGACGCGGCCGCCGATCCCGCCGTCTACCTGAGCGGCCCCAACCAATGGCCCGTGCTGGAAGGATTCCGCGAAACACTTGAGGACTATGCAGAGGCGATGTGCACCCTGGGCCGCCGGCTCATGAGAATTGCGCTGCTGGCCGCGGAGGTGAGCGATCAGAGCATTCTGGCGGCGTTTGACACGCCCACCATCTGGCTGCGGCTCTTGCACTACCCGCCGCAGCCGGAGCGCAGCCCGGAAGACCTCTATGGCTCGGCGCCGCATACGGATTTCGGCTGCCTGACGCTGCTGGCGCAGGATCAGGTCGGCGGGCTGCAGGTGCGCACCCCTGCGGGCAACTGGGTGGACGCGCCCTATAAGCCCGGCACCCTGGTGGTCAATGTCGGCGATATGCTGCACCGGCTCAGCAACGGGCGGCTGCTGTCGACACCGCACCGGGTGATCAACCGGTCGGGCCGCGAGCGGTTTTCGATTCCGTTCTTCTTCGACCCGCATGTGGACACAGTGATTGCCCCGCTGGCCGGAACAGGGGCGCCGCAGTTTGCCCCCGTCAGCTTTGCGGAATTCCTGCGGGGTGAGCTGGAAGCGGCCTACGAGGTGCATCAGCAAGCGGACGTTGCATCGAATCCCACTTGACCCCTGCGGCGCGCATGTCATGAACGGGGCATGAGCACGGCAAAACTGACAATCAACCTGGATGCGCTGGTGACCAACTGGCGCAATCTGGATGCGCTGACCGGCTGCGAGACCGCAGCCGTGGTCAAGGCGAACGGGTATGGCCTGGATGCAGGCCGGGTGGGCAAGGCGCTGGCCAAAGCGGGCGCCCGCAATTTCTTTGTGGCTGCGGCCGAGGAAGGCGGCGCGCTGCGCCGCGCGCTGGGGCCCGGGCCCGGTATCTCGGTGTTTTCCGGCCACATGGAGGGCGACACCAAGCTGCTGAAAGACTTCCAGCTGACGCCGATGCTGAACTCTCTGGACCAGATGCTACGCCATTTCGAGAGCCTGCCGGGCCACCCGTTCGGGGTGCAGCTGGACAGCGGCATGAACCGTCTGGGCATGGAGCCCGCCGAATGGGCCGCGGTGCGCGAGATCGCCCTGGGGCAGAACCCGGTGCTCTTGATGTCGCACCTGGCCTGCGCAGATGAGCCATCGCATGCGATGAACGCCCAGCAATTGCAGGCGTTTCGCGAGATGACCGACGGGCTGGACATTCCCCGCTCGCTGGCCGCCACCGGCGGCATGCTGCTGGGCAAGGAATATCATTTCGACCTTTGCCGCCCCGGCGTCGGCCTCTATGGCGGGCTGCCGTTCAAGGACGCTGTGCCCGTGGTGCATCTGGATCTGCCGGTCATTCAGACCCGCGACCTGGAACCGGGCGAAAGCGCCGGCTACGGCAACGCCTGGGTGGCCCAGCGCCCCAGCCGTATCGCCACCGTCGCCGCGGGTTACGCGGACGGCTTGCACCGGGCGATGGGCAACGGCGGCATCCAGGTCTTTGCAGGCCAGACCCCCTGCCCCATTGTCGGCCGCGTCTCGATGGATCTGATCACGGTCGATGTCACCGGTCTGGCCGAGGTGCCGGAGGCGCTCGCCATTCTCAACGAGCATCAGACCGTCGACATGCTGGCCGATGCGGCCGGCACCATCGGCTATGAGATCCTGACCTCCACCGGACACCGCTACGCACGGACGTATCAGGGATGAACCCGATTACCCTCCTGGCCCGGCTGGGCCGTACCGCGCTGGCCGGGATGGCCGCGGTCGGGCGCGCGGCGCTGTTTGCGCTTGGCGCCTTCAGCCATATGCTGCGCCCGCCCTATTACCCGCGCGAGTTCTTCCAGGCATTGCTGAACATCGGCTGGCTGTCGCTGCCGGTGGTGGGCCTGACCGCGATTTTCACCGGCGGCGCCCTGGCGCTGCAGATCTACGCCGGCGGCGCCCGTTTCAACGCCGAAGCCGTGGTGCCGCAGATTGTCGCCATCGGCATGGTGCGCGAGCTTGGCCCGGTGCTGGTCGGCCTGATGATTGCCGCCCGCGTGACCTCCTCCATCGCCGCGGAGATCGCCACCATGAAGGTGACCGAGCAGATCGACGCGCTGGTCACCCTGTCTACCCATCCGATGAAATACCTGGTGGCGCCGCGGGTGCTGGCCGCCCTCGTCACCGTGCCGGTGCTGGTCGGCGTCGGCGATATCATCGGCATCATGGGCGGCTACACCGTTGCGGTGCAGAACCTCGGCTTCAACGCCGCCGCCTATCTCAAGAACACCGTCGACTTCCTGGAGGCGCACGACATCATCTCGTCGCTGACCAAAGGCGCTGCCTTCGGCACTATTGCCGCCCTGATGGGCTGTTACTACGGCATGCAATCGGGCCGCGGCGCCCAGGGCGTGGGCCGCGCCACCAAAGGCTCGGTCGAATCCGCAGCCGTCCTGATCCTCGCCGCCAACTTCATTCTGACAGGGGTGTTTTTCTCGCTATGATCCGCATGGAGAACGTCCGCAAAGCCTTTGGCGACAATGCTGTGCTGAACGGCATGAGCCTGGAAATCCCCAAGGGCACCTCGATGGTGATCATCGGCGGCTCCGGCACCGGCAAGTCGGTGGCTTTGAAAAGCATCCTGGGCCTGATCCAGCCCGACAGCGGAGAGATCTATGTCGACGGCCGTCCGTCCGGCTCCGGCGACCGGGACAAGTTCCTGGCCCGTTTCGGCATGCTGTTCCAGGGCGCGGCGCTGTTTGACAGCTTGCCGGTCTGGCAGAACGTCGCCTTCCGCCTGCTGCGCGGCCATCTGAAGCGCCCGGCGGAGGAAGCCCGCGAAATCGCCATCGAGAAACTGCGCCGCGTCGGCCTGAAGGCCAATGTTGCCGACCGCTACCCCGCAGAGCTGTCGGGCGGCATGCAGAAGCGCGTCGGCCTCGCCCGCGCCATTGCCGCCGAGCCTGAGATCATCTTCTTCGACGAGCCCACCACCGGCCTCGACCCGATCATGTCCGGTGTGATCAACGACCTGATCCGCGAGATCGTGGTGGAGATGGGCGCCACCGCGATGACCATCACCCACGACATGACCTCGGTCCGTGCCATTGCCGACAATGTGGCGATGCTGCATGGCGGGGTGATCCAGTGGACTGGCCCGGTTTCTGAGATGGACCAGTCGGGCGATCCCTACATGGAGCAGTTCATCCACGGCCGCGCGGAGGGACCGATCGAGGCGGTTAGGTAGACTTGCCTCAGCCAGATAGATTTGAGTGCTGCGCCAGCGCCTTTTGCGCAGCGGTATTCACATCTTCCCTGACTTCCTCATCAGTGGGATGTTCTGCTAAGCGCCGTACGGCCGGCTCGACAAGCACCCAGGTGTCGGGTTCAAGTTGAAGAACCAAACCTCTCAGCAACGCGTGCTTCCAAGTACTATCGTCACCGCCCAGAACTTCAATGAGAGCTGGTGCAACACCGCGTCCAAACGAGGAAAGCAGTTTCGTGACTGGTCCGGCAACCGGCCAGTTCTCATCCTGCGTCCACTCAAGAAGCTCTGAAATGGTTTCGCCGTCCGGCGGGGAGCCATGGTTCAAAGCACGCTCAACAGCCTGCACATTAAATTTGTTTTGAGGGGTCGGAAAGGAAGGCGTCATGCAATCGCAATACCAAGTTCCGCCTGCCACTGAAACATCCAAGTACACGGCTGGCAACCTTCACCGGTTCACCTTCCCCAAGTACTCCCGCCGGAGGCATCGAACGCGAGGCCGCCGCCTGACCCCGGGTGGGTGCGAAGCGCCCTTCCGTGGGGAGGGTCGGGCGCTGCCCGGGCTGCACGCGTCCCAGCCAGTGCAAGCTGCCGCCGTTTTCCCCCTTTCAATCACTGCGCAGAAGGCACAAATCTTGGCGGAACCCCAGAAAACGAGCCGCCATGATCCTCCGTCTCCTCACTCTCTCCCTCCTGATCCTCTACCCGATCGCCTGGTTTGCCCCCTTGATGAGGGCGGGGCTGCTGCCGATCTTCGGCCTCAGCGAGGTTTCGGTGATCACCGGCCTGCAGAGCCTTTGGGGCAGTGACGCTGCGCTGGCGCTGATTGTCACCTTCCTTGCGATCTTTGCCCCCTACCTGAAAACCATCGGGCTGGCGCTGGTGCAGTGGGACCTCCTGGATGCCAAGGTGCAGCCGGTGCTGCATGTGCTGGGCAAACTGGCGATGGCCGATGTGTTCCTGATCGCGCTTTACATCACGCTGGCCAAGGGCATCGGCCTGGGCACCATTGAAACCGCCTGGGGCCTTTACCTGTTCACCGCCTGCATTCTGGTCTCTCTTGTTCTTGGAATGGCAACCAAACGGGTACAGGCCGGTTTGAAATAGGCGCCCGTGTTGCATCGGGCAGAACATATCCGCACCCAGCCCAAGGCAGGCAGCGCCAACCCCTAGGCTCTGATGAATGCGGTCCGCCCTATGCGCCCCACAGGGGCGGGCCAGCACTGTTACCGGCCACTTAGGCCTTCAGTTCGTCCAGCGCTTCAACGGCTTTCTCGGCTTTTTCTGAAAGGTCATCAAGATCCATGCTGTCACCGCGGGTGCTCTGATCTGCCGCTGCCTCTTCGGCATCAATGCCCGCTTCAATCATGTTTTTGGCGTTTTCCTTGGCAGAATTATCAAGCTCTGCCGCAGCCAGAAGCCCGTGCTTTTCATTTCGGGTAGCAATCTCATCTGAGAGTGCATCGACCGCGTCAGAGTATTTCGCCGCGGCAAGAACGGCATGACCCGAAGCTATGACCGAATCGATCGCGCCCGTATGGTCGCCCTGCTCCGCCTTGAGCCTTCCTTCGGCCCTCAATACAGCTTTTTCCTCTCGAAGCCGCAGCTCTGCAATTGCCGCCTCAGCCTGCTTATCAATAAGGGATGGCGGATCACCTGCCGCAAACGGATCTTCCTTCGCCTGCTGTTGCGCCTGAGGCTGCCCCGCTGCCAATACCGGATCCTGCGCCGTTCCGGCATTTTGCGCATTTGCATCTGCCAAAACCTGACCGATGAGTGCAGAGGCAACATTCAAACTGTTCAATGCGATCATCTTGAATCTCCCATGACGACCATGGAAGACATACAAAACAACCCTTGAGGGATATTTAATTCAGAGACACAAATTCGAAAAACTCCTCACGCGGCCCAAATCTGCCGCCACGGCATGCCGCCGACAGCAGCGCGGACTGGCGGATCTGCGTCCATCGCCGCAATCCCCCCTGCATATGACTGTGTGCACTGCTTGCACCGCGTCAGCGGTGCCGCGCCCAACAGCATCGGGTCATCTTTGGTGATCGCTCTGCTGGCGGGAGCCCTCCCGACTGCCCGCCCTTGAACAAATGCGGAACATCAGGCAGACAGGCATCATGGCTAAAACATCTTTCTCCTGCTCCGCCTGCGGAGCCAGCTTTTCGAAATGGTCGGGCCGCTGCGAGGGCTGCGGCGAGTGGAACACCATCACCGAGGATCAGGGGCTGTCCTCCGGCCCAGCCAAGAAGTCGCTGGGCGTCAAGCGCGGGCGCACCATTCAGCTGACCGATCTGTCGGCCAGGGAAACCCCGCCGCCGCGGACCTGCTGCGGTGTGGGCGAGCTGGACCGGGTGCTGGGCGGCGGGCTGGTGCCAGCCTCGGCGATCCTGGTCGGCGGCGATCCCGGGATCGGCAAATCCACCCTGCTCCTGCAGGCGGCGGCGCGGTTTGCCCATGCCGGGGTCAAGACAGTTTACGTCAGCGGCGAGGAAGCCAGCGCCCAGGTAAGGATGCGGGCACAGCGGCTGGGGCTGGCGGATGCGCCGGTGCAGCTGGCAGCGGAAACCAACCTGCGCGACATCCTGACCACGCTGGAGGCGGAGAAGCCGCAGCTGGCGATCATCGATTCCATCCAGACCATGTGGGCCGACCATGTGGACAGCGCGCCCGGATCCGTCAGCCAGGTGCGCGCGGCGGCGCATGAGCTGACCACTTTTGCCAAGCGGCACGGGATTTCGGTGATCATGGTGGGCCATGTCACCAAGGAGGGCCAGATTGCAGGCCCGCGGGTGGTCGAGCATATGGTCGACACCGTCTTGTATTTCGAAGGCGAGCGCGGCCATCAGTTCCGCATCCTGCGCGCGGTCAAGAACCGCTTTGGCCCGGCGGATGAAATCGGCGTCTTCGAGATGACCGGCGGCGGCCTCAGCGAGGTGATCAACCCCTCGGCCCTGTTCCTGTCGGAACGCGGCGAGCCCTCGCCCGGCTCGGTGGTGTTTGCCGGTATCGAAGGCACCCGGCCGGTGCTGGTGGAAATGCAGGCGCTGATTGCGCCTTCGCCGCATTCGCAGCCGCGGCGCGCGGTGGTGGGCTGGGACAGCTCGCGGCTGGCGATGATCCTGGCGGTTCTGGAGGCGCGCTGCGGCATCCCCTTTGCCGGGCTGGATGTCTATCTGAACGTGGCCGGCGGCATGAAGATCTCGGAACCGGCTGCCGACCTGGCGGTCGCCGCGGCGCTGCTGAGTGCGCGGGAGGACGTTGCCCTGCCCGCCGATACCGCCGTTTTCGGAGAAATTTCGCTATCCGGCGCCCTGCGCCCGGCCCCGCAGACCGAAAACCGGTTGAAAGAGGCGCAAAAACTTGGTTTCACGGCGGCGATTGCCCCTGGCGGCAGCAAATCCATCTCCGTGACCGGCCTGACCCTGCGGAAGGCAAGCGATCTGGCAGGATTTGTTGGCGAATTCTTCGGGGCCGGCTAAAGTCGCCAAAATTTGAAATCGCAGGCAACGGGCGAGGGACATGGAAGGTTTCACAATCATCGACGGGGTCGTGGCCCTGGTCATTGTCGTATCGGCGCTGCTGGCCTATTCGCGCGGCTTTGTGCGCGAAGCCATGGCCATCGCCGGCTGGATCGCTGCCGGTGTTCTCGCCTTTATCTTTGCGCCGCAGGTCGAACCTCTGATGGCGGAGATCCCGGTTGTTGGCGAATTCATTGCCGACAGCTGCGAACTGTCGATCATCGCCGCCTTTGCAGCCGTGTTTGCCCTGGCGCTGATCGTGGTCTCCTTCTTCACGCCGCTGTTTTCCACCCTGGTGCAGCGCTCTGCGCTTGGCGGACTGGATCAGGGCGCGGGCTTCTTCTTCGGAGTGCTGCGCGGCATCCTTTTGGTGGCCATTGCCTTCTTCCTCTACAACGTGGTTATGACCGGGCAGAGCTTCACAATTGTTGACGAAAGCCGCTCGGCAGAGGTGTTCGAGCGTCTGATCGGCAAGATCGAAGAGCGCAACCCGGAGCAGGCTTTGGGCTGGGTTACCGCGCAGTATGAAGCACTGATCGGCGCCTGCGGCCAGTAATTCATAGGGTTTACCACCAAGAGCTGAACACACGGGCGCCGCACGGGCGCCCGTTTTGCTTTGAATTCAAAGAGTTCACGGAGTTATCCACAAGCGAAGTCCGCCAACGGTTAACAAGGAAAATTTCGATTAACCCTTTGTTAACCAAAAGGAATCGCGATTCGAGGCGGAAATTCAGCCATCGTTAAAACGGCGGCAAATCTTAACAAATCCTCATCCCGCCAGGGTGAAAGGTTAACAATCCTGCCCAAAAGGCGAGTTTTGTCGCCAAAAAATCGTCTCATCCCGAAATGGGACGCAAGCCTGCCCCAATTTGGTCCCAATTCGGCGGCTTGATGGCTTCAACGGCAAAACGCCGGGCCAAAGAAGCTTAGAAGGGGCAACACGATGCAGCTCGATCACACCACAGATTTCGCCGACTTCCTGCCGGTTGATGTGCTGCTGCTGACCAATCCGCTGCCGCAATCGCTGAAGCCTGCTCCGGCGCCGAAGCGCAACCGCCTGCGCAGCGGCGGCTTTCTGCCCTCGACCCTGGTGGAGACCGAAGAAGGCTTCAAGCAGGCCCGCGATGTGAAACCCGGCGACATGGTGTTCACCTTTGACGGCGGCGCCCAGGAAGTGAAATCCGTGAAACACGCGGTGCCGCGCCTGACCACGCTGATGCATGTTCCTGCCGGCGCCCTGGGCAATGACACCGACCTGATGCTGCCCTCGGACCAGAAAGTGGTGCTGGAGATGGAAACCGCCGAGCGCCTGTTCGGCCTGCCGGTTGTCGTCACCAAGCTGATTGCGCTGTCCGGCTACAAGGGCATTGCTCCGGCCGCACCGGAGCGCCTGGGCCGCATCCATTTCGAATTTGCAGAAGAAGAGCTGGTTTGGGCCGAAAGCGGCATGCTGCTGCCTGCTGGTGACGTGGCAGAGGACTCCGCCTTCCACCAGCTGTCCCTGTCCGAGACCCGCCAGGTGCTGGCAAGCGACGAAGGCCGCGCTCTGGCCGAGACCGGCATGGGCGAGGAAGACGCCCGCCTGCCCAGCGCCCTGGACAATCTGCTGGACCGCATCCTGGCGGCCTGACCCGAAGAATTCCCTCCCCCCCCTCGGGCCCGCCTTCGTGCGGGCCTTTCCTTTTTCCGAGCAACCGGTACCACAGCTGCCGGGTCCGGTTGCAAAAGCCAAGCTGACGGAAATGTGATACACTCCTGAATTGGGGGAACCTGCGGGGCTGACTGTGCGGCATCCCGCCACCGGCGGCCCGCTTTTCCACCTCCAGGGAGAGTATGAATGCCTAGGTTTATCGTGACTGGAAATTACACCTCCTCTTCGATGAAGGCGATGGTTGAAAACCCGAGCGACCGCGAAGCTGCGGCCGGCGCGATTGTGGAGGCAGCCGGCGGCACGCTGGAAAGCTTCTATCTGACCACCGGCGACAGCGATTTTGTGATTCATGTGGACATCAATGATGTCACCTCTCTGCTTGCCGGGCTGATCGCAGTCGGTGCCAGCGGCTCGGTCAGCAACTTGAAGACCCAGCGCGCCTTCACCTCGGCTGAGTTTGAAGCGATGCAAAGGAAAGCCGGCCAGATCGCCGGCGCCTACAAGGCACCGGGGAGCTAAGCCCCAAGCCATTGCCGGCGAACAGCAAGGCCCGTGTGACAGCGGGCCTTTTCCTTTGCCCGCCCGCCGGAAAGCCCCGCAGTTCGACCGGCCGGCCCCGGCAGCAAACGGCCCGCCCTGCGGCAAGGCCGCGGATTTACGCTGTTTTCAGCAAATGCGGCTACCCTTGCTCGGGATTTCGCTTCGAACTGTTCGGAAACCGCGGCTGCTCAGCCTGCCTGAAACAGGAAAGACAAGGGGCTCGCTGTGGCCGATCATGTGAACCAGGCACTCTATCTGGGGGTCCACACCAATTTTTACACGGACAGCGGCGCCGGTCTGATTGGATACTCTGTCGGCTCCGCAGGCTCGCCCGCGTATGATACGATCCGGACCGACATCACCCACCATGACTACGGCGGCGACGGCACGGCCTTTTATTCCGACGGCGACGATATCACCTACTCCATCGACGGTGGCGCGGCGACGACCAGCGGTTTCGAAAACACACTGAATATTACCGCGACCATCACCTACGCCGACGGCACACCGGACTACACCGGCGTCTTCATGGTTGACCAGACCGCTGACGGCTCAGTGTTTCTGGTGTCCTGGAGCGATCCCTCAGATCCTGCAAATGCCGCGCTGGTGGCCGGTCCGATTGAATCGATCACAGTCGATAGCGTCGGCATCTACGATTCCAACATGGGCGACTCCCTGCCCAATGCCGGGGTCATGTTTGTGTGCTTCGCCCAAGGCACGCTTATCGGTACCGGCCCGGGCCGCAGCAAACGGGTAGAAGATCTCTCCGCCGGAGATGCTGTACAGACCCGCGATCACGGGCTGCAAACGGTGCGCTGGATCGGCTGTCGGCGCCTGCAGCTGCACACATCGCCGAATATGCAGCCGGTCCGGCTCTCAGCCGGCTCCCTTGGCGAAGGTCTCCCCTTGAGGGACCTGATTGTCTCGCCGCAGCACCGGATGCTTGTCCGGTCCCGCATCGTCCAAAGGATGTTCGGCGTGGAGGAAGTGCTGTGCCCGGCAACAAAGCTCACGGCCCTGCCCGGCGTGCAGCCCGCCGCGGAACTTGCATCGGTCACCTACTTCCACATCCTTCTCGACCGGCATGAGGTCATCTTTGCCGAAGGCGCCCCGGCGGAAAGCATGTTTCTGGGGCCGCAAGCCAGGATAATGGCAGGAGAGGAGGCGTGGGCGGAGATCTCCAGCCTGTTTCCCGAAGCGGCCTGCGAGGGGTTCCAGCCGGCCCCGGCGCGGCTCCTGGCCAGCGGGTCCAGCGCATCCGGCCTGGCGTGGCGCCACGCCAGGAACCGGAAACCGCTGTTGTGCTTCGACCGCTGCGGCCATCGCAAGCCGGCAGAGACCTATGTGATCTCAGCCGCAGAACCGGGGCACACCCGTGCTCTTGCGCGCGGGCCCGCCGCCTTCCGGCTGCGGAAAACCCGGCCTGCCTATGTTATCTTGTCGCAAGCTGGATTATGACGGCCGGGAACACCTTGATCCCGGGCCGCCGCGCCCCGGCCTTCCACGAACAGGACATCTTCGCCATGACTGCCAGCAAACGCATTGCCCTCTCCAGCGACCATGCCGCCATCGAACTGCGCCAGGCCGTTGCCGCGCATATCGCCGCCAATGGCTGGGAGGTCGAGGACATCGGCCCGACCTCTCCGGAAAGCACCCACTATCCCAAGCATGGCGAGGCCGCTGCACGCCTGGTGGCTTCCGGCGACTGCGGTCTGGGTATCGTGCTTTGCGGCACTGGCCAGGGCATCATGATGGCTGCCAACAAGGTCAAGGGCATCCGCTGCGGCGTCTGCGCGGACACATTTTCGGCCGCTATGATCCGCCAGCACAACAATGCCAACATGCTGTCGATCGGCGCCCGCGTCGTCGGTGAGGGTCTGGCGCTGGACATCGTCGACGCCTTCCTGAATGCCGAATTCGAAGGCGGCCGCCACGCCACCCGCGTGGAGATGATCGAAGCCCTGGAAGGCTAACGCCCGAAGACCGCGGGCGGCCTTCTGCGGCCGCCTGCGCTGCCACCGCCGCCGCGGTGCAGCAAGGATTTGTGATCCTTTGATGACAGATCGCTAGAAAGCCTCTATGTGAGGGCCGGAACAGGAAACGGATTCGGAGCCACACCGCCTTGCCGCTGCTGCAGACGCTGCCCGCCTGCCATCGTGGACATGAAGCGACGCGCCTCGCGCGTGCTGCCGTGCACCCGAATGGCACGATGGCCCCGGCCCGTTTTCAGCGTGACGGCCATGGCGGACCCAAGGCCTCCCGGTTGGCGCGCGCATGGGGAAATGCGCTAGACTGCCAGCCGAGCCGCTTCCATCAGCAACCGAACAGCAAAGCCTAAGTGGGATTGGAGCCAGCCAATGTGCGGGATTTTGGGGATCGCAAGCCGGGACACGGATGTCTTTGCGGAGATTTATGACGGCCTTCTGATGCTGCAGCACCGCGGCCAGGACGCTTCGGGGATCGTCACCTACACCGGCGAATTCTTCCGCGAGCGCAAGGCCAACGGGCTGGTCAAGGATGTGTTCGGCCCCGCCGACGCCGAAACCCTGACCGGCCGCGTCGGCATGGGCCACGTGCGCTACCCCACTGCAGGCTCGCTGAGCGCGGCGGAAGCACAGCCGTTCTTTGTGAACGCACCCTACGGCATCTACCTGGTGCACAACGGCAATATCACCAACACCGCCGAGCAGCGCGAAAAGGTGACCGGCAAATACAGCCGCCATCTGCGCACCACCTCGGATTCGGAGATCCTGCTGAACGTGCTGGCCGACAAGGTCGCCGATGCGATCAAAGTGAACGGCAACGCCGAACCGATCCGCAACATTTTTGCCGGCGTGAAGATGACCATGGAGCGGGTCCAGGGCGCCTATTCGGTGATCTGCATGGTGGCCGGTGTTGGCATGCTGGCGTTCCGCGACCCCCACGGCATCCGCCCGCTGTCCGTTGGCAAGCGCGCCGCGCAAAGCGGCGGCGAAGACTTCTGCTTTGCCTCGGAAGATGTGGCGTTCGGTATCAACGGCTTTGAGAAAATCCGCGACGTGAAGCCGGGCGAAGCGATCCTGGTCGACCTGGACGGCAATATGCATGAGTTCCAGGCGGTCGAGGGCAAGCTCACCCCCTGCATCTTCGAATACGTCTATCTGGCGCGCCCCGATTCCATGATGGACGGCGTTTCGGTCTACAAGACCCAGCTGCGCATGGGCCAGGCGCTGGCCAAGCAGATCCAGGACGCGGGCCTGGAAATCGACAGCATCATCCCGGTGCCTGATTCGGCTCGCCCGGTGGCGCTGGAAGTGGCCAATGCCACCGGCATCCGCTACCGCGAAGGGCTGGTGAAGAACCGCTACGTCGGCCGTACCTTCATCATGCCGGGCCAGGCGGAGCGGCAGAAATCGGTGCGCCGCAAGCTGAACGCGATCCCGCTGGAGTTCAAGGACCGCAACGTGCTGCTGATCGACGATTCCATCGTGCGCGGCAACACCATCAAGAAGATCGTGCAGATGTGCCGCGAGGCCGGCGCCAAGAAGGTCTATATCGCCTCTGCCTCGCCGCCGGTGGTCTACCCCAACGTTTATGGCATCGACATGCCCACCAAGCATGAGCTGATCGCAAACGGCCTCAGCATCGAGGAAATCCGCGAAGAGCTGGGGGCGGACGCGCTGTTCTACCAGAAGCTTGAGGACCTGATCTGGGCCGCCCAGGAAGGCAACCCGGATATCGAGGGCTTCGATTGCTCCTGCTTTGACGGCAATTACATCACCGGCGTCACCGGCGAGTATCTGGACGCGCTGGAAAACAGCAGCCGGGTCAGCGCCAAGATCAAGGACATGCCGGCCCCCGGCGCCTCCTGGAACGCCTCCAAACTGGCCGCCGGCTAAAGCGCCCCGCCTCCCGCACAGGGAGGGGTTTGAACTTCCGGCGGCTTCCGCGTATGAGGGCCGCCAACTGTGCATCGGAGAGGCGCTGGCCGTGAGGGTCCGCGCCTTTTCCTATGCTTCCCGATGAAAGGCCGCCCCTTGGACCCGCATCTCGCCCGCATGCTGACTTCTCCGCGCCAGTGCCGCTGCTGCGGCGCCACTTTTGCGCAGCTGCTCAGCCTGTCCTGCGACCGGCCCGACATCTGCCCCGAGGATATGGAGGTTGAGGACAACTCTGCCGTCCTGGCCACCCGCGGCGATATCCTGACTGATGATTTCTGCCGCCTCGGCGACCTGCGCTTCATCCGCGCCGTGCTGGCGGTGCCGCTGGCGGGCAGCCGCGGCGAGGAGTTCATCCTCGGCACCTGGGCCAGCCTCAGCCGCGATGACTTCGACGCCTATCTGGATCTGTTCGAGATGCGCGAGACCGAAAAACTCGGCGACCGCCCGGCCTGGCTTGCCAATGCGATCCCGCCGGACATGCCGATGCCCGCGGGCTGCATGCTGGAGATGCGCCCCGGCGGCCAGTACCCCGAGCTGAAGGTCAGCGAGCAGAACCACCCGCTCTACCCGCTGCAAAAGGACGGCGCCACGCTGGAGGAGCTGCTGGAGCTTCTTTTTGCGTATGGCCACGACCTGCCTTCGCTGGTTTTTGATGCCTGACACAGTTTTTCCGGCTCAGCCTCACACATCCTGAAGCGGCAATCCGCGGCATCCCGCCGATGCACTGCGCACGGCCTTGAAGCCTGGCCCTTGCTCCCCCAGATACGCCCGGATCTTTTGGGGAAGAACGATATGGCAAATGCAAAAGCAGCTGAACGCACCTCTGCCAAGGTGGCGGGGCTGGCAACCCAGGACAACGCGGTGAACCGCAACGGCCTGAGCCTGCTGGGGTTGTTTGGGCCCGAAGACAGCCTGACCGCGCTGGTGCGCATGCCGTCAGGCCGCACCCGCAAGGTGACCCGCGGCAGCCGTCTGTCGTCGGGCCGGGTGGTAGCGATCGACGCACAGGGGCTGGTGCTGAGTTCAAACGGCGAAACCAAACGTCTGGCCATGCCCGGCGGCTGACGCGCCTGCGCAAATTTCTTCAAAGAAATTTGCCAAGAATTTTGAAAATTCTTGGCTGCACGGCAAGCACTGGCAGCCGGTTCAGCCGCCGCCTCTTGACCTGCCCGGCGCTGCACCGCAAGAAGGCGCCATGACAGAAAAGCTTGCTCTCATCACCGGCGCCTCCCGCGGCCTTGGCAGTGCACTTGCCGAGGCGCTTGCGCCCACCCATCACATCGTCGCCGTCGCCCGCACCACCGGCGCCCTCGAAGAACTCGACGACCGGATCAAGGCAGCCGGCGGCAGCGCCACGCTGGCGCCGATGGACATCACGGTTCCGGACGCCATGGCGACGCTCTGCCGTGGCATCCACGACCGCTGGGGCAAGCTGGACCTGTGGCTGCACACGGCGATCCACGCCACCGCCCTGTGTCCGGCGCCTTCGGTTGCAGCCAAGGACTGGGCCAAGGCCGTTGCCATCAACGCCACTGCCGCATCGGTTCTGATTCCCTATGTTGCGCCGCTCCTGGGCCAGACAGGGCAAGCAGTGTTTTTCGACGACCCCAGAGCGGGCGAAAAATTCTACGGCACCTATGGCGCCACCAAGGCCGCGCAGATGGCGCTGGCCCGCAGCTGGCAGGCTGAAACCGAACGCACCGGCCCGCAGGTCAAAATCCTGGAGCCGCAGCCGATGGCCACTGCCCTGCGCGCCCGCTTCCATCCAGGCGAGGACCGCGACGCCCTCACCCCGATCCAGGACGAGGCCGCGCGCCTGCTGCCGCAGATCCTGGCAAGCTGACACCTGCTGACGGCCCCGCGCCGCGCCCCCGGCGCGGCGCCCGGCCCAACGCTTGGGACGGCATCTTTGATGCAGCCCCAGGGGCGGGAGCCGCCCCCTGCCCCGCGTGCCTGTTGCCTCCCTGCCCGCTTTTCCTGTCTTGCCCTCCGGCTGCGGCGAAAGACTTGCCCCCTTTCCGTGCAAGTCCTATTCAATCCGGAACACGGTTGATAACAGCAGGCAGCTACACCGATGCGCATTCTGATCACCAATGACGACGGCATCAGCGCCGAAGGGCTCACCATCCTCGAGGCCATTGCCCAAGAGGTCGCAGGCCCGGACGGCGAAGTCTGGACCGTAGCCCCGGCCTTTGAGCAATCCGGTGTCGGCCATTGCATCAGCTACACGCGCCCCACCATGCTCAGCCAGCTGGGAGAGCGCCGCTTTGCCGCCGAAGGCTCGCCTGCCGACTGCGTGCTGGCAGGCCTGCACGTGGTCATGCAGGGCAAACGGCCTGACCTGGTGCTGTCGGGCGTGAACCGCGGCAACAACTCAGCCGAAAACGCGCTTTACTCCGGCACCCTGGGCGCCGCCATGGAAGCCGCGCTGCAGGGCGTGCCGGCAATGGCGCTGTCGCAGTACTACGGGCCTGCCAACCGGGAGACTGACAACCCGTTTGAGGCCTCTGCCGTGCATGGCGCGGGATTGGTGAAGAAGATCCTGGCCGCAATGCCGCAGGACAGCCAGGACTACCGGCTGTTTTACAATATCAACTTCCCGCCGCAGCCCGCTGCCGGCGTCAAAGGCACCCGCGTGGCGACCCAGGGCTTCCGCCGCGGCAGCCATTTCGCAGCCGAGCCGAAACTGTCGCCCTCCGGCCGCCGCTACCTGTGGATCCGCGGCGGCGACCAGCAGGTCCAGACGCTCCCCGGCTCAGACGCGGCACTCAACATGGATGGCTATATCTCGGTCACACCGATGCGTGCAGACCTAACCGCCCGCGATGCCCTGGATGCGCTGAAGGCCGTTGAATGGACGGGAGAGTGAACGCAGCCATGAGCGGCCCGGATCCGGAAACCAAGATGCAATTTGTCTACTCGGTGCGCTCGCGCGGGGTGACGGACCAGAAGGTGCTGGAAGCGATCGAGGAGATCGACCGCGGGCTGTTCGTCCGCGGTATCTTCTCAGAGCGCGCCTATGAAGACGTGCCGCTGCCGATTTCCTGCGGCCAGACCATTTCTCAGCCCTCGGTGGTCGGCATGATGACTCAGGCGCTGCAAATCAACCCGCGCGACACCGTGCTGGAAGTCGGCACCGGCTCCGGCTACCAGGCGGCAATCCTGTCGAAGCTGGCGCGCCGGGTCTATACCATCGACCGCCACGCCCGGCTGGTGCGCGAAGCCCGCCAGGTGTTCGATCAGCTGCAGCTTGCCAATGTGACCTCGCTGGTCGGTGACGGCAGCCACGGGCTGACCGAGCAGGCGCCGTTCGACCGCATCATCGTGACCGCCGCTGCCGAGGACCCGCCGGGCCCCCTGCTCGCGCAGCTCAAACCCGGCGGCATCATGGTGCTGCCGGTCGGCCAGTCCGACCATGTGCAAACCCTGATCCGGGTCCGCAAAACCGAGGACGGGCTCGACTATGATGAGTTGCGCCCGGTGCGTTTTGTGCCGCTGCTCGAAGGCCTGGGCAAGGACAGCTAGCGGCAGGCGTAAAAGAGCCGCTCCAAGGATTTTCAAAAATCCTTGGCAAATTTCTTCGAAGAAATTTGTGTCTTTCTGCAGCAGCGTCAGATGATCATCTGGCCGCCGTGCGGCTCGATACAGCTGCTGGAATTGAATTCAGCCGGCGCCGGCCCTACATTGGCGGCGGATTTCAGCCGCCCTCCCTGATATGTGGGCTATAGTGATTGACGCGAGCGAATCCCCGCGAAAAAGGGGAAGCGTGTTTTGAGGAGAGCAAAATGACCCGGACCACTCCCGCCCGGACCGTATTCCGCGGCCTGCCCCGTTTGATACTGCCGCGGGCCCGGATGCTCGCGGCGTTGCCGCTGGCAGGGGTGCTGGCCGCCTGCCAGAGCCCGCTGGATTATGACTTGCGCGGCCAGATCGGCGCCTTCAACACCGCCGGAGCCGCGCAGTCCGCCACGTCGAACCGGCCGTCGCCGGATTCCCGCGGGCTGATCACCTACCCGTCCTACCAGGTGGCGGTGGCGCGGCGCGGCGACACCGTCTCCGATGTGGCCGCCCGGATCGGCCTGCCGCCTGAGGAAGTCGCAAAGTTCAACGGCATGCAAAGCAGCGACGCGATGCGCCAGGGCGAAGTTCTGGCGCTGCCGCGCCGGGCTCCCGACAGCCTGCCTGCAGATGCCAGTGCAGCTCCCGGCTCAGTGGACATCGCCACCCTGGCGGGCCAGGCAATCGACACTGCGCCGCTGACCTCCCCCAACCCGGGATCGGTCACCCCCACCACCATCCAGCCGGTGCCGCAGCCCAAGCCCGCGGTGGTGCAGGAAGGGCCGGAACCGGTCCGCCACAAGGTGAAGCGCGGCGAGACCGCCTATACCATTTCGCGGCTCTATCAGGTGCCGGTGAAATCACTGGCGGAATGGAACGGCCTGGGCAGCGACTTCGGCGTGCGCGAAGGCCAGTACCTGCTGATCCCGCTGAAGGAAGAGCCTGCGCCGGAACTGACCCCTGCCGCGGCCGCCCCCGCGGCCGTGACTGAGCCAGGCGCAGGCAGCGCAACCCCGGTGCCGCCCAGCGCCAGCCAGCCGCTCCCTGACGAAGAGGTTGCGCCGGCTGCAGAAGTACCGGCTGCAGAGACCCTGCCCAAGCCGGAACTGCCGGAACCCAGCCGCCGGAACGATGCCGCCATGGCCTACCCGGTGCAGGGCAAGATCATCAAGACCTACTCCAAGGGCCGCAATGACGGCATCGACATTGCCGCCGCCGCCGGCGCGCCGGTCAATGCTGCCGAAGCCGGCACCGTCGCCGCCATCACCAAGGATTCCAACAACGTGCCGATCGTGGTGATCCGCCACAGCCAGAAGCTTCTGACGGTCTATCAGAACGTTGGCAATATCACCGTGAAGAAAGGTGAAAGCGTGGTCCGCGGCCAGCGCATCGCCTCGCTGCGCGAAGGCGACGATGCCTATGTGCATTTCGAGGTGCGCGACGGGTTCGAAAGCATCGACCCGCTGAATTACCTGAACTGACGGCGCTACAGTATTGTTAACACGAAAAAGCCCGGCTGTTCCGCCGGGCTTTTTCTTTGCTGCTGCAGCCTGATCAGCGCAGCGCCACCCCATGGCGTCCGGCCAGATCGGTGAAGAACTGCCAGGCAACCCGGCCAGACCGCGAACCGCGTGTCGCCTGCCATTCGATCGCCTCGGCGCGCACGGTGTCTTCGTCCGCCTCAACCCCGTAGGCCGCGCAATAGCGCGAGATCATTGCCAGGTATTCATCCTGGTCGCAGGGGTGGAAACCCAGCCACAGGCCAAACCGGTCGGACAGCGACACTTTCTCCTCCACCGCCTCGGATGGATTGATGGCACTGGAGCGCTCGTTCTCGATCATGTCGCGCGGCATCAGGTGGCGGCGGTTGGAGGTGGCGTAGAACACCACATTCTCGGGCCGCCCCTCAATGCCGCCGTCCAGCACCGCCTTGAGGCTCTTGTAGTGCTGGTCGTCATGACTGAAGGACAGGTCATCGCAGAACAGGATGAAGCGGTGCGCCGAACCGCGCAGGTGGTTCAGAAGCCGCGCCACCGAGGGCAGATCCTCGCGCTGCAGCTCCACCAGTTTCAGCTGCGGGTGATCCCCGGCCAGCGACCCGTGCACGGCTTTCACCAGGCTCGATTTCCCCATCCCGCGCGCGCCCCACAGCAGCGCGTTGTTGGCAGCAAACCCCTGCGCAAAGCGGCGGGTGTTGTCCAGGAGCGTATCGCGGGAGCGGTTGATGCCCACCAGCAGGTCCAGATCAACCCGGTTGACGCTCTCGACCGGCTCCAGCCGCTCCGGCCCCACATGCCAGACAAAGGCGGAGGCCGCGTTGAAATCGGGTGTCTCCAGAGGCGCCGGAGACATCCGCTCCAGTGCCTCGGCAATGCGGGTCAATGCGATCTGGTCCATGGGCTGCCTCCGTCCGTTAGCTGACGGATTTCAAAGCATGTTCGCGAGGGGGCGGCAAGGGGGTGGCGCAAGTTGGCCCGGGCTGCGCGAAAAGCAGGCCTGCGGCGGGATGCACAATATGCCGCTGCCCCCGGGAAACGCGTCCCTTCGGCCCTGCGACCAGGCACGGCAAGAGATCCCGGCGCCGGCCAGCAGAAACCTGTTTCGAGACATCTGCCGGCCCATAAATGGCCATAGCCCCGGCTTTACGAAGGGATTTTTCCGACCTCGCCCGGTTTCGGCATTGTTGACGCCCAATTGGGATTGTCACGCAAACGGTCGTAAAAACGGACCAGGTTCGGGAAGCGGTTCCAGTCAATTGGAACCAGTTGCTGGAACATCTCCACATGGCCAAGCGCATAGTCCGCAATGGTCCAACTATCTCCGGCAACAAAATCCCTATCGGCTAGATGCTGGTCGAGTATGGGCCCATATCTGTCAAAACGCTCAGTGAAATAGTCGATGACAGGCTGGTTAATGTCAGAACTTCCCAAAAATTTCGGTTTCGCAACGGCTTCGAACGCCACGGCTCCGAGGGCCTTGTTGTAATGAGCCAGGTCCCAGCAAAGCCATTTCATAACCGTTGCCCGCCCGGCTGGATCTGTTGGCAACAGAGTTTGGCCAGGCGTCGTTTCGCAGAGATAGACGTTGATGGCATTGGATTCCCACAGGACCAGATCACCATCGACCAGTGTCGGAGCAAGCCCGTTAGGATTGAGCGCAAGATACTCTTCAGTCCGGTTTTGCCCCCCAAAGATATCCAGCCACTCAATCTCCGGTGAAATCCCGAGGTGGTTCACCACAGACAGAACCTTCCTGCCATTGGGGGAACCATTGATCAGATAAAGTTTCATGTTTTTCTCCTTAAACCAAATCACTTTCTTTTGGTAAGCGTTTAGGGCGATTACTTCCCTTTGGCAAGTGTTTGTGGTAGCTCGTTGCCATGACCAAGACCCTCCGCTCCTCTTGTCCAATCAACTACTGCCTGGAGCAATTTGGCGACACATGGAGTCTCATTGTGGTGCGGGACATCGTGTTCAACGGAAAATCCACCTTTGGCGACTTCATGGAGTCCGCTGAAGGGATATCCTCGAAGCTTTTGTCAAACCGTTTGGGGCGTCTGGTTGAAACGGGCATTCTGGCAAAAGAAAAAGATGCTCTGAACGGCCGCATCTATCGGTACAGTTTGACGGCCAAGGGAAAAGAGCTTTTGCCAATTCTGCATGCGATGATTGTTTGGGGTGCGGAGCACGGCAGCCAGAATCCGCAACTCTTGGCATGGGCCCGCGAACTCAAGCGTGATCCGGCAGAAGCTGATCAGGAAGCGTTGCAAAAGCCCAAGTAGCACAATGGCCAGGGCCGCCATTGGGAACAGCGATGCTCGCCTTCGGGGCAGATGGGCAATCGTGATCCCGGTAGCGTTTCTGTTCCCCGCCTTGGCCGGGAAATTACGTTCCTGCAAACAAAAAAGCGCGCCATCCCTGGCGCGCCTTTCATTTTCAAACCGGCTCCGGCTTACTTGTCCTTGCCGTCCTCGGCATCGAACTCGGCCATCAGCGGATCATCGGGATGGGCGTCCATCTCGTCTTCATCGTCATAATAGCCATCCGCCCGCAGCTGTGCCTCACGCTTCTTCTCAACCCGTCCGACAAGGAAGATCGAGATCTCGTAGAGCCCGTAGACCACGGTGAACAGAATGATCTGGGTGATCACATCCGGCGGGGTCACCAGCGCTGCCAGCACCAGAATCGCCACCACCGCGTATTTGCGGACCGAGCCCAGGCCTTCGGCGCTCACCAGCCCGGCCTTGCCCATCAGCGTCAGCAGCACCGGCAGCTGGAAGCACAGGCCAAAAGCCATGATGAACTTGAGCGTGATGTCGAGCGATTCATTCACTTTGCCGAAGAAGGTGATTCTCACCCCTTCCGAGGTTTCCGGCACCACTGCGACCTCGGCAGGCACCTCGCCGGTGGCCGCGGACAGCAGGTTGGCAAAAATCGAACTGACATCTGCAAAGCCCAGGAAGAACTGCATTGCAAGCGGCGTGACGACAAACTGGGCAAAAGACGCGCCCAGCAGGAACATGAACGGCGACGCAATCAGGAACGGCAGAAAGGCGCCCTTTTCGCTCTTGTACAGTCCCGGCGCCACAAACCGCCAAAGCTGGAAGCCGATCACCGGGAACGACAGGGCAAAACCGAACACCATCGAGATCCGGAACAGCGTGAACAGATACTCCTGCGGAGAGGTGTACTGCAGCGTCGGCGACGGGTCGCCCAGATCGCGCAGCGTTTGCTCGATCGGCCCCACCAGGAACTGAAGGATCGGCTCGGCCACGGTAAAGGCCAGCACAATCCCCACGGCAAAGGCAAGGACAGAGCGGATCAGCCGCGTGCGCAGTTCGGCAAGATGCTCGATCAGCGGCGCGGTTGAGTCGTCGATCTCATCCGTTTTGCTCATGATTTGGCCTCTTCTTCCGCTTTTGGCTCCGCAGGTGCCAGCGCGGCCTCGTATTCTTCCGCCTTGGCCAGCGCCTCCTCAGCCTCGCGCGCCTTGCGCTCGGCGGCAGCACGCGCAGTCGATGCCTGGATCTTCTTGGCATTTTCAGCGCGTTCCGCGGCCAGTTTGCCGGTCTCGCTTTCGGGGTCGTATTTGGTGGGATCAATCGACGACGCCATCTCCTGCGCCGCCTGCTTGACCCCGTCCATGGCCGTGCCCACCGGGTTGGCAGCCGCCTTCAGACCCTTGGCGACATCATTGACTCCGGCATCATCCGCCGCGTCATGCATCGCCCGGCTGAACTCGCGCGCCATGCCCTTGGCCTTGCCCACAAACCGCCCGACGTTGCGGAACAGCATGGGCAGGTCCTTGGGGCCGACGACGATCAGCGCCACCACGCCGATGACCAGCAGTTCGGTCCACCCAAGATCGAACATGGGGCCTTACGCCTTGTCTTTTTCGGTCTCGGGCGTGACGTCCTTGGCCTCGGCGGCGGCGTCCTCTTCCAGCTCCTTGGTGCCTTCGTTGATGCCCTTCTTGAAGGAGGTGATGCCTTTGCCGACTTCGCCCATCAGCGAGGAAATCTTGCCGCGGCCGAACAGGACCAGGACGACGACAGCGATCAGCAGAATGCCGGGAAGGCCGATGTTGTTGAGCATGAGAGAACTCCTTTTTTCTTGCAGCGCCGGATACAAGGCGCCGGTCTTTTCCGTTGCAACGGGTGTAGCGCGCGTGCGGCGCCAAGCGGAAGCGCTTCGCCATTCGCAATACGCTTACGCCGGGCAGAATCCACGAAAATTGCAGCCGCCCCGCATCCAACTGACAGGTTTATGTCAGTTGATGGGCGGTAAATCCAGCCCATCACAGCAAACAAGGAGAGACGTGATGAGCAAACATGTGGCCGAAATCGTGACCTTTGAACTGGCCGAGGGCGTCAGCCAGGCGGATTTTGTCGCCCTGAGCCAGGCCAGCGAAGCCTTTGTCCGGGCACAACCCGGCTTTCTGCACCGTCAGCTCAGCCGCGGCGCAGACGGGCGCTGGACCGACTACGTGGTCTGGGAAGACATGGAAACAGCGCAAACCGTGGCAGCCGAATTCCACAAGCAGGACTTCTGCGCCGGTCTGATGAAAGCCATTGCCGACGGCAGTGCAAACATGCGCCATGAAGAGGTGCTGTGGGACATGGCCTCCTGAAAACGGCGCGGCACCCGCATCGCGCCGGGTGCCGCTCTTGACCTTGCCCCCCTGCCCGCGCCAAGGCTAGTCCCATGCGCCGCACCGACCGCCTTTTCGAAATCATCCAGATCCTGCGCGACGGGAAGCTGCACCGCGCCCAGGACATTGCCGAGCGGCTGGAGGTCTCCACCCGCACCATCTACCGCGACATGGACACGCTGGCGGCCTCCGGCGTGCCGGTCGAGGGGGAGCGCGGCGTCGGCTATTTGGTGCGCGAGCAGATCAGCCTGCCGCCGCTGACCCTCACACCGGAGGAGCTGGAGGCGCTGAACCTCGGCATGGCCATCGTCGCCGAAGCGGCGGACCCGGACCTCAAATCCGCCGCTTTGTCGCTGGCCTCGAAAATCGACGCCGTGCTGCCGGAACAGACCATTGCCGAGGCGGATGCCTGGAAATTCGCTGTCTACCCGTTCTCGGACGCCGCCCGCGCCCTGGCCCATATGCCGACTTTGCGCGCCGCGATCAAAGCCCGGCAGAAACTGCAGCTCAGCTACCGCCGCATCGACGGCACCCTGACCCAGCGCAGGATCCGCCCGCTGCACATGGAATACTGGGGCCGGGTCTGGACCCTCACCGCCTGGTGCGAAACCCGAAACGCCTTCCGCGTCTTCCGGGTCGATCTCATCGAGGACGCTTCCGCCCTGCCCGAACTTTTTGTCGACGAACCCGGCAAACGGTTGCAGGACTACGATCCTTACGGTTCCTGATACCGCTTCTTTCTGGTTCCAAATACCCCGGGGGAGCCGCCAAAGGCGGCGGGGGCAGCGCCCCTAACCCAGCTCAAAACTTGTGACGCCGTAAATCATCGGCAGTTCCAGCTGCGGCGCCTCCCCGCGGTACATCCGTGCGGTCTCAAACACCGGCTCCAGCCCCAGAGACTGCGCCACTCGTACCGCTTCTGCATGGGGTTCCGGCACATCCAAAAACACCTCCTGCCCCTCAGGCAGATCCTGCAGCAGCCGCGCCAGCACTGCCTCCGCAGCCTCCCGCGACGCCGCAACCAGCGGCCCGATCTTATACCCGCTGCGGCAGGGGCGCAGGGTGCCGAACCCTTCCATGACACCATCCCGGCAAGCAGCATAGGCGTGATGCCCCTCAGCGCTCAGCCACTGCGCCCAGAACATGCCCCGCTGCACAGGGAATACGCGGCCGTCCAGCGCCTCCAGCCCTGCCGCAGGCTCCGCCAGCAGCAGCAGGTCGAAGCCTGCGCCAGCCGCCAGCGCGCCTGCCGGAACGCCGCCAAAGCGGATATTGCGGTACGCCAATTCAAAGCCTGAACGGCGGTAGTTCTCCTGCTGATCCACCACCCCGTCGAGCCCCACTGTGCGGGGTCCAGCATGTTCCAGCGCCTTCTGCCACAGCGCGTAGCCATAGCCCTGGCCGCGGTGCTCCGGCGCCACGATATAGAAGCCAAGAAACGCAAAGCTGCTGCCGTAGTTCACCACCGAGATGCAAGCGATCATCTGCCCGTTCAGGAAACCGCCCCAGAATCCTTCCGGGTCAACGGCACCAAAGCAGGCCGCGTCCTGATCACCGGGATTCCAGCCCTCCAGCGCCGCCCACTCCACAGCGGCCCGGATTTCCGCAGGCGTCAAAGCCCGGATGTCATAGCCGTCCTGCATCTGCACCTCCTGTCACTCTGGAGGCAACAATGCCTGCTAAGCCTTAAGCGGGAAAGACAAAACAGCGGTTGCGCCGAACCGTGAGCCACATGACGCGGCCCTTCTCCGGCAGAAACACATTGGGCACTGTGGCTTTCAGCAGCGAGCCGTCGAATTCCATCCGGAATTCAACCAGGCTTTCGCTGCCCAGGAAGCGCGCCCGTTCCACGGACGCCCGCGCCGCAACACCGTCGCTGGGGGTCGGCAGCGGCCCCTTGCCGCCGCGGTCGAAATCGATGCGCAGATGCTGCGGGCGGAAGACGATCTCCACCGCAGTGCCATCCGTCACCCCGGGTGCCAGAAACTCGCCAAAGGCTGTCTTGGCCAGCGCCCCGTTCACTTCCGCCTTCAGCACGTTCACGTCGCTGAAAAACGCCACCGCCGCCTTGTCCACCGGATGGGTATAGACGTTGTAGGGCGCGCCTTGCTGCACGATCTTTCCGCCCCGCATCAGCGCAATCTCATCGGCCATCCGCATCGCCTCTTCCGGCTCATGCGTCACCAGCAGAACCGCGGTGTCTTCCTCTTTCAGAAGGCTCAGCGTTTCATCCCGGATGCCGTCGCGCAGCCGGTTGTCGAGGCCGGAGAACGGCTCATCCATCAGCATGATCCGCGGCCGCGGCGCAATCGCGCGCGCCAGTGCCACCCGCTGCTGCTCGCCGCCCGACAACTGATGCGGATAGCCGTCGATGAAGCGTTTCAGCGATACACGGTTCAAGAGCTCCTCGACCCTTGCCCGCTTCTCGTCCTTGCTGCCTTTCAGGCCGAAGCCGACGTTGTCAGCAACGCTCAGGTGCGGGAACAGGGCAAAGTCCTGGAACATCAGCCCGATCTCGCGCCGCTCCGGCGGCACCCGGAACACGGTGTCGCAGATCAGCTTGCCGTCCACATAGATCTCGCCGCTGTCCTGCATCTCCACCCCGGCGATCATCCGCAGGGTGGTGGATTTGCCGCAGCCCGAGGGCCCCAGCAGGCAGGTCACCTGCCCGGCCTGGATCTGCAGCGAGACATCATCGACCACCGCACGGCCTTCGAAGAACCGCTTGATGTTGCGGATCTCCAGCCGCGGCGCGGCCATGGTGCTGAGCATGTCGGCAGGGGCAGTGTTCATGAGGCCTCGGGGCTGTTTCCGATGAAAACGCTTAGGTTCACGCCGGGATAGCAACCCAGTGGCGGAGCCGCAAGCGGTCAGAATTGCCGGGGACGCCTTGGAAAACACGACGAGGGCAGCGCCCGGCCCTGGGTGGGCGTGAAGCGCCCTCCCGTGGGGAGGGTCGGGCGCTGCCCGTCCTCTCGGCCGGGCGGGACATTAATCCCGCCTCAGCAGCAGCCCGCCGCGGCGCCTTCCTGCTCCAGCCCGTTAAAGGGCGAATTGCCGCCGCAGCCGGCAAAGATGCCGTAGTGGGTATCAAAGTTGCCGATAAACTCAAAATGCGGCGCCAGGCGGCTGTCCTGCAGCATCATCCAAGTATTGCCGCAGACCGGAAACACCTTGCCCGCTTCGATAATATGGTGGTCATCCAGCGCAAACACATGCGGCGCGTGCGCGATGGTGCCCTTGTAGATCACCGCCTGGCCGTAATCCTCGCAGGCGGGCTCCAGTGCCGGCAGCTTGAACAGCCGGTAGGTGGCCGACAGAAACTTCAGCGGCTGGACGCGTTTTTCCAGCACCGGATTCTCGATTGTCAAAAGGCGCGAGGTCACCATCCGCGGGTCCTTGAAGCCGGACTCCTTGGCAATCGACAGAAAGTCGTTCCAATAAAGCGCACCGGACAGGCACTCGCCATAGAGCACCTCATCCTTGGCCATCTCTTCCGGCACCCGGCGGTCGGCATAGACGTCCGAGAAATACATCTCGCCGCCCTCTTTCAGCAGGTGATGCGCGCCGCGCAGCACCGCGCCCTTATCGGTGGCCAGGTTGATCACGCAGTTGGAGACGATAATGTCAAAGGAACCCGGCTCCAGGTCCAGCTCCTCCAGCTTTTCAATATAGCCGTGGTGGAATTCGACGTTGGAATTGGCATAGCCGAAGGCTTCGGCGTGATAATCCTGATGGCGGCGCGCCACCTCCAGCTGCGCCGGGGTCATATCGACGCCGACCACCTTGCCGCTCTCGCCGACCAGCGCCGACAGCGCATAGACATCGCGTCCCGCGCCGCAGCCAAGGTCGAGGATGCGCGCGCCCTCCAGCGCTTCCGGCGCAATCAGGCCGCAGCCGTAATAGCGGGTCAGCACCTCGTCATGGATCTTGGACAGCACCGCCTTCACATGATCCGGAATGTCGTCCGGCGTGCAGCAGGCATTGGTCTGGAGGTCCTCACTGCCCTGCAGCACCTCGCCGTAATAGTTCTGCACGTTTTCATGTTTCATGGGGGGGCGCCTTTCCTGTGGTTCCGGACCAAAGGGATAGCGGCCTGCAGATAATGCGGCAATCAACGAGGCGGGTGATCTGACGCAACTGTGAAGGAGTGTGGGGAGAGGCCATTGCCACAGCAGCCTTCCGCCCGGTGGCACACCGGGCAGCGCCCGACCTCCCCCACGGGAGGGCGCTTCGCACCCGCCCGAGGCCGGGCGATGCCCTTCTTGGGATTCTCCAAAGTTGAAGCCTGCGAAAGTCTCAGCCTTCCGGCAGCAGCTCAAACGCTGCCTCAGCCCGCACCTTGCCGTTCACCATCAGCTCAATCCGGTGCGGCCCCGGCACCAGTTTGAAGGTGGTGGCATCGCCCTTCAGCTTGTGCTTCTTGCCCAGCTCCAGCCTGCCGCCGGTGATCTTTGCCTGTTTCAGCTTGAACACCTTGGCTGAGGCCTTGCCGCCAGGGCGCTGGAAATGCAGGATATAATCCACCAGCACCGGCGCTCCGGCAGCCCCTTCCAGGCGGCAGAACACATCCAAGGCGTCGCCAATCCGCACCGTGTCCGGGACCTCGATGAACGCTTCCAGCGCCAGACCCGGATCGTAGCCCAGCATCTCCATCGCCCGCGGGTGGCCTGCCTTCACCAGCCCGCGCAGAGCATGGGAGGTCATCCAGTCCAGTTCCTTCTTCTGCTGTTTCCCGGCTGCCTGCCAGCTTTGCAGACGGTCCATCACCAGATCCGGATCCTTCTTGGCAATATCGTTCAGATGGTTGGCAATCGAGCGGGTGACGTAGCGGGTGCCATCGCCGTGCAGGCAGTCCAGGAGCGGCAGCGGCTCCGCCAGGTCCAGCCCGACAGCCTCGCCCCAAGGCAGCCGCGGCCGGGTGCCTTCGCTCACCAGTCGGCGCACATGATAGCTGGGGTGCCCGGCCCATTGCTCCATCCGCGCCAGCACCTCGGCAGGCCAGCGGTTCAGAAATGGCCGGATTGCCCATTCCATGGAAAACCGCTGAGTGATCTCCTCCAGCAGGTCCAGCGACAGATCGCGGTGCGCCTCAGCGCCCCGTGCGGCCACATACTCGCCCAGCGGCGCAAAGATGAAGTCGCCGAAGTCATCGTCGGTCTTGCCCGGGTCGAGCGGCGGCGGCAGTGCCTTCAGCAGGATAGGCGCAGCCTCGGGCAACGCGCCGGGAAGGTGGCGCGCCAGCACGTCCGCAATCAGCGTGATCCGCTGCTTCAGCTCCAGCGCCGGCAGCTCTGCCATGACCTGTTCTTCAAACAGATCCGCGTTGAACCCAGCCTCGGCCGCAGCAAAAAGGCCCGCCAGATAGCGGACCTTGTCGCGGTTGAACAGCTGGTCTTTCAGGGAAAATCCCGAAGCCATGTCAACTCCTTACATCGTGGTATTGGTTGCGCCGCCGTCCAGCAGGATGTTCTGCCCGACCATGAAGCCCGCATGCTGCGAGCACATGAAGGCGCAGGTGGCGCCGAATTCGGCCCGGGTGCCGTAGCGGCCCGCCGGGATGGTAGCGCAGCGTGCCGCCTTGGCCTCCTCGGGGGTGATGCCCTGCGCCTTGGCTGCACCGCCGTCCAGCGAAACCGCGCGGTCGGTCGCATGAATACCAGGCTGCAGGTTGTTGATGATGACGCCCTGGCCCGCCACCTGCCGCGCAGTGCCCGCGACATAGCCGGTGAGGCCGGCGCGCGCCGCATTCGACAGGCCCAGAACGGGGATCGGCGACTTCACCGACACCGAGGTGATATTGACCACCCGGCCCCAGCCGCGCTCGATCATGCCCGGCACCAGCGCCTTGATCAGCGCAATCGGGGTCAGCATGTTGGCATCCAGCGCGCTGATGAAATCCTCGCGGTCCCAATCGGTCCACATGCCCGGCGGCGGTCCGCCCGCATTGGTGACCAGAATATCAACGCCGCCGGCTGCATCCAGCACCTGGCTCTGCCCCTCCGGTGTGGTCACATCTGCGGCCACCGTCACCACATCGACGCCGTACTGATCACGGATCGCCTGCGCCGATGCCTCCAGCGCCTCGGCGCCGCGGGCGTTCATCACCAGGTTCACACCAGCCTCAGCCAGCGCCTCGGCGCAGCCCAGACCCAGCCCCTTGCTGCTGGCACAGACCAGCGCGCGCTTGCCCGAAATACCCAGATCCATCTTGTCCTCCCTCGGGAATCTTCTCCGTTTGCGCGGAGCTTGCACTGCGCACGCACGGATGGCCAGCCCCCTGAACCGCTGCCCCAACCGTGAAGCTGCCGGAAAAACAGCGCCTTCCCTCCCCCTTTGTGCCACATTCTCACGCCATTTCTATTGGACGGGCTCTCCTGCGGGCCCACATATGGAATCAAACAGCCGCCGCCCATGGGACAGACATTGACCGCCAGCCACGCCTCCGTCCAAGCCTTCCGCGCCGAACAGTTCCGCGTCGAAAACGGCGCCAATCTGGGTGACCCGATGGGCGTGCTTGAAGATCTGGTTCTGGACGACATCTACATGATGGCCTTGGCCGAGGCGCCGCAGCGCCTGTCCATCGCCGCCCATCACGACGGCAGCTTCAGCATCGCGGAGAACACCGCGCTCGGTTCACCCGGCGCTGCGCTGCATCTGGATTGCCTCCTCACCCTGATGCCGGACAGCGGCCCCAACACCGAGACCCTGGTGATGGTCGAAGTGGACGGGGACGGCATGATCGCCGGCGTCTTCCTGGTGCCGCTCGCCCCCTTACAGCCGCAGATGCCCTACACGCTGGTCAAAGCCGAGCGCGAACCTGCCCGGCGCAAACTGGCGGAATCCGCCTGCGTCTCCTTCACCCGCGGCACCCGCATCACGCTTGCCACCGGCGCGCAGCGCCTGATCGAGGACATGCGCGCAGGCGACCGCGTCCTCACCCGCGACGACGGCATCCAGGAGGTGCGCTGGGTCGGCCAGTCCACCCTGCGCGCTGTTGGCGATCTCGCCCCGATTCTGATCCGCAAAGGCGCCCTCAATAACGCCAATGACCTGATCGTCAGCCCCTCGCACCGCCTCATGGTCTATCAGCGCAGCGACGAGATCGGCGCCGGCGCCCCCGAGATCCTGGTCCGCGCCCGCGACCTGGTGAACGGCGACACCGTGGTGGTTCTGGACGGCGGCTTTGCCGACTACTTCCAGATCCTGTTCGACCGCCACCACATCATCTACGCCGAGGGCATCGCGGCTGAGAGCACCTTCCTCGACCCAGTCACAAGACCGGTGCTGCCCGAGGATTTCTGGACCCGCCCTGGCGGCCCCCTGCCCGCCTCGCACAAGAGCGGCGCCCACGGGCTGGACGTGAGCCGCTCGCTGCTGGACCGGCCGGATGCGGTCGGGCTCTTGAAGCGGGCCTCGTTGCGGTAACTGCTGCGCCCGCCTTAGTCACTGAAGCTGTATTTCGCTTATTGCAGTGTCCCGGTATCTTGTTCCGGGATAGATACCGGTGATTGTCAGGGTGATCCAGGACACCTCACCCAGCGCCGGAAGCTGCAGTACCTGAGCTTCGCTTTTATCCTGCAGTTGCACACTGGCGCGGAAGCCGTTGGAAGCCATCACTTCCAAAGACCGGACGCGGCTGTTCTTCGTGAAGATGTCCCAGCTTTTTCCATAACCGTTGGCAACCAGTATCCGGCTGATGTCCACTGGCCCGCCGAAAGAAAACCTCAAGATCTCCCCGATCCCGTCATCCGGCCTGCCCTCGATCCAAGCCGTCCGCAAACGCCCGTCGGACATCATATCGCCGGTGTATGAATTCTGCCCTTGGTCCGGCAGCTCCGAAGACACGCAAAGTTCCCCGGGAATTCTGCCAAAGTACCCCTGGTGACAAGCGGCCATCGGCACACCCGGCAGCGGCAGATGCCGTTGAACACGGGCAGCTTCAGCCTCCAGCGCAGCCAGCGCTTCAAGCGCCAAGACAACATAGAAACTGTCCGGCTGATCGCTATGCGCGTCGATGAAGGCCTGCCATGCGCCTCGGGTGTTGATTCTCTCCGCCAGGGCATATTTGCGCTCGATGTCCTTTGAAGAAGGCGCCGCCGCAGCTGAATTTTCGGGCTGTGCTTCAGGCAGAGCGGCAGGGACGGGCTGCGAGCTGAAATAGAAATCCCCCGTGATCGAGCTGGTTTCCCAAGGGACTTGCCGTTCCTGGGTAACTGCCAGGACTTCGCTGCGGGCGGCTTTGAATACAGCTTCGATCGTGCGCCCCTTGCCAGTGGAAATCGCCCGGGCAAGAGCAGATGTGTAAGGCGAGTTTCCCCCGCTGCCATCCAAAGCGACGTCCCCCGGCGCGGTGGCATATGCGATGATGGTCCCTTTGGGAGCGTCAACCGGTGCAAGTCCCCTGGCCGCAGACCGCGCCGAGCCGGCAAAGGGATTGTTGCGGCAAGCGTCCAGGATGATGATGTTGATATCCGCATTGGAGGAGTTCATGACGCGCAGAAAGCTGTTCACATTGACGGCTTCCAGATCAATCTCGTCTTCGCTGGTTATCGCTGCGCTGACGGGTACCAGATAGTTTTCCCCCTCCAGCTGGACACCATGGCCGGCGTAGTAGAACAGGCCTGCGTCAACACCTTCGCCGCGCAGTTGCCGGCCGAACTTCAGCAGCGCCTTCTTCATGCTGCCAAGGTCGGCGTCCAGCAACGTCGTGACCTCGAATCCTGCTTCCGTCAGGACCGAAGACATGACACGCGCATCGTTGCCAGGGTTGGCCAAAGGAGTCGTGTGGGAATAGTTTGAGTTCCCTACGACAAGCGCATACCTCTCTCCAGCACTGGCCTGCAAACTGCAGAAGCATAAGACAGCAGCGCTGAGCAGGATAAAGCGTCGCAGCATCCGGTGGCATCCTCCCTGGACTAAATCCTTGCACCGATCATCTAGGCAAACCGCGCGCGCAAAATCAATCTGCACAGATGGCGGCCGCACTCTTCCCGCAGAAACTCCCGGCAGACAAGACGAACAGACCGGCGCGTTCAGCAAGCAAAGAAAAAGCCCGTCCACGCAGGGCGTAAAAGACCGGCCTCCCCGTTTTTCTTGCCTCTTCCGGCATTCCTGCTATACGCGCGCTCATGCTGGATTCCGTCACCAACCGCCCCGAACTGCCGCCCGAGATTGCCCGCCGCCGGACCTTTGCGATCATCTCGCACCCGGACGCCGGCAAAACCACGCTGACTGAAAAGTTCCTCCTTTACGGCGGCGCGATTCAGATGGCCGGGCAGGTGCGTGCCAAGGGCGAGGCGCGGCGCACGCGCTCGGACTTCATGCAGATGGAAAAGGACCGCGGCATCTCGGTCTCGGCATCGGCAATGTCGTTTGATTTCAGTGGCTTCCGCTTCAATCTGGTGGACACGCCCGGCCACTCGGACTTTTCCGAGGACACCTACCGCACCCTGACGGCGGTGGATGCGGCGGTGATGGTGATTGACGGCGCCAAAGGCGTGGAAAGCCAGACCCAGAAGCTGTTCGAGGTCTGCCGCCTGCGCGACCTGCCGATCCTGACCTTCTGTAACAAGATGGACCGCGAGAGCCGGGACACCTTTGAAATCATTGACGAAATCCAGCAGAACCTGGCAATTGACGTGACACCGGCGGCCTGGCCCATCGGGGTGGGGCGTGACTTCATCGGCTGTTACGACATGCTGCGCGACCGGCTGGAGCTGATGGACCGCGCCGACCGTAACAAGGTGGCCGAAAGCATTGAGATCAACGGCTTGGACGACCCCAAGCTGGCAGAGCACGTGCCGGAGCACCTGCTGGAGAAGCTGCTGGAAGAGGTCGAAATGGCCCGCGAGCTGCTGCCCGCACTGGATCCGCAGGCGGTGCTGGAAGGCCATATGACCCCGATCTGGTTCGGCTCGGCGATCAACTCCTTCGGCGTGAAAGAGCTGATGGACGGTATCGGCGCCTACGGCCCCGAGCCGCAGCCGCAGTCCGCGCACCCCCGCGCAGTGGCCCCCGAGGAGAAAAAGGTCGCCGGATTTGTCTTTAAGGTTCAGGCCAATATGGACCCCAAGCACCGCGACCGGGTGGCCTTTGTGCGGATGGCAAGCGGCCATTTCAAACGCGGCATGAAGCTGACGCATGTGCGCACCAAGAAGCCGATGGCGGTTTCCAACCCGGTGCTGTTCCTGGCCTCCGACCGGGAACTGGCCGAGGAGGCCTGGGCCGGCGACATCATCGGCATTCCGAACCACGGCCAGCTGCGCATCGGCGACACGCTGACCGAGGGCGAAGCGATCAAGGTGACCGGCATCCCCTCCTTTGCGCCTGAACTGCTGCAGGGCGTGCGCGCAGGCGATCCGATGAAGGCCAAGCACCTGGAAAAGGCGCTGATGCAATTTGCCGAGGAAGGCGCTGCCAAGGTGTTCAAACCCTCGATCGGCTCGGGTTTCATCGTTGGCGTCGTGGGCGCGCTGCAGTTCGAAGTGCTCGCAAGCCGGATCGAGATGGAATACGGCCTGCCGGTGCGGTTTGAGGCGAGCCAGTTCACCTCCGCCCGCTGGGTCAGCGGCGACAAGCCCGCGGTGGACAAGTTCATCAATGCGAACAAGCAGCACATTGCCCATGACCATGATGGCGACATCGTCTACCTGACCCGGCTGCAGTGGGATATCGACCGGGTTGTGCGCGACTTCCCGGAGCTGAACCTGACCGCAACCAAGGAAATGATGGTCTGACCCGCTCTCCCAATTCCGCTGCCTGTATATTTTCGCAGGCAGCGGCAAGCGCGGCAATCAGCAGGCAGCACAGCCTCGCGCCAGGCCCGCAATTAACGGCATTGAAGCAACTTCGCATTCTAAGGCCATTTTGAGATGTTGATAGAACGGCTGAAATACAGGCTGCTGCGGGCATTCCAAATTCTGCAGAACCGCCTCATCCTCAAACACCGGGTTGCCGATGAGGTTTACCCCGGCGGACTGGCGGCGCTGGAAAGCTTTCTGGACAAGAAAGAGGAAGCGTTTCAGAACCTTGGTGCCGTATTACCGCTGGCAACTGCCGATCTGTCCGTATGGCGGGACAGGATCCTTCCGGAACAGGATAGCCCGCACCGGGATGTACTGACCGCGGACGCAAAGCAAAAGCTCGAAAACCTGCGGATGATCTTTGCCGGCAAACCGGACCTGTTTGCGTTGCACGCGCTGGTTATTGCTGCAATCCGGCGCAAGAAAACGCCTCCCCGCGCGCTGAAACTGTTCTTCCGGATGTGGGAGGAACACGGCGATTTCCTGGCCAGGAACCTGCCGCCAAGATGGCTGATTTCCGCGGCCGTCACCTTTGCCGACCATGGCAGCAGTATCGATCAGCGGATGGCGGGGCAAGCGCTGGCGATCACCTTTGACATGATCAAGCTGCATGACAGCGAACGGCGCCTCGCCGGTGTCGCGAACGACCGGGCCTTCACTCCCAGCCTGACTCCGCACAAGTACCCGCTGGCGTTTGACCTGCCGCCGTATGTGATGGCCGGCGGTGACCTGGATATCAGCCATATCGTCAAGATTTGGCGCCAGGCGAAGGGCGACACGGTGATCCGCCCGCTGGCCGAGCGGATGTTGACTTTGCTGCTGGAAGACAAAAGAACTGTGTTTGCAAGAATTCAGGTATACAAGGATCCCTCCATTCGTGAACGGCGCGCCAGCATGTAACACGGCCTCTTGGGGTATCGTCAGCACCATAAAAGCAGATGCCTGCGATATCCTGGATTTTGCATCCCATTATCTGGAACTTGGCGCGCACCGGCTGTTTCTGTATCTGGATGCCCCCTGCTCCGCGGCCTTTCAGCACTTGAAGGCCCACCCCAAAATCCGGGTGACGGCCTGCGACGATGCCTATTGGAAGCGGCAAGGAAACCGCCCGAAGAAGCACCAGGTCCGCCAGACCGCAAATGCCACCCGCGCCTATCACCGGCAGGCCAAGGACGTGGATTGGCTGCTGCACTGCGACGTGGATGAATTCCTGTGGTCCTCCTCCCCGGCTGCTGCTGAGCTCGCCGCTTTGCCGCCGGACGTGATCTGCGCCCGTGTGCGGCCGGCGGAAGCCTTGGCAGGCGGCGATGGCTCTGCCTTCAAGGGGTATGTTCCGCCATCCCGCCGCGCTGGTGCCGGGCGTCTCTACCCGCAATTCGGCGGTTATCTGAACGGCGGTTTCCTGAGCCATTTGCATGGCAAACTGTTCTGCCGCACCGGGATTGAGGGTTTGGAGCTGCGAATACACCATGCCTATCTTGCCGGGCAGGCGAATCCCGGCAGTGCCGAGCTTGCAGGCATGGACCTATGCCATGTGCACGCCCGTGACTGGCTAAGCTGGCAGGGCCATTACCGCTACCGGCTGCAGAAGGGGTCCTACCGCCCCGAGCTGAAGCCCGCCCGGCCGCGCGAAGACGGCGGCCTGACAGTTCATGAATTGCTCAGCAAGCTGGAAACAGAACAGGGAGAGGCGGGCCTGCGCAGTTTTTTCGACGAGGTCTGCGCCGACAGCCCCGGACTGCGGGCCCGGCTGCAGGCCGAGGGGCTTCTGAAGATCCGCCGTCTGGAACTGGAGGCCAAGCGGCGGAAACACTTCCCGGGTTTCCGCTGAATTGTCTCCATTTTGCACCCACCAGAGCCCAAAATACTGGAAAACCGGGCATTAATTGACGATCGCCTGGGATTTTGCTATGCCCGCCAGCGAGCCGGAAGCTGCCATCCCGCATGACCTTTGCGGAGCCGGCTGGAACACACACGCGCGGGCCAGGTCAGTGTCCGCAATGACGGATACAGATGACAAAATTCACCGATCTGAACCTTAATCCCAAGGTCCTCAAAGCCATTGAGGAAGCGGGATATGAAAGCCCCACCCCGATTCAGGCCGGAGCGATTCCGCCTGCTCTCGAGGGGCGCGATGTTCTGGGAATCGCCCAGACCGGCACCGGCAAAACTGCCTCTTTCACGCTGCCGATGATCACCCTGCTGGCCCGCGGCCGTGCCCGGGCGCGGATGCCGCGCAGCCTGGTGCTGTGTCCGACCCGTGAGCTGGCAGCCCAGGTGGCGGAGAACTTCGACACCTATGCCAAACATGTGAAGCTCACCAAAGCGCTGCTCATTGGCGGCGTCTCCTTCAAGGAGCAGGACGCGCTGATCGACAAGGGCGTCGATGTTCTGATCGCCACTCCGGGCCGTCTGCTCGACCATTTCGAGCGCGGCAAGCTGCTGCTCACCGGTGTGCAGATCATGGTGGTGGACGAGGCCGACCGGATGCTCGACATGGGCTTTATTCCGGATATCGAGCGCATCTTCTCGCTGACGCCGTTCACCCGCCAGACCCTTTTCTTCTCGGCCACCATGGCGCCCGAGATCGAGCGGATCACCAACACCTTCCTTTCTGCTCCGGCCCGCATCGAAGTGGCCCGCCAGGCCACCGCGTCCGAGACCATCGAACAGGCGGTTGTCCAGTTCAAGCCTTCGCGCCGCGACCGCGAAGGCAGCGAAAAGCGCAAGGTTCTGCGGGCGCTGATTGATGCCGAGGGCGAAAAGCTCACCAATGGCATCATCTTCTGCAACCGCAAGACCGACGTGGACATCTGCGCGAAATCGCTGAAGAAATACGGCTATGACGCGGCCGCGATCCACGGCGATCTGGACCAGAGCCAGCGGATGAAAACGCTGGACGGTTTCCGCGACGGCTCCCTGAGGATCCTGGTGGCGTCCGACGTGGCCGCCCGCGGCCTGGACGTGCCCAGCGTCAGCCATGTGTTCAATTTCGACGTGCCCGGCCATGCCGAGGACTACGTGCACCGGATTGGCCGTACAGGGCGTGCAGGCCGTGAGGGCAAGGCGATCACCATCTGCTCAGTGCGGGATGAAAAAGCGATGGATGCGATTGAGAAGCTGATCCAGAAAGAAATCCCGCGCCTGGAGAACCCGGTAAAGCCGGAGCCGAAAAAGGAAAAGGCGCCGCGAGCAGCCAAGCCCGAGGCCGAAAGCCGCAAGGACGAGAAGCCCGCGCAGAAACCCGAGCGCGAACGTTCCTCCGGCGGCCGCGGCAAGTACAGCAAGCGCGACGACAAGGCTGTGGTCGGCATGGGCGACCACCTGCCGAGCTTTATTGCACTGAGCTTCGCGGAACGCCGCGCCAGCTGACACGCCGCGCCGGCAGCATTTTCACAGGCCGCTCCCTTTGGGGCGGCCTTTTCCGTTCAGCCTCCGCGCACAGTGCATGCGCAGCATAACGACCTTTGCACATGCAGCATAACGGGTCTTCGATCTTGGCTGGCGTAAACCCGCGCAGAACGGCGTATTGCAGGCACAACACAGAAACGCGCCATTGCAGATGGGCCTACGCCATGACCAACGACTCCAAAACCCTCACCATTGCCCAGTTCCAGGCCATCGAAGCCCGCGCCCATGAGCTGCGCGCCCAGGCCTTTGCCAGCTTCACCCGCCGCCTGTTCCGCGCGGTTTTCCTGGCACCGTTCAAGCTGCTCTCGCGCCCGGCCTGCGCCCGCCCTCTGCACGGCTAAGGCGGCGGCCGCATGCCTGCGGCACAGTCATTGAAAAGAAAACGCCGCGCGCCTCTCAGGCCGCGGCGTTTTTCGTTGTGCTGTGGAATGCAGAGCCCCCGCCGCGGGCCCGCAGGGCGCGCGGCGCCCGGCCCAACGGGGCCTGCTGCATCTTTGATGCCGCTTGGCCCGGGCGGGAGTGCCGCCTGCCTCGCCGGCTTCACCGCATGCGGCTGACGATCACCGTGACTTCCGGCTTCTTGCCAATTTCTGCATGTGCTGTCTGACGGGTGATACGGCGCAGCTCCTGCTCCAGCTTATCGTCGTCGCGCAGGGTCTTGGCGCCGGCCCGCATCAGGAACTGGTTCAGATCCTCTTCCAGAACCTCAACCAGCGCCGCGTTGGAGGTGCCGGTTTCCGCCAGCCCCTTCAGGTCGCACCAGGGCTCGCCCAGCGGTTCGTCGTCTTCGTCCAGGATCACCGTGACCACCACATGGCCATTCAGCGCCATGCGGATACGGTCGCGCACGATCCCGTCAAGCGCGCCGTATTTGACCGAACCGTCCAGATAGGTGCGGCCGGTTTCGATCCACTCGGTCACTTTCGGCGCATCGCCCGACAGGTCCATCATCATGCCGTTCACGACCACCGCGCTGGGGATGCCCTTGGCCTCGCCCAGCCGGGCATGCTGGCGCAGATGGCGGTGCTCGCCGTGCATCGGGATCAGCATCTTGGGCTTCAGCAGATCATGCACCCGCTCCAGGTCCGGGCCGTTGGCGTGGCCGGAGACGTGATAGAGGCCGGAGCTGTCATCGACCACGTCCACGCCTTTTTCCGAGAACTGATTGATAATCCGGATCACGCCTTTTTCGTTGCCCGGAATGGTCTTGGAGGAGAACAGGAAGGTATCGCCTTCCTTCAGCTCCAGCCCGCGGTATTTGCCGCGCGCAAGCTGCGCGGTGGCGGCGCGGCGTTCGCCCTGGCTGCCGGTGGTGATCAGCATCAGGTTGTCGCGCGGGATGTCGCCCGCATCTTCGGGGCTGACCACCTTGGGGAAATCCGTCAGCACGCCGGTTTCCGTCGCCGCCTCGATCATCCGCCGCATGGCGCGGCCCAGGAGCACCACGGAACGGCCTGCCCGCGCGCCTGCCTCAGCCAGGGTTTTCACCCGCGCAACGTTGGAGGCAAAGGTGGTCGCCGCCACCATCCCCTTGGCCTCGGAAATCAGCCTGGTGATCTCCTCCGGCAGCTCGGATTCCGAGCGGCCCGGATGCTGCGAGAACACATTGGTGGAATCGCAGACCAGCGCCTGGATGCCATCCTTGGCGATCTCCGCCCACATCTCCGGGTCAAAGGGTTCGCCCACCAGCGGATCGGGGTCCAGCTTGAAGTCGCCGGTATGCACAACCCGGCCTGCCGGGCTGTCGATCACCAGCGCGCCGCTTTCGGGGATCGAGTGGCTCATCGGGGCAACGCCCACGGTGAAGGGGCCAAGCTTGGTCACTTCCGGCCAGGCTTCGACCGTGTGAACGTTGGCCGGGTCGTGGCCCGCCTCTTCCATCTTGCGCCGCGCCAGGTTGGCGGTGAAGGGGCGCGCATAGACGGGCACGTTCAGTGCCGAGTACATATGCGCGATGGCGCCGATGTGGTCCTCGTGGCCGTGGGTGATGAAGATCCCTTCCAGCCGGTCAGCGCGTTCCTTCAGCCAGGTCATGTCCGGCATGATCAAGTCGACGCCCGGGGTGGTGTCCATATCCGGGAAGGTCACGCCCAGG
Organism: Leisingera sp. ANG-Vp; assembly: GCF_000813725.1. Taxonomy (GTDB): domain Bacteria; phylum Pseudomonadota; class Alphaproteobacteria; order Rhodobacterales; family Rhodobacteraceae; genus Leisingera. The sequence goes on from NZ_JWLD01000016.1 coordinate 131,100, forward strand.
TCGACCAGGACCAGGCGCTCCTTGTCCTGTGCCCCATAGCCGTAGACATAGGCATTCATGCCAATTTCACCCGCCCCGCCAAGGGGCAGGTAGATCAATCTTTCACTGCTCATACGTCAGTTCCGTTTTCCTTATTATACTTATGAATGATCTGCAGGCCGTGCATGGTGAGGTCGTCCTCAAAGGCATCAAACAGATCGGCAGATTGCTGGAATAACGGCGCCAGCCCGCCTGTTGAGATCACTTTCATCGGCACGCCGCGTTCCGCCTTGATCTGGGCACAGATCTCGCGGACGAGGCCGACATAGCCCCAGAACACGCCGGCCTGCATGCAGGCGACGGTGTTGGTGCCGATGACGTTGTCGGGTTTGGATATATCCACATGCGGCAGCGCCGCGGCTGCCTGGTGCAAAGCTTCGAGGCTGAGGTTCACGCCCGGTGCAATCACTCCGCCGATATAGGCGCCATCCTCGGCCACCACGTCGAATGTGGTGGCGGTGCCGAAATCCACCACGATCAGGTTGCCGCCGTGCTGGTCAAAGCCCGAGACGGTGTTGACCAGCCGGTCAGGGCCGACAGCAGTGCCCTCGTCCACGCGCACGGCGACAGGCAGCAGGCAGCCGGGCTTCCCCACCACCAGGGGCCGCGTGTTGAAATAGCGGTCGGCCAGCACGCGCAGATTGAACACCACCCGCGGCACGGTCGAAGAGATGATCATGTCAGTGATGTTTGCCTCGATCCCCTGCAGCTTCATCAGGGTGCTGAGCCAGACGTAATACTGATCCGCCGTGCGCTGCCATTCGGTGGCGGTGCGCCACAGGCCGATGAACTTCTCGCCGTCATAGATCGAGAAGACCGTGTTGGTATTGCCGCAATCAACTGCCAGAAGCATGGGGCTCCCCCGCCTAGAAATAGATGTCCGCCGCCGGGATGCTGACGCGGCCCTTGGCGGTGTTTAGGACAAGGTTGCCGCTGGCGTCCACCGTTTCAAAGGTGCCCTCGGTTTCCGACGCAGCGGTGCGGGCGGTGATCACCTCGCCCAGTTTCGCCGCGCGCTCCAGCCAGGCGGTGCGGATCGGTTCGAAGCCGTAGGTAGAGAACTGCTGCTCGTAGCGGGCAAAGGCATCGGCTACGGCTTCCAGGAAGGTTTCCGGGTCGACCTGCACGCCGGTTTCCGCCATCAGCGAGACCGGATAGACGGCGCCGGGCTCCAGCCATTCCTGCATCGGGGTCTCAACGAGGTTCACACCGATGCCGACAAACAGGTGGTTCACCCCCTGCCCGCGCCCTGCGCTTTCCAGAAGGATGCCGGCCAGCTTGCCGCCCTTCATCAGCACGTCATTGGGCCATTTCAGCGACAGGCCTTCGCTGCGGCCCGTGACCGCGACGCAGGCATCGTAAACCGCCAGAGCGGCGACAAAGCTGCGCAGCGCCGCCTGATCCGGCGCGCCTTCGGGCCGCATCACCAAAGTGGCGGCAAAATTGCCCTTGGGGTCTTTCCAGTCGCGGCCGCGGCGGCCGCGCCCCTGGGTCTGGCGCAGGGCCAGAATCCATTCCGGGCCTGCCAGATCATCGGCGATGCGGGCGGCCTCGTTCAGGGTGCTGTCGACCTCGGCAAGCACCCGTTTTCCGTATCCTGCTGGCCAGCTCATGCGCGCTCCTTAAGTGCGAAAAGGCCCGGTCGCAAGACCGGGCCTCCTTAGCCTGCTGAAAAGCAGATCAATTTACAAGGGTTGCTGCGGCTGCAGCGGCGGCGCCGTCGATGCCGAACTGATAGACCACACCCACCAGCATCAGAGCCGCGGAGGCCATCAGGGCCGCGGTCAGGACCGGCGTTCCCTTCGCCTCGACATCGTCTTCGCCGGTGCCGAAGTACATGTAGAAGACGATGCGGATGTAGTAGAACGCACCAATGACCGAGGCGATGGCCGAAGCCACGACCAGGCCGAACAGGCCCGCGTCCACACCCGCTTTCCAGACACCCAGCTTGGCAAAGAAGCCGAGCATCGGCGGCACGCCAGCCAGCGAGAACATCAGGATCAGCACCGCCAGCGCCTTGCCCGGCTCGCGCGATGCAAACTGGTTCAGGGCCAGGATATCGGTCACCGGCTTGCCGTCTTTCTCCAGCATCAGGATGAAGGAGAAGGTGCCGATGTTCATGGTGACGTAGATCGCCAGGTAGACCAGCATCGCGGTGACGCCTGCCTCGGTGCCCGCCGCCAGGCCGATCATCGCATAGCCCATGTGGGCAATCGACGAAAAGGCCATCAGGCGTTTGATGTCGCGTTGGCCGATTGCCGCAATGGCGCCCAGGAACATCGACAGCACCGACAGCACCACAATGATCTGCTGCCAGTCGGAGATGGCGCCGCCGAAGGCGTCAAACAGAACGCGGGCGAACAGGCCCATCGCGGCCACTTTCGGCGCGGTGGCAAAGAAAGCGGTGACCGGGGTCGGCGCGCCCTCATAGACGTCGGGGGTCCACATGTGGAAGGGAACCGCTGAGACCTTGAAGGCCATGCCGGAGATCATGAACACGAGGCCGAACAGCATGCCGATGGACATAGACCCATGCTCCGCAACCTGGATGATGCCTGCAAACTGGGTGGTGCCGGCAAAGCCGTAGACCAGCGAGGCGCCATAGAGCAGCAAGCCGGAGGACAGCGCGCCCAGCACAAAGTACTTGAGGCCCGCCTCGGTCGATTTGACACTGTCGCGGCGCATGGCGGCCACGACATAAAGCGACAGCGACTGCAGCTCGAGCCCCATGTAAAGCGCCATCAGGTCGCCCGCGGAAACCATCATCATCATGCCAACGGCGGCCAGTGCCACCAGGATCGGGTATTCGAACCGGAGCATGCCCCGGCGTGCCATATAGTCCTGGCCGACCAGCAGTACGGCCGCGGCGCCCAGGAGCAGCGCCACCTTGGCAAAGCGCGAGAAGCCGTCGTCGATGAACATGCCGTTGAAGGCGGTCTGGGTGCCGGCGCCGGAGGTGCCGATCCAGATGGCGACCACAGCCAGCAGGGCTGCGGTGCTCCAGACCAGCGGAACCGCCAGCTTGTCCTTGCCGGTGTAGACCGCTCCGATCAGCGCGCCCATGGCGTAAAGCGCCAGAACGATCTCTGGCAGGATTACGGTGAGATCAGCTTGGATCATCTGCCTGATGCTCCCTTAGTGCGAAGCAATCTGGGTCGCGGCGGGCGCAGTGTCCGCAGCAGCCAGAGACTGGTTGAAGTTTGCGATCAGCGCCTCGGTGGAGGGGCTGATGATGTCGGTGACCAGCGACGGGTAGACACCCAGCAAGAGGGTCATAACGACCAGCGGCGCAAAGACAAAGCGCTCACGCGCGGACATGTCCTTGATCCCCATCAGGCTGCCCTTGATCAGGTCGCCGAAAACCACCCGGCGGTAGAGCCACAGCGCATAGCCTGCCGAGAAGATCACGCCGGTTGCCGCAACTGCGGTGACCCAGGTGTTTTTCTGGAAGGCGCCCATCAGGGTCAGGAATTCGCCGACGAATCCGCTCGTGCCCGGCAGGCCGACGTTGCCCATGGTGAAGAACATGAAGACCAGCGCATAGGCAGGCATCCGGATCACCAACCCGCCGTAGGCGTCGATGTCGCGAGTGTGCATGCGGTCATAGATCACGCCGACGCAAAGGAAGAGCGCGGCGGAGATGAAGCCGTGCGACAGCATCTGGAAGATGGCGCCGTCGATGCCCTGCTGGTTGGCGGCAAAGATGCCCATGGTGACAAAGCCCATGTGTGCCACCGAGGAATAGGCAATCAGCTTCTTCATGTCCTCCTGCACCATCGCCACCAGCGAGGTGTAGACCACCGCAATCGCCGACATCCACAGGACCACGTCGGTCATCACATCGGCCCCCACCGGGAACATCGGCAGCGAGAAGCGCAGGAAGCCGTAGCCGCCCATCTTCAGGAGGATCGCCGCCAGCACCACGGAGCCCGCGGTCGGCGCCTGAACGTGCGCGTCCGGCAGCCAAGTGTGCACCGGCCACATCGGCATCTTCACCGCGAAGGAGGCAAAGAAGGCCAGGAACATCAGCGTCTGCGCGCCGCCCACAATATGCAGCCCCAGCACGTCAAAGGACGCGGCCGAGAAGCTGTGGGTCAGCAGGACCTCGATGTCGGTGGTGCCGGCATCCACGTACATATAGACCATCGCCACCAGCATCAGAACCGAGCCGAAGAAGGTGTAGAGGAAGAACTTGAAGGAGGCGTAGATCCGCTCCTTGCCGCCCCAGATGCCGATGATCAGGAACATCGGAATGAGGCCTGCCTCGAAGAACAGGTAGAACAGCACCAGGTCCAGCGCCATGAAGACGCCCAGCATCAGGGTCTCCAAGAGCAGGAAGGCGACCATGTACTCCTTGACCCGGTCGGTAACCGACCAGCTGGCCAGGATGGTCAGCGGCATGATGAAGGTGGTCAGCATCACAAACAGCACCGAGATGCCGTCGACGCCCATCTTGTACTTCAGGCCGAAGATCCATTCCCGGTCCTCGACGAACTGAAAGCCGGTGTTGGCGGGATCGAACTCGAAGTAGATGCCCAGGCTCACCAGGAAGGTGATCGTGGTGGCAAAGAGCGCAACAAACTTGGCGTTGCGCTGCGCCGCCTTATCCTCGCCGCGCAGGAACAGGGCCAGGATGGCCGCCGCGAGCGCCGGGATGAAGGTGACAATAGAAAGGAGATTGTCCATCAGTGCGCTCCTCCGCCGATCGACATCCAGGTGACCAGGGCTGCAATGCCCAGCACCATCCAGAAGGCATAAGTGAAGATGTACCCGGACTGTGCGCGTCCGGCGAGACGGGTGAAGAAGGGCACAACGCCCATGGCCAGACCGTTCAGGAAACCGTCAATGGTGTTGCCATCGCCGCGTTTCCAGAAGAAACGGCCAATGGCAATTGCCGGTTTGACGAAGATCACGTTGTAGATTTCGTCAAAGTACCACTTGTTCAGCAGGAACAGGTACAGCGGGCGCTGCTGCTCGGCCAGACGTTTGGGCAGCGACGGGTTCCAGATGTAGAACCACAACGCCAGCACCAGGCCGCCAACCATTGCAGCAAACGGGGACAGCTTCACCCATTTCGGTGCCGCATGGGCATCCTCGAGGATGTGGTTGTCCGGCGCGATATAGAGCGCGCCCTCGCCCGGCTTGCCGGCAAACACATAGTGATGCTCACCCTCACCGCCGTGGGCTGCGTCTTCTCCGTGCGAGGCTTCCTCGCCATGCGCGTCCGCCGCGGCCTCAGCCACCGGGATACCGTAGAACTTTCCGACCTGATCGGCATGGCCGAAGAAGCTGCTGTACCACAGCATGCCCGAGAAGATGGCTCCGAGCGACAGAACGCCAAGCGGCACCAGCATGGTCCAGGGGCTTTCATGCGCGTGGTCATGGGTATGCTTGTCGCCGCGTGCCTCGCCATAGAAGGTGAGGAAGATCAGGCGCCAGGAATAGAAAGAGGTCATGAAGGCCGCAATCACCAGCGCCCAGAAGCCGAACATGGACCCGCCGGCATAGGCGCTTTCGATGATGGCATCCTTAGAGACGAAGCCGGCAAAGCCAACCCAGCCGCTGAGCGGGATGCCGACGCCGGTAATGGCCAGCGTGCCGATCATCATCGCCCAGAAGGTATAGGGGATCTTTTTGCGCAAGTTCCCATAGTTCCGCATGTCCTGCTCGTGATGCATGGCGTGGATCACCGAACCGGCGCCCAGGAACAGCATCGCCTTGAAGAAGGCGTGGGTGAACAGGTGGAACATCGCCGCCGAGTACATGCCGACGCCAGCGGCCACGAACATGTAGCCCAGCTGCGAGCAGGTGGAGTACGCAATCACGCGCTTGATGTCGTTCTGCACCAGGCCGACTGTTGCGGCAAAGAACGCAGTTGCAGCGCCCAGCACAGTGATGAAGGCCGCAGCTTCAGGCGCGAACTCGATCAGCGGCGACATGCGGCAGACCAGGAACACACCCGCGGTCACCATGGTTGCCGCGTGGATCAGCGCCGACACCGGGGTCGGGCCTTCCATCGCGTCCGGCAGCCAGGTGTGCAGGATCAGCTGCGCCGATTTGCCCATGGCGCCGACAAACAGCAGGAAGGCCAGCAGGTTTGCCGCGTTCCATTCGGTCCACAGGAAGGAAACCTGGGTTTCCGCCAGCGTCGGAGCGGACGCAAAGATGTCAGAGAGGTTGATGCTGTCGGTCAGGAAGAACAGGCCGAAGATCCCCAGCGCAAAGCCAAAGTCGCCGACGCGGTTGACGATGAAGGCCTTCATCGCTGCCGCATTGGCCGAGGGCTTGCGGTAGTAGAATCCGATCAGCAGGTAGGAGGCGACGCCTACGCCTTCCCAGCCGAAGAACATCTGCACCAGATTGTCCGACGTCACCAGCATCAGCATCGCAAAGGTGAAGAACGACAGATAGGCAAAGAAGCGCGGCTTGTAGCTTTCGCCCTCTTTCCACTGCGGATCATGATCCATGTAGCCGAAGGAATAGAGGTGCACGAGCGAGGACACCGTGGTGATCACGATCAGCATGATCGCGGTCAGCCGGTCCAGGCGGATCGCCCAGTCGGTGGACAGAGTGCCGCTTTCGATCCAGCGCAGGATCTGGATGGTCTCGGTCTGACCGTCAAAGGTCAGGAAGGTGATCCAGCTGAGCAGCGCCGCCAGGAACAGCAGCGCCGTGGCGGTCACGGTGGCGGCTTTCTCGCCGATCATCTTGTGGCCGAAGCCGCAGATGATCGCGCCAACCAGCGGGGCGAAAAGGAGGATGGTTTCCATGTTTCTTTAGCCCTTCATCACGTTGACGTCTTCGACGGCGATGGTGCCGCGGTTGCGGAAGAAACAGACCAGGATCGCCAGGCCGATGGCGGCCTCGGCCGCGGCCACGGTCAGCACGAACAGGGTAAAGACCTGCCCCACCAGATCCCCCAGGAAGCTGGAGAATGCCACCAGATTGATGTTCACCGCCAAGAGCATCAGTTCGATGCTCATCAGCAGGATGATCACGTTCTTGCGGTTCAGGAAGAGCCCGAAAATGCCGATGACGAACAGCGTCGCCGCGACGGTCAGATAATGTTCAAGTCCGATCATTGGATCACAGCCCCTGCCCCGGTTTCACGTCCTTGAGCTCCATCGCCGCGGCCGGGTCGCGCATCATCTGGGCAACCACGTCCTGGCGCTTGACGTCCTGGCGGTGGCGCAGGGTCAGCACAATCGCGCCGATCATCGCCACCAGCAGGATCAGGCCTGCCAGCTGGAACAGAAGGAAATATTGATCATAGATGATGAGGCCCAGGGCCTCGGTGTTGTGGCGGTCGGCGGGCACCGGATTGGCCAGCAGCTCAGGCGCCTTGTGGGCGGTTTCCCAAACGCCGAAGGCCATCACGAACTGCATCAGGATGACCAGGCCGATCAGCAGCGCCAGCGGCATGTATTTTGCCATCTCCGCCTTCAGCTCGGCAAAGTCCACGTCCAGCATCATCACCACAAACAGGAACAGCACCGCGACTGCGCCCACGTAGACGATGACCAGCAGCATGGCGACGAACTCCGCCCCCAGCAGCACAAACAGCCCGGCCGAAGAGAGGAAGGCCAGGATCAGCCACAGTACCGAATGCACCGGCTGGCGGCTGATCACGGTGAACAGCCCGCCGGTGATGGCGCTGATGGCGAAGAGGTAGAAGGCAAAAACGCTCATGTCTCATCGTCCCTTTTGTCGTCCATGGCCTCTTGCGCCAGATCCAGCGCCCGGTTCATGGCCGGAATGCCGGCAAAGACCGACATCTGTCCGATCGTTTCCACGATCTCTTGTTTCTTGGCGCCCGCTTCCAAAGCGTGGCGCACGGTCTGGCGCACGGCACTGTCAGCCTGTGCGCCTTGCATTGTCAGCCCGGCCAGTGTCAGCAGCAGCCGGGTTTTGGCATCCAGCCCGTCCTTGTTGACGGTGTTGCCGAACATCATTTCCATGACCTCTTTGGGCATGGTCGGCCACAGGGCCTCGAACCCTTTCGGAGAAAAGCTCTCCAGCGCCGGGTTCAGCGCCTTGGCCATCTCCTGGGCTTGTTCCTGCATCCGGGCCATCATGGCCTCAAAAGGGTTCTTGGGATCACTCATCGGTACGGCGCGTCGATTTCCAGGTTGCGGGCGATCTCGGCTTCCCAGCGCTCGCCGTTGGCCAGGAGTTTATCCTTGTCGTAGAACAGCTCTTCGCGGGTCTCGGTCGCGAATTCGAAGTTCGGGCCTTCGACAATCGCATCCACCGGGCAGGCTTCCTGGCAGAAACCGCAGTAGATGCATTTGGTCATGTCGATGTCATAGCGCGTGGTGCGGCGGCTGCCGTCCTCGCGCGGTTCCGCGTCGATGGTGATCGCCTGTGCCGGGCAGACCGCCTCGCACAGTTTACATGCGATGCAGCGCTCCTCGCCGTTCGGGTAGCGGCGCAGCGCGTGCTCGCCGCGGAAGCGCGGCGACAGCGGGCCCTTCTCGTGCGGGTAGTTCACGGTGGCCTTGGGCGCGAAGAAATACTTCAGCCCCAGTTTGAAGCCGACCCAGAAATCCTGCAGCAGGAAATACTTGGCGGCGCGGGTGTAGTCGATGTTCGCCATCGGTCAGCCTCCCACGGTCCAGCGGGCGAAGATGCCCCAGAACCAGTCAAATTTTGCAGCAAAGGACACGAAGACCACCCAGGCCAGCGAGAACGGCAGGAACACTTTCCAGCCCAGGCGCATCAGCTGGTCGTAGCGGTAGCGCGGGGTGATCGCCTTTACCATTGCGAAGAGGAAGAAGAAGAAGGCCATCTTGCCGACCATCCACAGGACGCCATCAGGCAGGCCCGGGATCGGGGACAGCCAGCCGCCGAAGAACAGCAGCGTGGTCAGCGCGCACATCAGGAAGATGGCGATGTATTCGCCGGCCATGAACAGCAGGAACGGGGTCGCAGAGTATTCCACCTGGTAGCCCGCAACCAGTTCCGATTCCGCTTCCGGCAGGTCGAACGGCGGGCGGTTGGTTTCTGCCAGCGCCGAGATGAAGAACAGGAAGACCATCGGGAAATGCGGGATCCAGTACCAGTTCAAGAGGCCCAGATCGCCGTCCTGCGCGCGCACGATATCGCCGAAGTTCATCGAACCGGTGGAGATGATCACACCGATGATGATCAGGCCGATGGAAACCTCATAGGAGATCATCTGCGCAGCAGAGCGCAGCGAGCCGAGGAACGGGTATTTCGAGTTCGACGCCCAGCCGCCCATGATCACGCCGTAGACCTCAAGCGAGGAGACTGCGAAGACGTAAAGGATGGCAACGTTGATGTCCGACAGGACCCAGCCGTCGTTGAAGGGGATCACCGCCCAGGCAATCATCGCCAGCACAAAGGAGGTCATCGGCGCCAGGATAAAGACGGTGCGGTCGGCGCCGGCCGGGATCACCACCTCTTTGACGACGTATTTCAGCGCGTCAGCCACCGATTGCAGCAGGCCGTAAACGCCCACCACGTTCGGGCCCCGGCGCATCTGGACCGCGGCCCAGATCTTGCGGTCCCCGTAGACGAGGAACAGCAGTGAGATCATCACAAAGGCAACAACTGCAAGCACTTGCGCCAGGATCAGAACAGCGATGCCGCCTGGAGTGTTAAAGAAATCAGCCATAGGTCCTCACACCGTGGGTATTCCGTTCGCCGCGCAATCCGCGACCGCGACTTCAGCGTCGATGGTCCGCAATCCGCGCGGCAGAGAGGGCGAAATCAGGTAAACCGCATCAGCGGTCCGGCTGCCCCCTGCCTGTTTCGTTGTTGTGCGCACATGGCGCGCAAACCCGTAGCCCCGGATCAGCGCGTATTGCGCGGCGGCGCATTCCGCATAGTTATCAAGGTCTTCCTGCGCAAACACACCGCGCATGGAGACGTGAAATTGCACCAGATCGCCCTCCAGCAGGCTGGTTTCCACCCCTTCGTATACCGGGGCGGGCCGCTCGCCTTCGCTGCCGGGCGCCATTGCGCAGGCGGCCAGCAGGAAGGGCGTTATGAGGGCGAAGCGGATCATTCGGCGGCCAGGGCTCCGGTTTCGCGGGCTTTCACGCCTGCCGATAGTTCCGCCATCAGCTGCGATGCGCGGGCAATCGGGTTGGTCAGGTAGAAGTCGCGGACCGCGGGCAGGAAATCGGCCTTGCCGAGCTTGTCCTGTTCAAGCGCTTCGCCTTCTTTTTCGGCCACTTCGTCGATCTTCGCCAGATGCGGCACTTCGGCAACCAGGGTCTGGCGCAGCTGGGCCAGCGAGTCATAGCCAAGCTTGGCATCCGCTTCGGCGCTGAGCGCGCGCAGAATTGCCCAGTTTTCTTTGGCTTCACCCGGCGCAAAGCTTGCGCGCATGGCCAGCTGCGGGCGGCCTTCGGTGTTCACGAACAGGCCGTTTTCCTCGGTGTAGGCCGCAGCCGGCAGGATCACGTCGGCGCGGTGCGCGCCGCGGTCGCCGTGGGAGCCCTGGTAGATCACAAATGCACCCGCGTCGATTTCCACCTCGTCAGCGCCGAGGTTGTAGATCACCTCTGCCCCGTCGATGGCGGCAGCCATGCCGCCCTCGGTCGCCGCACCGATGTCCATCGCGCCAACGCGGGAAGCCGCGGTGTGCAGGACCATGAGCTTGGAACCGGTGTCTTCGGCCAGCTTCTGCGCCGCGGCCAGAACCGCCAGCCCGTCGGCTTCGCGCAGGGCGCCCTGCCCCACGATCACCACGGATGGCTGATCCTTGACGGCGCCGTACTCCTTGCCCAGCAGGCTTTCCAGCGCGGCACGGTCGGTGCCGACGTGAGCATATTCATAGGTCAAGTCCGCCGGCTGGCCGACCAGACCTACCTGCGCACCGTTCAGCCAGGCCTTGCGGATGCGGGCGTTCAGCACCGGCGCCTCGTCGCGCGGGTTGGTTCCGATCAGCTGGATGAACTTGGCGTTGTCGATATCCTCGACAGTGGCAGTGCCAGCGTAGCCCGCACGGTTGCCAATCGGCAGGCGGGCATTGTCAGTGCGGCATTCCACCTTGCCGCCCAAGCCTTCCACCAGCTGCTTCAGAGCAAAAGCTGCCTCAACCGGGACCAGATCGCCGATCAGGCCCGCAACCTTTTTGCCTTTCATTGCATTCGCCGCCGCCGAGAGCGCTTCGGCCCAAGTGGCAGGTTTCAGCTTGCCGTCAACCCGCACATAGGGGCGGTCCAGGCGCTGGCGGCGCAGCCCGTCCCAGACAAAGCGGGTCTTGTCGGAAATCCACTCCTCGTTCACGCCGTCATGGTTGCGCGGCAGTATGCGCATCACTTCGCGGCCCTTGGTGTCGACGCGGATGCTGGAGCCAAGCGCGTCCATCACGTCGATGGTTTCGGTCTTGGTCAGTTCCCACGGACGGGCGGTAAAGGCGTAAGGCTTCGAGGTCAGCGCGCCAACCGGGCACAGGTCGATGATATTGCCCTGCAGGTTCGATTGCAGCGTCTGGTTCAGATAGGAGGTGATCTCGGCGTCTTCGCCGCGCCCGGTCTGGCCCATCTGGGTGATGCCCGCGACCTCAGTCGTGAAGCGGACGCAGCGGGTGCAGGAAATGCAGCGGGTCATGGTGGTGGAGACCAGCGGGCCGAGGTCCAGATCGTCCACCGCGCGCTTGGCTTCCTTGAAGCGGGTCGCGGAGATGCCATAGGCCATCGCCTGGTCCTGCAGGTCGCACTCGCCGCCCTGGTCGCAGATCGGGCAGTCCAGCGGGTGGTTGATCAGCATGAACTCCATCACGCCTTCGCGGGCCTTCTTGACCATCGGCGAGTTGGTTTTCACCTGCGGCGCCTGGCCTTCGGGGCCGGGGCGCAGATCGCGGACCTGCATGGCGCAGGAGGCCGCGGGCTTGGGCGGGCCGCCCACAACTTCGACCAGGCACATGCGGCAGTTGCCGGCAATCGACAGGCGCTCATGATAGCAGAAGCGCGGGATCTCGACGCCGGCCTCCTCGCAGGCCTGGATCAGGGTCATCGCCCCATCCACCTCGATCTCGGTTCCGTCAATGTTGATCTTGCGGAGGTCAGACATGGTCTATTTCGCCCTCAGTAACACGCCGATCGCGCTTTTCTTCTCGATTTCCGCGCGGCCGTAGGCGCAGAAGGTTTCCGGTTGTTCGTATGAGACGCCGTTCTGGGCCAGCAGCTTTTCGCCCTTGGCGCGCATACGGGCCTTCTCGGCATCTGAGTCGATGTAGGCGCGGATTTCCGCGTCCGAGTAGCCCAGTTCATTTGCCCGCGCCTTGAGCCTGCGCAACTCGCCCAGCCCTTTCAGGTAACGCGGCGAAATGCGGTCGCAGTGATCGGACACTTCCTTGGCAACAGCGACGGCAAACAGCGGGTCTTCGATTTCCTGCACCTCGCGCAGCGACGGTTTGGCAAGCGCCGCAGCAGGCAGGGCAACAGAAGCGGACAGGACAGCGGCAATCAGGGCACGCATGGCAGGGATCTCCTTCAGTTTGGAGATCCCACTGCGCAGGCGCACAGCGCTGCTATTCAATAGCAGCCGGGCCCGCGGACCCAGATATGCCGGAAAACCGCTCACGGAGTGCAGGTTCCCTGGAAGGTGGCCCGGCCATCGGTCAGGGTCAGCTGTGCTTCCTCGTCCGCCGGGTCAATCACCCAGGCAATATTGGAAGAACCGTAGTTTGTGACGCAATAGGTCGTGCCCGCATGGTCCGCCGCCTCGCGCGCGCCTTTGACGGAGCGGTCCGCCCCTTTGATTTCAACCTGGAACACGGCCCGGCTGGTCTTTTTGTCGACCGGCTTGGCCTTTGCCTTGAACGGCACCCCGTCATACAGCGGACGGTTGTTGGTGGAGGAACCGCAAGCGGCAAGAGCAGCGGCTGCCAGCATACTGGCCAGAGGAAGAAACTTCATTCCCGTTTTCCCTTTGCGGTTTCCTTTGGAAGGATCCGCCAGTTGATATGTCATCAGGTCGCTCAAATCGCTGCCACCAATGCCATCAGGGCCAAGCCTGCCATGCAGGCCCAGCCAATCACGTAAAACACCGAGCGCAGCCCGCCATGCGGCTTGCCGCTGCCCTGCAAGTGGATGAGGATCATGACGATCCGCGAGACCAATACCACCGAGGCCAGCAGGTTCACCCAGAACGGCGCCGCGCCCGCCAGAACCGCAACCAGTGTCACTGTCAGGAAGGCCGGGAGTGTCTCGCAGCCGTTCAGATAGGCCCGGTTCAGCCGGTAGGCCTTCTCCGCATAGTCCTCTTGCGGCGTGGCCCCGGGAGCGAGGCCCGCCTTCTGCTTGGCCAGCGCCGAAAACGGCGACAGCGCAAGGATGATCAGGGTAAAGATCACCAGCGCGGCCAGAGCATGGGAATATGCGTCAAAGGCGTCCATCAGTTGCTCCACTGTCTGCGCGGCGCGGATACTTTGCCCTTGAAAAAGAAACGGCATCCCAACGTCATAGTCTTGCCCCGCACATCATTGGTTTCGGCGAACAGGTTCAAAAGTTGTAGCTTTCAGTGATGGACGCCCGGCCCTGCGCCCACTCAGGGAGGTTCTTGTGGCCGTTCAGAGTGATGACTTCTCCGTCCGGGAGTTTGCAGAAGAACTCGGCCTCCAGCGCCCCTTCTTTCATCTTGAAGGTGAACATCAGCTTTCCGCGCTTTTTGCGGGACTTGATCTTCACTTCCCGGTCGGTGTTCCGGGCGCCGCATTCGGTGCCTTCGGGAAAGCCTGTCGCGGTATAGGAAATTCCCGAAATCTCAGCCTGCGCGGTGGAAGCGACAGCTGCGGCGCAAACAGCGCTCAAAAAGCAATTCTTGAACTTTGCCATGGTTTCAATTCTCACTCTGCTGCCATCGCGCCCATGCGGCCGGTTTTCTGGGCCTTGATGCGGTCTTCGATTTCTTCGCGGAAGTTCTTGATCAGGCCCTGGATCGGCCAGGCCGCCGCATCACCCAGTGCACAAATGGTGTGACCCTCGACCTGTTTGGTCACATCCCACAGCATGTCGATCTCTTCCAGCTCGGCCTCGCCCTTTACCAGGCGGTCCATCACGCGCATCATCCAGCCGGTGCCTTCGCGGCACGGGGTGCATTGGCCGCAGCTTTCGTGCTTGTAGAACTTGGACAGGCGCCAGATCGCCTTGATGATGTCGGTCTGTTTGTCCATCACGATGACGGCTGCGGTACCAAGACCAGAACCCAGTTCGCCGCGCAGGTAGTCGAAGTCCATGATCGCGTCGCGCATGTTTTCGCCGCGCACACAAGGGACGGAGGAGCCGCCGGGGATCACTGCCAGCAGGTTGTCCCAGCCGCCGCGGATGCCGCCGCAGTGCTTTTCGATCAGTTCCTCAAAGGAGATCGACATCGCTTCTTCGACAACACAAGGGTTGTTGACGTGGCCGGAGATCGCAAACAGCTTGGTGCCTGCGTTGTTCTGGCGCCCGAAGGAGGCGAACCAATCTGCGCCGCGGCGCAGGATGGTGGGCACCACGGCAATGGATTCCACGTTGTTCACGGTGGTCGGGCAGCCGTAAAGGCCCGCGCCCGCCGGGAACGGCGGCTTCATCCGGGGCATGCCCTTCTTGCCTTCCAGACTTTCGATCAGGGCGGTTTCCTCGCCGCAGATATAGGCCCCTGCCCCGTGGTGCAGGAACACGTCGAAGTCCCAGCCGGAGCCTGCTGCATTCCTGCCCAGCAGGCCCTGGTCATAGGCCTCGTCAATGGCGGCCTGCAGCGCCTCGCGCTCACGGATGTATTCGCCGCGCAGGTAGATGTAGCAGGTATGCGCGTTCATCGCGAAAGAGGCGATCAGCGCGCCTTCGATCAGCGTATGCGGATCGTGGCGCATGATCTCCCGGTCCTTGCAGGTGCCGGGCTCGGATTCATCGGCGTTGATCACCAGGTACGCCGGGCGGCCATCGCTTTCCTTGGGCATGAAGGACCATTTCAGGCCGGTTGGGAAACCCGCACCGCCGCGGCCGCGCAGACCGGAGTCTTTCATCGTCTGAATGATCCAGTCGCGGCCTTTTTCGATCAGCCCTGCGGTGCCGTCCCAATGGCCGCGCGCCTTGGCGCCCGCCAGAGTGCGTTCGTGCATGCCGTAGAGGTTGGTAAAGATCCGGTCCTGATCCTTCAGCATGTGTGCCTACCTTTGGCTGTTTTGGCGCATGCGCCAGAGTTGAAATATGTTGACCAGGGCATAGATCATGCCTGCCAGCGCGGCGAAGTCGAACAGCAGCGCAAAGCGCCCCGGCAGCCCCAGCATGGGGCCGATGAACAGCGACAGCACGACCCACAGCGAAATGGTCCCGGCAATCACAAGCGCGATGTGCCGGCCCTTAGCTGCAATGGCCTGGTCCTGTTCCTTGCTCATCTGTTCCCTATCACCCGGACACGGCCCTGCCGGGCCGCACCCATTCAGTCTTCTTCTTCGTAGAGGCCTTCGTCCTTGGCCCGTTTGGCGAATTCGGTTTCATCGCCAACCTGCAGCCGCTTGGCCTGTTCGATCCAGCCGTCGCGTTCGATCCGGCCCTTGAACTTGAGCCGCGCATCGACCCAGGCCACCTCAGCCTCGGTCCACTCGGCAATCTGGTCAAAGTGGAAGAAACCCAGGCTGTTGAGTTTCTCTTCCAGCTTCGGCCCCACGCCCTTCAGCAGCTTCAGATCGTCCGGCAGACCGCCGCGGGCCTCTTTCAGAACTTCCGGTTCCTGCTCTTCGGCTGCCGGCGCATCTTCTTTCTTGGCCTCTGCCTTGGCTTCCGCCGCCTGTTTCACCGCAGGCTTCGGTGCCTCGGGCGCTTTCGGCGGCGCATCCGCCGCAGCACGGCCGGCTACCACGCCGTCCTTGCCAACCCAGGGGGTCAGCAGCGGCACTTCATCGCCTTGGATGCGCTTGACGCCGTCCTTGATGTCCATCGCCAGCTGCACGGAGGCATTGTACTGGGTCTTGCCGCTGTCGAAC
This sequence comes from Leisingera sp. ANG-Vp, assembly GCF_000813725.1. Lineage (GTDB taxonomy): Bacteria > Pseudomonadota > Alphaproteobacteria > Rhodobacterales > Rhodobacteraceae > Leisingera. The sequence continues at coordinate 147,082 of NZ_JWLD01000016.1, forward strand.
TCGGTCAGCGAGGTAAGGCCCGATTTCGGCTCAGCCGCATAACGGCCGTTCTGCGGGCCCGGTGCCACCACCTTGCCTGCAGCCAGGTCGTCCAGCAACTTGGTAAAGCTCTCGACGGTCAGGTCTTCGTAGTAGTCCTTGCCGATCTGCGCCATCGGGGCGTTGGTGCAGGCACCAAGGCACTCGACCTCTTCCCAGGTGAACTTGCCGTCCGCCGACAGGGTGTGCGGCTTCTCGGCGATTTTTTCCTTGCAGACCGCAACCAGGTCCTCTGCCCCGCAAATCATGCAGGACGTGGTGCCGCAGATCTGGATATTGGCAACGGAACCGGTCGGCTGCATCTGGAACATGAAGTAGAAGGAGCAAACCTCCAGCACCCGGATATAGGCCATGCCGAGCATATCGGCGATGTGCTCAATCGCGGGTTTGGTGACCCAGCCCTCCTGCTCCTGCGCGCGCCAGAGCAGCGGAATGACCGCGGAGGCCTGGCGGCCCTCGGGATATTTGGTGATTTGCGCCTCAGCCCAGGCCTGGTTGGCCGGGGTGAAGGCAAAGCTGTCGGGTTGTTCAGAGTGCAAACGACGGAGCATTACTTCACCTTCACCCAAGTGCATTCAGAGTTGCTTTTGTACATCAGAGCACGTTTCTGGCGGCCGCTGCCCAAGGTAAAGAGCGGCTCGAAACCGTCCAATGCAACCTTGTCTTTACGCTTACAGCCTTGACGCGCCGTTTTCTGCAGGCCCTCAAACGTCGAATAAATGACCGAATGGGAGGCCGCATCGACGGAATTTTTGGGCGGTGATTGCAGCAATCTGACAAGATTGGCATTTTTTGCGCTGCGCAGGTCGGAGCATGCGTCCTGCTTGATCAAGCAGTGTTTGCCCGCTGCAGCAGCCGAGCCTGCCGCAAAAACGAGACCAAGTGCGCAAACGGAGAGAATTGTCTTCAACGGTCAATCTCCCCGAACACAACGTCCATGGTGCCGATGATGGCGGCGACGTCGGCCAGCTGGTGGCCCTTGGCGACGTGGTCCATCGCCTGCAGATGCAGGAAGCCCGGGGCGCGGATCTTGGAGCGGTAGGGTTTGTTGGACCCGTCCGCCACCAGATAGACGCCGAACTCGCCCTTGGGCGCTTCGACGGCTGCATAGACCTCGCCTGCCGGGACGTGGAAGCCTTCGGTGTACAGCTTGAAATGGTGGATCAGGCTTTCCATCGAGGTCTTCATGTCGCCGCGCTTGGGCGGGGTCAGCTTGCCGCGGGCCAGCACGTCGCCGGTGGCTTCGCGCAGCTTGTGGATCGACTGGCGGATGATCGACAGCGACTGGCGCATCTCTTCCATGCGGCAGAGGTAGCGGTCGTAGCAGTCGCCGTTCTTGCCGACGGGGATCTGGAACTCAAACTCGTCGTAGCATTCATAGGGCTGCGCGCGGCGCAGGTCCCAGGCGAGGCCGGAGCCGCGCACCATGACGCCCGAGAAGCCGTATTTCTGAATGTCATCCTCGGTCACCACACCGATGTCGCAGTTGCGCTGCTTGAAGATGCGGTTTTCGGTCAGGAGGCCGTCGATATCGTCGAGAACACGGGGGAATTCGATCGCCCATTCCTCAATATCGTCGATCAGCTGGTCCGGCAGATCCTGATGCACGCCGCCGGGGCGGAAGTAAGCCGCGTGCAGGCGCGCGCCGCAGGCCCGCTCGTAGAAGATCATCAGCTTCTCGCGCTCTTCAAAGCCCCAGAGCGGCGGGGTCAGCGCGCCCACGTCCATCGCCTGCGTGGTGACGTTCAGCAGGTGGTTCAGGATGCGGCCGATTTCCGAGTAGAGCACCCGGATCAGCTGGCCGCGGCGCGGCACTTCGGTGCCGGTCAGCTTTTCGATAGCCAGGCACCAGGCATGTTCCTGGTTCATCGGCGCCACGTAATCAAGGCGGTCGAAATACGGCAGGTTCTGCAGGTATGTGCGGCTTTCCATCAGCTTTTCGGTGCCGCGGTGCAAAAGGCCGATATGCGGATCGCAGCGCTCAACCACTTCCCCGTCAAGCTCCAGCACCAGACGCAAAACGCCGTGTGCCGCAGGGTGCTGCGGGCCGAAGTTGATGTTGAAGTTGCGGATCTTCTGCTCGCCGCTCAGCGCGTCGACGCTGCCGTCGTCAAATTTGGAGCCGTCCATCATTTTGAACCTCCATGCGCCTTTTGGCGCGCCGGCACGCGGATACGCACACCTTCGGTTTTCTTGAAAAAGGGCAGTGCCGCACCCAGCAAGGCTGCACAGCCCGCGAGCAAAGCGCCTGCTTCGGCCAGAGGTTCAAACCACATCAGTTTGCCTCCTCTTTCTTCTCGTCGCCGGGCAGGATGTATTCGGCACCTTCCCAAGGCGACATGAAATCGAATTGGCGGTATTCCTGCACCAGTTTCACCGGCTCGTAGACCACGCGCTTTTGCGCCTCGTCATAGCGGACCTCGGTGTAGCCGGTGGTCGGGAAATCCTTGCGCAGCGGGTAGCCGCGGAAACCGTAGTCGGTCAGCAGACGGCGCAGGTCCGGGTGGCCCGAGAACAGGATGCCGAACATGTCGTAGACTTCACGCTCGAACCAGTTGGCCGAGGGGTGCACGTTCACAATCGACGGCACCATCTCATCCTCGCGGATCGCGGCACGCAGGCGGATGCGCTGGTTCCGGTACATCGACAGGAAGTGGTAGACCACGTCGAACCGCTTGCCGCGCTCGGGGTAGTCCACCGCGGTGATGTCCACCAGGGTCGAGAACTTGCAGCTGGGATCCGATTTCAGGAATTCCACCAGGCCTGCGATATTCGAGGGCGCCACATCGACGTTCAGTTCGCCATGGGCGACATCCCAAGCCACCACGCAGTCGGGGCGTTTGGCTTCGATCTGTGCGCCGAGTTCTTTCAGTGCTTCGCTCATATCTCTCCCGCCCCTCTCAGCGCACCAGGGTGCCGGTGCGGCGGATCTTGCGCTGCAGCTGCATCAGGCCGTAAAGCAGCGCCTCTGCCGTCGGCGGGCAGCCGGGCACATAGACGTCCACCGGCACAATCCGGTCGCAGCCGCGCACCACGGAATAGCTGTAGTGGTAGTACCCGCCGCCGTTGGCGCAGGAGCCCATCGAGATCACGTAGCGCGGCTCAGGCATCTGGTCGTAGACCTTGCGCAGGGCCGGCGCCATCTTGTTGGTCAGGGTGCCCGCCACGATCATCACGTCCGACTGGCGCGGGGAGGCACGCGGTGCGATGCCGAAACGCTCAGCATCGTAGCGCGGCATCGACGTGTGCATCATCTCAACCGCGCAGCAGGCGAGACCAAAGGTCATCCAGTGCAGAGAGCCGGTGCGGGCCCAGTTGATGATGTCTTCTGCCGAGGTCAGCAGGAAACCTTTATCCTGCAGCTCGGCATTCAGGGCCTGAGTGACAACTTCCTTGTCCACACCGGCGGTGTTGGCTCCGGTCATCACTGCCATTCCAGGGCCCCTTTCTTCCACTCATAGGCGAATCCGATGGTCAGCACGCCAAGGAACACCATCATCGACCAGAAGCCGGTGTCGCTGATGTCCTTGAAACCGACGGCCCAGGGAAACAGGAAGGCGATTTCCAGGTCGAAAATGATGAAGAGAATCGACACCAGATAGAAGCGGACATCGAATTTCATGCGGGCATCGTCGAAAGCGTTGAAACCGCATTCATAGGCGCTGACCTTCTCCGGGTCCGGGTTGCGGACCGCCAGCACAACGGCTGCCAGGATCAGGACGGTCCCCAAACCTGCCGCGACGGCCAGAAAGACCAGGATCGGCAGGTATTCCCTCAACATCTCTTCCAAGAGCAGCTCCTTTCCCCGGCGGATTCCCGCGCGGCGTCAATTGGCGTGTTGATTTGTCCCGTGCATACCCCCCCGCCCCCGGAGCGTCAACTAAAGCAAGGTTAATCAACAAGGGTTTGTGACAGGAAAAAGCACTGCCGCAACATGCCTGTAATTCCCTAGCAAATTCATAAGAAAAGCGGCCGCACAGCAAAGTGCAGCCGCCACAGAAACAAGAGTCAAAAATGCCGGTTTTCAGCCTTGCCAAACCGGTTTGCGTTTTTCGAAGAACGCGCTGATCCCCTCCTGCGCCTCCTCGCCTTCCCAGCGCTCCACAAGCGCCTTGATTGTATGGTCAATCACACTGCCGTCCAGGCGCGGGCCCAGATCGCGGGCCAGCTTCTTGGCCGCAGCCACGGCGCCGGGCGCGCAGTTCAGGTAGGGCGCAACTTCTGCTTCAACGGCCTCTGCCAGCTGATCCGCGGGCACAGCTTTGGCCAGCAAACCCAGCTCCACCGCCTCCTGCGCGCCGAACAGCCGGGCCGACATAAAGACCCGTCGCGCCTTGGCTTCGCCCATGCGGGCAATCACATAGGGGCCGATGGTGGCGGGAATCAGCCCCAGCTTGGTCTCAGTCAGCCCCATCTTCAGGTGATCGGCGCCAATCGCCACGTCGCAGACCGATGCCATGCCGACGCCGCCGCCAAACGCGTTGCCCTGCAGCGCACCGATCACCGGCTTGGGCAGCGTGTTAAGTGCCATCAGCATTTCTGCCAGCACCCGCGCTTCGCGTGCCCGGGTTTCCGCATCCGCATCCATCTGCGCGCGCATCCATTTGAGATCGCCGCCTGCGCAAAAGCTCTTGCCCGCGCCTGCCAGCACCACAACCCGGACCGCACTGTCCTCTGCCAGCTGTTTCGCGGCCTGCGTCAGCTCCTGCAGCATCGTGCCGGACATGGCGTTATGCTTGTCCGGCCGGTTCAAAGTCAAAGTGCAGACACCGCGGCCGTCGGTTTCCAGCGTTATTGTTTCGAACATATTCTGTCTCCGCTCAACTCATGCCGCGCATGGCGCGTGCCATTGCGGCTGCCTGCTCCAGCACTTCTGGATCCAGGCCGGTTTCATAACCCAGCTCTGTCAGGCGTTTGTGAACCGCTTCGGTTGCCACATTCCCGGCCGCTCCCGGCGCATAAGGACAGCCGCCCAAACCGCCAACAGCAGCATCAAAGACGCGCACCCCAAAGCCCAGGGACGCCTCGATATTGTCCAGCGCCCGGCCCGCGGTGTCGTGGTAGTGGCCCGCCAGTTTTTCAGCCGGCACACGTGCGGCCACCGCTGTCAGCATGGCCGAGATGGTTTCAGGCGTGCCCTGGCCGATGGTGTCCCCCAGGGAAATCTCATAACAGCCGAGTTCGAACAGACGTTCCGCCACAGCCGCCGCCTGCTCTGGCGCCGTTGCCCCGTCATACGGGCAATCCGTCACGCAGGAGACGTAGCCCCTGACCGGCAGCCCGGTCCCTTTGGCCGCCTCCAGAATGGGCAGGAAACGTTCAATGCTTTCTTCAATACTGGCGTTGATATTTGCCTTCGAAAACCCTTCAGAAGCAGAGGCGAAGACCGCGATTTCATCCGCCTTCGCAGCCAATGCGTCCCCATAGCCGCGCATGTTGGGGGTCAGCGCCGCATAGCGGACGCCAGGCACGCGGGTGATGCCGCCCAGAACCTCGGCACTGCCCGCCATCTGCGGCACCCATTTCGGCGAAACAAAACTCGCCACTTCGATCCGCGAGAAACCGGCCCGGCTCAGGCAATCGGCCAGCGCCACTTTTTCAGCAACCGGAATCTCCCGTTTTTCATTCTGCAGCCCGTCGCGCGGGCCGACTTCGAAAATCTCGGCACGTTCACCCATGTCCGGGCCTCCTGCTTCTTTCTGGTCCCAAATACCCAAATCCCGGCAGCCGCCGCAGGCGCGCGGTCAGCTGCCTTCCTCCTCCAGCCGCACCAGCGCCGCCCCTGCCTCGACCTGATCGCCGGCAGAGGCGAGAACTTCAGCCACCGCACCGTCACGGGCGGCCAGCAGCGAGTGCTCCATCTTCATCGCCTCCAGAATGGCGAGCCGGTCGCCCTCTTTCACTTTCTGGCCCGCTTCAGCA
>NZ_JWLD01000017.1 GCF_000813725.1 Leisingera sp. ANG-Vp
TGGAAGGCGATGTCGTCGATCACCGAGATGATCTGGGAGATCTTGCTGGATCCCTCCTCGATGCCGCTCATCGCCGCCACCGCGCTTTGCACCACTTCGCCGCTGTTGGCCGCCTCTTCGCGGGCCTCCTGCACGGTGCTCTCCACATTGCGTGCGCCTTCCGCGGCCGAACGCACGCTGGCCGTCAGCTCGTCAATCGCGGCCGCGGTCTGCTCCAGCGTCGCCGCCTGGCTTTCGGTGCGGTGGGACAGGTCGTCCGCCGCCTGGCTGATCTCCGAAGAGCCGCTGCGGATGCTTGATGCGGCGCCAATCACCTGCTGGACTACAGAGTTGAGATTGTCGATTGAGCCGTTGAAGTCACTGCGCAGCTGCTGGTACTCCTCCGGGAATTCTTCCTCGATCCGGATCGTCAGATCACCATCGGCCAGCCGCGCCAGGCGCTGGCTCAGCTCCTGCACCACTCCGGCCAGTTCGGCGTCCTTGCTTTCCGCCTTCTGCTTTTCGGCTTCCTGCATCTTGACCAGCTCGTCGCGGAATTTCTCCAGCGCCCGGGCCATGTCGCCGACCTCGTCGCCGCGCTCCTGGCCCTTAATCTCAACCGCATTGTTGCCCTCGGCCAGGCCGCGCATCGAAGCCACGATGCGGCGGATGCCCTTGGCGATGCCCGAGCCGATGACAAGCGCAAGAACCGCGCCGATCAGGATGGCGCCGGCAATGGCTGCGGGGATCATGGTCCGCGTCTGCGAGGCGGTCTCTTCATTTGCAGCCTGGCTGGCCGCCATGGCAGTTGCGACTTCCGCCTGCAGCGACTCCATGGTCACCCGGAAGCTGTCGAAAAACTCCTTGCCGCGGCCCTCAGCCACAAAGTCGGCCATGTCGTCCATGGTTGCCGCGTCGCCGATCTCCCGACGCAGATCCAGCATCGGCACCACAACCTCATTGCGCCATTCGTCGATGATGCCTGCCATCTCGTTCAGCCGGTTCACCTGCATCAGGTCATCCGCCATCGCAAGGCGCAGATCCGCCATCACCTTGTTGAAATGCTTGGTGCCTTCCATATAGGGCCCAAGGAAGGCATTGTCGCCCGCCAGCAGGAAGCCCCGCATGCCGGTCTCCATGTCGACAGCTGCCGCCAGGAGGTCTTTGGACCGGCTGATCACCATATGGGTTTTCTCGACGGCCTGAAGGGAATCGCCCAGGTAGGTGGGATCGGCAATCCCGGCGTTGACCAGCGCGGTAAAAGTATTGCGGCGGTCGGCCAGCATCACTTCCTCCTCCTCGATCAGCCGCGATATCGCGCCCCGGAATTCGTCGAAGTAAACGCGGCCCTTGGACTTTTTGACCTCATCCGCCATGTCGTTCATGGTCATCGCGTCGCCGATCTGGCGGCGCAGTTCGATGGCGTTGCCCGCCACTTCCTGCTGCCAGCCCGTGAGGGTCTGCTCCGCTTCGTCCAGCAGCGTCAGGATACCTTGGTTGTCCGCTGCCAGCTGCCGCAAGGAGGCCAGCGACTGCGCGACCCTCGCCTGGCCGTCCTCGAAGGGGACCAGATACTCTTCCCGGCCCGCCAGCAGGTAGCCTCTCAGGCCAGCCTCCATTCCCGAAGCGGCTTCGGCCAGCGCCTGGGATTCACTCAGGATCTCCTGCGTTTGGCCAACTGCCTGCGCCGACTGCTGCATGCGCCCGAGGTTCACAACCGCCAGCACGCCGACCCCCAGTACCAGCAGCAGCGGAAACAGCGCTACTGACACGATTTTCGCCTTGGTGCTGAGGTTCGCCAGCGAGAACCGCCTGGCCGCAGAAGTCTTCTTCTTTGTCATCGCATCTATCCCGGAGCTTTCTTGGTTGCGGCAGTAAAGGCAGAAGAAAATTACGATTCCCTTTCGCATGGAAATTGAATTCAAAAAGACCGCAACCGTCCGGAGAAAAAGAAAAACCCCCGCTCCTTTCGAAGCGGGGGCCAGACAAACGGACCGTAAAGCCCGGTGCGTCTTATTCTTCAGCTTCTGCAGCTGCTTCTTCTGCTTCCAGGCGGGCCTTGTCGGCTGCGCCTTTGGCGGAAACGTCGCGGTCGACGAACTCGATGATCGCCATCGGAGCCATGTCGCCGTAACGGAAGCCGGCCTTCAGGACACGGACGTAGCCGCCCTGACGGTCCTTGTAGCGCGGGCCCAGAACCTCGAACAGTTTCGCGACGTCCTTGTCCTCTTTCAGCTTGGAAGCTGCCTGACGGCGGGCGTGCAGGTCGCCGCGTTTTGCCAGGGTGATCAGTTTTTCAACGATCGGGCGCAGTTCTTTTGCTTTGGGCAGGGTGGTCTTGATCTGCTCGTGCTCGATCAGCGAGCCGGCCATGTTCGAGAACAGGGCTTTACGGTGCTCATGAGTACGGTTCAGGCGGCGGTAACCACGTGCGTGACGCATTTTTCAGTTCCTTTAATTGCGTTTTGCTTTGTCAGGCGGCTGATGCGTGTCAGCTGCTCACCTTGGGGCGGAAGCCCGTTTTGTCCCCGGCAGTCCCGGGCATTGAAGAGGAGGACCGGAGCCCTCCTCGAAACCTTTAGAAGCTGTCTTCGAACTTCTTGGCCAGATCTTCGATGTTGTCCGGCGGCCAGTCCTCGACGTCCATGCCCAGGTGCAGGCCCATGCCCGACAGCACTTCCTTGATCTCGTTCAGCGACTTGCGGCCGAAGTTCGGAGTGCGCAGCATCTCTGCTTCGGTTTTCTGGATCAGGTCGCCGATGTAGACGATGTTGTCGTTCTTCAGGCAGTTCGCCGAACGCACGGACAGTTCCAGCTCGTCCACTTTCTTCAGCAGAAGCGGGTTGAACTCGAGACCGTCGTCCTCGTCCTGGCGGCCAGCCGATTCCGGCTCGTCGAAGTTGACGAAGATCGACAGCTGATCCTGCAGGATGCGGGCAGCAAAAGCCACGGCATCATCAGGGGTGATGGAGCCGTCGGTTTCCACCTTCATGGTCAGCTTGTCATAGTCCAGAACCTGGCCCTCACGGGTCGGCTGAACGTCATAGGAGACCTTTTTGACCGGCGAGTAGATCGCGTCGATCGGGATCAGGCCGATAGGCGCGTCTTCCGGCTTGTTCTTCTCTGCCGAGACATAGCCTTTGCCGGTGTTCACGGTCAGCTCCATGAACAGGTCGGCGCCATCGTCCAGGTGGCAGATCACGTGATCGCGGTTCAGAACCTCGATGCCTGCGGTTTCAGCAATGTCGCCAGCGGTGACAACGGCCGGGCCTTTGGCATTGATCGACAGGCGCTTGGGGCCTTCGACTTCCATGCGCAGGGACACGCCCTTGAGGTTCAGGATGATGTCGGTGACGTCTTCACGCACACCGGCAACGCTGGAGAATTCATGCAGCACGTTGTCGATCTGCACGCTGGTGATGGCAGCGCCTTGCAGCGAGCTCATCAGGACGCGGCGCAGCGCGTTGCCCAGGGTGAGGCCGAAACCGCGTTCCAGCGGCTCTGCCACGACGGTTGCCTGCCGTGCCGGGTCATTGCCAGGCTTCACTTCCAGCTGTGCCGGCTTGATCAGCTCTGCCCAGTTCTTATGGATCATGCGTTCCCTCCATTCCTGTCCTTGCCCCATGTCCAGAAGGCCAAGGACGCCCGAGGTTTAAATGACGCACTGGGGCCCTGCGAATCAAGCGGGGCCCCAGCAAAAAATGCGAATTAGACGCGGCGGCGCTTCGGCGGACGGCAGCCGTTGTGCGCGATCGGGGTCACATCACGGATCGAAGTGATGTTGAAACCGATTGCGGCCAGAGCGCGCAGAGCCGATTCACGGCCCGAACCGGGGCCCTGAACTTCGACTTCCAGGGTCTTCACACCGTGATCCTGGGCTTTCTTGCCCGCATCCTCAGCAGCCATCTGAGCCGCGTAAGGAGTGGATTTCCGGGAGCCTTTGAAGCCCATGGTGCCGGCGGACGACCAGGAGATCGCGTTGCCCTGCACATCGGAGATCAGGATTTTGGTGTTGTTGAACGACGAGTTCACATGCGCAACGCCAGAAGCAATGTTCTTACGCTCTTTGCGCTTAATGCGGGTTTTATCGCGTGCCATTGATCAAGCCCCCCTTACTTCTTCTTGCCGGCGATCGGCTTCGCCGGGCCCTTGCGGGTGCGGGCGTTGGTGTGGGTGCGCTGACCGCGGACCGGCAGGTTGCGGCGGTGGCGCAGGCCACGGTAGCAGCCCAGGTCCATCAGGCGCTTGATGTTCATGGTCACTTCACGGCGCAGGTCGCCTTCGACGGTGTAGTTGGCGTCGATGTGCTCGCGCACGGCCAGAACTTCAGCGTCGGACAGTTCGTTCACACGACGGGTTGCGTCGATGCCAACAGCCTCGCAGATGGCTTTCGCCGAGGTGTTGCCGATACCGGTGATGTAGGTGAGGGCGATGGGAACCCGCTTTGCAGTCGGGATGTTAACGCCGGCAATACGTGCCACGTGTCACTTTCCTTTTCGTTGCGGTTCCGTAGCTCCGGAACCTTTTTTCACAACACTTGACCGTGGCAGTGTGGCCAGAGGGTCCAGCATTTCGAGGTAGTTTGGCGGACGGACGAATCCTGCCGCCGGGAATCATTCCCAGAAGGGATGGGGCTGGGTATTTGCAAATTCAGCCGGGGTCAAGCCACATTGCGTGCTGCGCTGGCATATTGGCGGTTTTGCGCGGCGCGGGTGCTCACTCAGCACAGGCCGCAGGATTGCCCCCGCCAGGCCAGCAGACCTGATTTCTGCCCGCATCCTTTGCCTGATACAACAGGCTGTCTGCCTGCCGCATCGCCTCAGCCAGTCCCTGAGCCGGATCAAAGCCTGCAACCCCTGCACTCACCGTGACGCCCCAATCCTCCGGGTAACTGGCCGCCGCAACAGCCAGCCGCATGCGCTCAGCTACTGCCCGCCCTTCAGCAAGCTCCACGCCGGGCAAAATGACAGCGAATTCTTCGCCTCCGATCCGGAACAGCAGGTCCTCCGCCCTCTTCTCCCGGCTCAGCACGCCCGCAACTTCGATCAGCACCTGATCGCCGCAATCATGCCCAAGGGTGTCATTCACTTGCTTGAAGTTGTCCACATCAAACAGAAGCAGGCACGCGGCTTGCGCGGAATTGACGTCCTCCAGTTCGGTCGCCTTTCCGAGATATCTTCTGTTGAAGCAATTCGTCAGCGGGTCTCTGTAGCTTGAGTCCAAAAGCTGCTGCTGAAGCTGGCCAATGAAATGAACCGCAAAGCCGGTAAAGGCAAACGTCAGCGCCAGGCTCACCGCCAGATGGCTGCCGAAATAGAAATCCCCGGAGCAGCAGATCATTGCCGTCGCCAAAGACGTCAGCATGGCGCAATAGATCATAGCATCCTTCGGTGATGACACGAAGTAGGCCGTTACGATCGCCGGGAAACACCACAGTGCTGCCGCGCTTCCGGATCCGTAGATGCTGTACAGGATCCCGAATGCTGCCAGGCTCATGATCACCGGAATGGAAACACGCCATCGCGTTTGCCTGGTTCCCACCTTGGCACTTACAGCAAGTGCAAGCAGGAGGGCGAGATTCACCAGCGCCTGGTCGATTGCCCCAAAGGCAAGGTTCTTGATAGCCAGGCCAATGAGCAAAACCGCAAAAGAACGCCCAATCAAATGCGTAAACGGGTGAGGGCTGAGGGACTTGGAGAACGCTTGCAGCAAAATTGTTCCTCAATACTCGCTAGGAACAACAAATGCGGCCCGCTTGATGCAATCAAAAATCAAAGAACAGTCATCAATCGTGCGGGCAGTCAGTAGTAACATGTTAACGAGGTTAGAAACTTTAACATGTGCGGTAAACACACGATTTGTGACACCGGCCCCTGCCGCCCTCGCGCCAACGCGTCTCACCCCAGGCCGGGAAAGCGGTTTTCAAGGACGGCAGCCTAGCCGGCCGGGAAAAGAAAAGGGCCTGCGCAGTCACTGCACAGGCCCTGAATTTCGATAGCAGTCTTGCGCTTAGCTGCCCATGATCCAGTCGATCGACTTGCGGACTTCGTCGATGGTGTCCATGCCGTCGATCCGCTGCAGGTTGCCCTTGGCATAGTAGTAGCCGATCAGCGGCGAGGTCTTCTTATAGTACTCCATCAGCCGGGTGCGCATGGCGTCCGCGGTGTCATCGGCCCGTACGGGCTTGCCTGCGGCCTTGGCTTCGGCGGCGCGGTTGACGACGCGCTCGACCAGCACCTCGTCATCGACCTGCATCTCGATGACCGTATTCAGCTTGAGCCCCATCTCGTCCAGCAGCTTGGCCAGCGCATCCGCCTGCGGCAGGGTGCGCGGGAAGCCGTCGAAGATGAACCCGCCTTCGGAGCCTTCCTGCAGCTTCTCGCGGATCAGGCCGATCACGATCTGGTCGGTGACCAGCTTGCCTTCGGCCATGATCGCCGCGACCTTCTTGCCCATTTCGGTGCCGGAGGTCTGGGCTTCGCGCAGCATGTCGCCGGTGGACAGCTGGGTCATGTTGCGGGATTCCACCAGGTGGCTGGCTTGCGTTCCTTTGCCTGCGCCCGGCGGGCCCAGCAGAATAATATTGGTCATCGGCGAGAGGGTCCCCGTTTTGTCCGTTTCTTGTTGCGCCCGCGCAGCTGGCTCTTCTCGATAAGGCCCTCATACTGATGCGCGAGGAGGTGGCTTTGCACCTGCTGAATGGTGTCCATGGTCACCGATACCACAATCAGAACGGACGTGCCGCCAAAATATACCGGGATGGCGAATTGGCCGCGGAGGACTTCCGGCAGCAGGCAGACCAGCGCCAGATAGCCGGAACCCAGAACCAGGATACGGTTCACAACATACTCGATGTATTCGGCGGTTTTCTTGCCCGGGCGGATGCCGGGAACAAAGCCGTTCTGGTTCTTCAGGTTGTTGGCAACGTCTTCCGGTTTGAAGGAGACGTTGAAGGTGTAGAAGTAGGCAAAGAACACGATCATCGCCACGAAGAACAGAAGGTACAGCGGCTGGCCGGGGCCGAAGTTCGCCAAGAGCCAGGACATCACCGGACCGGTGGCCGCACCCGAGGAGAACGCCGAAATGGTGGTCGGCAGCAGCAGGAGCGAGGAGGCAAAGATCGCCGGGATCACGCCTGCCGGGTTCACCTTGACCGGCAGATGCGAGGAGCCGCCGTCATAGACCTTCATGCCGACCTGGCGGCGCGGGTACTGGATGTGGATCTTGCGCAGCGCGCGCTCCATGAAGACCACAAACATGATCACCGCGACGACCATGACGATCACGCCGATGATCACGGCCGGGCTGATTGCGCCGGAGCGGCCGGAGGCAAAGAACTGGGCAATCGCTGCCGGTACCTCGGCAATGATGCCGACGAAGATGATCAGCGAAATGCCGTTGCCGACGCCGCGCTGTGTGATCTGCTCGCCCAGCCACATCAGGAACATGGTGCCGCCGACGAGTGTGATCATGCAGGCCATGCGGAAATACATGCCCGGATCGGTGGCCAGATCGCCCTGCTCCAGCGACACGGCCAGGCCGTAGGCCTGCGCGGTGGCCAGTGCCACGGTGCCGTAGCGGGTGTACTGGTTGATCTTCTTGCGGCCCTGCTCGCCCTCTTTCTTGAGCTGCTCAAGCGAGGGCACCATCGAAGTCAGAAGCTGAACAATAATCGAGGCGGAAATATAGGGCATGATGCCCAGGGCAAAAATCCCCATCCGGCCAAGCGCGCCGCCGGTGAACATCGACACCATGCCGCCGATGCCCTGGCCCGCCTGCTCCATGAACTGGCGCAGGGCTTCTGCGTCGATTCCCGGAACCGGAATGAAGGTGCCCAGGCGGTAGACAATCAAAAGGCCGATGGTGAACAGGATGCGGTTGCGCAGATCCGTGGCTTTGCCAAGGGCTGCCCAGCTGGTGTTCGCCGCCATTTGTTCTGCTGCTGATACCATGAAAAGGTCTCTTCTTTAGCGCAAACGCCGCCCGGAACCGTTTTCCGGCTCGGGCGGCGTCTTAGGAAAACTCGAAGACTATGTAAGCGGCATTGGCGCCGCTCACAAGCCGTTACTCTGCGGCGGCTGCAGTTGCCACAGTCAGAGCGCCGCCAGCTTTCGCAACGGCTTCAACGGCAGCTGCCGATGCGCCGGTGACCGAGATGGTGGCTTTGGCGGTGATTTCGCCTTTGGCCAGAACGCGGACGCCGTCCAGCTTGCGGCGCACCAGGCCGGAAGCCACCAGCGAATCTTCGGTGATGTTTGCTGCGTCCAGCTTGCCTGCGTCGATGAACTTCTGGATCAGGCCCAGGTTCACAACTGCGTATGCCTTGCGGTTCGGCTTGTTGAAGCCGCGCTTGGGCAGACGCTGGTACAGCGGCATCTGGCCGCCTTCGTAGCCGTTGATGGCCACGCCCGAGCGGGATTTCTGGCCTTTGATACCACGGCCGCCCATTTTACCTTTGCCCGAGCCCGGGCCGCGGCCCACACGGGTGCGTTTCTTGGCGGCGCCAGCGTTGTCGCGCAGTTCGTGAAGTTTCATGTCGCTTCTCCTTGCCGGATGTGGCCCCCGAAGCGTGATGGGCCAACCGCGGCGTTTCTTGTTTGGTGATTCCGTGGCCCGGATGGCCACCGGGTGCCTATAGACCTGTTGAGGGATGGGATCAAGCCCTGCGGGCAGCATCCAGCCCAAGGAACGCTCCAAACTTGAACTGGCCAGGCGTCTCCCGTGCCGCAAGCGGCACAGAGCGTAATTCTCAAGCCTCAAGACCGCCAAGGCCTCTGCCCTGCCGGTTGCTGCGCGTGCAGTCTCTGGTGCTGTCCGGTCCGTCTCTGGCTGGCCGTTAAAGGGTGGCGGCGCCGCCGGGGTGGAGATGGGATGGGGCGCAGCCCCATGCAGAAAGCTCAAGCCTTGCGCGCTCCGGGTGCCAGACCGGAGCCCTGTTCCAGGTGCCGGGCTGTCAGGCCCGGCAGGTGATCATGATCACGCTTCAGTCTGGCAGGCCCGGGTAAATTCTGCGTGGGCGGGGCGTGCGCTGGGTGGGCAACGGGTGATCCAGCCCTCCTCTGCCACGATGCTGACTTCCTCAAAGGGCAGCGCCTGACCCTGGGTGGGTGCGTAAGCGCCCTCCCGCGGGGAGGGGCGGGCGCTGCCCGGCCTGCGGCCGGGCAAAGGCGGTCTTAGAATTCAATTTCATCCGCAGAAACGCAAAACACCCCCGCCGTTGGGCAGGGGTGCATCTGGTCCGGGACCGAGGGAGGGAGGAGGCTCCGGATCCTGAAATCTCTCAGCGGCCGTAGACGTTCTCGCGGGCGGTGCCGCGGATGCTGCTGCGGTCCAGGCCGATGTCGGCCAGCTCGCGGGCGGAAAGGCCGCGCAGCTCGGTCACGGTGCGCTTGTATTCGCGGCGCAGTTTCCAGCCCTGGATCAGGCTCGCGGCCAGGCTGCGCAGGCGGGCGGTCAGGCTGGATGAGGCGGGGGCGGACAGGGTCGAATATGCCATCTCTTGCGTTTCCTATCAGTTGGGCCGGGCCAATTCCCGGCCGGAGTGTTTCTTGTGACAGTTTTGTAACGCGGGGGAGATAGGCACCGCGGCCGGGCGCGGCAACGGACGCTTTGGTCTGGCGGCTATGCAGCTGCCGCATAGCACATTTGCGTGAGAAAACTTGACCTTGGCGCAAAAGAAAACGCTCCCGCCGGATGGCAGGAGCGTCTTGGCCCAGGCGCGAAGGAGGAGGAGGAGAGGAGCGCCCGGGAAAAGGGAATTCTTAGCCGTAGACGTGCAGGCGCGCGATGTCGGCGATATCGCTGCGGCGGACACCGATGTCCGAGAGCTCGTGATCGGAAAGCGCGTCAAGTTCGTTGTAGGTGCGCTGGAATTCGCGGGCCTTCATCCAGGAGTCGATCACGCCTTCGAAAGCGGAGCGGATGCGGGCGGTCAGCGGGAGGCCGGCGGAAGCGGAGAGTACATGTGCCATCGTTAAGTTCCTTGTCTCGGGGGGCCGGGCCTATTCCCGGCGGTCTGTCTTACGGTCCGTTCTGTGACAGGACTGAGATAGGATGCAGGGCTGATTCCAACAACTGACGGTTCGGACTGCCCGCTATGCAAAAGGTGCAAGGGGTCTTGCCAGCCGGTTAACCGCCCTGCCCGCCCCGCCGCCTGCCCCGCACAAAAGCCGCCGCAAACGAAAAACGCCCCCGGTTTCCCGGAGGCGTTTTCCAAAGTCTGCATCAAAGAGGCTTAGTCGCGCTCTTCGACGATCTGAACCAGGTGCGGGATCGAGTTGACCATGCCGCGGACCGAAGGAGTGTCCTCCAGCTCACGGGTCTTGTGCATCTTGTTCAGGCCCAGGCCGACCAGGGTCGCGCGCTGTTTGGCGGGGCGGCGGATCGGGGAGCCGATCTGCTTGACGACGATGGTTTTTGCCATGTCTCTCTACTCCTTACGCTTCAGCTTCGGCAGCTGCCGGCGCTTCGTCCCGCTTGGGCAGGATGTCAGCAACCTTTTTGCCGCGGCGCTGTGCAACCGAACGCGGGCTCTGCTCTTTGGTCAGGCCGTTGATGGTGGCGCGGATCATGTTGTAGGGGTTCTGCGAGCCGATCGACTTCGAAACGACGTCTTTGACGCCCAGCATTTCGAAGACTGCGCGCATCGGACCGCCTGCGATGATACCGGTACCTTCCGGAGCGGTGCGCATGACCACTTTACCAGCGCCGTGACGGCCGTTGATGTCGTGGTGCAGGGTGCGGCCCTCTTTCAGCGGCACGCGGACCATCTGACGCTTGGCCTGCTCGGTCGCCTTGCGGATCGCCTCGGGCACTTCTTTCGCCTTGCCCTTGCCAAAGCCCACGCGGCCTTTCTGGTCGCCAACAACAACCAGGGCTGCGAAGCCAAAGCGCTTACCGCCTTTTACGGTTTTCGACACGCGGTTGATCGCGACCAGGCGATCTGCAAACTCCGGTGCCTCTTCACGCTCGCGGCGGGGGCCGCGGCGGTTTTCACGTTCTGCCATCAGGCATTCCTTTCATAGGGCGCTAGGCGCCTGTTTTCTCAATCCTTGGTGAGAACCGGGCCGAAGCCCGGCCTCCCGGATCATCGGGGCGGTCTAGAGAAGACCGCCCGCAAGAGATTAGATCTTCAGGCCGCCTTCACGCGCAGCGTCGGCCAGAGCCTTCACCTTGCCGTGGAACAGGAAGCCGCCGCGGTCGAAGTAGGCCTCGGTCACGCCAGCCGCTTTCGCGCGCTCGGCGATCAGAGCACCAACTTTGGTCGCTGCTTCGACGTTGTTCTTGCCAACAACGCCCAGATCTTTTTCCAGGGTCGAAGCGGAGGCCACGGTCACGCCGCGCAGGTCGTCGATCAGCTGAACAGAGATGTTCTTGTTCGAACGGTGCACGGACAGACGCGGACGGCCTGCGTTCACTTTGCGAAGCTTGTTCCGGACGCGCAGCCGGCGCTTCAGAAACAGGGTACGTTTGCTGTTTGCCATTTTGCTGGTCCTTACTTCTTCTTGCCTTCCTTGCGGAAGATGAACTCGCCCTTGTAGCGGATGCCTTTGCCCTTGTAGGGCTCCGGACGGCGCCATTCGCGGATTTTCGCCGCGACTTCGCCCACCTGCTGCTGGTCGATGCCTTCCACAACGATTTCAGTCTGCTTCGGTGCGGTGATGGTGATACCTTCAGGCGCGGTGAAGTCGACGTCGTGGCTGTAGCCCAGGTTCAGCTTCAGGGTGTTGCCCTGCATCTGAGCGCGGTAACCCACACCCTGGATTTCCAGCTCCTTCTTGAAGCCTTGGGTCACGCCGGTCACCAGGTTTGCAACCTGGGTGCGGGACATGCCCCACTGCTGACGGGCACGCTTGGACTTGCCGCGCGGCTCGACCTTAACAACGTTGTCTTCAACGGTCAGGGTCACGTCATCAGTGGCGGTGAAGGTGCGGGCGCCTTTCGGGCCTTTCACTTCGACGGTCTGGCCGGAAACGCTCGCGGTGACACCGCTGGGCAGTTCGACCGGTTTCTTACCAATACGGGACATCAATCAGCCTCCCTTAGAAGACGGTGCAAAGCACTTCGCCGCCGACGTTGGCTGCGCGTGCGTTTGCGTCCGACATCACACCCTTGGGGGTGGAGACAATCGACACGCCCAGGCCCTGGCGGACCGACGGGATGTCATTGACGCCCATGTAAACGCGGCGGCCGGGCTTGGAGACCCGCTTGAGCTCGCGAATGACAGGTTCGCCGTCGAAGTATTTCAGGCTGATTTCAATCGCCGGGTGGCCATTTTCACCAGTCATCTTCTCATAACCGCGGATGTAGCCCTCGTCCGCCAGCACGTCCAGAACCCATGCCCGCAGCTTGGAAGCCGGGGTCATGACGGTGGACTTGCCGCGCATCTGAGAGTTACGGATACGGGTGAGCATATCGCCGATAGGATCGTTCATATCAGTCTCTCCCTTACCAGCTCGATTTCACCAGGCCGGGGATCTGACCAGCAGAACCCAGCTCGCGCAGCGCAATACGGCTGACCTTCAGCTTACGGTAGTAAGCGTGGGGACGGCCGGTCAGCTGGCAGCGGTTGTGCAAACGGCTCGGAGCCGAGTTGCGCGGCAGTTTCGCCAGCTTCAGACGCGCCTTGAAGCGCTCTTCCATCGGACGGGATTCGTCGTTTGCGATTTCTTTCAGCTCGGCGCGCTTTGCGGCGTATTTTGCCACCAGGCGCTCGCGCTTCTTCTCGCGTTCGATCATGCTTTTCTTAGCCATGGTCTCTTCCTTCCCGCGATCAGCTGTTGAAGGGCATGTTGAAAGCTTTCAACAGCGCCTTAGCTTCCGCGTCGGTTTGTGCGGTGGTGGCAATTACGATGTCCATGCCCCAGGCTTCGTCGATCTTGTCAAAGTCGATTTCCGGGAACACGATGTGCTCTTTCAGACCCATGGCATAGTTGCCGCGGCCGTCGAAAGAGGTGCCGGACACGCCGCGGAAGTCACGGATACGCGGCATCGCGATGGTGATCAGACGGTCCAGGAATTCGAACATCCGGTCGCCGCGCAGGGTCACCTTGGCGCCCATCGGCATGCCTTCGCGAACGCGGAAGCCGGCGATGGAGTTCTTTGCCACGGTGGTGACAGCCTTCTGGCCCGCAATCGCGGTCAGGTCGGCCTGTGCGGATTTGGCTTTCTTGCTGTCTTTGACAGCAGCGCGGCCGCAGCCGATGTTCAGAACGATCTTCTCCAGCTTGGGGATCATCATATCGTTCTTGTAGCCGAATTCCTCTTTCAGGGAGCCGCGGATGGTCTCCTTGTAGAGGGTCTTCAGGCGCGGGGTGTAGGTTGCAGCGTCAAGCATCAGACAGTCTCCCCGGTGGTCTTGGCGAAGCGCACCTTCTTGCCGTCTTCCTCGCGGAAGCCGACGCGGGTTGCTTTGCCGTTGGAGTCCAGCAGAGCCAGGTTCGACAGGTCGATCGGCAGTGCCTTGGGCAGACGGCCGCCCTGTTCGTTCTGCGACTGGCGGGTGTGGCGGATTGCCATGTTCACGCCGTCAACAACAGCTTTGCCGGCCTTCGGGTCAACAGAGGCGATGGTGCCTTCTTTGCCCTTGTCACGGCCTGCCAGCACGATGACCTTGTCGCCTTTACGGAGTTTCGCAGCCATGATTACAGCACCTCCGGAGCCAGCGAGATGATCTTCATGAAGTTCTTCGCGCGCAGTTCACGAACAACCGGGCCAAAGATACGGGTACCGACCGGCTCGTTGTTGTTGTTCAGGATGACGGCTGCGTTCCGGTCAAAACGGATTGCAGTGCCGTCTTCGCGGCGGACTTCTTTGGCGGTGCGCACGACAACGGCCTTACGGACGTCGCCTTTTTTCACGCGGCCGCGCGGGATGGCTTCTTTAACCGAGACGACGATGATGTCGCCAACGGAAGCGTATTTACGCTTGGAGCCACCCAGAACCTTGATGCACTGAACTCGGCGGGCGCCGGAGTTGTCAGCAACATCCAGATTTGTTTGCATCTGGATCATGTGGTTTCTCCCGACCTATGGGGCAGCGATGCGTGCTGTGATCCCCCAGGGTTTCGACTTTGCTTTTCAGCCTAGCCGCCAGGAGTCTCAGATGAGACTCTTAGGCTTCCAGAACTTCCCAGCGTTTCGTTTTCGATTTCGGCGCGCATTCGATGATGCGTACGGAATCGCCGACCTTGAAAGCGTTCTTTTCATCGTGAGCCCGGTATTTCTTGGACTTACGGATGGTTTTCTTCAGAACCGGGTGCGTGAAGCGGCGTTCAACCGAGACGGTTACGGTCTGGGCGTTTGCGTCGCTGGTCACAACGCCTTGCAGGATACGTTTGGGCATTGTGTCGCTCCTTATTCGGCTGCTGCTGCAGCTTTTTCGTTCAGGATGGTCTTGACGCGTGCAGCATTGCGGCGGGCCGCCTTGATGCCTGCGGTCGATTCCAGCTGACCGGTTGCCTGCTGAAAGCGCAGGTTGAAGCTCTCTTTTTTCAGGGATGCGAGCATATCGCGGAGTTCATCCACGGTCTTCTCGCGCAGATCATTGGCGTTCATCGCCTTTGTTCCTTGTCCAAAGCACCAGAAGGCCCCGAGGGTCACCTTGTTACCTGGTGGGTTATGTCAACCGCGCCGGAGAAGCGCGGCAAAAAAGAATCACTTGGCCCTGATCCAAAGCGGATTGGGTCCAAGCGATGGGTCCCTATAGAGGAGAAGGGGTGCAGGGGCAAGGGGGGAGTTTGGACGGCAACAGCTATCGTGTTAGTGTAGTCCCGGCAGCATCTTCAATCCTCGGCTGCTTCCCTCGGTCAAAGTAGCAAGCCGGAAGACCCGCCGCCGCGATCAAAGAATGAAAATGAGCGACTACGAGAAGACATCGTTCGAAGACCGCCTCAAACTAGCCGAGTTTCGCTGCCGGCTTACGACACAAGTCATTTCTGTAGCATTATTGATCAACGCGATCCCCGCCACATTGAAAATAATGTTTCAATTGCCCAGCTATGCGGCCAACTCCCTTTTCTGGAACTTGCTTTTCATTGCATGGTTTTTTGCTTGCGCCGCAATAGCAAGCGCCCTTTTGTTTGAAAGCTTGGCTCCCAGATGGGCCCGGGACGGCCCTATTGAAAACCTGAGATCAAGAACCATGAACTTTAGTTACCTTTCAGCACTGGTTTGCCTGGGTGCAGCCACAGTGCTGTTCACATCCTCGATCGCATTTGCTGTGCTGGAGTTCGATTTATCCAGCAAACCCGGTGTCGATCACTAAAAATCCCTTACTCCCACTCAAAATTGAAACACACCGGTGTCTACACCTCTTCGGCCATTGCCAGCAGCACCTCATAGGGGATGAAGTTTCCCCGCAAGATTGGGCAGCCAAATTCGACCCTGATCCGTTGCACCCGGCATCAGTGCAGCCCATAGAACCGGAGCCATTTTACCAAAATTCGGACCCCGGCAGAGATGATGATCGCGCTCTACCCCTTGCTCCCGCCCGTTATCCACTACGGCTTTCACTTCCTCGCGCCCTTCGCCATCGCGCGCGCCCTGTTCGGCCACCAGCGCTGGCTGGCCGCCGCAGGTCTGATGATCCTGGCGAATTTGATTGACGCAGACCACCTGCTGGCGACGCCCATATTCGAACCCAACCGCTGCAGCATCGGTTTTCACCCGCTGCATTCAGGGCTTGCTGCAGCCGCCTATGCCGCCGCACTGCTGGTTCCGAACTGGAAGATCCGCGCGCTGGCACTGGGTGCCCTGTGGCATCTGGCAACAGACGGGCTGGACTGCATCATGCAGGGGACGTGGTAAAGGGAACGGCCTTTTGGGGCTCCGCCCGTTCGCAGGCGAAACGCTCCCCCGGGGTGTTTCCAGGGTACCTGCTCACTCCCACTTGTAATTGAAGCTCACTGAGATCCGCTCTTCCTCGGCCATGTTCAGCGGCACCTCGTGGCGGATGAAGCTTTCCCACAGCAGCACATCGCCCACTGCGGGCGACTGGTAGACAAAGGTCCGCAGCTCCTGGCGGCAGTCCTTCTGACGCGGCGGGTGCGCCATCATCATCGCGTGGCGCGGGTCTTCCAGTTTCAGCGCCGAGGCGCCATCGGGCATCGACACATAGGTGGTGCCGGAAATAACCGAATGCGGGTGGATGTGGCTGGCGTGGGTGCCGCCCTCGGGCAGGATGTTGATCCACAGATCCTCCAGCACCAGCTTGCGCCCGTCCAGATCCAGCTCCAGATCCTTGGCAAAAGCCGCCACATGCAGATCCAGCGATTTCACCACATCGGCAAAAATCGGGAACCGCCAGGGCAGATCGGTCAGCGAGGCATAGGAGGTATACCCCGGGTAGCCGTTCTCCTCGCACCAGTCCTGCCCCGCGTCGTCGTCGCCGGCGATCACAAGGCAGGAGTTTTCCAGTTCCTGCGCGTCAACCGAAGGTCCGTGTTCGGACAGCTGCGCGCGGTAGAGGCGGGTCACGAAGAGCGAGTCAATCTGGGCCATAGCTGCGCGGTCTAAAGCAATCCTGGGCTCTTTGCGACTGTGAAATCGCCCTCCGGCAACCGGAATACCGCCCAAACGGCTTTGCGTCTGCCTAGCCATTGCCCCCCTGGGGTTCGAGCCTCACCTCCAGTGCCCGGCACCGCCGCCCCACCTGCCCCGGGCGTTGACCCGTCGGCATGGCTGCACTGCCGGATCGCACTTTGGCTGCGGCACGTCTCAGAAGGCCTGCAGCTTCCCAGGCCGCAACCTGCGAGCCCAGGGGCTGCAAAGCCAGCCCCTTAGACAGGCGGGACCGTCATCGCGCAGTCGAGGTGAGCCTTGGGCATTCCCAGGTGATGCGGGTTCTGAATCAAGTACCAGACCGGAGCCCGCCCGGGCGCCTGGGTGCGCGAATAGGCGCAGCCGTTTGGCGTGACCCAATGCACCGCATTGCCGCTGCGGGACACGTTTTCCTGCGGCAGGAAGCTTTTCACCATCCCGGGCGCTGCCTGCTGGCCGGTCTCAAGCGCATAGGCTCCGGATTGAAAATTCGGACCACCTCCCGCCCCACCGCAGGCGGACAAGGCAGCAAGCAAGGCAGCGGGAACCATTACACGTATCACTGGGCACTCCAATCACAAGAAAACACAACAAGACTGGCCGGACCGGAGCCGTTGCTCCCTTTCAAACACAAGCGGCGGCGGCACGGACCTGGTGCCCAGCATTGAAACAAACAGTGAACAAATGGTTAGAAAAAGATGACCCGCTAAAATGCGAAGCAGTTTGCCACCGCTTCGGGAACCGCATTGACCAGGAAGCCCTAGCCGTCCCTAGCACCCGATTCTACCGCCCCAACGGAAAAGAGCGAAGCCGGCGGAGGGCGCCACCGGCGCGTTCGACAGCCTCCAGCGACCTGACCGTCCAGGAAACCTGGCATGATCCTGCTGGCCGCCGCGTCCAGCCGCGCAAGTGCCGCCTCTGGGAACAGCCCAAAAAGAAAAGCCCCCGCCGGTCTCCCGGCGGGGGCTTCCAATGTTCTTTCTGAAGACCGGGATTACCAGTCTTCGCGGACCACGACGCGGGTCTTGACCGGCAGCTTCATCGCGGCCAGGCGCAGGGCCTCGCGGGCGATTTCATCGCTGACGCCGTCGATCTCGAACATCACGCGGCCAGGCTTAACCTTGGCTGCCCAGTAGTCCACGGAGCCTTTACCTTTACCCATACGGACTTCGGTCGGCTTCGAGGTCACCGGAGTGTCCGGGAAGATACGGATCCAAACACGGCCCTGGCGCTTCATGTGGCGGGTCATGGCACGGCGGGCAGCCTCGATCTGGCGTGCAGTCACACGCTCAGGGGTGGTTGCCTTCAGGCCATAGGTGCCGAAGTTCAGGTCGGAACCGCCTTTTGCCAGGCCGTGGATCCGGCCCTTGTGCATCTTGCGGAATTTAGTGCGCTTTGGCTGAAGCATCTCAATTCCTCCTTAGCGGCGGCCGCCGCCAGCACCACGGGGTGCCGGGCCGTCCTGGATTTCCTGAGCCTTACGGTCACGCGCCGAAGGATCGTGCTCCATGATCTCGCCTTTGAAGATCCAGACCTTGATCCCGATGATCCCGTAGGGGGTCATCGCTTCGGAGTGAGCGTAATCGATGTCTGCACGCAGGGTGTGCAGCGGCACGCGGCCTTCACGGTACCACTCGGTACGCGCGATTTCCGCGCCGCCCAGACGGCCGGCAACGTTCACGCGGATGCCCAGGGCACCCATGCGCATGGCGTTCTGAACCGCACGCTTCATGGCGCGGCGGAAGGACACACGGCGTTCCAGCTGCTGAGCAATGCTCTCGCCAACCAGCTGCGCGTCCAGTTCCGGCTTGCGCACTTCAACGATGTTGAGGTGCAGCTCGGAGTCGGTCATCTTGGCGATTTTCTTGCGCAGGACTTCGATGTCCGCGCCTTTCTTGCCGATGATGACGCCCGGACGGGCGGTGTGAATGGTCACACGGCATTTCTTGTGCGGGCGCTCGATGATCACGCGCGCAACGCCTGCCTGCTTGCATTCTTTCTGGATGAACTCGCGGATTTTCAGGTCCTCGAGCAGCAGATCACCGTAGTCTTTGGTGTCGGCGTACCAGCGGCTGTCCCAGGTGCGGTTCACCTGCAGGCGCATGCCGATCGGATTGACTTTCTGACCCATTAGGCTTGCTCCTCAACTTGACGCACCTTGATGGTGATCTCCGCGAACGGCTTCAGGATTTTGCCGAACCGGCCACGGGCACGCGGACGGCCGCGCTTCATGGTCAGGTTCTTGCCAACCCATGCCTCGGCGACGATCAGTTCATCGACGTCCAGGTTGTGGTTGTTTTCAGCATTCGCGATGGCGGACTGAAGGCATTTCTTCACGTCCTGCGCGATCCGCTTGTTGGAGAAAGTCAGGTCGGTCAGGGCCTTCTCGACTTTCTTGCCGCGGATCATCTGAGCCACCAGGTTCAGTTTCTGCGGGGAGGTACGGAGCATGCGCAGTTTTGCCATTGCTTCGTTGTCTGCCACGCGGCGGGGGTTCTTTTCCTTGCCCATGACTTACTTCCGCTTCGCTTTTTTGTCAGCGGCATGGCCATAATAGGTGCGGGTCGGCGAGTACTCACCGAACTTCTGACCGATCATGTCTTCCGAGACGTTGACTGGGATGTGCTTCTTGCCGTTGTAGACACCAAAGGTCAGGCCGACGAACTGCGGCAGGATGGTGGAACGGCGCGACCAGATCTTGATCACTTCATTGCGGCCCGATTCACGTGCTGCTTCGGCCTTCTTCAGGACGTAAGCATCAACGAAAGGACCCTTCCAAACAGAGCGTGCCATAGATTAGCGCCCCTTCTTCTTAGCGTGGCGCGAGCGGATGATAAGCTTCTGCGACGCTTTGTTGGTGTTGCGGGTGCGCTTGCCTTTGGTCGGCTTGCCCCAGGGGGTCACCGGGTGGCGGCCACCGGAGGTACGGCCTTCACCACCACCGTGCGGGTGGTCGATCGGGTTCATAACCACACCACGCACAGACGGGCGCTTGCCCTTGTGGCGCATGCGGCCGGCCTTACCAAAGTTCTGGTTCGAGTTGTCGGGGTTCGACACGGCACCAACGGTGGCCATGCATTCCTGACGCACCAGGCGCAGTTCGCCCGAGGACAGGCGGATCTGAGCGTAACCGCCGTCACGGCCAACAAACTGAGCATAGGTGCCGGCTGCGCGGGCGATCTGGCCGCCTTTGCCCGGTTTCATCTCGATGTTGTGGACGATGGTACCGATCGGCATGCCCGAGAACGGCATTGCGTTGCCCGGCTTGATGTCTGCCTTTGCGGAGGCGATGACCTGATCGCCGACTGCCAGACGCTGCGGAGCCAGGATGTAGGCCTGCTCGCCGTCGTCATACTTCACCAGCGCGATGAAGGCAGTACGGTTGGGGTCATATTCGATGCGCTCGACGGTTGCGGCGACATCAAATTTATTCCGTTTGAAGTCAACGATCCGGTAGAGACGCTTTGCGCCGCCGCCGCGGCGGCGGGAAGTAATCCGTCCGGTGTTGTTCCGGCCGCCCGATTTGGTCAGACCCTCAGTGAGAGACTTGACCGGACGCCCTTTCCAAAGCTCCGAACGGTCGATCAGAACCAGCCCACGCTGGCCCGGCGTCGTCGGCTTATACGACTTAAGTGCCATGCTTTCTGTCTTCCGTTTAGCGTGCAGACCCTTAGGTTATTGTCTTTGGGCCCGCTATGTTTAAGGCCCCCGTAGGTGCCTGATGTAGGGCCCCGAAGGTCCCCGAGTTCACACATCCTGACAAACGTAACGACCCCGGAGCGAATCCGGGGCCTTCAGGATGGATGGCGTGTAGCAGAGGTGTATGGGGGAGTCTAGTGGCTTCGGCTCCTTTGCCCCAAAACGAGAGTCCAAGCATTCCACTGTCACTAGCTGTCCCGATTGGCTAACTGGCACATCTCATTTTGGCGAAGAAAAGCCCTTCGTCGTCAAATCGCGCGACAGACGTCAATGCGCGTACACCTTGATCAAATGAGCGATCATAACCTTCCCAGCTACAGCTTCCCTCTTGCGCTACTGCTCGTTCAGCTAAGGAAAGAAATTCTGGAAAACTCCGCTGGTTCCTTTGCTCTTTGGCGGCTGCGAGCCGAGCTTTGCAAGCGTTGAGTTTCCCGTGGTTCACCACAGGCACTGTTGCAGCATAAGATGAGGAGTGCCGAACACAGTCTGACAGCGAAGAGGCACTTTTTCCGCCCCCCAAATCGACACTAGCTCCTGTAAACGCTGTGAACAGGTACACACTCTCACCCGGCGCAAAAGAGAGAGTATCAAACTCCTGTCCAGAGAGCTTTTGAAAATCCTTCCAAGTGACATTTGCCCCACCAATGACCACGGACCGCCCCACTGTACCGGAGGTGGTTGCACCACACGCACTCAAGGCACAGATCAAAGAACAAAGCAGTGCCGACTTCAGCTTTCTCATCTTAAAATTTCTCCAAGCAAATTTGCCAAAGGCATCGCGGCACGAACAACCAGCCGAGACTAACTTCAAAACCGCTGCAAGAGATCATCCCTCCGACCGTTTGGATAATTAACAGGGGAAGTTCTGGCGACCTGTGCGCCAGTTATCAAGCACACTGCATTTTGGCAATTGGACCGGCGGCCGTTCACTCCTCCACGTATCCAGGCGCGCACTGTAAATCTCATGCCTAGCCTTTAACCAAAGACGGGTCGCTACCGCTTGCCTCGCCCCTTTTGCAGAGCACCCGATATCCACGACGACAACAAGCGGAGACACGCGACGAAATTTGAGAGACAAAGCTCTCTTCAGAAAAAGCTTATACTCCGAAAGAACACGCCGCGGGTGCCTCTCCATGAGCTTCCTTTTGCCCGGCCCCCAGCAGAACTTTGGAGATTGGCGGAAATTTCCAGCCACCCGCCAATCTGACCAATTCGATCGCTGCATACTGCCGAGTTCATAGCGATACCTCAACTCGACGTTTAACTCACTGTTTTCTTCGGCTCGAACTTCCATATCAAGCCTTTGGTGAGGGAGGTGCAGGAAATTCAATACAGCAGGCTCATCCACTTTGGCCTTGACTGCATAGATAGTTGGAATGTCGGATAAGAAAATCAAATCAAAAACTCCAGGGTCCAACATCAAGCTGCGACCAGAGAAACAATTCTCATCAATAAGGCAAGTGACGATTGCCGTGCCAGCGCCGTCCCGCGGGGTGGCGCTTTCAACGTGGCGTTTGGCAGTTTATCCCGGCCAAATCCATACGGCCTCATCGACACCCGCACCCTCAGCCAAGTAGCGCCGCCCCATGGGGGCGGGTCATGCCAGAGGCATGCTTTCAGCATGACGCTGGCGCGGCGGCCTGCGGCCTTGATTGCGCGCCTGGGAGCCAGATTACAGGGCAGCACTTTGATGAGTGTTGCGCCCCAACCGCACGCAAGGCTTCGCGGATCTTAACCATCAGCCGCTAAATCTTGGGATATGCTGCCCCGAAGGACTCCGCCATGCCCAATCACCCAGCGCGTACGCAAAAGGCCCCCGCTTGCGCGAGGGCCTCTCAATCTTCTTAAAAAAGCAGATCTCAGAGTCCGGTGGACACGTCGATGGTGTTGCCTTCTTCCAGGGTCACATAGGCTTTTTTCACGTCTTTACGCTTGCCCAGCTGGCCGCGGAAACGCTTGACCTTGCCCTTGGTGACGGTGGTGTTGACCGCTTTCACCTTGACGCCAAAGAGAGCCTCAACAGCTTCTTTGATCATCGGCTTGTTGGAGTCGATTGCCACTTCGAAGACCACTGCGCCGTTCTCGGACGCCATGGTGGATTTCTCGGTGATGATCGGCTTGCGGATCACGTCGTAGTGTGCTGCTTTCGCGCTCATTTCAGGCGAGCCTCCAGTGCTTCGACACCTGCTTTGGTGATCACCAGGGTGTCACGCTTCAGGATGTCATAGACGTTGGCACCGATGGTCGGCAGGATGTCCAGACCTTCGATGTTGCGCGACGCTTGCAGGAAGCCTTCGTTGACCGAAGCGCCGTCGATGACCAGAGCGCGTTTCCAGCCCAGGTTCTTCACCTGTTTGGCCAGAGCGGCGGTCTTGCCCTCAGCTGCTGCGTCCTCGATGATGACCAGTTCGCCGGCTTTCGCCTTTGCGGACAGCGCGTGGCGCAGGCCCAGTTTGCGGAACTTCTTGGTCAGCTCGTGGCCGTGCGAACGCGGGGTCGGACCCTTGTAGATACCACCCTTGCGGAAGATCGGCGCGTTGCGGTCGCCGTGGCGTGCGCCGCCGGTGCCCTTCTGGCGGTAGATCTTCTTGGTCGAGTAGGAGGTCTCGGAGCGGGTCTTCACCTTGTGGGTGCCGGCCTGCGCGTTGTTGCGCTGCCAGCGGACCACGCGGTGCAGGATGTCCGCACGCGGCTCCAGGCCGAACAGGTCTTCGGACAGTTCGATGTCGCCCGATTTGCCGCCGTCCAGTTTGATCACGTCAAGTTTCATGCTTCACCACCTTCCGCGGGAGCTTCCGCAGTTTTCAGAGCGGCCGGGAAGGGCAGGCCCTCGGGGGCTTTCTTCTTCACGGCGTCCTTGACGGTAACCCAGCCGGATTTCGGGCCCGGTACGGCGCCCTTGATGAAGACCAGGCCGCGCTCGGCGTCGGTTTTCACCACTTCCAGGTTCTGGGTGGTCACACGGGCAGCACCCATGTGGCCGGCCATTTTCTTGCCTTTGAAGACACGGCCGGGGTCCTGACACTGACCGGTCGAACCGTGCGAACGGTGCGAGATCGACACACCGTGCGAAGCGCGCAGACCGCCGAAGTTGTGACGCTTCATGGCACCTGCAAAGCCTTTACCGATCGAGGTGCCGGTCACGTCCACTTTCTGGCCGGCCAGGAAGTGTTCGGCCGAGATCTCGGCGCCGACTTCGATCAGGCCGTCCGCGGGAACGCGGAATTCAGCCAGCTTGCGCTTGGGCTCAACCTTGGCAGCGGCGAAGTGGCCGCGCATGGCTTGCGAGGTGCGCTTTGCCTTGGCAGAGCCTGCACCCAGCTGAACAGCGGTGTAGCCGTCTTTTTCTTCGGTGCGCTGAGCAACAACCTGCAGGCCGTCCAGGGACAGAACGGTCACAGGGATCTGCTTGCCGTCTTCCAGGAACAGGCGGGTCATGCCCACTTTTTTAGCGATAATACCGGAACGCATAATCTATACCCTCCGATCTTACGACTGCAGCTTGATTTCGACGTCAACGCCGGCAGCCAGGTCGAGCTTCATCAGCGCGTCCACGGTCTGCGGGGTCGGGTCGACGATGTCGAGAAGGCGCTTGTGGGTGCGGATCTCGAACTGGTCGCGGGATTTCTTGTCGACGTGGGGGCCACGCAGAACAGTGAATTTCTCGATCTTGTTCGGCATCGGGATCGGGCCGCGCACTTGCGCGCCGGTCCGCTTGGCAGTGTTGACGATCTCTTGCGTGGACGCATCCAGCACGCGATAGTCAAATGCCTTCAGCCGGATACGGATGTTTTGGCTTTGCATCGTACAGCCTTTTATTCAGGCGTTGGGGTTGAGAGGAGGGCCTGCGACCACCGCAACCCCTCATCGAACCCAAAAGGCGGGAATCATCCCGCCCTATTCGCACTTGGCGAACTCGCGCCCTATACGCCTGAAAGGGCAGTGTGGCAAGGGGTTTCGCACCGAAACCGTTGCGTTTGGAGCGGGCGGCGGGTTTGGGGTTTGTTTAAGAATGTTAGAAATCTGTTCAGGAGAGCAAAGCAACAGCTTCAGCTAGTGAAACTCCATGACACGTTCGGCTCAACTGACAAGCAATAACCTATTGCTTACCTAGCACTTCCGGCAGGTTTCGCAACGCGACCTCAATCCCCCCAACCATAGCAGGCACGCTGGTATCATCCGCTTCGAGCAATCGCCTTATGACCATGGCAAATGGCCAAATCACAGCTTCACTTTCCTCCACTTGAAGGGCTAGGTCGCTTACTTCCTCATCCTCGCACCATACCCACTTCAGCGAAAATTGGCGGCAAAGCAGATCACCGAAGCCCGCGGCAAGTGCAAGGGCTTGCGGTTTCTCATTGATTTCTTCCCCGGTCCAGTCCTGCGACCGGCACCATTCGAATATTGCCTGCAAGGAATGCTCATCAGGTGCTGCGTCTGTCTGCACAAGCCGATGATAGATTGAAAGGCATGAATCAAGGTATTCGCATTGCTCGGAAGTTAATTGACTAATGTTCATGCTGCTAAAATCTCCGGCACAGGAGTAAGGAAAAGGTTGCAATAGCAACAGTGCTAGAATGGTGTTGAAGCGCTTACCAAACTGCGCCAACAGCTGGGGAAGCTCAGAAGCTCTGCCAAAGATAGTAATGTGAAAGAGGTCACGCAACCTTTAGCAACTTCGCTTTGTCCGCCTAAAAACCGGTAAAGTAAACGCCTGCCCGCACGCGCCGCGTTCGGGCCGCGCCCGGCCAGCATCAAGCCAAAGGTTTGCCTCCGGCAAAACGGGCGGGCGCGATTAACATCGCACCCGGAACTGATGCTCCCTGCAGCCTCAAAAGCTCCACTGGAGCTTTTGCAAGACGGCCTCCGGCCCCTGGCCGGTCCCTGGCCGGTCCCTGCCCTGCTCCAACGTCAGCGCATAGAAAAAGGGCCGCT
>NZ_JWLD01000018.1 GCF_000813725.1 Leisingera sp. ANG-Vp
CCGCCGCGCCGGGATCGAGCCGCTGCTGAACGGCCACCCCTACGGCGCCGTCTACCTGATCGGCCCCACCCGCGCGCCGATCGGCTATATCGTGATCACCTTCGGCTGGTCGGTGGAGTTCGGCGGCATGGACGGCTTTGTGGATGAGCTGTACATCCGCCCCGCCGTGCGCGGCCGGGGCATCGCCACCGAGGTGCTGACCGAACTGCCCAAGTCTTTGGCCAGTGCAGGCATGCGTGCCCTGCACCTGGAAGTGGACCGCGAGAATGAGACCGCCCAGCGGCTGTACCTGCGCACCCGGTTCCAGCCGCGCGGCAAATACATCCTGATGACCAAGGAACTCTAGGCCAAGACCCGCCCTACAGCAGGCAGCGCAGCCGCGGCCCGACTTCCGAAAACCCGCAGCGCTGGTAAAAGGCCAGCGTCCGCTGCCAGGCCGGCTGGTCCGGCGCGCCAACTTCCAGACGCTTCCAGCCCTGCTTGCGGCCATGCTCCGCCGCGGCAGAAACCAGCGCTGCTGCTACTCCTTGCGACCGCCAGTCCGGCTCTACATACAGCTCGGTAATCTCCCCGAAGCGCCCGCCAGCGTAAACAGCCGCACATTCGTTCAGCATCAGCACGCCAACCGGCCTCTCGAGGCTGTAAGCTGCAAATCCGCAGACACGGCCAGAGGCCAGCAGCTCATGCGCAACAGGTTCCAGCGGAGCCGGATCGCAAGCTTCACCGCCTGACAGCTCCTCCAGCAGTGCTGCAATGAAACGCGCAGCCAGTTGTGCGCCGCCCTCTTCCATTTGCTGGACACGTATCGATATGCCGGACAATTCAGCCTCCAGGAACTCCACCCAAAATTTGATCAAATCATAGGCGTGAGGCGGCTTCTGGTCCAGCCCCGGATCAACGGCGCCCTGCCCCGGCCAGGGCGCCTGCTGCACCGGATGGTCCCCCGCGTCAGCTCATAGTCCCGGCATCAGCATATAGTCCGCGGACATGTTCATCCGCATGACCGGATCGCTTTCAGAGGCAGGCTGGCCGCTGAAGGGGTAAACCCCTGCTCCGCTGCATCCCAGAAGTGTTGAAAGAATTGCACAGATCGCCACTGTGCGCAGAACCCGCGTCTTCATGGCCTGTTCCCCTTTCCCGCAGCACCTGCTGCGCAAGGCAAACTTAACATAACGCTGATGTGACAGTCTGTGATCCGGACCACACAAGACCCGGAAGAATGGCTACAGAAACACGTAGTCCTTGAAGGTTGCCGCCTCGCCCAGTTTCCGGCCATCCGGCCCCAGCAGCGGCCAGATCACCGCATTGAGGATCTCAAACCGCTTTCCCGATGCGCTGATCCGCACCCCGGCGTAATTGCTGATGAAGCCCTTGGCCCGCATCTCGGCAAACATCGCGTCCCGCTGGCCGCGGTGCGCGGGCTCTGCCGTCAGCCGCGATGGCATTGCGATGAGCTGATCCCAGCCCATCTCCCACAGGTCCTGCGCTGCCAGGTTTCCATAAGTCAGGATCGGGTCTGCATCCGTGCTGTGCGACAGCACCGGAAACGGCGCGCGGTACAGCGCCTCAGCATCCGCGCCATCCAGCAGCGGGCGCCCTGTCACCTTAGCAAAAGACGACAGCAGCAGATCTGCGTGAGCCGCTTGGAAACCATTGTCCAGACCAGGGGTTTTCAATTGATCCGCCACTCTCGTCGCCTCAAAACGGCAAGCATTTCTTGCCGGCGGCCTGTTCCAGTTTCTTGATCTGGAGGCTGGCGCGCCCCTTGGGCTTCAGGGCATTGGCTTCTTCTTCACGGTCGACCCCGTCGTTCCAGCTCTGGAACAGAAGCCCCCGCACGTCGTCATCCAGGATGTCTTCCGCCAGATCATAGATGCACAGGCACATCGTCATACCAGGCGCCTCGCCGTCGCGGTGCTTTGCAAGGTTCCGGCAGGTTTCTTTGGCACTTGGTGCAGCATTGGCGGCGGCGGCGCCCAGCGAAATCAGCACGGAAAGGAAAATGGTTTTCATCTGTT
The DNA here is from genome assembly GCF_000813725.1 of Leisingera sp. ANG-Vp. GTDB lineage: Bacteria > Pseudomonadota > Alphaproteobacteria > Rhodobacterales > Rhodobacteraceae > Leisingera. Next base: position 2,019 of record NZ_JWLD01000018.1, read on the forward strand.
AGTCCGGAATCTGCAAAAGAATACCCCCGGCCCTTGTCCGGGACCGGGGGCAGCTGCGCCTCAGATTTGCCGAGGCACAGCGTCTTGGTCAAGCGTCCGCTATCAGCGCTTCAGGATCGAACGGCCTGCGTATTCAGCCACTTCGCCCAGCATTTCCTCGATGCGGATCAGCTGGTTGTATTTTGCGAGCCGGTCGGAGCGCGCCAGCGAACCGGTCTTGATCTGGCCGCAGTTGGTGGCCACAGCCAGGTCAGCGATGGTGGCGTCCTCGGTCTCGCCCGAGCGGTGCGACATCACGTTGGTGTAGCGGGCACGATGCGCCATATCGACCGCCTTCAGGGTCTCGGTCAGGGAGCCGATCTGGTTCACCTTCACCAGCATCGAGTTGGCGCAGCCGCGCTCAATGCCTTCGGCCAGGCGGGCCGGGTTGGTCACGAACAGGTCGTCGCCGACCAGCTGCACCTTGTCGCCGATCTCCTGGGTCAAGGCCTTCCAGCCGTCCCAGTCGTCTTCGCCCATGCCGTCTTCGATGGAGATGATCGGATAGTCGTTCACCAGCGCCGCCAGATAGGCCACGTTCTCTTCCGACGACAGGGTCTTGCCTTCGCCGGACAGCACGTATTTGCCGTCCTTGTAGTATTCGGTCGCCGCGCAATCGAGCGCCAGGTAGATTTCCTCACCCGGCTTGTAGCCCGCCTTTTCGATGGATTTCAGAACAAAATCCAGCGCTTCGCGGGTGGAGGCGATGTTGGGAGCAAAGCCGCCCTCGTCACCGATGCCGGTCGACAGGCCCGCAGCCGACAGCTCTTTCTTCAAGGTGTGGAACACCTCAGAGCCCATGCGCACGGCTTCGCGGATGTTGTCCGCGGCCACCGGCATGATCATGAATTCCTGGATATCGATCGGGTTGTCGGCATGCTCGCCGCCATTGATGATGTTCATCATCGGCACCGGCAGGACGCGGGCAGAGGTGCCGCCGATATAGCGGTAAAGCGGCTGGGTGGTGAAATCAGCTGCCGCCTTGGCCACTGCCATGGACACGCCCAGGATGGCGTTGGCGCCCAGGCGGCCCTTGTTCTCGGTGCCGTCCAGCTCGATCATGGCGCTGTCGACGGCAACCTGCTCGGTTGCGTCAAAGCCGACCAGCTCCTCGGCGATCTCGCCGTTCACCGCGGCAACCGCTTCCAGCACGCCCTTGCCCATGTAGCGGGACTTGTCGCCATCGCGCTTTTCCACCGCCTCATAGGCGCCGGTCGAGGCGCCCGAGGGCACGGCGGCGCGGCCCATGGTGCCGTCTTCCAGGATCACGTCGACCTCAACCGTCGGGTTGCCCCGGCTGTCGAGGATTTCGCGGGCGTGAATGTCGATAATGGTGCTCATCTGTCCATCCTTGGTTTGGCCTGAAAGCGGCGCGTTCTGTTGCCAGCGTCATACCAGCCGCTGCCGGAAAGTAAACCGGCTGCGTTATCGCTAACACGCATAAAAGCGGCGGTTTAGGGCTAACATTGCCCTGTTTGCGCCAACAGGGTCAGACAAATGCGCAGGCCGCTGCCTTAGGCCGCAGCCGCTGCCGCTGCCGCACGGCGGGCCCGCCGTGCCAGCCGCTGCTCGCGGACAAAGGTGTAAAGACCGGAGCCGATGATCAGCGCCGCCCCTGCCAGAGTCAGCGTATCGGGGCGCTCGCCAAAGACGATGACCCCCACCAGAATCGAGAACAGCAGCCTGGTGTAGCGGAACGGGGTGACCGCCGAGGCATCGCCGATCCGCATCGCCACTACGATGCCGTAATACCCCATGACGCCAAAGACGATGCCGCCCAGCATCATGCCGTATTCGCTGCCCTCCAGCATGCGGGCCTCGCCCGGGGTAAAGGCCAGCAGCAGCCCGCCCGCCAGAATGAGCGACAGGTAGGCCTGAAAGCTGACAACCGAGGAAGGCACCGCGCTGTCCATCACCCGGGTCATCAGATCGCGCGCCGCCACGCCCAGCACCGCAACAAGCACCAGCAGGGCTGCAGGTTCAAAACCATCCAGCCCGGGCCGGATGATCAGCAGCACGCCGGCAAAGCCGGTGCAAATCGCCAGCCAGCGCCGCCAGCCCACGTCCTCGCCCAGAAACAGCGCCGCGCCCATGGTGATCACCAGCGGTGTCGCCTGAAACACCGCCGCAACAGTGGAGATGTCCACCAGCGCCAGCGCCGAGGCAAACCCCATGGCTGAGACCGCCTCGGTTCCCGCCCGCAGAACCGGCTTCATCCGCCAGGCCCGCGGCGCAAACAAAGCGTTGCCCTGCATCTTGGCCATCACCGCGAAAATCAGCCCGCAGCCGACACCCAGGCAAATCAGGATCTCGCCGACCGGAATGGTGCCCGCCAATCGCTTGATGAACATGTCTTCAAACGTAAAAAACGCCATCGAGGCAATAACCAGCAAAATGCCGTGCAGGTTGTTCATGTCGCGCGTCCCATATTCCAGTCCGGCAGGATACCGGAGCCATCCGGGCACATGACATCACCGCCGGAGACCGGGCAACTCCGTTTCCGACCCGCTTTCATGACAAGACGTGAGCATACATATCAACGCCTGTGATATATGGGGCGGATAACAGCAAGGAATCTCAGGGGCCGGCCTGGTTTCCTGCCCGGAACACATGCTTCCAAAGACATCACCGGGCAGAAAACACACCCGGCAAGCGCCCGGCTTACCCCTCTTTGCGCGGCACCCCGTAAAGCTCCAGCTTATGGCCGCGCAGTTCATAGCCCAGCTTGCGGGCGATCTTCTCCTGCAGCGCTTCGATCTCGGGGTCGCAGAACTCGATCACCTCGCCGGTATTCATGTCGATCAGGTGATCATGATGCTCGCGCTCTGCGTCCTCATAGCGCGCGCGCCCGTCGCCGAACTCCAGACGCTCCAGAATGCCTGCCTCTTCAAACAGCTTCACGGTACGGTAGACCGTGGCAATGGAAATTCCTGCATCCATCGCGCTGGCGCGGGCATAAAGCTCTTCCACATCCGGGTGATCATCGCTTTCCTGCAGCACCCGTGCAATCACACGGCGCTGGCCGGTCATGCGCAGCCCCTTGGCCTCGCAGCGGGCGATAATCGTCTCTGGCATCGGTGTCCTCATGAAGTTCTGGTCCACCTCTTTAACGGATGCAAATGGCCGCGAAAACCGGGTTTCTGAGGGATATTGGCTTGACATGCGCTTTATCCACAGCCATGTGGCGCCCAGGCATCCCTCCCTGCCGCGTGAGCAGAGACCGAAACCGGCCGCACCGCAACAGCGTGCTGAACCGTCCGGGGTCTAGTGACATGCCGCCGTTCCCAAAATCACGCGTGGGGATTGCAGAGGCCAGCGGCCTGGCATCCGGCCAGCGCGCGTGTGAGGCTCCTGCCCCGCAAGACACCGCTGCACAGGCAGCGGCACCGGCCCGTGCTGAATGGCGGGCTGTGAAAGGACGAGACGTGACAGAATTTTCGACCATGGGGCTGCCTGAAAAGCTCCTGAACCGGCTGAAGGACATGGGTCTGAACGACCCCACCCCGATCCAGGCCCGTGCCATCCCGCATGCGCTGAACGGCAAGGACGTGCTGGGCCTGGCCCAGACCGGCACCGGCAAGACTGCTGCCTTTGGCGTGCCGCTGGTCGCCCGCATGCTGGAATACGGCCGCAAGCCCGCCGCGATGACCGTGCGCGGCCTGGTGCTGGCGCCCACCCGCGAGCTGGCCAACCAGATCGCCGACACCCTGAAGGGCCTGACGGAAAACACCCCGATGAAAGTGGGGCTGGTGGTTGGCGGTGTTTCCATCAACCCACAGATTGCCCGCATCGCCAAAGGCACCGACATCCTGGTTGCCACCCCCGGCCGCCTGATCGACATCCTCGACCGCGGCGCGCTGGACCTTGGCTCCTGCGATTTCCTGGTGCTGGACGAAGCCGACCAGATGCTGGATCTCGGCTTCATCCACACGCTGCGCAAGATTGCGGCGCTGATCCCGGAAGAGCGCCAGACCATGCTGTTCTCGGCCACCATGCCCAAGCAGATGAACGAGATCGCGAATTCTTACCTGCAAAGCCCGGTGCGGATCGAAGTCTCGCCCCCGGGCAAGGCTGCCGACAAGATTACCCAATCGGTGCATTTCATTGCCAAGGCCGAAAAGCTGAACCTGCTGAAGGAGCTGCTGGACGGACACAAGGATGAGCGCACCCTGGTCTTCGGCCGCACCAAATGGGGCATGGAAAAGCTGATGAAGACGCTGGACAAGGCGGGCTTTGCAGCCGCGGCCATCCACGGCAACAAGAGCCAGGGCCAGCGCGAGCGGGCACTGGCGGCTTTCAAGGCCGGCGAGATCAAGGTCCTGGTGGCCACCGACGTTGCAGCGCGCGGCCTCGACATTCCGGACGTGAAATACGTCTATAACTACGAGCTGCCTAACGTGCCGGACGCCTATGTCCACCGCATCGGCCGCACCGCCCGCGCGGGCAAAGACGGCCAGGCCGTGGCCTTCTGCGCGCCGGATGAAATGGACGACCTGAAAGCAATCCAGAAAGTGATGAAGCTCACCATCCCCGTGGCCTCCGGCCGCGCCTGGGAAGCCATGCCCGATCCAGCGGCACCTGCAGGCAAACCGGGCGGCCGCCGCGGCGGTCCCGGCGGCAAGCCGGGCGGTTTCAGGCGCCGCGGCGGAGGTGGCGGCGGCCAGGGAAAACCCCAGGGCGGAAAACCGGGCGGCCAGCGCCGCGGCGGCGCCAAGCAGCGCGCCCGCTGATCCTGCGGGAAAACCTCCGGCAGCGCCGGGTCAAGGGTCCCGCAGGGACCGCGCGGCACGCGCGGCTTGCCCTTGACGCGGCACTGCCGCCCTTCAAACCCGAACACGCGCTTAAGGGCAAACCTGCCCTTAAGCGCCTCTCAGCAGAAAACCCTGCGCTGCGCAGCAGCGCCAGGCCCAAGGCCGCAAAAAGGCGGATTGGCGCAGCCAATCCGCCTGCGGGCGCGGGAGATTCTCCCCGCTCCTTTCAACCTTACGCCAGCTGCAAGTCGGCCCAGACCGGCAAATGGTCCGAAGCGATATGCGCCGGCCGCCTTACATGCACCCCATGCGCCACTGCTGTCAGGCGCCGGCAATGGGCAATGCGGTCCAAGGCCCCCAAGGGCCGCAGCGCCGGGAAACTGGGCCGGGCCGGCAGGAAGGTCAGCGCCGGAGCGATATGCTCAAGCACCGGCCTGCGCGACCATTCATTGAAATCCCCTGCCAGTACCACTGCTGTGTCCTCTGCTTCTGCCGCCCGCGCCAGCGCATGCATCTGTTCGCGCCGCGCCCGGCCGGTGAGCCCCAGATGCGTACCGATCACCTTCAGCGGCCCCAGCGGGCTGTCCAGCAGCACCCAGACCGCGCCGCGCGGCTCCAGCCCGGGCAGCGGAATATGGCCCTTGTCCTGCACAGTCACCTGCCCCCGGAACAGCACCGCATTGCCATGCCAGCCCAGCGAGCCCGCGCCGCCCAGATCTGCGGCCTGCCAGCCGGTCTCTTCAACCAGGAAATGCGGCAGCGCCGCGGGCCGCGGCGGCAGCCGCTTGTCGGCCTCCTGCACCACAACCACGTCAGCACCCAGGCCCGCCATCACCTGCAGCGTCCGCTCAGGCCTGCGGCGCAGGTCCATGCCGATGCATTTCTGGATGTTATAGCTGGCAATCCGCAGGCTGCCCGGCGGCGGGTTTGATATCTGCTGATCCCGGCCCATGCCCCAGTGTGCGACGGGAGCCGCCCCCGGCACAACAGGCTTTGCAAACCGGGCCGGAAGAAAGGGGGCTGTCTGCCCCCTCTTGAGCCTTTGGCTCAATTCACCCCCGAGGGTATTTTGAACCAGAAAGAAACAGCATTAGGTGCCGCAGAAGGTTGCCTGCACCACTTCATCCGGCAGCGGCGGGCGCTGCAGGTCCGCGTGGTCCGGCTGATCTTGATACGGATTGGCCAGAACCTCGCTCAAGCGGTGGAACAGCGTGTAGTCCCCTGCGACGGCACCCGCGATCATTTCCTCAATCCGGTGGTTGCGCGGGATGAAGGCCGGGCTAGCAGCGCGCATCACCGCTTGCGGATCCGGCTCATTCTGCAACCGGGCCTGCCAGCCCTCAGCCCAAGCATCAAAGGCCGCCGGATCGGTGAACTGATCCCGCGCGGTTCCATCCGCCAGTCCGCGGAACGTATTGGTGAAATCGCTCTGGTTCTCTGCCATCCGCCCCAGCAGGGAGGTGACCAGCTCCAGGTCCCCCTCCTGCGCAGACGAAATCCCCAGCTTGGCACGGAACCGGCTCAGCCAGGCGCCTTCAGTCAGTTCCGGCATGGCGTGCACAATCTCCGTGGCTTCCTCCACGCCCGCCTGCGGGTCCTCCATCTGCTGGATCAGGGCGGTGGCCAGCTGAGCCAGGTTCCACACGGCAATCGTCGGCTGGTTGGCATAGGCATAGCGGCGGCCGCGGTCGATGGACGAGAACACCGTGTGCGGATGGTAGACATCCATAAAGGCGCACGGCCCGTAGTCGATGGTCTCGCCCGAGATCGAGAAATTGTCGGTATTCATCACCCCATGAATGAAGCCCACCCCCATCCAGGCGGCAATCAATTCTGATTGCGCATCCCGCACTGCCCGCAGCAGCCCCATCGGGCCATCTGCCTCGGGGTAGTGGCGGGCAATGGCATAGTCCGTCAGCTGCTGCAGGCTGTGCTTGTCGCCGCGGGCGGCAAAGATCTGAAACGTGCCCACCCGCAGGTGGCTTGCCGCAACCCGGGTCAGCACCGCACCCGGCATGCCGCCCTCGCGCCAGACGGTTTCCCCGGTTTCCACCGCGGCCAGTGCACGGGTGGTGGGAATGCCAAGTGCGTGCATCGCCTCGCTCACCACATATTCGCGCAGAACCGGACCCAGCCAGGCGCGCCCGTCGCCATTGCGCGAATAGGGCGTGCGGCCCGAGCCCTTCAGCTGGATGTCTCGGCGTTTGCCGTCGGTCCCCACAACCTCCCCCAGCAGGATCGCACGCCCGTCGCCCAGCTGCGGATTGTAGGTGCCGAACTGATGCCCGGAGTAAAGTTGCGCCAGCGGCTCCGCCCCCTCGGGCACAAGGTTGCCGCCAAAGACCTCGGCCATTTCCGCTGCCTCGCCGGGCGCGACGCCCATGGTATTTGCCAGATCTTCATTGAAGGCCGCAAGTTTCGGCGCCTTCACCGGCTGCGGCGGCAGTTTGCTGTAGAAGCCCTCCGGAAGGGCGGCATAAGTATTGTCAAAGGGGATCGTGAGTGTCATGGCCCAAACATATGGCTGGGATACGGATTTACCAGCGCCAATGCAGGGAGAGCAGCAATGACCGCGGATCAGATCATCGCCGATTTGGGCCTGCAGCAGCACCCCGAGGGCGGCTGGTACAAGGAAACCTGGCGCGCATCGAATGAAGGCCGCCCCACAGGCACCTGTATTTACTTCCTTTTAAAGGAAGGCGAGAGCAGCCACTGGCACCGCGTCGACGCTGCCGAGATTTGGCTCTACCACGCAGGTGCCCCGCTGGTTTTGTCCATGGCGGCAACCGGTGAGGGCCCGGCAGAGGACCACCTGCTGACCCCGGATCTGGCCAAGGGCGCGCCGCAGCTGATCGTGCCGGAAGGCCACTGGCAGGCAGCCCGCACCACCGGGGAATACACGCTGGTCAGCTGCACTGTCTCCCCCGGCTTTCAGTTCGAGAGTTTTGAACTCGCCGCCCCCGGGTTCGACATTCCGCGCGGCTGAGTCCGGAACTCTTGTGCGAATCAAGGCACTGGACAATACTGTCTATTATGTCTGATGTATTCGACCACACCGCGCTGATCAAAGCGCTGCCCGCTGAAACCAAATCCCGTTTGACCAAACGTTCCGATGCCGCAGGATTGCGCCACCTGGCGTTGTATCTGGGGGCTCTGGCTCTGTGTATGCTGGGGATCGCGGTGAAGGTCCCCCTGTGGCCGCTGCTGATGCTGCCGCAGGGCGTGCTGCTGGTGTTCCTGTTCACGCTGTCGCATGAATGCACCCACAAAACGCCGTTCCGCAGCGCCTGGATTAACGAGGCTGCGGGCCATTTCTGCGCCTTGGCCATCGCCCTGCCCTTCGTCTGGTTCCGCTACTACCACCTGGCGCACCACAAGTTCACCAACGACCCGGAGCGCGACCCGGAACTGGAGCATGGCGGGCGGCCTGAAACCTTCGCCCAGTGGATCATGTACCTGAGCGGCTGGGGTTACTGGAAAGGCATGGCCAAGACCATCTGGCGCAATGCCTTTGGCACCATCAGCTCACCCTACCTGCCGGAACGCCGCCACGCGGACATGCGGCTGGAAGCCCGGCTGCTGCTGGCAATCTACGCCGCAGCGCTGCTGAGCCTGCTGGTCTCGCCCCTGGTGCTGTGGCTTTGGATTGTGCCGCTGCTGATCGGCCAACCTGCCCTGCGCGCCTATCTGCTGGCAGAGCACGGTCTCTGTCCCTCTGTCGCCAATATGCTGGAAAACTCCCGCACCACCTTCACCAACCGGCTGGTGCGTTTCGTGGCCTGGAACATGCCTTACCACGCTGAGCATCATTCCTTCCCGAACGTGCCTTTCCACCAGCTGCCTGCCTTCCACGCGATTACCCAGGCGCACCTGAAGTCGACGTCGAACGGGTATGGAGAATTCACAGCGGACTATGTGAAGCAGCTGGCACGCTGATCTTGCAGGGTCAGCACTCAGGCTGACCCTGCATGGCCCATTCCAGAGGCTCAGGAGGCGCTCTGTTGGCGTAGTCCACTCGGATCACGCGCCGGAGCTGCTGCGATTGCGCGGGCAAAGAACGGTGCACCAGCAGCATATTCATCACAAGCACATCCCCGCGCTGGGCGTGCTCGGTCTCCTGAACACAGTGTTCAGCCAAAGACCGCACTTCGTCTTTCGGAAGAACGCCGCGTGTATGGCTGCCAAGCGCCATCTGCATCCCACCGGTCCGTTCTGACACATTGTCCAGATACAGCCGGACAAACAGCATGCTGCGCAGAACAGCTTCCGGCGGTTCGCAATGCCAGGTTCCGCACTTGCGGGACCAGTTCTTTGCATGGGGCGTTTCCTGCCGTTCGCTGACAGCAATCACCCTGTCCTGATGCCAGGGAAGCGCCCAGTTCCGGCCGCCGGACTTGTCAAAGGCAACAGCCCGTGTGGCAAAGGCATCCGGCAAAAACCCGCTCAGCGCCTGCCGGATTTCGGGCGCATCAAAGGGCGCCAATGCTGTAATCCGCTCCCCGGTCTGACCCATGCCCGTGTACAGCTTGCCGAGCTTTTCCAAGGTTTCCTGATGCAGAACCTGGCGCAGCCAGACACGCCCGTCGGTTTCCAGACTGCCGGCTTCAGCCATCCGTCTCCGCCCCAGGCACGCTGACCACCCCGCCGCCGACACTGGCGCTCACCCCGGTGGTACCCGGTGCCGAGGTCGGCATCCCGCGCGCCACCCGCACCGCCAGATGGGCAAAGGCCTGCGCCTCCAGCATGTCGCCGTCGAGCCCAGCGTCCTCGACCGGCTTCACCGCGCAGTCGAGCGACACCCGCAGCATTTCCATCAGCACCGGATTGCGGCGGCCGCCGCCGGTGGCCAGCACCACCTCCGGAGGTTGCGGGCAATGCTGCATTCCCTGGGCAACCGAAGCCGCGCACATCGCTGTCAGGGTGGCTGCCGCATCGGCATTGCTCAGCTCGCGCACCAGCGTGACCATCTCGGCAAAATCATTCCGGTCCAGCGACTTGGGCGGCATTCTCGCGAAATAGGGCTCGGCCAGGAACAGCTCCAGCGCGCCGGTCTCCACGGTGCCGGACAACGCCACTTTGCCATCCGCATCCCAAGGAATGCCCAGCCGCTCCTGCACCAGGTCATTGACCGGCGCATTGGCCGGGCCGGTGTCAAATGCCAGCAGTGCGCCTGGCTCCTCGGGCCTGTCAAAGCGCGGATCCACATAGGTCAGGTTCCCCACGCCGCCCAGATTCAGGAAACACAGCGGCTGTTCGGCGCCGATGTATTTGGCGCAAGCAAAGTGAAAGAACGGCGCCAACGGCGCCCCCTCGCCGCCCATCGCCACATCGTCAGAGCGGAAGTCCCAGACCACGGGCTTGCCCAGCCGCTCCGCCAATGCCGCACCGTCACCGACCTGCAGCGTGCCCTGCAGCCGCGGCGCATGGGCCAGGGTCTGGCCGTGAAAGCCGATGATGTCCGCGTCCCCGAACTCCGCCAGCGCTGCCGCATGGGCCGCGTCGCAGATCTTGGCCGCGGCCTCGACCTCGGGTCCGGTCCACTGGCCCAGTCCCGCGCGCAGCACGCTGCGTTCCGCATCCGTGTATTCTCTGTAGCTGCTTTCGCCAAAGTCGTGGATGCGTTCGCCATCGGTCACCACCACAGCTGCATCCACCCCGTCCAGCGAGGTGCCGCTCATCGCGCCCAGCGCCCGCACCGCACCCGTTTTTGCAATGGCCTTGCTCATCGCCCCTGCCTTTCCAACACACCGGGCCGTCCCGCCCGTTGCCGCCGATACTACCGCGCAACATTTGCCGGGAAAACAGGTTCCAACCGGCGGCGATGCGATTTATAGGGCATGATGCAAAACCTATAGACCGAGGCATGTTATGACCTACACACCGAAATCGGATTTCGTCGCAGTCATGATGGAACGCGGGTTCCTCGCGGACTGCACCGATTACCAGGGGCTGGATGACGCCCTGATCAGCGGTGTGCGCCCGGCCTATATCGGCTTTGACGCAACAGCAAAATCGCTGCACGTCGGCTCGCTCATCCAGATCATGATGCTGCGCTGGTTCCAGAAGACCGGCCACCAGCCGATCACGCTCATGGGCGGCGGCACCACCAAGGTGGGCGACCCTTCCTTCCGCGCCGATGAGCGGCCCTTGCTGGATGAGGCTGCGATCAACGACAATATCGCGGGCATCAAAAAGGTGTTTTCGGCCTATATCGACTATGACACCGACGCCCCCAACAAGGCGCTGATGCTCAATAACGCCGAATGGCTGGACGGGCTGAACTACCTGGAATTCCTGCGCGACATCGGCCGCCATTTCTCGGTCAACCGGATGCTGTCGTTTGAGAGCGTGAAATCGCGGCTGGACCGCGAGCAGTCGCTGTCGTTCCTCGAATTCAACTACATGATCCTGCAGGCCTATGACTTCCTGGAGCTGAACCGCCGCTACGGCTGCATCCTGCAGATGGGCGGCTCGGATCAATGGGGCAATATCGTCAACGGCATCGACCTCACCCGCCGGGTGCTGGACAATGAGATCTATGGCCTGACTTCGCCGCTGCTGACCACCTCGGACGGCAAGAAGATGGGCAAATCGCAGGACGGCGCGGTCTGGCTCAACTCCGAGATGCGCTCCCCTTATGAATTCTGGCAGTTCTGGCGCAACACCACCGACGCCGATGTGGGCCGGTTCCTGAAGCTCTATACCGAGCTGCCGGTAGAGGAATGCGAACGCCTCGGCGCGCTGGCGGGATCTGAAGTGAACGCCGCCAAGGTGATCCTGGCCAATGCGGTCACAACGCTCTGCCACGGTGCCGAAGCGGCAGCCGCAGCTGAAGCCACCGCGCGCGAAGTGTTCGAAAAGGGCGGCGTGGGTGACGACCTGCCCACCCTGTCGCTGTCCCCTGCCGACCTCGGCGACGGCATCTCGATTGTACAGCTGATCGTGAAATCCGGCCTTGCCAAATCCGGCAAGGACGCCAAGCGCCTGATTTCCGAGAACGGCGCCAAAATCGACGACCAGCCGCTCACCGATGCAGGCCTGATGATCGACGCAGGCGCGCTGTCATCGCCGATCAAGCTGAGCGCAGGCAAGAAGCGCCACGCGCTGGTGAAGCTGGACGGCTGATCCGCCTGGCAAAGACAATATGAGGGGAGCCGCCGCGCTCCCCTTTCCTTTTCCGGAAAGCTCTCCCGCCCATTCCAGCCCCATCGAAGATGGGCCTTCATGGTTGGGCGTGGCGCCGCGCTGCCGCGCGGCGCAAGTGCGCCTTATTCGCCATCGTCAAATCAAGCCATTCCCGGATCAAGAGCCGCTGTGCGGCCATGCGCTGCACTGTTCAGCTTTGAGACCTGGCTGGCCTGAATCCGCATACAAAAGCATTTTGAGCAGACCTGCATCTGAGCGCGTCCCAGCAAAAATCCTGCGCCGCGCAGCGGCGCCCGGCCCAAGGCTGCATAAAGGCGTCTTGGCGCAGCCAAGGCGCCTGCGGGCGCGGGAGCCTCTGCCAGCTTTTAGAACAGCAGGCTTTCCAGCAGAGTCAGCAGCACAAATACCGGCACCGACAGGCCGGTGGCAATCAGCAGGGCAGCCGCTTTTGTCAGCCTCGGCGACGGCGCTGATTGCCCCATAACTTTCGTTGTTTTTTTCATCCTTTCATTAACCACGATTTAGGTTTCCAACCGGTAAATGGTGTCATGTTCGATCTTGCCCATGCCGCTGCAATGCCCCGCCATGCTTCCTCCGCCGGACACCCACGCGCCATCCAGCAAACGCCGGAGTTTGCCCGCGCCCTGCAGGCCTGCGGCCAGCAGCCGCTGATCCTTGATGCCCTGGAGGAAACGCTGGTTCTGCACCGCCGCTTTCCCGGCGGCTTCGGCGCCGCCATGGTCAACCGTGCCCGCCTCCATAAGCCGCTGCGGCTGCTGGAACTGCTGCAGGAACACGGGCTGCACCGCACGCCGGTGGTCCTGTCGCCGGAATCTCCCGTCCCGGACCTCGCCCGCTGCGGTGCCGTGCCCTTGATGAGCCCTGCCCATGCAGCCCTGCTGGACCTCACCGGCGATCCCGAACAGCGCCGTGCTGCGCTGCATCAGAAATGGCGCAACCGGCTCAAGCACGGCGAAGCGCAAGGCCTCCGTCTCACCCGTCAGAACCTGCCCGTCGCCCCTGCCCACTGGCTGTTTCAAGCCGAGGCCAGGCAGCAGGCCAGGCGCCGTTACCGCAGCTGGCCCATCGGCCTGACACTGGCCTATGCCCAGGTGAACAAGGGGCAGGCCAAACTGTTTCAGGCCTTTGACCGCAAGGAACCGGTGGCCGCCATCCTGATCCTCACCCACGGCACCGGCGCCACCTACCATATCGCCCACACCACGGCGCTTGGAAAACAGCTCAGCGCCCATAACCTGCTGATGTGGGAAGCCATGTCCTGGCTCGCCTCCAAGGGCATCTCCCGGCTCGACCTCGGCCTGATCAATACTGAGGACGCGCCCGGCCTGGCCCGCTTCAAGCTGGGCACAGGCGCAAAACTGCACCGTCTGGGCGGCACCTGGGGCTACTGGCCGCCGCTCGGCCGCCTGCTGCGCCCGCTGGCGGCACTGGACCGCAAGCTGATGTCCCCGGCCTGACCGCGCTGCGACGCGCCGTCCCGCTGGACAGCTGGGGTATGCCCGCATTATATGAACACACGTTCATATAACCGGGAGGAGCCCCGCTCATGAAACTTGCAGACACCGCTGCCGTCATCACCGGCGGCGCCTCCGGCCTTGGTGAAGCCACCGCGCGCTACTTCGCGGAACAGGGCGCCCAAGTGACGATCCTGGACCGGGACGCAGACCGCGGGACCTCAGTCGCGCAGGAGATCGGCGGCCACTTCGCGCAGACTGACGTGACAAGCGAAGAGTCTGTCTCTGACGCCATCTCCCATGCTGCCGAGAAGATGGGCAGGATCACCGCCTGCGTGAACTGCGCAGGCATTGCCATCGGCGCCAAGACCGTTGGCAAGGACGGCCCGCATCCGCTCGACGCCTACAAACGCACCATCGACATCAACCTGGTCGGCACCTTCAACGTGGCCCGTCTTGCCGCGGTGGAGATTGCCAGGAACCAGCCTGAGGATGACGGCGCCCGCGGCGTGATTATCAACACCGCTTCCATCGCCGCCTTCGACGGGCAGAAAGGCCAAGCTGCCTATGCTGCCTCCAAGGGCGGCGTTGCCGGCATGTGCCTGCCGATGGCACGGGATCTTGCCTCCTCCGGCATCCGGGTCATGACCATCGCCCCCGGCATCTTCATGACCCCAATGCTGGCAGGGCTGCCCGAAGAGGTGCAGCAGCAGCTCGCCGCCGATGTCCCGAATCCTGCCCGCCTCGGCGACCCGCGCGAATACGGCCGCCTGGCCGGTTTCATCGTCGAGATGGGCTACTTGAACGGTGAGGTCATCCGCATCGACGGTGCACTCCGCATGCGCTGATCCCCTTCCGCTGGCTGCGGGTCAAGGGCGGCGCAGCCGCCGTGCGCAGCACGGTTCACCCTTGACGCGCAGCCAGCGGCACACACTCGGACAGGCGCCTTCAAGGCAAACCTGCCCCTGAAGCGCTTCTCAGCAAAAAACCGGCGCCGCGCAGCGGCGCCCGGCCCAAGGCCGCACTAAGGCGCCTTGGCGCAGCCAAGACGCCCGCGGGCGCGGGAGCCCCCCCGGCGATTGACAATCCCGCCCGCCAGCCCTTCACTCCTGGCCGGGAGGCCCCGATGACCAAAACCGAACGGCAGAAAATGCAGGCAGGCGCGTGGTACTGCTGCCTGGACAGCGAACTGGCGGCGCTGCGCCACCAGGCCCGGGTTGCGGTGCATCAGCACAACATGGCGCCCCCTGATCCGGCTGAGAAACTCAGCCCTGCCCTGGTCGCCCTCTTTGCAAGCCACGGCGAAAACTGCCTGATCGAGACGCCTTTCCACTGCGCCTATGGAATCAATATTACGCTTGGCAGAAACGTTTACATGAACGCCGGCTGCACCATTCTCGACACTGCCCCGGTGACAATCGGCGACGGCACCATGCTGGGTCCGAATGTGCAAATCTACTGCGCCCAGCACCACACGGACAGGGCGCTGCGGGCTCAGGGGCTGGAAATCGCCTATCCCGTCACCTTGGGATCAGATGCCTGGATCGGCGGCGGCGCCATCCTGATGCCCGGCGTCACCATCGGCGACGGCGCCATCGTCGGCGCCGGTGCCGTTGTAACCCGCGATGTTGCGCCCGGCGCCACAGTAGGCGGCAACCCCGCCCGCCCGCTGGTATCTTCTGACGCAGGTCCAGACAGCTGTTAAGCCGGTGCCCGCCGCCGCAACCGGATCTTCATTTTTATTAATTAATTACAAATATTTACGGCAACACCTTTGACCAAATGTTTCGCGCGCGAAACATTTGGTCAGCTTTACTGCCCTACCCGAAGACCCGGCCTCAGCCGGCTCAGCCGCCGGCCTTCTCTTCCAGCTCCAGCCATTCCTCTTCGGCCGCGGCCAGCTTTTCCTGCCGTTCCACCAAGGCTTCGGTCGCCTTTTTGAACTTGACCGGTTCGCGGGTGAACAGTTCAGGATCCGCCATCAGTTCCTGCAGCTTGCCAATCTCCGCTTCCAGCCGCTCGATCTCAGCAGGCAGCGCCTCCAGCCGGTGCTTCTCCTTGAAGCTCAGGCCATCCTTGGGCTGGCTCTCCTGCTTTGCTTTCGGCTTGGCAGGCTTCACCTTCTCAGGCTTGGCCGCAATTTCCAGCGGCCCGCGCTGCGCAATGTAGTCGCTCCAGCCGCCGGCATAGGCCACGGCCTTGCCATTGCCCTCCATGGCGATTGTCGTGGTCGCCACCCGGTCCAGGAAATCCCGGTCGTGGCTTACCAGAAGCACGGTGCCGTCGTAATTGTCCAAGAGCTCCTGCAGCAGGTCCAGTGTTTCCACATCCAAATCGTTGGTCGGTTCATCGAGCACCAGCAGATTCGAGGACCGCGCCATCAGCCGCGCCAAGAGCAGCCGCGCCTTCTCGCCGCCCGACAAGGACCGCACCGGAGCCCGCGCCTGGCGTTCGTCGAACAGGAATTCCTTGAGGTAGCCCACCACATGCTTGGGCTGGCCGCGCACCATCACCTGATCCGCCTTGCCGGAAATCCCCAGCAAGGGGTCTGCGGTCAGATTCTCCCAAAGAGTCGAATCGCCATCCAGCTGATCGCGGGTCTGGTCGAACAGCGCAATCTCCAGATTGGTGCCCATCTTCACCGAGCCTGCATCCGGGTCTTCCAGGCCCAGCAGCATCTTCAGCAGCGTTGTCTTGCCCGCGCCATTGGGGCCCACAAAGGCCACCCGGTCGCCGCGCTGCACCTTCAGCGAGAAGTTCTGCACAATCGGCTTGCCGCTGAACGCCTTATCCAGCCCCTCCGCCTCGATCACCTTGCGGCCCGATTTGGGGCCTGCCTCCAGCGCCATCTCGGCCGTGCCCTGGCGCTTGATCTGGCCCGCGCGCTCCGCCTTAAGGTCCTGCAGCGCCCGCACCCGGCCCATGTTGCGCTTGCGCCGGGCAGAGATGCCTTCCACCGCCCAGCGGCTCTCGGATTTGATCAGCCGGTTGAGCTTGTGGCGCTGCTGGTCCTCTTCATCCCAGACCTTGTCGCGCCAGGCTTCGAAATGCTCAAACCCCTTCTCCTGCCGCCGCACTTCGCCGCGGTCGACCCACAGGGTTGCCCGGGTCAAAGCCCGCAGAAACGCCCGGTCGTGGGAAATCAGCACAAAGGCGGCACGGGTGGCCTTCAGCTCATTCTCCAGCCAGGTGATCGCCTCGATATCCAGGTGGTTGGTCGGCTCGTCCAGCAGCATCAGGTCCGGCGCCTCGGCCATCAGCTTGGCCAGCGCCGCCCGCCGGCGTTCGCCGCCGGATGCGGTCTCCACCGGGCGCGCAGGGTCAAACTTCAACCCTTCGCCCGCGCGCTCAACCTTGTACAGCTCCCCCGGCTCCAGCCCGCTGGAGGCAAAATCGCCGAGCGTCGCAAACCCCTCCATCCTGGGGTCTTGCTCCATGTAGCCCACCGATTTGCCCGGCGGCACCACGATCGAGCCGGTGTCCGCTTCAACTAGCCCTGCCATCACCTTCATCAGGGTGGATTTTCCTGAGCCGTTACGGCCCACCAGCGCCACCCGGTCGCCGGGCTGCACCACCAGATCAAGATCCGCGAAAACCGGATTGCCGCCGAAGGTCAGCGAGATACCGGACATCTGCAAAAGAGGAATACGTGCCATGCCAGCCAGCTAAACCGGCTGCAAGGGCGCGTCAACGCTCGCCTTTCATCTTGCCGGAAATACTCAATCCCCCCCGGCCACGGCCCGGAGCAGCCGCTTGCGGGACGCGGGGATGGCGCCGACTTCAAGCCCGGTGAACACATGCAGAGTGTTCATATGGGTGTCGACCACCGCGTGGTCGCTGACCCAGCCGCCCATCATCAGATAACTGCGCAGCAGGGGCGGCATCCGCAGCATTGCCTTTCTTGCATCCGGCTTGCGCCGCAGCCGGGCAGCAAAGCGGAACACATTGGGCGCCTTCACCCGCGGCAGCCAGCGCTGGGGCGCCAGGTGCCGGTGCTTCAGCATCGCAAACGCATCCAGATAGGCTTCTGCGGACGTGCCGGCAAAAGACGAGCAGCCGAACAGCATCTCCACTTCATTGGCATCAACAAACGCCGTCATCCCTCCCCAGGCAACGCGCAGGATGTCGGGATCGCTCCGCGCCGGATGGATGCAGAACCGGCCCATTTCCGCCATCCGCCCCTGAAAGGCCTGCAAGGCGGTGAGGTCATAGAATTGCGCTGAATAGCTGCGGCCCAGACCGCCTCCGCCTTCCAGCACCAGCAGCCGGAAACAGCTGACCAGCGCGCCGCTGCGGATATCCTCCACCAGCACATGGATGCAATCAGCGTCGAAACCGTCCTGATCAATGCCGGAGGTGCCAAAACACAGGCCGCGCAGGCGTTGCGCCGCCGCCACATCCTCCGCCCCCGCCGCAAGGCGGGCGCGGTAGCGCCCCTTGCTCAAAAGCGTTTGCGGATGTGCCATCACAGCCTCCCCGTTGCCCGGCTCAGCCCCTAGCACAGGCAGTGTGACGCCCCGGTGACGCCGGCTTACTGTTCCTGCAGGAACTGATCGGGGCCAAAGTTGCCCAGGCTGCCCAGCAGCTGGCGCAGGAAGGTGTTGTCCTGGACGCTGGAGCTGGTCACCCGGCGCTCCAGCGGCACCACCTTGCCGTCTTCCAGGCTGTAGCGCTCAATCGCCTGCACCACGCCCTGCGCGTCAAAGCTGATCGCCACCAGGTCCCGCGCCACCGGCTTGGGTGCGGCTGCGCCATAGTGACGGAAGCGGGTGGCAACATAATAGTATCCGCTTTCGTTCAGCACGCCGGTCGACGAGGGCACCCCGATGCTCTCGGCCACCGAATCCCGTGTGTCGATCCCCGGCACAACTTCGGCCAGCAGCTCCGGCGCGGGCACATACCCGTGCTTGCGGTAGACCGAGGCACAGGCCGCCAGCGCCAGCCCCGCCACCGCAAAAACCGCGCCGCGCAGGATGGCCTTGGAATGAAACCGCTTTGCAAACATGACTGCCCCCCAGTCTGCCGCAGCAATGTGCGGCTTGAATACGTCTTTGAACCCGATTACCTAATGACCGCTTCCGGTTCAAGAAACGAAAGTTCCCGAATATGTCTGAGAGCACCGCTTTGCGGGTTGCGGATCTGCCGCAGAACAGCCCGACCGCCTTTGAAATTGCCCCCGGCAAGGAGGAACTGGCCGCAATTGCAGCAGAGCTGGGGCTGACCGCCCTGCGCAAGCTGCGCTTCGTCGGCGCGGTCAAGGCGCGCGGCAAGCGCGACTGGCAGCTGACCGGAGAACTGGGGGCCACGGTTGTGCAGGACTGTGTGGTCACTCTGGAACCGGTGAGCACGCGGATCGACGAAAAGGTCTCTCTGACCTATCTCGCCAACTTCGAAACGCCCGAAGGCAGTGAAGTTGAGATGCCTGAGGATGACAGTACTGAGGCGCTTGGCACCCACATTGATCCCGGCGAAGTGATGGTTGAGGCGCTGGCGCTGCATCTGCCCGCCTACCCGCGCAAAGACGGCGCCGAACTGGGCGAAGCGGTTTATGCCGAACCCGGCGTGGCCCCGATGCGGGACGAGGACGCCAGGCCCTTTGCAGGCCTTGCGGCGCTGCGCGGCCAGCTGAAAGATGAGGACTGAACCAGTTTTTTCGCACATGCGGAAATTGCATCTGGCCTGCAGAGCGCCGCTGCCTTAAAAAACGCCTTGCGCCGCCGGAGATTCGCAGTATTTTCGCGCGCTCATCGGAATTTTTGGTTGGACAATGTTTGGGCAGGCGCCTAAACGCACGTCAGACCGAGCGAACACGAATGCAATCCAGCCGCGGGGATGGCCCCAAGGCCCAAACAGACAAAGGTTGAGACATGGCCGTCCAACAGAACAAAGTATCCAAATCGCGCCGCAACAACCGCCGCGCGCACGATGCACTGGTTGCTGCGAACCCGAACGAATGCGGCAACTGCGGCGAGCTGAAGCGCCCGCACCACGTATGCCCCTCCTGCGGCCACTACGACGATAAGGAAATCGTCGCAGCTGCAGACGAAATCGAGATCGATGAGGACGCGGCGTAAGCCACGGACAGGATCCTGATGCCAGGCAGGCTTTCGCATGACGGGTAAACCCGATCAAAATCAGGCAGAAGCCGGCCGCATCACTATTTCTGTTGACGCCATGGGCGGAGACGCCGGCCCCGCAGTTGTGGTGGCCGGCATTGCCATGTCCGCCCAGAAGAACCCGGATATCGGGTTCATTCTGCACGGCCCCGCCGAGCAGCTTAAGCCTCTTGTTGCCAAAAAACGCGTGCTGAATGGCCGCGTCGAGATTCGCGATGCCCGCGAAGTGGTCACCATGGAGGACAAGCCCTCCCAGGTAATGCGCAACGGCAAGGGCACCTCGATGTGGTCGGCACTGGATGCGGTCAAGAACGGCGAAGCCGGCGGCGCGGTCTCCTGCGGCAACACCGGCGCGCTGATGGCGCTGTCGATGCTGCGTCTGCGCAAGCTGCCCGGCGTCAACCGTCCCGCCATCGCCATCCTGTGGCCCTCGCTCAATCCGCAAGGCTTCAACGTGATGCTGGATGTCGGTGCCGACGTGAAGGCCGATGCCGAGGATCTGCTGCAATACGCCCTGATGGGCACCTCTTACGTGCGCAACTCGATGGATATTGCCCGCCCCCGGGTGGGCCTGCTGAACGTTGGCACTGAGGAGCACAAGGGCCGGGCCGAGCTGAAGGAAGCGTTTGCGCTGATTTCGGACAATGCAGAGAAATCGAGCTTCGAATTCGTCGGCTTTGTCGAAGGCAGCGATATTCCCGGCGATACCGCAGATGTGATCGTGACGGACGGTTTCACCGGCAATGTTGCTATTAAAACCGGCGAAGGCACTGCCAGCCTGATGCGCACCGCTTTGCGTGAGGCGTTCCAGTATTCCTTCCTGTCAAAGATCGCCGCGCTGCTGGCCGTTACCTCGTTGAAACGGCTGTCAAAACGGATGGATCCCCGGCGGGTGAACGGCGGTGTGTTCCTGGGCCTCAACGGCACTGTGGTAAAATCCCACGGCGGCGCCGATGCCACCGGAATTTCAGCCGCGGTTAAGCTCGCTTTCCGGCTGGCCCAGCATGGATTTGCCGAAAAACTGGCTGCCCGGGTTGCATCTGCCGGCGCGGCTCCCCAAGATGAGAATGCCCCCCGCGAACTGCGGACGGCCACTGAAAAAGACTAAAAGCAAGGCAGGCACCGGATGACGCGACGCGCGGTAGTTGTTGGCACTGGCCATTATCTCCCCGAACGGGTTGTTGAAAACGCGGAATTCGAAGCCATGCCGGAGCTGGATACGACGGATGAATGGATCCGCACCCGCTCGGGCATCGAACGCCGCCACTTCGCCGCCGAGGGAGAGACCACATCGGATATGGCCGCCAAGGCAGCTGAGAGCGCTTTGGCGGATGCAGGGCTGACGGCTGAGGATGTGGACGCCATCGTCGTGGCAACCTCCACCGCCGACCTCACCTTCCCCTCTGCTGCCACCATGGTGCAGGCCAAGCTGGGCATGACCAAGGGTTTTGCCTTTGATGTGCAGGCTGTCTGTGCGGGGTTTGTCTATGCGCTCAGCAATGCCAACGCGCTGATCGCGTCGGGCCAGGCTGAACGGGTGCTGGTGATCGGCGCCGAGACGTTCAGCCGGATTATGGATTGGACCGACCGCACCACCTGCGTGCTGTTCGGCGACGGCGCCGGAGCGCTGCTGCTGGAAGCGCAGGAAATGCCTGGCACCAACAAGGACCGCGGGATTCTGTCGACCGATCTGAATTCGGACGGCCGCTACAAGGATCTCCTTTATGTCGACGGCGGCGTGTCGACCAATTCGACCGGCCACCTGCGCATGCAAGGCAACCAGGTGTTCCGCCACGCGGTCGAAAAACTCGCCTCCACCGCGAATACCGCATTGGACCGCGCGGGCCTCAGCGCCGGCGATGTCGACTGGATTGTGCCGCATCAGGCCAATATCCGCATCATCCAGGGCACCGCGAAGAAAATGGGCCTGAGCATGGACAATGTGGTGGTAACCGTGCAGGATCACGGCAATACCTCCGCCGCCTCCATTCCGCTGGCCTTGTCGGTCGGCAAGGCGCGCGGCCAGATCAAGGAAGGCGACCTGATCGTGACCGAAGCCATTGGCGGCGGCCTCGCCTGGGGCGCCGTTGTGCTGCGCTGGTAACCCTCCGGCCCGAATCTTCGCCCGAACACCCCCGTGCAATTCATTGATATTGACAGGGAATTTCCCCGCGCCCTATGCTTTGGCAAACAACGGGGATTGGTATGGGCGAAAAAACACTGACGAGAATGGATTTGAGTGAAGCTGTTTTCCGGGAAGTCGGCCTGTCGCGCAACGAAAGCGCACAGCTGGTGGAAAGCATGCTGCAACATATGTCGGATGCCCTGGTGCGCGGTGAACAGGTGAAGATCTCCTCGTTCGGCACCTTCAGCGTAAGGGACAAGTCAGCCAGGGTCGGGCGCAACCCGAAAACCGGCGAAGAAGTGCCGATCCAGCCGCGCCGCGTGCTGACCTTCCGGCCCTCCCACCTGATGAAAGACCGCGTGGCAGACGGCAACCGTAAGTAAACGGGACAATTTAGGCCATGTCGAAATCACCGGACGCCTTCCGCACCATCAGTGAAGTTGCGGAATGGCTGGGCGTGCAGGCGCATGTTCTGCGCTTCTGGGAGAGCAAATTCACCCAGGTGAAACCTGTAAAGCGCGCCGGCGGGCGGCGCTATTACCGGCCTGCGGATATGCTGCTTCTGGGAGGGATCAAGAAGCTGCTGCATGACGACGGGCTGCCGATCAAGGATGTGCAGGCGATGCTGCGGGAGCACGGCGCGGCTCATGTAGCCGAGTTCTCGCATCCGCTGGACACCGGCACGGAAGAGCCCCCCGCCGAAGCGCCCCCGGCTGACAAGCTGGGCAGCGACTGGCAAAGCTCATTGGACCTGGCGCATGAAGAGGCGGCACAGGACCGGGCCTTCCTGCAGGCTGGCGGCGATGAAGCCCACGCCGGCAATGTCGTCGGTTTTCCACAGCAGGCCGCTCCGCAGCAGCCTGCCTCCGATCCTCAGCCTGCTGACAGCTTGCCTGAGCCGGCGGCACAGGAGCCGCAGATGGATCTGGATCTGGATCCGCCGGCGCCCGCCGGCGATGCGGAACTGTCTCATGCCGATGCGCTTGAACCGGAACACCCCGCGCCTGAAGCGGCTGCTGCAGACGTTCCTCCGGCCGAAACTGCAGAATCACCCGCAGCTCCAGAGGAGCCTGCCGCCGAATCTGAGCTTGCTCCGGTCTCTGCCGCCAGCGAACACCCGGAAGCCGCGGCGCCGGAAAGCGCCTCGCCCTGGACGGAGATTCCGGCGGAACCCGCTGCAGACTCCCCCGCTGAGAGTTTTTCCCAGCCCGAGCCAGAAACTACCGCAGAGCCCGCAGCTGATGTCCTGGCAGAAGCCGGCCCGCTGCAGCCGCCCGCAGCCGCCGGGCCTGAAGAGGCGCCCGAACTGACGGCAGCACCGGAGCCTGAACAGGAGCCGCTGACGGAGCCGGAAGCGGCAACCGAGGCCGGTCCGGCGGCAATGCCTGCCCCCCTTGAGCAGGCAGCTGATGCAGCAGCCGGTGCTGAACCTGCATCGGAGGCCGTAGCTGATGCTGCGCCGGAGCAAACCCTGGACGCCCAACCGTTTGCTGAGCCCGATCCTGCTCCCGGTTTCGAACCCGCAGCAGAGGCAGAACCGGCAGCGGATCAGGAACAGGAAGCTGGCCCGGACTCTATTGCCGAAGAGACGTTTGCAGCTGAACCGGAAGCCGCAGCCGAACCAGAGTCCGCAGCCGAGCCTGATCCAGCTATGGAACCGGCGATGGAAGCAGGCATCGCCACCGGGCCTGAGGCTGGCATGGAAACTGCCGCAGCAGAAGAGATTGCTGCAAGTGAAGAGACTGCACCAGCAGCAGACTTGACGCCGGAGCCGGCTCTGGAAGCGGAACCGGATGCGGCGGCGGAACTCACCCCGGCAGAAGACACCCTGGTTGCAGCAGCAGGGTTGCGGCCCGAGGAGCCGATGGACTTTGGCAGCACGGCAGCCGATCCGTTTGCAAGCAGTCCTGCCGAACCGCCGGCGGCGGAGCCAGTGGAGGAAGCTGAAAGCCCAGCCCCCTTCCCGCCGCACGATCTGGACGAGGCGGCCCGCCAGGTGGATGCGCTGGAATTCGCCTCCGGCTTCAGAAATGACGAAGGACCGGAGCCTGCCGAAGAAGAGGAGGCAACTGAACTCCTGGTGGAAGCGGAACCCGCGGCGGAAGACGCTTTGGATGAACCGGCGCCCGTGCAGCCCGGAGTACTGGCCCATCTTGCAGCGCTTCGCAGCCTGCCCCCGCATTCCCTGGCAGAGATTTCTGCCTGCGCCGATGAATTGCGGGCGCTGGCCGCAAGCAAGCCATAAGTGCAGCCGGTAGAAAACGGCGCGAAGTCCGCGCCGTTTTCTTTTCCGCAGAACAGCAGAGGAAAGGCAAGGTCTGCGTAACTGCTTCGGCCGGCAGGATTTCTGCAAGAAGCTGCAAAAAATCTGGCCGCGCCCTCTTGCCCCTGCCGCGAAAACGGTTAGAAGGCTCTGCAACGGGCTATGGCGCAGCCTGGTAGCGCGTCCGTCTGGGGGACGGAAGGTCGCAGGTTCGAGTCCTGCTAGCCCGACCATATGAAAACGCCCGGGTGTTCATCACCCGGGCGTTTTCGTGTCCGGGGCCTGTTTTGCCGATTGCGCAAGGCACCCCGATAGGCCAGCATCGCCGGAAACCGGCGCGGGAGGGGGACAGGAAATGACAGGCGTATTGCCCAGCCAAACCATTGAAAAGATGCTGGAGAGCGGCGGTATTGCGGTCAGTGCGCCGCTGGTGGAAGGCCAGGTGCAGCCGGCAAGCCTCGACCTGCGGCTGGGCAATACCGCCTACCGCGTCCGCGCATCCTTCCTGGCCGGCCAGGGCAGCAGCGTTTCGGACCGTCTCAGCGAGTTCGAGATGCACCGGATCGATCTCACCAGCGGCGCGGTGCTGGAAAAGGGCTGCGTCTATGTGGTGCCGCTGATGGAAAGCCTGGCGCTTCCGGACGATGTCTCGGCGGTGGCCAACGCCAAAAGCTCAACCGGGCGGCTGGACCTGCTGACCCGCACCATTACCGATGGCGGCGAAGAGTTTGACCGTATCAAGCCCGGGTACACCGGTCCGCTGTATGCCGAGATCTGCCCGCGGTCGTTCTCGGTGCTGGTGCGTCCGGGAATGCGGCTCAATCAGATCCGGTTCCGCACCGGCCAGGCGGTGCTCAGCGATGCAGAACTGAAGATGCTGCACGCGGGCACGCCGCTGGTGGACGGCGAGGCAGTGATCGAGGACGGCCTGGGCTTTTCGGTCGATTTGAAGCTGCCGGGCAGCGACCTGGTCGGATACCGGGCCAAGCCGCATACCGGCGTAATCGACCTGGACCGCATCGGCGAATACGACCCCCAGGAATACTGGGAAGAGGTGCGCACCAGCGACGGGCGCATCATTCTGGACCCTGGCGCGTTTTACATTCTGGTCAGCCGCGAGGCGGTGCACATCCCGCCGGCCTTTGCTGCCGAAATGGCGCCTTACCTGGCGATGGTGGGGGAATTCCGGGTGCATTACGCAGGGTTCTTTGATCCGGGCTTTGGGCATGATGCTGCCGGCGGTTCCGGTTCGCGCGGAGTGCTGGAAGTGCGGTGCCACGAGGCGCCCTTTGTGCTGGAGCATGGCCAGGTGGTCGGGCGGCTGGTCTATGAGAAGATGGCCGAGGTGCCGGAGCAGCTATATGGCGCTGGCATTGCCTCGAACTACCAGGGCCAGGGGCTGAAGCTGTCGAAGCATTTCAAAACGCCTGCCTGACAAATGCTGAGGGCCGCGCACGCCCTCGGGCAGAAGCGCGGTGCCCGGCCTATTGGCCAGAGGGCTGCTTGACCGGCCCCCCAACCGACAATTCCTCGGTCGTGCCTGCCTGCACCGGCCTGTCCAGATGCGTGGACAGCACCATATGGGTGCGGGTGCCGCGGACGCATTCGACCTCGTAGACCCGGGCCAGCAGGCCTTCCAGCGCCTTGGGTGACGCCACACGCACCTTGAGAATCAGATTGGCATCGCCTGCGGCACTGTGGATTTCTTCCAGCTCAGGCATCTCCTGCAGCGCCAGAAGCGCGGTTGTCACGCCCCAGCCTTCGGTCTCCACATGGATGAATGCCAAAAGCGGCTTGCCCACTGAGGCGCCATCAAGACGGGCAATGGTGGCCTCGATAGCGCCGGAAGCACGCAGCCGTTTAACCCGTTCGTGCACGGCAGGCGCCGACAGGCCAACGTCCTGTCCGATCGCCGCGTAGGAAAGCGTCGCATCACTGCTCAGCGCGCCTAATATTCTTCGGTCCAAAGCATCCAGAACCCGGGTGGCCCCGGCTGTTTTCCGAACACCATCTGTTTTTTCCTTCGTCATATGCCCTGACCCTTCACAGAACGTCATTCAGATCATAGCAAATATGCCTGAACATTATTCAAGGCGGAACCCATGCGTACCCCCATATTGATCCTGATGAGCGCCATTGGCGTGATTGGCGCAAACTCGCTCCTGCTGTCGCCGGTGGTGACGGCGGTGAGTGAAAGCCTGGATGCCACGACGGGAGAAGTCATGCGGGCGGCCAGCGCCTATGGGCTGGGGGTGGCGGCAGCAGCGCTGCTGCTGGCCCCGTTGGGCGACCGGATCGGTGCCGGGAGGCTTTTGCGGATGGCGCTGCTGCTGCTGGCGGCGGGGCTTGCCGCAAGCGCCGCGGCGCCGGATGCCTGGATGCTGGCGGCCGCGCAGGTGCTGTGCGGGCTGGCGGCTGGCGCCGCCCTGCCCTCGATCTACACGCTGGCAATGGTGATCGCTCCCAAGGGGCGCGAGGCACGGGTGCTGGGGCTGGTTTTGTCAGGCTGGACCGTGTCGATGGTGCTGGGGGTGAGTGTCAGCGCCTGGGCCACCGACCTGGCGGGCTGGCGCGCCGTTTACGGGGCGCTGGCAGGCATTGCGCTGCTGCTGTGGGGGGCAGCCGTATCCCTGCGCGGGGCGGGCAGCCCCAGCGGCAGGGCGACTTCGCCGCTGACGGCCCTGCGGGTGCCGGGGATCCTGCGCGGGCTGCTGGCTGCGGCGCTGCTGATGATGGGGTTCTACGGCAGCTACTTCTTCACCGGCGCCCATATCACCCAAGTGCTGGGACACAGCACCACCCAGGCCGGGCTGCTGCCGCTGTTCTATGGAATCGGCTTCGGGCTGGCCGTGCTGCTGGACCCGCTGCTGGACCGGCTGGGACTGGCGCGCGCCACAGCGCCGGTGCTTTTGGTGATTGCCGCCAGCTACGTGCTGCTGGCTGCCGCAGCGCCGAACTATGCGCTGCTGCTGGGCGCCGCCGTGGTCTGGGGTGTGTTCCAGCATCTCGGCCTCAACCTGCTGGTGGCGCGGCTGACCGCGCTGGACCTGTCACAGCGCGGCGCCATCATGGGGCTCTACAGCACCGTGACTTATCTTTGCGTCTTTGCCGCCCCCTTTAGCAGCAGCCTGCTGTTTGCCAAATGGGGGCTTGCCGGCTGTCTTGTGCTGTCGGCGCTGCTGGCCCTTACCGGTGCCGCGGAAGCGCTTGGCCTGCGCCGCAAGCCGGTCAGCCCTGACGGCGCCCCGGCTTGACCGAAGGGATGCGTGAGCGGCCTGCCTGCTGCACAGGCTGGCTGCCCTGCCCCTGCCGCTTGCCGCGCTTGGCCACAGCACCAATGCCAGCATTGATGCCTGCATTGACGGCACGGCCGACCAGCTTGCGCAGCACCATGTTGATGATCCAGTTGATGTTCATTGCCTCAGCCCCGTTTATTGCCTGCCCGATATATTAAATTGAGATTAAGACAATTCCGGGGCGCAGCACATGTCCGGCTGAGGAAAGCCGCGGTCACAATGCTGTAATGAAACACGCACCGCGGCAAACAGGCATCATTCTTCGAAGAGTTCTGCCTGTTCTTCCGGCTCTTCGTCCTCGTCGCCGCCCTGCCCCATCGGCAAAGATCCCGGCGGCGGGCGGTTTTCCAGCAGACCCGCGGCGCGCAGCTCCTTGAGGCCCGGCAGGTCGCGGGCGCTTTCGAGGCCGAAGTGGTCCAGGAAGTCCGGCGTCACAACAAATGTCACCGGACGGCCCGGGGTCATGCGGCGGCGGCCCAGGCGGATCCAGTCCATCTCCATCAGCTGGTCGATGGTGCCGCGCGAGACGGACACGCCGCGGATTTCCTCGATCTCGGTGCGGGTCACCGGCTGGTGGTAGGCAACAATGGCCAGGGTCTCAATCGCGGCGCGGCTGAGCTTGCGCAGCTCGGTGGTTTCCTTCTGCATCAGGAAACCCAGGTCCGGCGCGGTGCGGATCGCCCAGGCATCGCCCAGCCGCACGACGCGCACCCCGCGCCCCTCGTAGCGCTTGCGCAGATGCTCCAGCGCCTCGCGCGGGTTGCAGCCGGGCGGCAGGCGGCCCTCAAGGTCGCGCAATGTGACCGGCTCGGCGCTGGCAAACAGCACGGCTTCGACCATGCGCTCTTGTTCGGCCATCGGCGGCGCATCGAACAGGGTGTCGTTCTCGGTCCGGCCCGAGGCGCTTGGGCCTGCCGCGTTCTGGCCGTCCATGATCTGATCTTCCATCAATGGTCCCCGTCGAGGCTGCGCAGCTGAATGGGCGCAAATGTTTCGCTCTGGCGCAGTTCAAGCCTGCCTTCCTTGACCAGCTGCAGCGAGGCCGCAAAGGTCGCCGCGGTGGCTGAGCGGCGTTTGACCGGATCGCTGTGCCAGCCGTCCGGAAGATAGCTGATCAGGTCGGTCCAGTCGCCGGTAAAGCCCAAGAGGTGGCGCATCCGGTCCAGCGCCTCCTCCATGGTGAAGACCGAGTCGCGGTCCATCACGAAAGGGCGGAAGTCATCCTTGGTGCGGATGCGGGCATAGGCCTGCATCAGGTCCAGCAAGTTGGCGGTATAGGTAACGGTTTTGATCCGGGCGACGGTCTCGACCTCGCCGCGGGCAAAGAAGTCGCGGCCCAGCCGGTCGCGGGCCATCAGCCGGGCCGAGGCATCGCGCATCGCCTGCAGGCGTTCCAGCTGGAAGGCCAGGTGGGCGGCCAGCTCCTCACCCGAAGGGCCTTCTTCCTCCGGGTCCGGGGGCAGCAGCAGGCGGGATTTCAGGAAGGCGAGCCAGGCGGCCATCACCAGGTAATCCGCGGCCAGTTCGATGCGCAGCTCCTTGGCCTTTTCGACAAAGGCCAGATACTGCTTGGCCAGCTCCAGCACCGAGATCCGGCGCAGGTCCACCTTCTGGGTGCGCGAGAGCGTCAGCAGCAGGTCGAGCGGGCCTTCGAACCCGTCCACATCCACGATCAGAGCCTCGGCTGCCAGCCGCTGCTCTACCGTTGAATCCGCTTCCGAAAAAAGTGACTGCTCAGCCATACACCTGCCCGCCCATGAGGGCGGCAAGTTCTCTTTCAGCGCCCAGAATGTCAAGGGCAGCGGGCGGGCGGCGGGCCTCCAACGCGCGGTCTGCGCGGGTCTGCGCCGCTTCTGTCATCGAGCCTGCGGCGTCCGCCACACTGATGCGCTCCTCCAGCGAGGCGTTGCACAGCAGGACCACATCGCAGCCTGCCTCAATCGAGGCCCGGGCATTGCCGGCCAGCGCGCCCTGCATTGCCTTCATCGAGATATCGTCGGTCATGATCAGCCCGTCAAATCCGATGCGCTCGCGGATCAGCCGCATCATCACCGGCGAAGTGGTGGCGGGGCGGTCGTCATAGGCCTCGTAAACCAGATGCGCCGTCATCCCCAGCGGCAAGTCATTCAGCGCCTCGAAGGCGGCAAAGTCGCTGTCCTCCAGCTCGGCGGGATGGGCAGCCACATGCGGCAGGTCCAAATGGCTGTCGGCGGTGGCGCGGCCATGGCCCGGAATATGTTTCAGAACCGGCAGCACGCCGCCGTCCAGATGCGCGGCGGCCACGGCGCGTGCAATCCGCGCAACGGCAGCGGCATCGGTGCCATAACAGCGGTTTTTCAGGAACGGATGGGTTTCGGCGCAGGCCACATCAGCAATCGGAGCGCAGTTGCTGTCGATGCCCAGGGTGTGCAGCTCATGGGCGATCAGCCGGTAGCGCAGGTACATCGCCCGCACCGCCTCTTCGCCGGCCAGCTGGACGTGGTCCAGCGGCGGCTGCCATTCCCGCGCCAAAGGCGCCAGCAGGCGCTGCACTCTGCCCCCCTCCTGATCGATGGTGATGGGGCAGTTCCGGCCCACCGCCTCGCGGAAATCCGCGCACAGCGCCTGGATCTGCTCAACGTCATCCAGATTGCGGGCAAACAGGATGAAACCAAACGGATCCGCGTCGCGGAAAAACGCCTTTTCATCCGCCGTCAGGCGAAGACCCTCTGCATCCAGGATTGTGGCTCCGTAAGCCATGTCTGCCCCCCCTGCCAGCTTCCTCCTTGGAACATGGGCACCCGTTTCAGGATGCTTGCAGCCCGCCGGGGAGGAACCGGCAGGCACCGCCCGGTATGCCCGGGCAAAAGAAGTATCTCACTTACACGATTAACGGCTGGTTAATCATTACCGGGTGGTCACCGGGATGCAATCCGCATTGCCGGCCACCAGCGCCGAGCAGAAGCGGCGGGCATCCGACAAGCCGGCAAAGCCCATGGCCCGCAGGCGGTAGAAGGTCCGGCCGCCGCTTTCAGCCCGCTGGATCACCCGCTGCTTGCTGCTGAGGTAATCCGGGAAACGGGCCTGGATTCGGTCCCATTCGGCGCGCGCCACTTCCGGGCTCTCATAGGCGCCAAGCTGCGCCAGGCGGGTACCTGCCGCGAGGGTGGCCGGGTCGACATCAACGGTGGCCGCGGATGCCGCCGGTGCGGCTGCGGCCGGAGCGGGGCTGAACCTTGCGGGCCGGGCCGATGGCCGCAGCGAGACCTTGACACCCGGCGCATTCAGCAGAGCCGGAGAGACGGAGGCGGCGGCAAGCGCCGGCTGCAGCGGCTCCGGCTGCACGATGGCAGGAGCCGGAGCGGACGCGGGCACCGCGGCGGACAGCGTTTCCGCCTCGCGCGCCAGTTCCGCAACAAGCGCGTCGATATCACCGTTCTGGAATGAGGCCACTGCGTCTTCGCTCACACCCGGGGCTGCCGGAGCCTGGGGCTCTGCCGGAGCTGCAGGCAGCTCCTCCGGGGCAGCTTCGGCGGCCAGCTGCGGCAGCGGCTTGTCGTCTTCTGTCAATTCAATCGCGGCAGGCGCCAGCGTCAGCCGCTCGGCCGGGGCCTCGGCACTGCCTTGCGCTGCCACAGCGTTCACCGCCAGCCCCTGATGGTCGGCCTGGGTGCCGCCAGGGTTGGCAGGCTGCTCGCGCATCGGGCCTTCAGCCGCGCGCACAACCGGCACGCCGCTGACATCGCGCATCACCAGCTTGTAGCCCCAGAAACCGACGCCAGCCACCAGCGCGATCGAGGCGGCCGCCCCCAAGAGGCTCAGCGTCCTGGAAAACCGCGCCCGCAGCCCTGCCGGAGCCGCATAGGCGGCATATCCATGAGCGTCCCCGCCTTGCTCTTCGGGCTGGTAGCCATAGGAGGGGTCGGCATAGCCGTAATCCGGTTCGGCGCCAGGGCCGGTATACTGCTGGGGGGAATACGGCTGACCGTAAGAATGGTCAGCTGCGGTGTCCTGTTCCCGGGCACCGCCCTGTGTATAGGCGTGCTCCTGGCCCGCCTGCGCAAAATACGCCATTTCCGCCTCACTGCCCGGTTCGGCGGCGCCCAAACAGCGCCGCGCCCCAAGTCTCTTGAACTGCCTCAGTCCGGCGGAACGTGTGATTTATACCCTCAGGGACCAGCCCCTCCGGTTATCGCATCTCTTCTGCCGGTTTGACGCCAAGAATACCAAGACCTGCGGAAATGACAACGGAAACGGCCCGGGCCAGCGCCAAATTCGCATGTGTTGCCGATTGGCTGCTCTCGTTAACAAATCGTAAACCTTCGTTCGATTTGCCGAGGTGGTAGAGCCCGTGCAGCTCGGAGGCGAGGTCGTAAAGATAGAAGGCCACACGGTGCGGCTCGTTGGTGCGGGCGGCAATTTCCACCTGACGCGGCCATTCGGCCAGCTTCTTGGCCACTGCCAGCTGCGCCGGATCGGCGATCAGGCTGAGGTCGGCGCCGGCAAGCGTGGCGTCATCCGCCGCAATCCCCTGCTCGCCGGCCTTGCGCAGGGTCGAGCAGATCCGTGCATTGGCGTATTGCACGTAGAACACCGGATTGTCCTTGGACTGCTCCAGCGCCTTGTCGAGGTCAAAGTCGAAGCCCTGGTCGTTCTTGCGGGTGAGCAGCATGAAGCGGGTCACATCCGGCCCCACCGCATCGACCACGTCGCGCAGGGTGACAAAGGTCCCTGCCCGCTTGGACATCTTGAATTCCTGGCCGTCCTTGAACAGCTTGACCAGCTGGCACAGTTTGATGTCCAGCGGCACCTTGCCGTCGGACAGCGCCGACACAGCCGCCTTCATCCGCTTGACATAGCCGCCGTGGTCGGCGCCGAAAATGTCGATCAGCTCATCAAAACCGCGCTCGACCTTGTCGTAGTGATAGGCGATGTCCGGTGCGAAATAGGTCCAGGAGCCATCGGACTTCTTCACTGCCCGGTCGACGTCGTCGCCGTGGTCGGTGGATTTGAACAGGGTCTGCTCGCGCGGCTCCCAATCATCGGGCTTCTTACCCTTCGGCGGCTCCAGCACGCCCTGGTAGATCAGCCCCTTGGCTTCCAGCGCCTCCAGCGCCGCCTCGATCTTGCCGGTGCCGTAGAGGGATTTCTCCGAGTAAAAAACATCCATCTCAATGCCGAGCTGGGCCAGATCCTCGCGGATCAGCTCCATCATTGCATCGGTCGAGAACACCCGCACATCGGCCAGCCAGACGTCTTCGGGCTGATCCAGATAGGCACCGCCCACCTTGTCCTTCAGCGCCTGCCCCACGGGAACCAGATAGTCGCCGGGATAGGTGCCGTCGGCAAAGGCGATCTCCTGGCCGTGTGCTTCCAGGTAACGCAAGTAGACCGAGCGCGCCAGCACGTCGACCTGGCCGCCGCCGTCATTGATGTAGTATTCGCGGGTGACGTCATAGCCGGCATAGGCCAGCAGCGACGCCAGCGCATCGCCAAAGACCGCGCCGCGGGTGTGGCCCACATGCAAGGGGCCGGTCGGGTTGGCCGAGACATATTCCACGTTCACGCGTTTGCCTGCGCCCATGGCGGAGCGGCCGAAATCCGTGCCTGCGTCCAGGACCGATTTCAGAACCCCCTGCCAGATGCCCGGCGCCAGCCGCAGGTTCAGGAAGCCCGGGCCTGCGACCTCAGCCGAGGTGATACGCTCATCCGCAGCCAGCTTGGCGGCCAGTGCCTCGGCGATGTCGCGCGGTTTCATCCTGGCGGGCTTGGCCAGCACCATCGCCGCATTGGTGGCCATGTCGCCATGGGCAGCGTCGCGCGGCGGCTCCACTGCGACATTGGCAAAATCGAGCCCCTCGGGCAGCACGCCTTCGCCGGTCATGGCGGTCAGGCTGTCAATCACAAGCGAGCGGATGTCGGTAAAGAGGTTCATAACTGGCGTCCCATATGTTCAGGACTGCGGATACCTAGGCCCGCAGGCAGGGTCAACAGGATTGCAGGGGCAGCCGGAACCGCGACGTGCAACGCACCGGAAAATTCAAATTTTCCGGCCAATTTTCTTCCTCAGGAAAATTGCGCCGCTGGCGCGGCGCCAGCCTCACAGAACCGCGGTCTGATCTTCCAGGATCTTGCCCCAGGTGAAGATCTCATAGGAGCGGAAGGCCGGCACATAAAACGGATCGCCATGGATCAGGTGCTCCACCTCGATCCGGTCTTCGGCCTCGACAATCCACAGCGCGCCGCAGAAATCACCCTCGGGGTCCGGCTTCAGCCCGCCGCCGATCCGGAGCTCGGGGTGGTCCTGCACGTAAGCTACATGGGCATCGCGCCGCGCCTTGTCAGCGCGGATATCCATCATCGCGGGGGCATCGCGGAACATCACTGCCCAGCGGGTCAGTGCCGGCGCGGATTTGCGGGTTTCCTGAGGTGCGTTCATGACAGCATTCCCTGGATGGCTGAGGCGGTGCCCCATTCGGTGATTTTGTAGGTCCGCAAGGACGCGACGTAATAGGGGTCCTGCAGGATCAGCCGCTCCACGTCCTGCCGGGTCTCCGCTTCCACATTCCAAATCGCACCGGGAAAGTCCTGCATTGGCCGCATCGCCAAGGCTCCGCCGATCTGCAGCTCGGGACGTGAGCGCACAAAGGCGATATGCGCGTCGCGGCGCTTTTTGTCGCCGCGCACCCGGTCCATTTCCGGCTTATCTGTGAATGTAACGGTCCAGCGTGCCATGGCTTTCCCCTTGCTATCCTCCCCGCGCCTTAACGCCGATGCCTGTCCGCGTCATAGGGCCAGATGATAGCACGGCTTACAGCCAATTCCCGCAACTTCAGCGCAGCACCTGCAGATGGCGCAAGCGCTTTTCCTTTCATCCTGCTCCGAACACGCCCTCTGGAGGCACAGCCCGGTCAGACTTCCACCTTCACCCCGATCAGCCGCTCATGCAGCTGCAGGGCAAATCGGTCGGTCATGCCGGCGATGTAATCCGAGACAATCCGCGCCAGCGCGGTCCGGTCCGCTGCGGCGGCGATTTCCGCATGCCAGCGCGCCGGCATCTCCTGCGGATTCTCCAGAAAATAGGGAAACAGCGCCTCAACCACCTTGGAGACCTTGGCTCGTTTGTCCATTACCGAGGGCGCCCGGTACATGCGGGTGAACAGGAAAGCACGGATCTCCTTCAAATCATTCCAAAGCGGATCGGAGAACTTCACCACTGGCCGCCCCAGCGCCCGGACCTCTTCGACCGACTGCACCCCGGTCTCTGCCAGCAGCGCACGGGCAGTGTCGATCACATCCCCCACCATCACTCCGAAGAACCGGCGCAGCGCCTCGTGGCGGCGGCGGTTCGCGTCCAAGCCCGGATAGAGGCGGTCAACCTCGGCGTAGCAGGGTCCGATCAGCGGCAGGCGGGCGATGTCGCCGTCGGTGAACAGCCCGGCGCGCAGCCCGTCATGCAGATCGTGGTTGTTGTAGGCGATGTCGTCGGACAGCGCTGCCACCTGGGCCTCAGCGCTGGCGTGGGTATGCAGCTCCAGATCCACCGCGAGATTGCATTCAGCCAGCGCCCAGGGCAGCTCTCCCACCACCGGCCCGTTGTGTTTGGCAATCGCTTCAAGGGTTTCCCAGGTGAGATTCAATCCGTCGAATTCGGCGTAATGGCGTTCCAGCCGGGTGACGATACGAATGGCCTGGGCATTGTGATCAAAGCCGCCATAAGGCGCCATCAGCGCATGCAGCGCATCCTCTCCGGTGTGGCCGAACGGCGTGTGGCCAAGGTCATGCGCCAGCGCCACAGCCTCTGTCAGCTCCTGATTGAGCCCCAGCGCCCCGGCAATGGTACGGCCCACCTGCCCGACCTCGATCGAATGGGTCAGCCGGGTGCGGTAGTTGTCGCCTTCATGTTCAACAAACACCTGGGTCTTGTGCTTCAGCCGCCGGAAAGCGCTGGCGTGGATAATCCGGTCGCGGTCGCGCTGATAGGGGGATCGGAAGGAGCTTTCCTCCTCGGCAACCAGCCGCCCGCGGCAGCGGTCCGGCAATGTGGCATAAGACGCATGCATATGAAATCTTTTCCCAGACAATTTCACCGGCAATCTTGCCGCCTGAATTGCACCTTTCTATATAATGCTTTGCGCTGCAACATGAGCCTGTGGAGAAATGCCATGCAACTGCCCCCGAAAGTGACCGAGCGAGCCTTTGCCCGGCTGGCCGAGATCGGCGCCGCAGACCAGGGCCAGGCCTTGCGCGTTGCGGTTGAAGGCGGCGGCTGCTCGGGCTTCCAGTACGAAATTGCCCTGGACGATCCGAAGCCAGACGATCTGGTGCTCGAAGGCCAGGGAGAAAAGGTGGTGGTTGACAGTGTCTCGCTGCCTTTCCTGGAAAACGCCGTGATCGACTTCACTGAGGAGCTGATCGGCGCCCGTTTCACCATCGAAAACCCAAACGCCACTTCCAGCTGCGGTTGCGGTACCTCCTTCTCGATCTGACACCGGACGCCGGCAGGCGATGCCTAGAGGTTTGCGGTGCGGGAAAAGCCCGGAAAGCACATTTTCCCGGGCGGCGCACCTGATGCGCCTACCCCATCGGCTGCGCGCCTCCGGGCTTCACATCAAGGGTCCGTCTGCAGCCGCCCGGCACCGCGCAGCCCTGGCAAGGCAGGCGCGAACTGGTCCCAAACCAGATAGAGGCCGGATGCAATCACAATTGCGCCGCCGAGGTAGGTCGTGGCAGGCGGGAACTCACCAAACGCAACCGCTCCGATCACAGCCATCCAGATGAATTGCAGGTTCATAAGCGGCGTTACCGCATAAGAGGCAAGCAGCCGCAGCGCCACCACCAGCAGCCAGCGCGCTCCGAACAGCAGGAACGCATAGCCCGCGGCCCAGGCAACATCCGTCAGCGGCATCGGCATCCAGACAAAAGGCAGCAGGACAAGCATCGCCAGGCAAAGCGTCAGGTTTGGATAGAATACCTGAGCCAGCGAATTGGATTCATAACGCCCGATAAACCGTGCCATTGTCATGGAAAATGTTCCCGAGACCACGGCCGCCAGGGCGATAAAGTGGCCCCAGAATGAATGACCGCTGCTTCCGCCGTGCGGCAGAAGGAACAACACGCCGCCAAAGCCGGCTGCCAGGGCAATCCAGGCCGCTGGGCGCACCGGCTCCTTCAGCACCAGCCCGGACATCGCTCCCGCCAGCAGCGGCATCAGCCCAATGAAGACAAACACTTCGGCAAACGGCAGCAGCCGGAAAGCATAGAAGAAACAGACGGCCGCAATCAGGGTCGCCCCCGACCGCAGCGCCATCGCCCGCGGGCAGACTGTGCGGAACCCGCCCCGCAACGCAGGCAACCGGTCTGCCAGAAGG
The DNA here is from genome assembly GCF_000813725.1 of Leisingera sp. ANG-Vp. Taxonomy (GTDB): domain Bacteria; phylum Pseudomonadota; class Alphaproteobacteria; order Rhodobacterales; family Rhodobacteraceae; genus Leisingera. The sequence goes on from NZ_JWLD01000018.1 coordinate 38,580, forward strand.
CACAGAACAGCGACCATGGCGCCGGACAGCGCGTACAGCTGGGCCGCGGCATACTGGCCCGCCAGCAGCTTGGTTATCCCATCCGCCGAGGCGATCAGCCCGGTATAGGCGACCACCAGCAGCGCGCCCGCTAGCGCTTGGCTGCGCCCGGCCGCCATCACAACGCCCCCGCGCTGCCAGCCCGGGCAAACCCTTCGAAAAACCTTGCAAAACCTGAACAGCTGCGCTCAGCGGCGGCAAGAAGCCCGTGCTCCTCCTCGCTCAGCATAGCCTCGGCGCGGGCCCTGACTGCGCTCCAGCTGGCCCGCGCGGATCCGGCATCAAATACAGCTTCAGACAGGCTCCTCAAAATGCTTCCCCCCTGCAAGGCAGGCACATGCACGCCCCCGGAGGGAACCGGCTGCCGGAAGGCCTTGCGCCCGGACAGCAGCATGAGCCAGTTGACCACAAAATACTCGTGATAAGCATCATGAAGTCCATAAAATTCTCCCTTAGAGAGAGTATAGGCGGAAACACGCCGATCCAGCCAAACCTCCCAATCTGCTGGCGGAACCCGCCCGGCATAGCGCAAAGCCGTGCAGATCTCGGCCAGCAAATCCGCATTCTGATCGAGAAAGGCGACCAGGCCGGCATATTCCAAGCTGGTTACGGCAGGCTCTGGCAAGTCCGGATCGCGGCGGCCGTACTCCGACAGGTAGAAGACTATATGGGTCAGTTCGTAAGCCGCCTTTTTGTTTGGAATCACAAAGGTTTGAGGGCGCGACATAAAGCGGCGCAGCCGGTCATCCAGTCCGTGATCCTGCAGTTCCGCCCCGCGCCGCGCCAGCAGACGGCGGGCCTCCGCCCGCTGCAGATCAGAGAGTTCAGCCTGAGCCAGCCCTTTGCGGCAGACCCATTCCGCGAGCTGCGCACCGGTCTGCCCCGGCAGGCCGAGATCCTCCAGGTCCAGGCAGATCGAGAGGATAAAGCGGTAGTATTGCCGGAAAAAGCTGATGTGGCGCGCCGCCCCATCATAAAACTGCTGCAGGGGCGCCAGGGCTTCCAGCGGCAGTTCAGCCCCCGTGCACTCCAGAATGTTCAGCAGTTCGGCGTTCTCCTTGAGCCAGAACACGTCCTCCTGCGTGCGCCGGTGCTGCGCAAAATTGTCAATCAGCGCGGCTTGCGCACAGGCCCGGGACTGGCGGGCAGCTGGAGAGAAGAACGGGATGACCTGGGCCATGGGAACCTCTTACGGATGGAAGCGGCGCAGCGGCGGCCCGTCAAACAGGGCTGCCTGGGACAGGGCCGGCTGCACACCGGCCGCGTCCGGTTCATCTGTCCGGATCAGCTGCCCGAAGAAAACAGCCGGGTGGCGTCGCCGGCAGCGGTGCGCGCCTCTGTAACAGGCGCAGACCCGGAGGAGAACAGATGGGTCCCGTCGCCTGCCCCGGTTTCAGCACTGGCGGCCGGGGCGGAACCGGAGGAGAACATTTCTGTGCCCTCGCCTGCCCCGCTGTCACAGCGTTCAGCCGGGGCGGAGCCGGAGGAAAACATTTCCGTCAGATCCCCGGTTGCAGCTTCTGCCTGAGAACACGGCGCCGAACCCGACGAAAACAGCTGCACCAGATCACCTGCAGCGGTTCCGCCCGCCGCCACCGGCGCCGAGCCGCTGGAGAACTGCCCGGTCTCCCCGCCTGTCCAGCATTCGGCTGTCTGCGGCATCGAACCTGAAGAGAACAGCGAAACGCCGTCACCCGTGCTGATGCCGGCAGTGCATTCGGGCGCCGAACCCGACGAGAACATTTCCACTCCTTCGCCTGCGGCCAAGCTGGCGCTTGCAGACGGATGGATGGCACGGAAGTCCTTGATTTTACGCTGAGCAGTCATTTTGGAACCCCATTCATTAGTGACAAAAGGTTCCACCACGCTGGCACGGGCACCGCGCAGCGCAAATATAAAATGCAATTTCACATTGTATTTTTAAAATTGCGAACTTTAACTTCAACTCACTATTTTTTGAGCGTTTTAATTTAATTTGATTAATCCACAAAATATTCACCGCGTTATTCACACGGGCAATATTGCAAAATAAGATAAATCAACCTGAAGGGTATTTTTCACCTGCGCAAAACACTGTCCCCGAAGGGTCGGCAAAGTGATTCGCCAAACACGCATCGGGCTTGCCCCTAGGCGCTGATTCAGCGATAGATCGGCTCGGAATACAGCAATTTGCGCCGGAGACAAGCCATGAAAATCGCCACATTCAACATCAATGGCATCAAGGCCCGGGCGCAGGCTCTGCCGGTTTGGCTGGATGAGGCACAGCCCGATGTCGTTCTGCTGCAGGAAATCAAATCAGTGGATGAAGCCTTCCCGCGCGAGCTGTTCGAAGAGCGCGGCTACAACGTCGAGACCCACGGGCAGAAGAGCTTCAACGGCGTGGCGATCCTGTCGAAGCTGCCGCTGGAGGATGTGCGCCGCGGCCTGCCCGGCGACGACAGCGACGAGCAGGCCCGCTGGATCGAGGCCACAGTGGTGGGCAAACAGGCGATCCGGATCTGCGGCCTCTACCTGCCCAACGGCAATCCGGTGGAACTGGAGGCAGACGGCACCCCTGCCGCAGGCGGCAAATACGCCTATAAACTGGCCTGGATGGAGCGCCTGCAGGCGCGGGCTGCCGAACTGATGGCGGAAGAGATGCCCGCGCTGATGGCAGGCGACTACAACATCATTCCGCAGGCCGAGGATGCCAAGCGCCCCGAGGCCTGGCGCGAGGACGCGCTGCACCGGCCGGAAAGCCGTGCTGCCTTCCAGCGGATCGTCAACCTGGGCTTCACCGAGGCCTTCCGGGCGCGGCACCAGGGCCCGGGCCATTACTCCTTCTGGGACTACCAGGCCGGCGCCTGGAACCGTGACGACGGCATCCGCATCGACCATTTCCTGCTGACCCCGCAGGCCGCCGATCTGCTGCGCGACTGCCAGATCGACAAGGAAGTGCGCGGGCGCGACAAGCCTTCGGATCACGTGCCGGTTTGGATCGAACTTGACATCTGACGCCTTCTAAAGGCCGCTCCCAGGCGGCCTGCGCCGCGCTCTGCGCGGCGCCATGCCCAACGTTTCCGGGATCATCTCCGATGATGCCGGAAAGGGCGGGAGCCTCCCGCTGGCCTCAGCCCGTTGGCCTCAGGCTGTGACGTCGTGGCGGTAGATCCAGTCGAATTGGCTGACCATCTTGCCAGGCGCATAACGGCCGCCCAGTTTCAGAACCTGATGCGCGGGCCAGCTGAGCGGCGCGCGCAGATGATACTTCCAAGCGTTCTTGCTGGCGGCTGCAACGACCTTGCGGGCACGGTCCTGGCGGCGGGATTGATACAGAGCCAGTCCAGTGTCCGCATCGCGGGCCTCCTGCAAGGAGCGGGCCAGCACCCAGGCATCCTCCAGCGCCAGATTGGCCCCCTGCGCCATAAACGGCAGCGTCGGATGCGCTGCATCCCCCAGGATGGCGGTGCGTTCGCCGTGCCAGCGGGCCGCGACAGGGTGGCGGAACAACCCCCAGAGCATCACCTCCTCCACCGCTTCCAGCAACGCAGCCGCGGTGCCGCCAAAGCCCGCAAAAGCAGCCCGCAGGCTGGCCGGGTCGTCCTTGAAATGCCAGCCTTCCTCCGCCCAGGCGCGGCGCTCCTGCACGGCCACCAGATTGACCAGGCCGCCATCGCGCAGCGGATAGGCCACCAGGTGCCGCCCGGGCCCCATGAAGACCTGCGCCTCAGGCGGCAGGTTCAAGTGGTTGGGCACCGTTGCCCGCCAGGCCACCTGGCCGGTGAAGAACGGGGTATCAGCGCCGTTCAATGCCGCGCGTGCTTTCGAGTGCAGCCCGTCGGCGCCGATCACCAGGTCTCCGCCGCAATGCGCGCCGTTGCCGAGGTGCACAATGGGCTGCGGCCCGGGCTCAACCCGTTCGGCCTTCTGCAGCAGACGCACCTGGACACCATCCCGCCGGGCCGCGCCTGCCAGGATATTGATCAGGTCGGAGCGGTGCACAAAGTAATAGTTCAATCCCGCGGCGTACTCATCCAGGTCCAGGCGCAGCACCTGCCGGCCGCGCCGGTGGCTTCGCAGCACTACCGCGCGGGCGCGCTGCGAGGACCAGGCCAGATCGTCCGCCAGCCCCAGCGCCCGCAGCACCGCAACGCCATTGGGCGTGATCTGCAGCCCCGCACCCACCTCGGAAATCGCCTCGGCCTGTTCCAAAACGGTGACAGACGCCCCCTGACGCCGCAGCGCCAGCGCCGCGGTCAGCCCGCCGATCCCGGCGCCGATTACGGTTATCTTCAAACCTTTGAGTTCCATGGGCCCCTGCAGCTTCTGCGCCTGAACCACATGGAACAAAAAACGCCGGAGCAAAAGGCCCCGGCGTTCCGAATTCGTGTATTTCTGCCGCCAAGGCTGGCGGTTAATCGTCGCGGTGGACCTTTTCGCGGCGCTCGTGGCGCTCCTGCGCTTCCAGGCTCATGGTTGCGATCGGACGCGCGTCGAGGCGCCGCAGCGAAATTGGGTCGCCGGTCACTTCGCAGTAGCCGTATTCGCCTTCGTCGATGCGGCGCAGCGCCGAGTCGATCTTGGCGACCAGCTTGCGCTGGCGGTCGCGGGTGCGCAGCTCCAGCGCGCGGTCGGTTTCTTCACTGGCGCGGTCGGCGACATCCGGGATGTTGCGGGTATTATCCTGCAGCCCCTCGATGGTGTCGCGGCTGTCGGCCAGAAGCTCCTGCTTCCATTCCAATAGTTTGCGTCGGAAATACTCAAGCTGCCGGTCATTCATGAACGGCTCATCTTCGGCCGGGCGGTAGTCGTCCGGCAGAAACACTTCTTGCTTCATTTCGGCTCCTTCGGTCTGGCCCATAATGCTGGTCATAATTGGTACCTGAACATATTGGCTCCCCTCTGCCGCAGCGTTTATCCCTAACGGGAAGGAATGTCACTACACAATAGTGGCGTGGTTTGGTTAAAAGCGTGATAAGAACACGGCAACCATGGCTGATACGGGAAAGACATGCAATTTCAGGGCACTAAGGAATACGTCGCAACGGATGACTTGAAAGTTGCGGTAAACGCGGCGGTCACGCTGGAGCGTCCCCTGCTGGTCAAGGGGGAGCCCGGTACCGGCAAAACCGAACTGGCCAAACAGGTTGCAGAGGCTCTGGGCCTTAGAATGATCGAGTGGAACGTGAAGTCCACCACCCGCGCCCAGCAGGGTCTTTACGAATATGACGCCGTCAGCCGCCTGCGCGACAGCCAGCTGGGCGAAGAGCGCGTGCATGATGTGAAGAACTACATCAAGAAGGGCAAGCTTTGGGAGGCTTTTGAGGCGGACGAGAAGGTCGTGCTGCTGATCGACGAGATCGACAAGGCCGATATCGAGTTTCCCAATGACCTGTTGCAGGAGCTCGACAAGATGGAGTTCCACGTCTACGAAACCGGTGAGACGATCAAGGCGAAACACCGCCCGATCATGATCATCACCTCCAACAACGAGAAGGAACTGCCGGACGCCTTCCTGCGCCGCTGCTTCTTCCACTACATCCGCTTCCCGGACGCCGAGACGATGAAGAAGATCGTCGAGGTGCATCATCCGGGCATCAAGGAAGCGCTGCTGACCGCTGCGCTGACCCAGTTTTACGAGATCCGCGAGACGCAGGGCCTGAAGAAGAAACCGTCCACCTCCGAGGTGATCGACTGGCTGAAGCTTTTGCTGGCCGAAGACCTGAGCCCCGAGGACATTGCCCGCGACGGCGCCAATGCCCTGCCCAAGCTGCACGGCGCACTGCTGAAAAACGAGCAGGATGTGCATCTGTTCGAACGGCTGGCCTTCATGGCCCGCGGCCGGCGCTGATTTCTTTGGCGGGCGCCCCTGCCCGGCGCCCGCCTGTTTCCCTTCAAATTGCTGCCGCATTCCCCTATCAGAGGAGAAGGAGCCGGGCGGCGCGCGCCAGGCCGATAGGAGACGCCTGCTTGCCCGCTGACACTGCTTCCCACCTCCCCGCCTGCAGCTCCGGCT
>NZ_JWLD01000019.1 GCF_000813725.1 Leisingera sp. ANG-Vp
TTTTCAAGACGTTTTCCGGGCCTCAGAGACCGAACTGCCAGGGGGCCGCCTGATAGGCAAACGCCTCGCCCTGACGCAGCACCCGCCCCAGTGCCGGAAAGTCCAGATGTGCGCCCGTCACCAGCAGATTGTCTGCCGCTGCCCGGTCCAGCATCTGCCGCCGGGTCTGAACAGTTTGCGCCGGGTCGGTGTCAAAGGCGATGGTCCATTCCGGCAAAGCAAACTGCAAAGCGGTGCTGTGGATCAGGTCGCCCCAGAACAGCAGCCCCTCGCCGCCGGCATCCAGCATGAAGCCGGTATGCCCCGGCGTGTGGCCCGGCAGCTCCAACGCGGTGAAGCCGGGCACGGCCTCTGTTTCCCCCTGCAGCAGCTTCAGCCGGTCTGCATAAGGCGCAACCGAGCGGCGCGCCATTTCAAAGAAGCCGCGGCTGCTTTCCGGCACGCCCGCCAGAATGGCGTCATCATGCCAGAAGTCCCACTCCCGCTGCGCCGCCACCAGCTCGGCGTTCGCAAAGACGGCAGAGCCGTCCGCAGCAATCAGCCCGCCTGCGTGGTCGGGATGGATATGGGTCAGCAGCACCGTATCAATGGCCTCAGGTGCCACCCCGGCGGCCGCAAGCCCAGCGCCCAGCGCGCCAAGCCCCGGCCCCATCAGCTGCGCCGTGCCGGTGTCGATCAGCAGCGTCTGCCCGGCACGCTCGACCAGATAGCCATTGACCGGGATCTGCAGCGCATCGTTTTGCAGCCGGTGCAGTCCCTGTGCCAGCACCTGTTCGGCTTTGGCAGCTTCGTAGCCGTTGAACAGCTGCGTTCCCAAGGGCAGATGCCCGTCCAGCAGAACGGTGACCCTGGCATCCCCCAGAGTAAAGGAATGAAGTACGGGCGCAGCAGTGGCTGCCCCTTCTGCGGCAAATGCGCTGCCTGCGGTGCCCGCGGCAGCCGCTGCTGCCGGTGCGGCTGCCAGTCCGGTCAAAAACACCCTGCGATTGATTGTCATAAGAAACTCCGATATCCGATTGAGGAGAATTTTCCTGCATTCCGGAGATAACCCTGCGGTTCCGGTTCTTGCAGCCAAGCAGTTTCGATACCAGTTATCAGCAATGCTTATAGGATCGATATGGACAGGCTGACCCTCCTGGAAACCTTTGCAATCGCCCTGGATGAAGGCAGCCTGAACAAGGCAGCCCGGCGCCGCGGCATCACCCAATCCGCCGTCAGCCAGCAAATCAAGCAGCTGGAAGGCCTGATCGGCCAGCAGCTGCTGCACCGCAGCGCCAAGGGCATTCATGCCACCCGCGCCGGAGATCTGATCTACAGCCACGCTCAGTCCCTGCTCACGGGCTATAACCGCATGACTGCGGAACTGGACGCACTGGAAGGCAGCGTCTCCGGCACCTTCCGGATCAGCGTTAACTCCTTCCTGGGCCGCAGCGTGATCGGCCCGATGCTGGTCGGCATGGACCAAGAGCATCCTGACCTGAATATCGTGATGCGGCTGGAGGACCGGCTGGTCGATGTGGTGCGCGAGGGGTACGACCTGGCCATCCGCACCGGGCAACTGGGCGACACCGACGGGTTCGGGCGCAAGATCTCGGCGCTGGAAACCGTCATGTTTGCCACTCCAGAGTATCTTGACCGCGAAGGCCGTCCGCAATCCCCGGAGCAGCTGCAGCGGCTCAAGTTCATTCAGCACCACGAAGACCAGACCAAAGGTTTCTTCCCGCTCAGCCGCGGCGGGCAAGAGCACCTGGCCCCGGTGCAAGTGGGGTTCACCGCTGACGACCCCGATCTGATCATGCGCGCTGTCAGCAGCGGATCCGGATTTACCCGCGCGCCGCGCTTTATGATTGAAGAGCATTTGGCCTCAGGCGCATATGAACAGGTACTGCCTGACTACGAGGCACCGCTCAAAGACGTCTTTGCCGTCTACCCGTCGCGCCACACGCCCGACCGGCGCCGCGACCTGATTATCAAAAACACCACCTTGCGCCTGGAAGCCTTGCAGCGGTCCGCAAGGGCGGTTTCACCTGCCCGCCCTGCAATCACCGCTTGACCTCCCCCGCCCCATTTCCTAACCACAAGCCTATGGCGGGCCTGTAGCTCAACGGTTAGAGCAGAGCGCTCATAACGCTTTGGTTGCAGGTTCGAATCCTGCCGGGCCTACCATCCTGCCAATCAGTCATTTGCAATCTGCCGGGCATTACCCTGTCAAAGCAGCTGCACAGGCTTTTGCGTGCAAGACGGACTGTTTCATTAAACAGGCCTGCGCAGACAAGCCGGGACAGCGTGCTGCGGCCCCGGCGGAGCGCCCTGGCTCAATACCACCCAGCAACGGTCGCCGTGGTTCCAGCGGCCTCAACTCCGACAGCGGAGAAACCGATGGTTTCGCCCGCTTCCACGGCATAGGTGATGACAGTGCCGGCCTCGTCGCGCAGCACCAGATCACCCGAAGTCAGTACCCGCAGCACCCGGGGCCGGACCGGCAGGTCCACTCCGTTCTGGGGCGTAATTGCCAAGTGATGGGTAACGGGGCTTTCCAGCCCGCGGCGGTAATGTGCAAATGGATCAATCTGCGGCATTTGGGGACTCCCAGCAGTGTTTCGTTCCGGAGCAAGCTGCCCGGGATCCAGGTGATACCTGCAAAGAAAGAAAATTGGGAAAAGCAGGCGTGCGCCCATTGCAGCGGCGGCGCAACGGGCCCGCCTGCGGAACCGCGCACCAGGGCCGCTTAGCGGGCAATTACGATATCCGCCTTCAAACCGCCCAGCTTAAGGCTCTCGCCCAGGCGCAGAGTGCCGCCATGGGCCCGCGCCGTGTCGGCCACAATCGCCAGCCCCAGCCCGACCCCGGAGCCCCGGTTCTGGTTGCGCGCCGGATCCAGCCGGGTAAACGGGCGGACCGCATCCCCGCGCTGTTCAGCCGGGATGCCCGGGCCGTCGTCCTCGACCCGGATCCGCATCGAACGGTCGGTCAGCGCCACCGAGACCCGCGCCTGCGACCCATAGCGCACGGCATTGGATATCAGATTCTCCACCGCCCGCCGCATCGGCTGGCGCCGCAGCATCACCTCGCCCTCACCGGACATTTCGCCAAGCACCACCTGTCTTTCCTGGCGCTGCCAGTCGGCGGCGATGGTGCGGATCAGTTTTTGCGGATCTACCAGTTCCGGTTCGCTGACCGCTGCACCGCGGGAGAAATCAAGAAAGGCATCCAGCAACGCCTGCATCTCATCGACGTCGCGCAGCATTGGCGCGGCCTCCTCCTCATCCAGCAGCGCCAGTTCCAGCTTCATGCGTGTCAGCGGCGTGCGCAAATCATGGCTCACGCCAGACAGCATGAGGGTGCGCTGTTCGATCTGGCGCTCGATCCGTGCCCGCATATCAAGAAAGGCACTGCCCGCAGCCCGGACCTCCAGGGCGCCGGACGGGGAATACGGCACCGCCCGCCCGCGTCCGAACGCCTCGGCAGCATTGGCCAAACGCTTGATCGGACGCAGCTGGTTGCGCATGTAGAGAAAGGAGATCAGCATCATCAGAAAGCCGAACAGCGCCATGGTAACGATCAGCTGATGCGGAGCGGCAGCGGTCAGGCGGCGGCGGTCAAAGCTCAGCACCATCGGTCCGTGCACCGTCTCGAAATAGATATGCACTGTGCTGTCAGCAGGGAATCGGACAGCCAGGAATGCCGGAAGCGATTCCTCCAGCTGCCTCCCCACAACCCGGCCGGAGAATTCGTCGAAGGTGAACTCGTTGTGCGGCGGCGGAGCATCCGGCGCCAGAAACCGGGCCTGCATCTTCAGCGGCTGAAGCAGCGGAGCAACCTGAGACAGTGCCGCTTCCTGGTTTGGCTCCCCAGCCATGACCTGCTGCAGCATCACCACCTCCCGCAGGATCGTCCCGGTCATCTGCACGGTGACGTCCTCGAGGTCGCGCTTGATGAACACAACCGAAACCACGATCTGCAGCGCCACGATCGGCAACACCAGGATAAGCGCGGCCCGGGCATAGAGGCTGCGCGGCATATATCGTTTGAGCCATTTGAAGAACATGAGCTAAACCTATCGGGCGCTTGGAAAAGAGGAAAGATGCTCCGGGTGCAAACCGGCCAGGAAAACAGACGAGGGGCAAGACCAATGCAGGCACCAGATGATTTCAACCCGGCCCCCGGGAACGCTGAGGAACTGGAACCCGGCCTGCGCCGCATTCTGGCGCCGAATCCCCTGCCGATGACCTACCGCGGCACCAATACCTATTTGCTGGGCGGCCGCAGTCTGGCGGTGATCGATCCCGGTCCGGATTCGCAAGCACATCTCGCAGCGATCCTGGCGGCAGTGCAGCCCGGCCAGAGGATCAGCCATATCATCGTGACACACAGCCACTTGGACCATTCCCCGCTGGCCCCTGCCCTGAGCCAGGCCACCGGCGCACCCGTTTTTGCTTTCGGCGGGCCGGAGGCCGGGCGCAGCGCAGTGATGGCACAGCTGGCTGCAGACGGGCTGGCCGGCGGCGGCGAGGGAATCGACACAGGTTTCGCGCCGGACATTGCCGTTGGGGACGGTGAAATCATCCAAGGCGACGATTGGGCCTTGGAAGTGATCCACACTCCCGGGCATTTGGGCAACCACATTGCACTTGCTTGGGGTGACGCCTGTTTCACCGCCGACCACGTCATGGGCTGGGCCAGTTCGCTGGTGTCTCCGCCGGATGGCGACCTGACCGATTTCATGGCGTCCTGCCGCCGCCTGCGGGCGCGTGAATGGCGCGTCTTCCACCCTGGTCATGGTGCGCCTGTGACAGATCCTGCCGGGCGGCTCGACTGGCTGATTGCGCACCGGGAATCGCGCGAGGCCGCGATTCTGCAGGCGTTGGCGAAAACGCCTGCAACCGCCCGCGCGCTGGCAGTGGAGATCTATACCGATACTCCGTCTGCGCTGATGAAAGCTGCAGAGCGCAATGTCTTTGCTCATCTGGTGGACCTCACCGCCCGCGCTCTGGCAGCGCCGCAAGGTCCGCTGTCCGCTACGGCTGTCTTTGAGCTTCAGAGCCGCTGAATTTTTTCAAAAAACTTTCCCCGCCCCTCTGGACGCCTGTTGCGGGGGGCGCTATACGGCACAGACCGTTCCGGCGTAGCTCAGCGGTAGAGCAGTTGACTGTTAATCAATTGGTCGTAGGTTCGATCCCTACCGCCGGAGCCATTTCCAAGCAAATGAAAACACAGGGCTTTTGCCGCCGTGCGCATGGATGTGCTTTAATGCCTTCCGCTGACTGCCCGGCGGGTTTCCCTGGCAGTTTCCGCGGGTTTCTCAGCAGCTAGGACCGTACAAAACTCGCCCTGTCCGGACCGCTGCCAAACGGCGGAGTTGGACCTTGGACCGCTCTGTTCCGCACTGCATTTTACCGCTTCAAAAAAATCACGGGGAAAGCGAATTTTTCTCTGGACGCCGCAGATTGGACCTTCTATACGACGCCTCACATTCCGGCGTAGCTCAGCGGTAGAGCAGTTGACTGTTAATCAATTGGTCGTAGGTTCGATCCCTACCGCCGGAGCCAACCTCCCTCTTAAGAGGTTGGAAGAAAACGACAAAGCGCTCCACAATGGGGCGCTTTTGTTTTTTACCCTGCCTATTCAAACGCCGCTGCCCGCCCGCGCTCTGCTCCCTTTCAACGCGTCCTTTCCCTTCGCTTTCAGGCCGCTTACCCAAAGACCCGCTTCAGTCCAGCCTGCACCCGCAAAAGGTCTTCGAGGTAGTCTGACACCACCGAAGCCGCCCCCGGCTGCAAGGCGGCCAAGCCGATGTTCAGCGCTGCCACGGTGTCGCCGCGCTGGTTGAGAATGGGCACCGATAGAGAACGCAGGCCAAGCTCGACCTCCTGGTCGACCAGGGCATATCCTTGCAGCCGGACATGGTCGAGTTCCTGCATCAGTTCAGAGACCCCTGTCAGACTGTTCGGCGTCCGCGGCGACAGGTCGGACTGTTCGATGATCTTCCTCGCTCCATCCCTGGGCAAGGCTGCCAGCAGCACCCGACCCATCGAGGTACAAAAGGCCGGCAGCCGTGAGCCCGGCATCAGCCCGATCGACATCACCCGCCGCTGCGCGGCGCGGGCCACGTACAGGATTTCGGTCCCTTCCAGGATTGCCACCGAACAGGATTGGCCTACCCGTTCGGAAAGCTGGTCCAGCCAGGGCTGCACAATCTGCGGCAGCGGCATGGAGGCCAGCGCAGCAACGCCCAGCCGCAGGATGCGCGGCGTCAGCGAGAAGAATTTGCCATCGTAATCGGCATATCCCAGCTCAGCCAAAGTCAGCAGGCAGCGCCGGGCAGTGGCCCGGTCCAGTCCGGTTTCCTGCGCGACGTCAGTAATGCTGAGTCGCGGCTTTTCCGCGTGAAACGCTTCAATCACCCGCAGCCCCTTGGCCAAAGACGCGACGAAGTCTGTTGATTTGTTCATCATGTGAACATCTTTGTGTGCAAATTGAACAAAAATCAATATCCGAACAACATTCCTCGCCCGTCCGAATACGGCTGCCTACCTTCCTGCCATCACCCCTGCCCGCCCCGGGCAGCACAGGAACAGGAGAAACAATGGACAAGACAGTCGCCGCATTGGCGGAAGCAGTTGCGCCCATCCAGGATGGCGCAACGGTAATGATCGGAGGGTTTGGAGGGTCAGGTGCGCCGATAGAGCTGATCCACGCATTGATCGACAAAGGGCCCAAGGACCTCACCGTGATCAACAACAACGCAGGCAACGGCCATGTCGGCATTGCCGCGATGATCGAACAGGGCATGGTGCGGAAGATGATCTGCTCCTTCCCGCGCTCCGCCGACCCCAAGGTGTTCACAGATCTCTATCTGGCGGGCGGAATTGAACTGGAGCTGGTGCCCCAGGGCACCCTAGCCGAACGCATCCGCGCGGGCGGCGCCGGCATCCCGGCGTTTTACACGCCAACCAGCTTTGGCACCGATCTGGCCAAGGGCAAGCCGGTGGCGGAATTCGACGGCCGCCAATATGTGCAGGAACGCTGGCTGAAAGCGGATTTTGCCCTGATCAAAGGCGAGCTGGGCGACCCGATGGGCAACCTCACTTACCGGATGGCGGCGCGCAACTTCAATCCGCTGATGGCGACGGCGGCGAAGCATACGATTGCCCAGGTCTCGCGCATCGTGCCGCCGGGCGGCATCGACCCGGAACAGGTGGTCACCCCCGGCATCTTTGTAAACAGCGTCACTGAGGCGGCCATTCCGCAGCAGGAAGAGATCCTCAACCGGCAGGAGGCCGTCTACCCATGAGCGCAGCCATCAACGACATCAAGCTTTCCAACGCGCAGATTGCCTGGCGCGCGGCGCAGGACATCGAGGACGGCGCCTATGTGAATCTCGGCATCGGCTTCCCCGAGATGGTGGCCAAGTTCCAGCCTGCCGGGCGGGAAGCCGTCTTTCACACCGAGAACGGCGTGCTCGGCTTTGGAGAGGCGCCGGAGGCAGGCGAAGAAGACTGGGACCTGATCAACGCGGGCAAGAAGGCGATCACGCTGAAGCCGGGTTCGACGTTCTTTCACCACGCGGACAGCTTTGCCATGGTGCGCGGCGGCCATCTGGATGTGGCCATCCTTGGCGCCTATCAGGTGGCGCAGAACGGCGATCTGGCGAATTGGTCCACCGGCAAAGGCGGGGTGCCTGCGGTCGGCGGCGCCATGGACCTGGTGCATGGCGCCAAGCGGGTGGCTGTGATCACCGATCACATCACCAAAAAGGGTGAGCCTAAGCTGATGGCCGCCTGCACCATGCCGCTCACCGGTGTGGGCTGCGTGACCCGGGTCTATACTTCGCTGGCTGTGATCGACATCGAAGACGGCCGCTTTGTCCTGCGCGAGAAACTTCCGGCGATCTATTTTGACGATCTGCAGGCAGTGACCGGTGCCGAACTCAAGGTCGACGGAACTGTCCGCGACTTGATTGTTCCCGCACTGTAACAGGAGGCTGATGATGCAAGAGGTTTACATCTGCGACTACATCCGCACCCCCATCGGCCGCTTTGGCGGCACGCTGGCCCAAGTGCGGGCCGACGATTTGGGCGCGGTGCCGCTGAAAGCCCTGATAGCCAAACATGATATCGATTGGGCCCAGGTGGACGAGGTGATCTTTGGCTGCGCCAACCAGGCCGGCGAGGACAACCGCAACGTCGCCCGCATGTCGGCGCTGCTGGCGGGGCTCCCTGACAGCGTGCCCGGCACCACCATGAACCGGCTCTGCGGCTCGGGCATGGATGCGGTGATCACTGCGGCCCGTGCCATCAAGGCCGGCGAGGCGGATCTGGTGATTGCCGGCGGCGTCGAGAGCATGACCCGCGCGCCATTTGTGATGCCCAAAGCCGGAGCGGCCTTCTCGCGTGCCAATGAGGTGCATGACACCACCATTGGCTGGCGCTTCATCAACCCGCTGATGAAGGCGCAATACGGCGTCGACTCAATGCCGGAAACCGCCGAGAACGTAGCCGAAGAATTCGGCATCAGCCGTGCCGATCAGGACGCCTTTGCCCTGCGCTCGCAGCAGAAGGCGGGGGCGGCACAGGCCAGCGGGCGCCTCGCACAGGAGATCACCCCGGTGGTTATACCCCAGCGCAAAGGCGAACCAGTCACCGTTGAGGCAGACGAGCACCCCCGCCCCGGCACCACGCTGGAAGCCCTCGCTAAACTGCGCGCTCCATTCCGCGAGGGCGGCAGTGTGACGGCGGGCAATGCCTCGGGTGTGAACGACGGCGCCGCGGCGCTGATCCTGGCCTCGGAAGCGGCGGTCAAGGCGCACGGGCTCACCCCTATCGCCAGGGTACTGGGCGGCGCGGCAGCTGGCGTTGCGCCCCGGATCATGGGATTTGGCCCAGCACCCGCCTCGAAGAAACTGATGCAGCGGCTGGGGCTGACCCACGCGGCTTTCGACGTGATCGAGCTGAATGAGGCCTTCGCCAGCCAGGGCCTTGCCACCCTGCGCGCCTTGGGCATTACGGACGGCGATCCGCGGGTGAACCCCAACGGCGGCGCCATTGCGCTTGGCCACCCGCTGGGCATGTCCGGAGCCCGCATCACCGGCACCGCCGCGCTGGAGCTGTCCCTGAATGGCGCCAAGCGTTCCCTCAGCACCATGTGCATCGGCGTCGGCCAGGGCATTGCCATCGCGCTGGAACGGGTGTGACCCGGCTCTGAAACAGTCCCGCGCGTCCCAAGGCCCTGCCGGTTTCCGGCGGGGCCTTTCTGCTGTTCAAGCACAAGCCGTTAGAAACAAAGGCATATAACCAAAGGCACAAGCTGCCGGTCCCAACATTCAATCGACTGACCGCAGCCCCTCATTCATAGGTAGCCTGGGAAACGGCCGGTCTCGGCGCACCGCATCTGCGTGGCGGCGTGCAGGACAGGCCAACTCCGGGCGCAGGGCTATCCACCGGCGTCCGGAGCTTAACACAGGGTCCGGAGGGGCTGTCAGATGGCAGCCAAATCCGCGGCAGAAGGCTCGTAAGGAGACAAATATGTTCTTGATTGGTCTGGAGGAGCACTTCGCGACCCCCGAGATGCAAGAGCTGAACGGCATCAAGTTTGCCAAAGGCTATCCCCGGTTCGATATCAACGATGTTGGCGCGGGCCGGATTGCCCATATGGATGAGGCCGGAATCGACATGCAAGTGCTGTCGGCGCTGACCCCCGGCGCCCAGAACCTGCCCGGCGAGGAAGGCATCGCCTTTGCCCGCAAGATCAACGATTGGCTGGCGAAAGAGGTAATCCCTGCCTACCCGGACCGGTTCCGCGCCTTCTCGGTGCTGCCGCTGGCCTCGCCTGAGGCCTCAGCTGATGAACTGGAGCGCACTGTGCGCGACTACGGCTTCCTCGGCACCATGGTCTATGGCTTCACCAACGGAAAGTTCCTGGACGACCCGATGTATGCACCGCTGCTGGAACGGGCCGAAGCCCTGGGCGTGCCGATCTACATCCACCCGAACTTTGCCACCGATGCGGCCAAGGACCTTTACTACAACGACCTGGACGACCAATGGGTTAGCAACATCCTCAGCGGGCCGGGCTATGGCTGGCACCAGGAAGTGGCCATCTGCTCGCTGCGCCTGGTCTGCCGCGGGATCTTTGACAAATACCCGAACCTGCAAATCATCATCGGCCATATGGGCGAGGCGATCCCCTTCTACTACTACCGCTTCGGCGACGACCTGACCGCGATCACCAAGGGCAAGCTGCAGAAACCTGTCCAGCAGTACTTCAACGATAATTTCTGGATCACAACCAGTGCCTTCTTCTCCGATGACCTGCTGCGCCTGGCGCTGTCGGTGATGGGCGAGGACCGGGTGATGTTCTCGGTCGACTATCCCTTTGTCAGCAACAAGCTGGGGGCCGACTGGTTCCACGCCGTGGATCTGCCCGCGGCCACCAAAGAGAAGATCGCCCACAAAAACGCCGAGAAGCTGCTGAAAATCGGCCCCTTCTAGCCGCCGGATCTCATCCCGGCCCTGCCGGTTGGCCCATCTGCCCCGTGCCCCGGGCGCAGAACCAATCGGTGCATCTAAACGACAGCCGCTACCCAGGGAGGATAGGAAGATGGCGACAACAGACCAAACGGTCACCAAATACAGCAAGACAGCGCGGATGCTGCACTGGCTGATGGCAGCAGGCTTTCTCTTCATGTGGGTCTGCGGCTACTCGATGGTGGAACTTGTCGAAGAAGACAGCCCGCTGCAGGAGACCCTGTTCGACCTGCACATCTGGACCGGCGTGACCATCGGCATGCTGCTGATCTGGCGCTTTGTGCTCTTGCTGACAGCACCGCGCCCAGCCGAGCCCGAAGGGCTGTCGCCGCTGGAGGCCAAAGGCTCCAAGATCGGCCATGCGCTGCTCTACATCCTGCCGGCCTTGGCAGTATTCATCGGCTGGGCCGAGACCGATTTCGGCGGCCACGGCGTAACCTGGTGGGGCGGCATTGAGATGCCCAAACTGTTCCCGACCATCGAAAGCGAAGTGCTCGAGAACCTACTGGCCACCTGGCACCTTTGGGTCGCCTACACGATGCTGGCGGTGGTTGTTGTCCACATCGCGGCCGTCATCAAACACCGCATGGAAGGGCATGACGTTCTGCCGCGGATGGGCATCGGCAAAGAGTCCGAAGCCGAATAACTGCAAAACTCCGGCGATGACCGCTTTAGGCCATCGCCTCCCCCAAAGCCTGCCAGCTGAAACCTTACCCGCCCTGCCCTCTGCCAGCGCCTGGCCCGCAACGGTCCATTGCCCCGGCCGCCAGCGCCCCGAACCAAGACCGCTTCGAGAACCCGAAACACCCGACACGCGCGGACTGACCCTCCGGCCACGCGGCCAATGCCCCGTGTGCGCGAACCAACCAGATATGGGCATAGCCCCATGAAATCAGGAGAAAACCCATGAACAACATGACGATTAATGGCGTCAACAGCCAGACTTTCGTTTGCTCCAACATCCGGCGCTCGGAAGAGTTCTATACCAAGGCGCTGGGAATGAAGGTGCTGAAGCGCACCGTGCATCACAATGATGCCCATCTGCCGGTGGTCACCTTCGGCTTTGAGCAGTTCCCCGGCGAGCCCAAGCGCACCGAGACCGTGACCTATGTCGAGTGGAACCCGATCTTCTACATGATGCCGGAAAAGGGCTTTGTGGACCCGGACGCTACCAAGGACGGCGTTGCCAACCCGCGCGTCGGCGATCCCAAGGGCCGCTGGGGCGCGGGCACCAACCACCACCTGGCACTGCATGTGCCGAACCGCAACGGCCTTTTGAAGTGGAAGCGCCGCCTGACCGACATGGGCATCCACTGCACCGGCCCCTACAACCGCAACTATTTCCACGCGATCTATCTGCGCGACCCGGATGGCGCGATCATCGAAATCGCGACCTCCGAGCCGGGCTTCGGCCACGACGAGGCTGTGCTGGGCTCCAAGTTCTGCCCGCAGCCGGAGGAAAACCTGGTCGGCGGCCGCAGCGAGCTGGCGGTGGCCTCGGAAACCTGGCCGCATGATTGCAGCACCATCACCAGCGACTACGCAATGCGCGGCTTCCACCACATCACCTCGATCTCCAGCAACGCCGAACGGACCGAGAAATTCTTTGTCGAAACCGTTGGCCTGCACCTGATCAAGAAAACCGATTACCTGGATGAAAAGGGCGGCACCCACTACTATTACGCCTGCGATGACGATCTGTCGCCGGGCTCGGTGCTGACCTTCTTCGGCCTGCCCAACTATGCCAAGGGCCGCCTGGGCACCGGCCTCACCCACCACTTCACCCTGGAAGTGGAAAACGACGCCGCCCTGGCCGACCAGCGCGACCGTCTGATCAAAGCGGGCGTCGAGGTTTCCGGCATCCAGAACGCGGTCTATTCGCAGCAGTTCCACTTCCTGGACCCGGATGGGCATATCTGCGCCGTCTCCACGCCTTCGGACTTCACCATCGACGAAGATGCGGACTCGCTGGGCCAGTCGCTCTGCCTGTCGGAAGAGCATGAAGCGGACCGCACCGAAATCGAACGCGCCGCGGCGCTGCGGCCGGCGCCCACTCCCCGGCTGCCGGACTAAGCGCCAAGTGCGGACAGGCCGGCGGCGCACCCTCGACCGCCGGCCTGACATCTTGAATTTCCCAACCATTTCCAAAGGGCGAGGCACAGCATGGGCCACTTCATTTCCCTGCCGCAAGAAACAATCCTGTGGGGCGAGAACAGCCTGCCGGCATCTCTGAGCCGGTTTCCGGAATTCGGCATCTCCCGTCCGGTTGTCTTTACCGCCGATGTGCTCGAGGCGCTGGCACAGGAGCACGTGCTGCCGCATCTGGCCGAGCTGCATCTGGGCCTGGTCACCGACCTGCCCGCCCATGCGCCCGACACCGGCATCCGCGCGGCCCTGGAGGCGTGCAAACGGCTAGGCGCGGGCTCGATCATCGCGGTTGGCGGCGGCTCGGTGCTGGATGCGGCCAAGGCGGTCTCATACCTGCACTACCAGGAGACCGGGCGCTATCTGCCGATCGCTGCCCTGCCGACCACGGTTTCCGGTTCGGAATATTCCCATTACTTCGGCATCACCGAAACCGACGGCCCGCAGCTGTTCAAACGCAGCTATGCGGTGCGGGAGACAACGCCCAAGGTTGTCGCGCTGGACCCGGTGCTGCTGCGCACCGCACCGCGCGGGCTGCTGCTGTCCTCTGCCATCAAGGGCATCGACCATGCCGTCGAAGGCATGCGGAAGGTTGAGGCGGACCACCCGCACGCAATTATCGCCGCTGATGGCGTGAACCGGTTCCTGTCGGTGCTGGAACGCTGGCCTTCAGAACTCAGCACCCAGGACGCCCTGGCCCAGGGCCTTATTACGGACGGGGATCTGGTGCAACTGCAGCTGGGCGGCTGGTACTGCTATTTCACCCCCGCTTCGATGATCTATGGCCTCAGCCACCGCATCGGCCACATCCTGGGCGGCACATTCGAGCTGCCGCACAGCATGACGTCGTGCATCACGCTGGCGCCGGTGATCCGCGCCTGTGCGGACATGTACGGCGGGAAACTGAACGGGTTTGTGGCCGCCGATGCGCGCGGCAATGCTGCCGCAGCACTGGCGGACCGAATTGAACGAACGGTCCGCTCGTTAGGCCTGCCCAGCAGGATCAGCGCTTTCGGCCTGTCCGACGAAAAACTGCCGGAAGTTTCCCGCCTTCTGCGGGAAAGCTATCCCAACGAAGTCGCTGATTTGGGCGGGGATGCGGCGAGAAAACTGGACGATCTGCTCGAGGCCATCTGGTGATGCTCCGGGGCAAGGACCGCGCGCTGCCAGTCTCCGAAACCCTCGCCGGGCTCAAATGCGGGGAAATCAGTGCGTTGGATGCCGCCCGGGAGGCGCTGACCCGTGCCAAACGCTGCCGGATCGACATCAACGCATTCTCGGTGCTGGACAAGAAAGGCGCTCTGGCAGCTGCGGCAGAAAGCGAGCGCCGGTACAAAGACGGCACTCCTCGGCCCTTGGAAGGGGTGCCGGTGGCAGTCAAGGACATGATCGATACCGCAGGGTGCGAAACACGTTACGGCTCACAAGCCTTTGTCGGCAATGTTCCCATCCGAGATTCCGCCATCGTCCGTTCTCTGCGCGAGGCGGGTGCCGTCATCACAGGCAAGACCACGACTCATGAATTTGCCTGGGGCGTCACCACCGCCAGCGAGGCTTTCGGCGACACCCTCAACCCGCATGATAAGTCCCGGATCCCCGGCGGCTCCAGCGGCGGGATGGCCGCAGCCATCGCCTATGGAGCGGTGAGCGCGGGGCTGGGCACCGACACTGGCGGATCAGTCCGTATCCCGGCGGCTTTGTGCGGCACCGTGGGGTTCAAGCCGACGTATAACCGCCTGCCATCGCAAGGGATTTTTCCGCTGGCAAAGTCACTGGACCACCCAGGGATCCTTGGCGCCGCGATGGAGGACGTGATTGCGCTATCCGCCGTCTTTGGCCTGGAGGCGCAGCGCCCGCCGGAAAAACTGCGGATTGCCGCGCTACCCCATCTGCCGCCGGTCCCGGCAGATACGGCGACCGCCGCCGCCTTTAAAGCCTTCTGCCAGCAGCTGGAGCCGCTGGCCCGCATCACGCCTTTGCAAGATACGGAGATGTTCGAAGGCCTGTTCGATGCCTTTGCTGACACTGTGCTTGTCGAGGCCGGCACCGAGCACAGCGCCCTGCACGACCCGGAGTTCATCCGCGAGACCTATCAACCGGAGACCGCCTCGCGGATCGAACTGGCGCAGGCAAAATCCGTGTCCGACCTGACATCGGCCCGCAAACGGACCTGGCAATTCCAGTCCGATCTCGCGCGGTTGTTCGAAGAGTTTGACTTCCTGATTCTGCCCACCTGCCCCTGCACTGCCCCGCTGCGCGGCCAGGCAGAGCTGACTATCGGCGGCTGGAGCGGATCGGAGCGGCAGGTCCTGATGGCCTATACCGCCCCCTTCAATCTGGCCGGAACACCGGCTTTGTCCCTGCCAGTTCAGCATCTGACCGGCTCGGAACTTCCTGTTGGCGTTCAATTGGTTGCCGCGTCGGGCAATGATGAAATGCTGCTTGGGCTGGCCAGGCGCCTGGAAGGAATTCTGCAGCCTGCCGCCTGACACGCGTGGCGCGAGCCCGCTTGGCCCGAGGATTACATTTTTGAAAACAAAGAGGAAAACACTGGAACGCCGGGTCAGCCCCGGTAAGCCTAGAATGCAACTATCGCAATTTGCCCTTGGCAGGCATCAGACAGAAGGAGGCGAGGCGATTACTTGGTTATACCACCGGGCTGCCAATTCATTACCTTTCGCCGGCACCGCTCAGTAATCTGCGTCCTGAGAGGCAGGCTGCGAAGCGCGGGGAAGCAGCGCGGCAGAAACCGGCCCTCTCCCGGGACTTCCTGAAAACCCGTTCGTGCGGCGTCAGGTCCCGGCAGATCCCCGCGCAATGCGCGGAACTGTCCGGCTTGTGACATTGGGCCTGGCCGCCCTGAACCGGCGGCCACCCTCAGAAAACACTCAGCGGACGCATCAATTCACACCATCCCGCCGGGACACCCGGCCGGGACCGGACCGGTGCGTCCTGCCGTCAGGCGGAGCCTGCCGGCTGACATCAAAGGGAGTATGAAAATGAAGAGCCTTCTTTCGTCGTTCGCCGCCGTTGGCGCCATGATGATGGCCCCCGCCGTGGCAGCGGAGGAGATCACCATGAATGCGGTGACAATGACCCCGAAGACCCACAACCTGTCGCACGGGTTCAGGATCTTCATTGACGAGATCAACGCCAAGTTCGAGGGCGAGTTCCAGATCAACTGGCGCGGCGGCCCGGAGGTGATCCAGATGTTCGGCCAGGCCGACGCCGCCCGCAACGGCGCCATCGACATCGCCTTCACCGACCCCAGCTTTTATGCCGGGCTGGTTCCGGCGGCCAAGACCCGCTACTTCACCAATGCGGACTACGCCGGCGTGAATGCCGCAGGCTTCAACGAGAAGATGCAGGCGCTGCACGAGGGAAGCGGTCTGTTCTACCTGGGAGCGGTGCCCGCCTCGGAAATCAAGTTCCACTTCTACCTGCGCGAGCCAATCGAGACCCTGGAAGACCTGAAAGGCCGCCGCATCCGCTCCTTTCCCACCGTGCAGCCGATGGTCGAGGCTCTGGGTGCGGCACCGCTGGTGCTGCCGATCGGCGAAATCTACACCGCCATGGAGCGCGGCGCGATTGACGGGTTTGTCTTCGGCCCGGTGGGCTGGGGCGACCAGTTCAAGGGCGTGGTGAAGCAGGTTGTGACCCCGGGCTTCTATCAGGGCGGCTTCAACGCCGTGGTCAACCAGGACGCCTGGAATGAGCTGCCCGAGGAGCTGCAGGCCCGCATCGTCGACTTTGTCCGCAATGACCTGGCGCCGCGCATCGACGCCAGCTGGAGCGGTGTGATCAGCGACGCCTTCGGCGAGATGGAAGCGGCCGGCTATGCGCTCTATGACCTGCCGGAGGCCGAGCAGGAGAAATACCAGGGGCTGGCAATGGAATCCGCCTGGGAAACCATGGCCAAGTCCATTGACCCGGAAACCGCCGCCGAACTCCGCGAAATGCTGAACAAGTAACCGCAGCCCCTCACCGCTAAAGGGCCGGGCAGCAGCGCCCGGCCCTTTGTTCAAACGGGACAAGCCCCATGCCAGAACTATACGAACGAAGCAGCCGGCTGCTGAGCCGGATCAACCTGATATTGGCGGTCCTGGGGGCCTGCGTCCTGTCAGGGATTGCTCTCATCATCTTTTTCGAGGTCTTCTCGCGCACCTTCCTCGGTGTCTCCCGGCTGTGGGTGATCGAGGTTGCCGAATACGGGCTGGTCTACCTGACTTTCCTGGGCGCGCCGTACCTGCTGGAGAAGAACCAGCATGTCACCATCGACCTGATCTATGACGCGGTGCGCAGCGGGCCGAAACTGCTGCTGGCGGTGTTCAACAACACGGCTGGCGCCCTGCTGTGCCTGGCGCTGGCCTATGCAGGGCTGCAAGTGGTGCTGGACCAGGCCGCCACCGGTGTGCGCGAAGCCTCGGTCATGGCGCCGCAGAAATACTGGATCTCACTCATCTTTCCCGGCGTGATGCTGCTGATGGCTCTGCAGTTTGCCGGAAAACTCCTGCGGACAATCGTCCAGGCGAAAGGGGCCTGACATGGAATGGTATTGGGTTATCGCCCTGATCACCGGCGGCTTGCTCACCTTCATGATGCTGGGCCTTCCGGTCGCCTTCTCCTTCCTGCTGGTGAACCTCATCGGCGCCTACATGCTGTTCGGCGGCATGAGCGGGGTCGAGCAGCTGGTGGTGAACATCGTCG
This sequence comes from Leisingera sp. ANG-Vp, assembly GCF_000813725.1. Taxonomy (GTDB): domain Bacteria; phylum Pseudomonadota; class Alphaproteobacteria; order Rhodobacterales; family Rhodobacteraceae; genus Leisingera. The sequence goes on from NZ_JWLD01000019.1 coordinate 17,379, forward strand.
ACTCCCTGTCGACCTTTACCCTGGTGCCGGTGGCGCTGTTCATGATCATGGGCGAGGCGATGTTCCAGTCGCGGATCGCCGTCGACCTGATGGACACCATAGACAAATGGTTCGGGAGGCTGCGCGGGCGCCTGGCCTTCATGGCAGTGGGCGGCGGCGTACTGTTCTCCACCCTGACCGGCAACTCCATGGGCTCGATTGCGCTCCTCGGATCCTCGCTGGTGCCGGAGATGGAGAAGCGCGGCTACAAGAAGCCCATGTCGCTGGGGCCGATCCTGGGCTCTGCCGGTCTTGCCATCATGATCCCGCCGAGCTCGCTGGCGGTGGTTCTGGGGGTGGTTGCCGAGCTTTCCATCGGCAAGATCCTGATCGCCATCATCCTGCCTGGGCTGCTGATGGCTGTGCTCTACACCGCCTATATCCTGATCCGCTGCACCATCGAGCCTGACGTCGCACCTTCCTTTGACGTGGAACCGGTGCCCTTGTCCGAAAAGCTTTCGGCCACTGCGGTCAACATCGTGCCGCTGGGTGTCATCATTTTCTCGGTCGTCGGCGTGATCTTCATGGGCATCGCTACTCCCAGCGAGGCCGCCGCAACAGGCGCGGTTGCCACTCTGCTCCTGGCCGCCGCCAAGCGCCGTCTGACCTGGGAAGCCTTCAGCAAGTCGATGTTCGGCAGCGCCAATATCTCGGTGATGCTGCTGATGATCGTCTCCGGCGCCGTCGCCTTCACCCAGATCCTGGCCTTCACCGGCGCTACCGAAGGCATGGTGCAGACCATCGTCAATCTGCCGATCAGCTCCGGCTCGGTTGTTCTGGTAATGATTGCCACCGTGGTGTTTCTCGGCATGTTCATGGGGCCGATCCCGATCATGCTGGTGACCCTGCCGATCTTCGTGCCGGTGGTGATCCAGTTCGGCTATAACCCGATCTGGTTTGCCGCCATGTACCTGGTGGCGATTGAGACCGGATCGACCTCGCCCCCGCTAGGCGGAGCGCTGTTTGTGATGAAAGCGGTCGCCCCCAAAGGCACCACGATGAATGACATCTACAAGGCTGCCACGCCCTTCATCATCTGCGACGTGCTGGCGATCGTCATCCTTTACCTGTTCCCGCAACTGGTGACCTGGCCGGTCAGCATCATGTCCTGACACCGGCTCCTGCGGCAGCCCTTCGGGGCTGCCTTCAAGACGTGTTTGCCATGCGGGTGCGGGACCGCCCCGGCAAACGGAGGGAAAGACCATGAAGCCCATCCGCCTCCGCCTGAAAATCCGGCAAATCCAGGTTGTTCTGGCCATTGCCGACATGGGCAACCTGCTGCGGGCCGCCGGCAAGCTGCACATAACCCAGCCTGCCATCTCCAAGGCGCTCACAGTGATCGAGGAGGATATCGGCGAGCGTCTGTTCGACCGCACGCCCTATGGTGCCCGCCCCACCCCGGCCGGCGAAGTGGTGATCCGCCACGGACGCAATGTGCTGGCCGATATCCAGCGCATGCAGGACGATCTGGAGGCCACCCTGCGCGGCGACACCGGCAGCCTGCGGCTGGGAGTGTTCTCGCTGATCTCCGACTGGGAGGCGATCAACCAGGCCATTATCCAGGCCAAGGCCAAAGCACCGGGCCTGACGCTGGTGATCGACACCGGCAAGATGGAGGATCTGATCGAGAAGCTGGACGGCGGCCAGCTGGACGTGGTGATCGGCCGCTATCCTTACACCGCGCAGCAGGGCCATCACACCATCAACGGCATCACCCGGGACCGGATTGTCGCCGTTGTCCGCCAGGAACACCCGTTGCTGCAGGAGGCTGATGAGCCGGATTTCCGGCAGCTGCTCGACTACCCCTGGGTGCTGCCGCCCAAAGACAACCATGTCCGCATGCAGCTGGAGCTGGAGGTCTCGGCCATGGGCGCACAGCTGAGCGAAACCTCGGTGGTATCGCTGTCAATCCCGATCAACACCGGGCTGATCCGCAGTACAGACTCGATCATGATGATGCCGAAATGCGTCGCCAAGGCGCTGGAGCGCAGCCATGGCTTGCGGATCGTGCCGTGCGAGCTGCCGCTTTCGGTTGGCCCGCTGGTGGCAATCTGGCGTTCGGACCGGGTGGTGGATCAGCTGCGCGACATCTTCATTGACGAGCTGGAGGAGGCTGTGGCGCTGGAGAACGAGGGCGCAGACAACCTGCCGCGGCCCGAATGAAAGGCCGCGGGTCTTGCCGCACGGTTATACCGGCAGGTGCCAAATTCATTATCCCCGCCCCCGCTGCTCCAGTAAATTTCAGGCAGGAAACGGAGGCATCCCGGGCCCCGCCCGCGGATGCAGCAGATCGCGCGCAGCCCGCAATCAGAGACTGCTCTTTGCATGCGGGCCGGACATGGCAGGGCGCCCGGACACAACCACCACAAAAACCGGACCCGTCCCAGCCAGCACATGCAAAACAGGAGTGCTCTCAAGTGCAAGAAATTCAAGTAGGCAACAACACGCTGCAATATCAGGAAGCCGGATCAGGCGAAACAACGCTGCTGCTGATGACCGGCTGGTGCCAGGACGACCGGCTCTACCGCCATGTGATCCCGCTGCTGGCCGAACACTATCACGTGCTGCAGGTTAACTACCGCGGCCATCGCGAAGGCCTCGCCTACGACGGCGAATTTGGCGCGGCGGAGCTGATCGAAGATATGGCTGCCGTGCTGGACCTCAAGGGCGTCAAGCAGGCCGTCCCAATCTCCTGTTCGCACGGCGGCTGGGTCAACATAGGCCTGGCGGAGAAATTGGGTATTGAACGCATTCCCCGTTGCATCGTGACCGACTGGGCGATGAACCCGCCGCAGGAATTCCACGACGGTATCAAGCGCGGCCAGACCGACGAGCACTGGAGCGAGGTGCGCAATCATCTCTACAAGATCTGGATCGGCGGCTCCCGGTCCCAGGACGTGATTGATCACTGCTACAAGGAGTTCGAAGAATACGGCCAGGAGATGTGGGTCCGCTCCTGCCGCGTGATCGAAGGCGTTCACAACGAATGGGAAACCCCGCTGAAACGCATCATGGCGCTGGCACCGTCGCGCCCTGTGGCCCATATCTTCTCGCAGCCCGCGACCGAAGAATACGAAGCCCTGCACAAACAGGCTGCCGAGGCGAACCCCTGGTTCACCTATTACCGCCTGCAGCCCGGCGTGTCGCACTTCCCGACCCTGGAATCGCCCGAAGCCTATGCAGCTGCAGTCTGCGACTTCGTCGGCTGACCCCTATCCCCTAAGCCGCGGACACCTCGCAGCGGCTTGACTTGCCGCTGCCGGACAGCTTCCGGCAGCGGCCTTTTCTTACTATCCAACAGGAGAAAACCCATGCGTCTGGCAAACATCATCCTGGCAGGCTCACTCGCCGCTGCCCCGGTCTATGCAGCAGAGCTGGCGGTGCCCAGCGGCACTTATGAACTGAAACCCACCCACTCCAGCCTGCATTGGCAGGTCAAACACTTCGGTATCTCGAACTACACCGGCAGCTTTACCGGCCTCAGTGCCACGCTGGAACTGGATGCCGCAGATCCGGAAAACAGCCAGCTGACTGCCACCGTCAATACCGCCTCGGTGGATACCGGCTTCCCCTGGCCGGAGGCGCATGACTGGAACGCGGAAATGGCAGGGCCTGAATGGTTCAACGCGGATGCATTCCCCAAGGCCGAGTTCACTGCTACCAGCCTCAGCATGACCGGAGACAACAGCGGCGAGATGACCGGTGACCTCACCTTTCTCGGTGTCACCAAGCCCATTTCGATGGAGGTCAGCCTGATCGGCGCGCTGGGAGAGCGTAAGCACGCAGACGGCGCTGTCATGGGGTTTGAGGCAATGGCAAAGTTCAACCGTTCGGACTTCGGCTTTGGCATGCTGATCCCGGTCGCCAGCGACGAAGTCACCCTGTTCATCAATGCTGAGTTCCACCAGATCGTGGAATGAACTGCCGGTGCGGAGCGCCGCCGCGTTCCGCACTCTTTCCGCAAGGCGCGGCAAACAAACAGGCCGGTGCAGATCTCTGCACCGGCCTGTTTCAGACTTACCCCTTGCGCTGGCGGTTCAGACCATCCCCCGCAGAACCTCCATGACCGGGGTGCCTGCCTGTTCGAACTCAGCCATTGCGGTGAAGTGGTTTTTGTCCGGCTGCGCGTAGCGGGTCACGGAATTTCCAGCCGCTTCCCAGGCATCGGCGAATTCCTCGGACTGGCGGTGGAATTCGGTGGACTCTGCAGCACCGTAAGTCACATGCACCGGCGGCAAGCCGGAGCGGATGTGAAACTGCGGGCTGTTGCGCAGGATCTGCGCCATATCCAGCTGCAAGGCAGGTTGCAGGAAGGTGTATGGAAAGGGTTTGAGGTCGAACAGCCCGCTCACCGGAATGCCGCCTGCCAGGCAGTCATTTGGCAGGCCGTAGTCCTCTTCCCAATTGGTCAGCAGGCACATGGCGGTCAAGTGGCCGCCCGCGGAATGCCCCGCCACGATCACCCTGCGCCGGTCGAACTTCAGATCCTCGTTGCGGATCAGCCAGGCGACGGCCGCGCGGCACTGCCGCACGATCTCGTCCATGGTCACGTTCGGGCACAGGGTGTAGTTCACATTGGCAACGCTGAAGCCCGTCGCCACGGGCCCCAGCGCCGCAAAGGCGAAATCCTCGCTTGCCAGCATCCGCCAGTACCCCCCGTGGAAGAATACCAGCAAGGGCGGCGCCTCGCCTTCAGCCGGGTAGAAATCCAGGTATTCCGGCCGCGTCTCGCCATAACGCAGCTTCATCTGCGGGCTGAGGGTGGCCAATGCCTTGGCGTTCTGCTCCTCGAAATGGCGCAGGTAGACCCCGAAATCCGGCACCGAGCTTTCGACGTCATACTGAACATCCAGCTCGGCCTGGGTTTTGAACTTGCGGTAGAGATTGGCCATGTGCTGCCTCCTTCTGCTTCCGGATTGCCTATGGATTACCGTCCGAACTGCGGAAACAGCTTTTCGGCGCTGCCGCGGTGGATCAGCGCCCGGTCCGCATCGCTCAGCCTGCTGTTTTCCGCCAGATCCTTGACCGAATGCTCGGTCAGCCAGCCTGGCCCAAACGGATAGTCGGAGCCGAACAGGATGTGATCGGTCTCCACCAGCTCCAGCATCGTGGCAATCGGGAAGGCCGCCGCCGAGAAAGTGGTGTCGTAGTAGTAGTCCTTGAGATACTCCAGCACGTCCCGCTCCAGATCGAAGCCATGGATCATGTCAGCGGACTTCAGACGGAAACTCAGATACGGCAGCGTGCCGCCGCCATGGGACAGGATGATCGGAATGCCCGGGTGCCGGTCCAGCGTGCCCGACAGCACCATGTTGGCCGCGGCCCTGGTGGTGTCAAAGACGAACTCCATGATCCAGGGGTAATACGGCAACGGCAGGTCGTACTGCGGCAGGCCCGGATGGATGAAGACCGGCAGCTTGCGGCGCGACAGTTCGGCAAACAGCGGCTCAAACCGCTCGTCGCCGGGATAAATCCCCTGATAGTTGGACAGCAGCACCAGACCGTCGAGCTTCAGCGTGTCCAGCGCATACTCCAGCTCCGCCAGCGCCTCGTCCACATGCGGCAGCGGCAGCACCGCGAAGGCCCCGAACCGTGTTGGGTGGTCCTGCTTCAGCCTGGCCAGGTACTCGTTGCACTCCCGCGCCAGGGCAATCGAGAAATCCTTAGGCCCGATCGAGGCGCCGGGGTCGGTAAAGGAGAGGATCGAGGTTTCAATGCCGCAGCGGTCCTTGTAGTCCAGTGCCCGTTCCGGCGTCCATTGCAGATCCGGCTCCTGCAGGCTGCGCCCGCCGATGGTGACCATGCCCTGCTCGCCCAGCCGCGAGGTGTACCAGGAGGGCAGCAGATGGGTGTGAACGTCGATCAGCCCAGCGCCGCCGCGCAGATTACCGTTTTTTGACAAGGGGTTCTCCTTTGCTAAAGAACGCGCCGAACAGGGTCCGGCGCGCTGTCTCAGGTTGTTTGGGGATCAGAACTCGAACCCGTAGTACAGGAAGATACCGGCCGAATTGGACGACACGCCGTTGGTCTCATCGCGCTTGTAGGCCAGCTCTGCATAAAGATCGCCAAAGTTCCGGCTGATTGAAGCCGTGACAAAACGGTTGTTGCCATTGGCCATTTCGGTGGTGTCGCTGCTGTTGCCGATCCGCTGGATGCCGCCGCCAAGTGACGCGACCCAATCGCCGCCAAAGTAGTAGGCGCCGGTTGCCATCAGCGAATCCTGGTCAAAGGAAATCCCCTCGTCCAGCGAGTTATCCAGGCTGACCAGTTCAGCGTAGACTTCCAGCTCGTTGCCGTTGGCAAGTTCAAACAGCTTGGCGCCGCCGATGGCAAAACCGGTCTCGGTCTCCTCATCCGGCGCACCGCCGTCCTGCGACCGGTAAGTCACGTTGTAGCGCGAGTTCTCGACGCCAAAGGCATCGTTGCCTTCCAGCCAAAGATTGTAGGACCCCAGGCCGCTGTGATTGCTCAGGCCGCCGTCTGCCCGCGAGGCCAGCTGTTCGCCGCGGAAGAAGCTGCGGGCCAGCGAGCTGGTGTCCAGCTGAAAGGCGCTGGCGCCAAGGGTATGCTCGCCGCCCGAAGCATCGCCGAATGTATAGGTGGCGCCAACGCCAAGCCGCTCGACCAGCTCATAGCCATAGAAGTATTCGGCGCTGTAGAGATAGCCCACTGCGTCGTCATAACCGATGCCGAACGTCGGGTTGAACTTGCCCCCGAAAAAACCGAAGCGGTCGAATTCCGCCGCAAGGTACAATTCTTCAAAGTAGAAGTCATAGTCATTCGGGAAGAAGCCGTCGCCTTTGACAGGCGCGCCGAGTACCACGCCGTTGATTGAGAAGTTTTCGTTGAAATAGTACCCAAGGCTTAGGGTCGCCGAATACTCGTTCTCAGACTCAAAGTTTGAGTTGTTATTGAAGTACTCCAGCTCCAGCTCGGCATAGTAGGGCTTATTGGGATCATAACCCTCGTCTTCTTCTTCATCCGGCACCGCGAGGTTGGCGTCATAATCTTCATCAGCCCAGCCAGCGGCGGGCATCATCAGCGCTGCGCTGAACGCCGCGATTTTCAGTGTGGTGGATGTCATGTTTTTGGGTCCTCCCTAGTTCCGTCCCTTCCCGGCGCTGCCTGCCTCCTCAAGCAAGGCACCGCCGGCCGGCTGTGCCTGGCACACCGGTTCCGTGGGCTTCCGGCCATCGCCGGAAAGCCTGTCCTGATCGATTTTGGTAACTGCCGCCGAGTGTTCTCGTGCCGCCGCAACTGCTACCCTGCAGGCCTGGCGAAAGGTAATGAATTCAGGAACGCGCCCTATAACCGGGCGTCATGAGGCTTGAGTTTTCACGCAAATTCAAAGGCCTGCACAGAGCCTTGTCAAAGACGCCCTGCCGGGCCCGCCGCGCAGGTCCGCCACTGGCAGCGGCCTGACGCAATCCATACAGTTTTGTAAACTTGCCAGTTCGCCTTTGCGCCACGGCAATTGCGGCATTATTTTAAGCTGCAAAGCCGCGAAGAGCGGGCCTCCTTCCCAAGCTCTTCCCGGGCCTCCCGGCAGCAGCGGGCAAACATTCGGCTGCGCTGCGGGCATCAGTAAACAAGAGAGACAGAATGCACGTTCTGCTGCTGGAAGATGATGGAGAGATTGGCAGCTGGGTACGCGACGGGCTGACCCGCAGCGGCCATGTTGTCGACTGGTTCACCAGCGGCCGCGAAGCCTTGATCGCGGCAACCACATCGGATTACGAGGTTCTGGTCCTCGACCGGATGACACCGGACCTGGACGGGCTTGGCGTCTTGAGGACCCTTCGGGCGGCTGAGGTCATGACACCGGTTCTGTTCCTTACCGCCTTGGGCGAGGTTGAGGACCGGGTCGAGGGGCTGGAGGCCGGCGCCGATGATTACTTGTCCAAACCCTTTGCCTTTTCCGAACTGGAAGCCCGGGTCGCAGCGTTGGGCCGCCGCGCCCTGCGGCCCGGCGCGTCTGAGGCAACCGCGCTCAGCTGCGGCGATATCAAGCTGGACCTGCTGAAGCAGAAATGCACCCGGCGCGGTGAGCCGGTGGACTTGAACACCAAAGAGTTCCGGCTGCTGGAAGCCTTCATGCGGTCCAAGGGCCGGGTGCTGACCCGCAATATGCTGCTGGAGAAGGTCTGGGGGCTGAATTTCGACCCGACCACCAGCGTGGTGGAAACCCATGTCAGCCGCCTGCGGGGCAAGATCGAAAAACCATTTGGAGATGCGGTGATCCGGACCATTCGCGGCGCGGGGTATGTGTTTGACCCATAGGCGGCTCTTCCGGCGGTATTTGCGGATGTCCGCCTTGCGGCAGTCGCTGGTGCTGGCGCTGTGCCTGTTCCTGCTGCAGATCGCCGGAGCGGTCCTGGCCGGCCTGATTGTGCGCAGCGAATTCGATCAGCGGGTCGAAGAGGATCTGAGCGCCCGGTTCGCGGTGATTGCCGAGGACATCCGATCCCGCGGCTTCGATCCCGCCGACTATGCCAACGACGGGAAGGACGCCGTCTATTTTCAAGCAAACGCGTCTAGCGCCGCCGAAGCGCCCGAAGGCATCTTTACCCTGCGAGGGCTGTTTGACGATGACCGGTGGGACCGCAGCACCGACTCCCCGCTGGCGATGTCGGGGGGGCATTGGTACTATTACGCCGGCGAAGCAAGCGGCAGTGTCCTGGTAGTTGGAAGCAACCTTGGCACCGGTACCTTCACACTCATCATTGTGCCTCTGACCTTTTTCACGATCGGCCTGGCCGTGTCGCTGATTGCAGTTCTTCTGGGGGCAGTCTTCAGCTTTCATTCGCAAAAACGCCTATCCCGAATGGCACGGGTGCTGGACCAGGTCGCTTCGGGCCGGCTGGAGGCGCGTGTAGCCCCGGCAGGCGCACGGGACGACCTTGATGACCTCGCCCAGAACATCGACCGCACGCTTGAGCGGCTTGAAGTGCTGTTCAACCAGTCCCGCAACATTGCCGCCAATATCGCCCATGACCTGAAAACCCCGCTAGCCCGCTTGCGCCTTCGGCTGGAAAACGCACTGCTGCTGGAGGATCCTGAAGACACCAAGGGCAACGTGGCGGCGGCCCTTACCCAGGCTGACCACATCATTGCCGTGTTTGAAGCCTTCCTGCGTATCGCGCGGCTGGAAAGCGGCAATGCCCGCAAACGGTTTGCACAGGTCAGCCTGCCCGAGATCGCTGCCGAGGCTGCCACCACCTTTGCCCCGGTGGCAGAGGATGCCGGGTTTGAATTCGCCACCGAAATTTCAGGCAACAGGCGGGTGCAGGGTGACGCAGTCCTGCTGACACAGATGCTCACCAATCTGATCGAAAATGCAATGCGCCACACTCCGCCTGGCAGCCGCATCACCCTGATCGCCAGCCAGACCGAGCTGGGAGTGGCCGACACTGGCCCCGGGCTGCCGCCGGACGCCTATGCCGAGGTCGTTAAACCCTCGGTCCGGCTGGACCGCAGCCGGACCACGCCGGGCGCCGGGCTGGGACTGGCCCTGGTCAAAGCGATTGCCGACGCGCATGACGCCAGGCTCATCCTGTCCCCCGGCTCAGGCGGACGCGGCCTTCACGTCCGGGCGCGGTTTTCCGCCTAGGGAATTGTCTCTAAAAAGTAACGCGTTACAGAAAATTACATGCTTACAGATTTGTAAGTTTGCCTGGATTTTTCAGACAAGCAGCCTGCCTATCTGTGCCGCTCTAATTCACAGGAGCGCACGCCGTGTCAGAGATTGCAGAGCCGCACCCCGATAGGGACCGGGACCTTTCCGACGCCGGGATACTCCGCCTATCCCGCACCGATACCCTCACCTTGCTGTCGATCCTTGCTGCCTTGGGGCTGGTGCGGCTGGCAGCCGTCTTTACCCTGCCCTTCACCGACACCACCGAGGCGCGCTATGCCGAGATTGCCCGCAAGATGGTGGAGACCGGCGACTGGATCACTCCGCAATTCGACTATGGCGTTCCTTTCTGGGGCAAACCGCCATTGCATACCTGGCTGTCGGCCGTCGGCATGGAGCTGTTCGGCGTGAACGGCTTTGGCGCCCGCATCTTCATCTTTGCCTGCGCTATCCTGCTCTTGTGGCTGCTTTACCGCTGGGTCCGGCAGCAGGCAGGATCCGGCGCAGCCCTAGTCTCAGTGACGGTACTGTCGAGCTCGGTCCTGTTCTTCGGCGCTTCGGCCTTTGTCATGACCGATCTGGTCATGACTCTGGGCATCATCATGGCCATGGTGGGTCTCTGGAACTGCCTGCAAACAGCAAACGGCAGCCGTCTGCACGGCTGGCTTGCCTTTGCCGGCCTTGCCGTCGGGCTGTTGGCCAAAGGACCGGTGGCCGTTGTTCTCTGCGGTATTCCCGCTGTTCTCTGGGGACTGGCCACGGGCCGCTGGCGTGAAGCCGGCAAACTGCCCTGGGCCAGCGGGCTTGCGCTGACAGCCCTGCTTGCATTGCCCTGGTTCCTTGCCGCGGAACTGAAGACTCCCGGTTTCCTGAACTACTTCATCATCGGCGAGCATTTTGAGCGCTTCACTGTCCCGGACTGGCAAGGCGACCTTTACGGCAACGGCCATGAGCGGCCCAAAGGCGCGATCTGGGGCGACTGGGCACTGGCCTTCCTGCCCTGGTCCCTCGCCTTTGCACCGCTGCTGTTCATGCCGCGCCGCGTGCTGCAGGGTTTCCGCAGCGACCGGATGCATTTGCGCAGCTACCTGCTGTTCTGGGCCCTGTCGCCGCTTCTGCTGTTCACCGCCTCCGCCAACATCCTGGCGGCCTATACCCTGCCCGGGCTGCCTGCCGCAGCTGTACTTCTGATCCTGCTCTGCACGGATGCCTGGGGCGCCCGCCCCGCCCGCGCGCCGCGCGTGCTGTTTGCGATCTGCTCAGTCTTTGTGATCTTCACAGGCGGTTTTTATGCGGTGCTTGCCTATGCCGCCCCGCACGCAGTCAATCTCCGCAGCGAACGGGAACTGGTGGCCAAGCACAACGAGATCAATGCGCTTGTCCCGCTCTACTATGCTGGAAAGCGCAGTTTTTCAGGCGAATTTTACACCCGCGGCCAAGCCCTCACCCTGCCGGGCCTTTCGGATTTGCACCTGCTGCCTCCCGGGCCGCATTCCCTGGCCATCCCGCAGGCCGATGAGTTTTCCGCCGTCCCGCATCTGCTTCCTGAGTACCAGCGGATCGGCCAGTTCGGACGGCATGTTCTGTACTCTCGCAACATCATCCGCGAAGGAGCTCTGAGATGAGCATTTCCGAGCCCTTGAGCCTGCACCTGCCCCATCCTGTTGCTGTTCCAGACCCGGTTCCGGACCTCAGCTTTGTCATCCCGGCCTACAACGAGGCAGGCAACATTCAAGAGACCCTGCGGGCCGTGGCCGCAGAGGCCACGCGTCTGGGCAGAACCTATGAAATCATCGTGGCCGACGATGGCAGCACCGACGGCACCTACGAGGCTGCAACTGCCCTCGCTCCGCAAATCCCCCTGACAGCGGTGCGTCTGTCGCGGAATTTCGGCAAAGAGCAGGCCATGTGCGCAGGCCTCTCCCGCAGCACTGGCGCGGCGGTGGTGATTATGGACGCTGATTTGCAGGAGCCGGTCTCCACCCTGGAAGACATGCTGGCCCGCTACGACGAGGGCTATGAGGTCGTTTTTGCTGTCCGTGCCCACCGCCAGGACGAAGGTACGATCAAGCGCTTCCTAACCCGCGGGTTTTACAAGCTGCTGACCATGGGCAGCGAATGCCCGATCCCGGAAAACGCCCGCGACTACCGGGTGATGGACCGCAAAGTCGCCGACGCGCTTCTGTCGCTGCCGGAGCGCAACAAGTTCATGAAGGGGCTGTTCAGCTGGGTCGGCTTCCGTTCCTGCGCGGTTCCGATCGAGCTGAAGCCCAGGCATTCCGGACACAGCAAATTCGGCTTCCGCCGCCTGTTCAGGCTGGCGCTGACCGGGCTGACATCCTTTACAGACTGGCCGCTGCGGATCTGGACGGTGATCGGGCTGGGGATCGCCGGCCTGTCAATCGCCTACAGTTTCTGGATCGTGCTCAAGACGCTGATCTGGGGCGTGGATGTGCCAGGGTTCGCCACGATTACCACTGCGGTCTTCTTCCTGGGCGGGCTGCAGATCATGTCCATCGGCGTGATCGGCGAATATCTCTCCCGGGTGTTCGCCGAGGTGAAGCAGCGCCCGGGATACATCGTCGCCGAGGAATTCCGGGCCGGGGAGGCATCATGAGACTGCCCGGCGTGCTGCTGCGCTTCTGTTCGGTGGGAGCCTTGGCCACCTTGATCCACTACATCGCCGGAGCTGCCGGGCTGATCGCTGGACTTCCGCCGCTGATGGCCAATCTGCTTGGTTTCACATGCGCCTTTGCTGCCGGATTCATTGGCCACCACCGGTATACGTTCCGGCAAGGCGCCCTCCCCGTGAGACGGCCGTTATTCAGATATGCAACCGTGTCTCTTGGCGGTTTTGCAGCCGGGCAAGTTTTGCTGAGCGTGCTCTCGGCCGTTCCAGACTTGCCCGCCCTGGCTGCATTCCTGCCGGCTCTGGCATTTTCCGCTGCTGTAAATTTCACGCTTGGCCGCCTCTGGGTTTTCACCTGACGCGCCCCCAAGTGCCGGAGCGGAATGGCCGGGAAACCCCGTCGTGCCAGCCTGCGTCAGGGTTGCAGATGCGGAGCCAGCACCGCCTCGGCGTTTGCCCAGGCCTGCAGGAACGGCGCAAGCGGCGGTTCCGCGTCTTCATTGGCGGTCTCGATAGCCAGCATTGCGGCCCGCAGATCCGGCAACCCCAGAACCGCCGCCGAGCCCGCCAGCCGGTGTGCCTCCTTGCGATGGTCCTCTTCCAGCGCTGCACAGTCGCCCAGTTCCTCCTGCAGCTGCTTCACCTCTTTGCAGAATGCCTGCAGAAAGACACGGGCCTTCTCCTGTCCCAGTGCATCGAAGAACTGCTGAATATCCGACTCGGCCCGTGGCAGTGCTTTGCCCCCGCCGCCGGCCCGGCGCGCAATCACATCTGCAAGCCCGGCCTTGTTTGCCGGTTTGGTCAGCACCTCGGCAAATCCCGCCTCCAGGATACGGGCATGATCTTCAGCCGCGGCATGCGCGGTGAGCGCCACGATATCCGTGCCATCTGCCAGTTTTTGAGCCCGGATCCGGCGCAAAGCTTCGATCCCGTCCACCTGCGGCATACTGATGTCCATCAGGATCAGATCGAACACCCCTTCCCCAGCCGCTTGCACTGCTTCCCGCCCGCCCGGAACAGCGGTGACCTGATGCCCCTCCTGCCGCAGCATGGTGGCCAAGAGCTCACGGTTGATGTCGTTGTCCTCGGCGATCAGCAGGCGGCAGGCTCCATTCTGCTTCGGCCTGTCCTTCTCTGCCCGGGGCGGCGGCGCCTTGGCTGCAGGCAGCGGCAGAGAAATCGAGAAAAGGCTGCCTTCACCCAGTTCGCTCTCGCAGCTGATGGTACCGCCCATGGCCCGCACCAGCCGTTTGGTAATTGACAGACCAAGCCCCGTGCCTTCGCTGCCGCGGCCGTAACTGGCATCCAGCATAATGAAATCCTCGAAGATCCGTTCCAGATCCTCGGGCGCTATTCCCTGACCGGTATCGGCGACGTGGAACTCTACGGTTTTTCCGTCCGGCAGCCGCATCACATCAACACTGACCGCACCTTCGCCGGTGAATTTCAGGGCATTGCCGATCAGATTCAGCAGCACCTGCTGAACGGCCCGAGGCCGTCCTGCGACAATCTTCTTGCCGTTAAGACTGCAATGAAGCGACAAATCGATACCGCGCCCCTGAGCACTGGCCTGCTGGCTTTCCACCAGGCTGCCAACCAGTTCCTCAAGATCAAAAATCCGCAGCTTTTCCGAGGCAGCGCCGGATTCAAGCCGCGACAATTCCAGCACATCGTTCACATGATGCAGCAGCAATTCGCCCGACACCCGCATCGCCTGAAGGTAGCGGCGCTGCTCCGGTGTTGGGCCGGTGTTTTCGATCAGCTCGATGGCCCCCAGCACTCCGGTCAGCGGAGTGCGCATTTCATGGCTCATCACCGTGAGCAGATTTTGCTTGGCCTGCTCGCCCGCCAAAGCTTCATCCCGCGCCCGGCGCAATTGCTTCTCAGCCGCAATGCGGTCCGAGATATCCCTAAGAAAGCTGACAAAAACAATGTCGGTTCCTGACTGGCTGACCGAGACCGACAGCTCCACCGGAAACAGCTCGCCGGACTTGCGCCTGGCCTCCATCTGCAGCCGGCCTTTGCCCGCCACACGGGCCTCGCCGGTCTGCAAGAACCGCTGCATCCCCACCTTATGCGCTTCCTGCAGATGATCCGGCACGATCAGGTTCACCATCGGCTGGCCGATGGCCTCTTCGCTCTTGTAGCCGAACACGGTTTCCGCGGCGCCGTTGAAGGCCTGGATCCGCCCGTCAGCTCCCACAACCAGAATTGCATCCAGCGAAGAGGCAATCATCGCCTCCATCCTTGCTGCCGCGCGGCTGCGGTCCATTGCCAGCTGGCGCCCCTTCCGGTACAGCCGCCCCAGCAGCAGCGTTGCCAGCGCAAGTGCCAGCACAAGCGCCAGAACCACCCAGCCCAGCCGCGCCAGTATCGAGAACAGCTTCAGCCGTTTATCCTTGGAATCCGCCACTTGCAGCACCACGCCGAACAGCGCCAATTCGCGCACATCGCCGCTGTTCTGCTGTAGTTCCGCCGCCAGATCCGGCAGGCTGGCGATCAGGCTCTGATCACTGCTGTCGACCGCCGCCGCCATCCGCTCAAGCCGGCCGGTCATCTGCTGCAGCAGGGCGGCACCTGCAGGGCTCCGGCGCAGGCCCTCAAACAGTGGGCTTTCGCGGAAGGTGGCGATACGGCTGTAATAGATATCAAACTGGCGCCGCAGTTTCGGCAAATCGTCCGGCCGCTGCGCGGTCAGCACCGCAGTTTCCAGTTTCAGGTGCTCGACTTCAGCCTGGGACAGGTTCCACTGCATATTGTCTGTTGCAGCGGTCGACAGCCCTTCAAGCTGCTGCAGCACCTGATGGCCCAGCCGCACCGATTGCGCCGCCAGCGCTGCCGCAAGAGCCAGCACCAGTGCCAGCACCCAGCGCGGCATGATGGGAAACCCGCGAAACATCAGCCGACCGGCCCCTGGCCGCCGCTTACTGCCGGATCACGATCCGGTCCAGCTGCCAGATACTGCGCGAATAGACCTCTTCGGTCCGGTAAGCAGGGTTGCTGTCATAAGGATAGACCACCCAAAGCGGCCCCTTGTTGCGCAGCGACATTTCCGCGCCATTGCGCTCAAAGGCGACAATCGGGCCGCCCTCAACCGCATCCGAAACCGGAATCTCCACAGAATAATCGTTGACCGCATGCGCAACCAGCTGGCCGCTGCTCACCCCCATCCGCTCCATCAGCACCGCCAGCGGCACACCGGTGAACTGCTGCGGCCCGCTGGTCCAGATGGTTTCCGTTTCAAATGTCACCTGCGTCAGCGCCCGCAGGTCATCAATCGTGTATTGCGCTGCCGGAGCATCGCCATCCGCAATGCGCACGGACAGCAGCACCGGTGCCTCTTCACTGGCCGAGACGGCAGCAGCACAGGCCGTGAATACAACAATGGCCAGCGCCGCAACCCTTGCAATCATTCCTCTCATTCCAGCCTTCCTTTCCTCAATCCTTCTGCACGACATTCAGGCAAAGCATGCCACAAACGGGCTGCCCGGGAACCGGCACCAGAGGATAGGCTCCTATCCTTCCGTATAGGGTGCACAACCTCCAGAGTACCGCCGGCACCCTAATGCTGACTTACCGGCCTTTCTCCCTCTGACATAAAATGAGAAGAATTCCAGCAATTGCCCGGAGCACCAGCCCATGTTAAATCAGTTTTCCATGCCGCAATCCAAGGTTGACGGTTTCGAAACCCTTGTCGCGGTAGACTGGGATCGGGAATTTCTAAACAGGTCTAGTGGCTTCATGCGAATTTTGCTGGCAGACGACCATGATATGGTCCGTGAAACGATTTCCGCCTATCTTCGCTCTGAAGGCGGGGCCGAGGTGACTTTGGCAACCGATTTGCCCGGTGCGATCGAGCAGATTTCGGGCGACGGCCCCTATGATCTTGTGCTTCTGGACTACAATATGCCCGGAATGATGGGGCTTGACGGCCTGGCCAAGGCGCTGGAAGCCAATGGCGGCAAAGGTGTTGCGATCCTCTCCGGCAGCGCACCTGCCCGTACAGCGCAGGACGCGCTGGATGCCGGCGCCATCGGCTTCATCCCCAAGACCATGGGCGCGCAGTCGCTGCTCAACGCGGTCCGCTTCATGAGCGCGGGTGAGATCTATGTTCCGGTCGACCTGATGCGCGAAGATGCTGCGGCAAGCACCCACCCCCTGGCCGAAAAGCTGAGCCCGCGGGAGCTTGAAGTGCTGGACGGCTTGTGCCGCGGCCTGTCGAACAAGGAAATTGCCCGCGAACTGGACCTGCAGGAAGTGACGATCAAGCTGCATGTGCGCACGCTCTGCCGCAAGCTTGATGCGAAAAACCGCACCCAAGCCGCCCTTACGGCCAAGGAGGCTGGCCTGTTCTGACAAGCCAGCCCTGGCAAAGCGCCGGAGTCAGCGCAAATCTGCCGGCAGTGCCGTATAACCCCGGAAGCGGATGCGTCCGCCTGATACCCGGTCCGGCTTCAGCCAATAATCCGGAAAGCGCTGCAGGAAACGCTCGATTGCGATCTTCCCCTCAAGCCGCGCCAAAGTCAGCCCGACGCACACATGGGGCCCGCCGGCAAAGGCCAGATGCCGGTTGGGCCGCCTCGAGATGTCGAACATACCCGGATTTTCAAACACTTCCGGATCGCGGTTCGCCGCCCCGATTACCAGATGCAGATTTGTTCCCGCAGGAACGTGGACGCCGCCAATCTCCACCTCTTGCGCCGTTTCGCGGTTCCCTAGCTGGTTGGGAGAGCGGAACCGCAATATTTCCTCCACCGCCAGTTTGATCAGTTCCGGCTGCTGCAGCAGACGCTGCTTCTGCTCCGGGTGATCGTTCAGCAGTGCCAGCCCGTTGCCGATCAGGTTGGTGGTGGTCTCATGGCCTGCGTTCAGAATGAATATGCAGTTCTGGATCAGCTCGATCTCACTCAGTTTCTCATCTGCTCCCTCACCCCGGACCAGACGCGTCAGCACATCCGTCTCAGGATCGCCCGGTTCAGCCCGGCGCCGGGCGATGAGATCCTCCAGATAAGCCTTGAACTCCTCAACAGCCTGATGCCCCGCCGCCAATTGCGCTTCGCTCAGAGCGGGTTCCAATGCGCCCAGAATTGCCAGCGACCAGTCGCGGAGCGGCGCCCGCTCCGCCAAAGGAACATCCAGCAGGTTGCCGATAATCTGGATCGGGATCGAAGCGGCAAAATCCTCAATCAGATCCGCATGTGCCCGGCCCGCCATCTGCTCAAGCAGGTGATCCACTGTCTCGATCAGACCCGGTTCCATCTTTGAAATCGCCCTTGGTGTCAGGGCCGAGGTCATGATCTTGCGCACCCGCGTGTGCAGCGGCGGGTCGGAAAACACCAGCGACGTGGTGTGATGCTCAAACAATGGAGAGCCGGCACCGTACTTGGGGGCAAAGACCTTCTTCTTGTCCGAGGAAAACAAAACAGTGTCACGGTAAATCCGGTCCAGGTCCGCATGGCGGCAAATCAGCAAAGACCCATCCGGCTGCGGCAGGACCGGCGCATCCCGCAGCAATGCGTCATAAAATGGAAACGGATCTTCGGCAAATCCCGGAGGCGGATTTGCGAGATCAAAACCTTGTGCACTCACAGATACTTGCTGGCGTTGCCTCATTTCACCCCTCCGGCGGTTCTGCTTGCCTCGGGCAACAGCTTCCCGCCAGAAATGCGACTGTCAATTGCTGAGACAGCAGTGAACCCTGCGTCACACCGGTCCTGCGCGGTTAACGAACATCGTGAATTCTAGGGTGACAGCCGCAAACGGAGCGGATAGAAACAAACCATGAACACAGCCATTTCTTCGATCCGCAATCTTGGCCCCGCCTACGAGGAGGCCTGCCACCGCGCCGGTATCACCTCAGCCGAGGAGCTGCGCGCCATCGGTGCCGATGCCGCCTATGCCCGGCTGCTGCAGGCCGGCACCCGGCCGCATTTCATCGGTTACTACGTGCTGGTCATGGCGCTGCAGGGGCGGCCCTGGAATGACTGCAAGGGCAAGGAAAAGGAAGAACTGCGCAAACGCTTCGACATGATCAAGGCGGATGTCCGCCCTCAGCACAGTTCAAAACTGCTGTCGGAGCTGGACGCCATCGGCGTGCGGGCCACGCCTGCGGACTTGAAAGTATGCGAACCGGCGCCGCGCTGAATTCCCAAAAGAAAAGGCCGCCCCAGAAAGGACGGCCCAAAATCTTCCGGTAAGCGGATTGCTTAGCCGACCAGCTCGAGGCCGGAGAAGAAGTAAGCGATTTCCACCGCTGCGGTTTCCGGAGCGTCGGAACCGTGCACGGAGTTTTCGCCAACCGACTCAGCGAATTCAGCGCGGATGGTGCCGGCCGCGGCGTCTGCCGGGTTGGTGGCGCCCATCACTTCACGGTTCTTGGCAATGGCGTTTTCGCCTTCCAGAACCTGAGCAACGATCGGAGCGGAAGCCATGAATTCGCACAGTTCGTCGTAGAACGGACGCTCGGCGTGAACTTTGTAGAACTCGCCTGCCTGCGCTTTGGTCAGGTGGATGCGCTTCTGCGCAACAACACGCAGGCCGGCTTCTTCAAACTTGGCGTTAATTGCGCCGGTCAGGTTGCGGCGGGTTGCATCGGGCTTGATGATCGAGAAAGTGCGTTCCAGAGCCATTTGGCATTCTCCTGATTGATGGGCCGCGGGCCAATGCCCGGGCCGGAAACTCCGCGCGCCGCGTAACATGGCTGGCGCCGCTTGGGAAGACGTTTTCAGGACGCGCGCAGGCCCGCGGGCCTCAGGCGGGTAAATTTCCTGCAGGAAGAAGCGTAAGGGCCTGATTGACAGCCCCGGGCACCTGGGCCACACCGCTGTCCATGTTACGCATTCAGGACATCACCTATTCCGTCGAAGGCCGCCCGCTGATCGATGGCGCCTCCGCCACCATTCCCACCGGCCACAAGGTTGGCCTGGTCGGGCGCAACGGCACCGGCAAGACCACCCTGTTCCGCCTGATCCGGGGCGAGCTGGCGCTGGAGACCGGCAGCATCTCCCTGCCCACCAAGGCCCGCATTGGCGGTGTCGCGCAGGAGGCGCCGGCGTCCGATGTCTCGCTGGTGAATACGGTGCTGGCCGCCGACACCGAACGCACAGCCCTGATGGCCGAGGCAGAGACCGCAACTGACGCGGCCCGCATTGCCGAGATCCAGACTAGGCTCTCCGATATCGGCGCCTGGTCGGCCGAGGCGCGCGCCTCCTCCATCCTCAAGGGGCTGGGCTTTGATGATGAGGACCAGAAGCGCCCCTGCGCCGACTTTTCCGGCGGCTGGCGGATGCGGGTGGCTTTGGCCGCTGTCCTGTTCGCACAGCCCGACCTGCTGCTGCTGGACGAACCGACCAACTACCTCGACCTTGAGGGCGCCTTGTGGCTGGAAAGCTATCTGGCGAAATACCCCCATACGGTGCTGATCGTCAGCCACGACCGCGGTCTGCTGAACCGCGCCGTGGGTGCGATCCTGCATCTGGAAGACAAGAAGCTGACCCTTTATCAGGGGACCTACGACACCTTTGCCGAAACCCGTGCTGCGCGCATTCTGGCGGCCCAGGCCGAGGCCAAGAAGCAGGAGGCGCGCCGCGCCCATCTGCAAAGTTTTGTCGACCGCTTCCGCGCCAAAGCCACCAAGGCGGTCCAGGCCCAGTCGCGCCTCAAGATGATCGCCAAGATGAAGCCGATCACTACCCCGCAGGAGGCGGCCCTGCGCGCCTTCACCTTCCCCGAGCCGGAAGAAATGTCGCCCCCGATCATCCATCTGGAAGGCGGCACAACCGGTTATGGCGACACGGAAATCCTGAAGCGGCTGAACCTCCGTATCGACCAGGACGACCGCATCGCGCTGTTGGGCAAGAACGGCCAGGGCAAGTCGACGCTGTCGAAACTGCTGGCCGACCGGCTGCCGCTGATGGCGGGCAAGATGACCCGCTCCTCCAAGCTGCGCATCGGCTATTTCGCGCAGCATCAGGTGGATGAGCTCTATGTCGATGAAACCCCGATCGACCACCTGCGCCGCCTGCGCCCGGATGAGGCCCCGGCCAAACTGCGCGCACGCCTTGCTGGTTTTGGCTTGGGTGCGGCGCAGGCGGAAACCGAGGTAGGGCGGCTGTCGGGCGGTCAGAAGGCGCGGCTCAGCCTGCTGATCGCCACCATCGACGCGCCGCATATGCTGATCCTCGACGAGCCGACCAACCACCTGGATATCGAGAGCCGCGAAGCGCTGGTCGAGGCGCTCACCGCCTATTCCGGCGCGGTCATTCTGGTCAGCCACGATATGCACCTGCTCAGCCTGGTGGCAGACCGGCTGTGGCTGGTCTCCGGCGGGTCGGTCAAACCCTACGAAGGCGACCTGGAAAGCTACCGGTCGCTGCTGCTGGCGCGCGAAAAACCCGCGCCCAAGGCAGAGGCGCCAAAACCTGCCAAACCCAAACGTGCCTCCCGCGATGTGCTGCTGGGCTTGCGCTCCGAGGTGCGCAAATCCGAGTCCCGCGTCGAAAAGCTCAGCGAAATGCGTGAAAAGCTTGACGAAAAGCTCGCCGACCCTAGCCTGTATGAACCGGGCAAGGCCGCCGACATCGAGGTCTGGCAGAAGAAACACGCTGAATGCCTGGAAGCGCTGGAACGGGCCGAGGGCCTGTGGATGGAGGCGCTGGAGAAGCTGGAGCAGGCTGAGGCGCAATGATCGACACCGCATTACTGATCACATCCTTTGTGACGCTGTTTGTGATTATCGACCCGATTGGCCTCACACCGATCTTCATCGCGCTGACCCAAGGCATGCCGCCGGCCCGCCGCCGCGCCATCGCGCTGCGGGCCACCATCACCGCCGCGGTGCTGCTAGCGCTGTTTGCAGCCCTGGGCGAGGCGGTTCTGGGATTCATTGGCATTTCCATGCCGGCCTTCCGGGTGGCCGGCGGTATTCTCCTGTTCCTCACTGCGCTCGACATGCTGTTCGAACGCCGCAACAAACGGCGCGAAGACCGCAGCGAAGAGGATGATTTCGACGATCCCTCCATTTTCCCCCTGGCGATCCCGCTGATTGCGGGTCCCGGCTCCATCGCCACGGTGATCCTGCTGGCGGGCCAGCAGCCCGGGCTGGCAGGTTTTGCCATGGTCATGGGTGTCGTGGCGGCGGTGCTGGCGATCCTCCTGGTGATGTGCCTGTTCTCCGGCCTGTTCGAACGGCTGCTGGGCAAGACCGGCATCACCGTTGTCACCCGCCTTCTGGGCATGCTGCTGGCCGCGCTCTCTGTGCAGTTTGTGCTCGACGGGCTGCGCGCATTCGGCTTTGCCGGCTAGCATAACGTCCCGGCCCGCCTACATTAAACTCAGGAGGTGAGCAGATGGGCGAAATAGAAATCGGGCGGTTTATCTATTTGGTGCTGCTGCTGATTGCAGTGGGGTCCTGGGTTTTTGTGCAAAACCGGCAGAGCATCGGCAAAACCCTGCAAATGTTTGCTGTCTGGGGATTTATTTTCCTCGGTGTCATTGCCTCCTACGGTCTGTGGGAGGACATCCGGCACACCGTTCGCCCCCAGCAAAGCGTTGCGGTTGATGCCGGCCGTGTCGAGGTGCCGCGCGCGCCGGACGGCCACTACTACCTGACACTGGACGTGAACGGCGCGGCCATCGAGTTTCTGGTCGACACCGGCGCCAGCCAGGTTGTGCTGAACGCGGCCGACGCCCAGCGCGCCGGAATCGACACCGACAACCTCGCCTATCTCGGCCGCGCCCGCACTGCCAACGGCGAGGTGCGCACGGCTTCTGTCTGGGTCGACGAAATCTCTCTTGGCGGCATCGCGGACACCGGGGTGCGGGTCTGGGTCAACGAGGGAGAACTGGAACAATCCCTTCTTGGCATGGGTTATCTGCAGCGCTGGTCGAGCATTGAAATCCGCAACGGCGCGCTGGTGCTGACCCGCTGACCCCTCTGCGGCGCCTTCAAAAACACCTTTCTGACACTTGAGGCGGATCAAGGATTTCCAGCCGCAAGGTTTTACTATGGGCAGCATCAGTCCAAATAGAAAGGAGCGTGACGTCCCCGTGACAGAAGCAGAACTGAAGCAGCTCCAAGAGAGTTACAGCAAGCTGAAGGACGGCGCTGGGGATACCCCCGTCTTCTTCTACGAAGCGTTGTTCCGCCATGCGCCAAACCTGCGCCGGATGTTCCGTGAGGATCTGGAAGGCCAGGGTATGAAGTTCATGACAACGCTCGGTGTCATTCTTGCCAAACTGAATGACGAAAGCGCTGTCGCCGCGCATTTCCAGGAACTGGGCAAAAAGCACGCCAGCCTTGGAGTCCAAACGCTGCACTTTGCACCGATGGAAGACGCATTGATCGACACCCTGCGCCACGCGCTGGGAAAAGACCTTACCCCGGAGCTTGAAAAACTCTGGCGCCAGGCCTTTGAAGAAATCGCGGACAGAATGATCCAGCGCGGCGGTATTCCGGAAAGCTAATCCCGGCAGCGGCTCCGGCTCAGCTGTCTTCGACAGTTGGCAGAATGAAACCGGTGACCGGGTAAACACGGCCAAAGGCACCAGGATTGCTTTCCAGGCGGACCGCGGACCAGTCGTTGTCCTCGGAAACGTCAATCACCGCCATACCCAGCGAGACCTTGTTTCGGTGCCAGTTGGCGTGGTTGACCTCGATCCTGCGGGAATCCTCGACTTTGGAGACTACCGCCACATGGCCCAGAGGGTTGGACCGCGTGGCACTGAAGGCCATCACTGCACCAGGCTCCGGGTTCTGGCCCCGGTCGAACAGCCCCTTCGCCTGGCCCCACCAGGTCTTGGCGTTGCCATAGATTTCGATACCGCTGGCGTTACGGGCAAAGGGGACGCACCACACGCGCTTGCCGCTGGACTGCAGGTTTTCCACCTGGCTCACAGCATATTCCAAGCGTGCGGCCTCAACCTCAGTCCGGCTGACCTGCCCCCCGTTCGGGCTTGCGCAATTGGCCAGGATCAGCAGCCCAGCGGCTGCAAGCGGCAGCTGCCGCGCCCGCGAAAACGCACGCTTCATGGTGATCTGTCCCCCAGTCGTCTTGTTCTTTTGGCGGGGAGCAATACTGCGGAACTGCGTTTCAGGCGAGCATTTCCTGCACAATTGAAACAAATCTGACCAGAATTGGCAGAAAACCGCCGAAAGCCGCGGGGTTAAAGGCTATTTCTCAGCCTTCTTCTCCCAGCGCCCGCTTTCTTCGGACCAGTACTGGGCAGAACAACCGGCGTCAGTCAGACTTTTCCATTGGCCGCGGGCGTGCTGCACCGCTTCCGGATCTGTTCCGTCAAACAGGACGCAGACACGGTTCAGAGCCTGCACCTCCTCCGGCGTGACCGCGGCGCCATCCACCGCCATCACACACTCAGGATTGTTGGCTGCCTCCTGCCCTGCCGTCAGCAGCACCGGCTGCAGCGCATCATGGGGACCGCCCGCCAGACCATGGGCCAGAAAGCTTTCCTCCGGCCCCAGCCACAGGCGGTCATCCAGCCAGGCCATGCGCTCGGGGTCGCGGCCGCGCACCGCAATGCGCCAGCCCGCCCCGCGCGCCTTGCCAAGGAGCACCGGCAGGGTCTCCTCCAGCGGCCCGCGCGTCAGATGATAGAAATAGGCAGCCCCCATGACCGCTTATTCCGCCTCGAACTTATCCGCGACCAGCCGGTTCAGCGCCATCACACCCCAGCCGGTGGCACCCTTGGGCGCGTAAGAGGTGTCAGACTTCACCGAGGCCACGCCGGCGATGTCCAGATGGATCCAGGGCATGTCTTCCTTGATGAACCGCTGCAGAAACTGTGCCGCGGTGATCGAGCCTGCCGGGCGGCCGCCGACGTTCTTCATATCGGCAATGCGCGACTTCAGCTGGTCGTCATAGGCCTTGCCCAAGGGCATCCGCCAGGCGCCCTCATCCTCGGACCTGGCCGCCTTCAGGAAGGCATTGCACAAATCGTCGTCATTGGAGAACACGCCAGCATTCTCATGCCCCAAGCCGATGATGATCGCACCGGTCAGTGTGGCCAGGTCAATGACACCCGCGGGTTTGAACCGCTCCTGCGCGTACCAAAGCACATCGCACAGAACCAGGCGCCCCTCAGCGTCGGTGTTGATGATCTCCACCGTGTCGCCCTTCATCGACTTCACCACGTCGCCCGGGCGGGTGGCGTTGCCGGAGGGCATGTTCTCGACCAGGCCAACCAGGCCCACCACATTCGCCTGCGCCTTGCGCAAGGCCAGCGCCTTCATGGTGCCGGTGACAACACCCGCGCCGCCCATGTCCATGGTCATGTCTTCCATGCCGCCCGCAGGCTTCAGGGAGATACCGCCGGTGTCAAACACCACGCCTTTGCCGACCAGTGCCAAGGGGGCCGCATCCTTGGCGCCGCCTTTCCACTGCATCACAGCCACCTTAGAGGGGCTGTCAGAGCCCTGCCCGACGCTCAGCAGTGTGCGCATGCCGAGCTTCTCCAGATCCGCCTCTTCCAGAACTTCGACCTCCAGGCCAATGTCCTTCATCTCTTCGATGCGGCGGGCAAACTCGGTTGTGGTCAGCACATTGGCCGGTTCATTGACCAAGTCACGGGTCATATGCACGCCCTCAGCCACAGCCAGAAGCGGCGCACAGACGGCTTCCAGATCGGCCGGGGCCTTGGAGGCAATCACCACTTCGGCGTCAGGTTTGTCGTCCTTGGGCGATTTGTGGTTGTCAAAGCCATAATCGCGCAGGGCAATCCCCATGGTCAGGTCGGCTGCCTTGTTCATGCTGCCCGCCATGACGGTCAGCACCTTGCCCGCCGCAGCCTTGGCCAGCTTGGCACCCGCCTTGCGGGCCTCCACCGGGGTCAGCTTGCGCGGCAGCACCAGAACCAGCAAAGCCTCAGCCTGCATGCCCGCAGGCCAGCCCAGCGCAATCACATCGCCGGTCTTCGCCTTTTTGAAGCCGTCCGATTCGATCAGCCGGGCAATTGCGCCTTTGGAGAGCCGGTTGGCGCTGCGGGCGGCCTGATCCATGCTGCCCTCGGGCGTGACCATCACCGCCACGCGGCCGGTCATCCCGGCCAGGGCCTTGGGGTCGTACTCGGCAAACCGGATCGGGGTAAGGCTGCTCATTCCACTCTCTCCTGCTGGTATCGCTTGATTGTTGGGTAAAGAGGTACCGTGCCGGAACGGGCTTGGCCAGACCTGGTGTTACCCCGCGCCATCCGCGGTCCGCCGCCTGTCACAGGCACCGGGTGAGAATGCAGTTTTCCCCGCCCGGCAAATCCTCTAAGGTCCCGCAAAATAACAATGGCAAGATCTGGGGGGATCGGGTGTCACGCTACGACAGGTATGTGCTGTCACAGTATCTGCTCTTCTTCGGCTTTTTCGCGCTGATTCTGGTGGCCGTCTTCTGGGTCAACCGGGCTGTTGTTCTGTTTGACCGTCTGATCGGCAACGGCCAGTCGGCGCTGGTGTTTCTGGAGTTCACCGCGCTCACCCTGCCGAACCTCATTCGCATGGTGCTGCCGATTGCCGCCTTCGGGGCGTCTGTCTGGGTGACCAACCGGCTCAACAGCGAAAGCGAGCTGACGGTGCTGCGCGCCACCGGCACCAGCCCCTGGCAGATGGCACGCCCCGCCCTGGCCTTTGGCGTCATCACCGCGCTGATGATGTCGGCGCTGACGCATTATCTGCTGCCTGCCTCGATCAGCCAGCTGGAGGTGCGCGAAAGCGAAGTCTCGCGCAATATCACTGCCAAGCTCCTCAGCGAGGGGGATTTCCTCCACCCTGCGGATGGTGTCACCTTCTACATCCGCCAGATCGACCCGGACGGCACCTTGAACGATGTCTTCCTGTCGGACCGCCGCGATCCTGAGGTGACCGTGACCTACACCGGTGCCCGCGCCTTTCTGGTGCGCGACGAAGGCAGTGCCCACCTGATTATGGTTGAAGGGATGGCACAGCGGCTGGACAAGAAGACCCAGCGGCTTTCAACTACCTTCTTCTCGGATTTCTCATATGATATCAGCGCTTTGGCGCGGCAAGCTGAGAATCCGGCCCGCAATATCCGTGCCATTCCCAGCCTTGAGCTGCTGACCAGCACCGCCGCAGTGACTGCAAAAGACGGGTATTCCGCCGGCGCCCAAGCCGAGGAGCTGCATCTTCGGTTTGCCCGCGCTCTGGTCTGCGTGGCGGTGACACTGATCGGGTTCTCGGCACTGATGATGGGCACATTTTCGCGCTTCGGGGTCTGGCGGCAAGCTTTCCTGGCCTTTGTTGTGCTGATCTTTGTCGAAGGGCTGCGCGGCGTGGTCTCCGAACCGGTGCTGGACAATGCCAGCCTTTGGCCGCTGCTCTACCTGCCGACGGCGCTGGGGATCGGCATCGCTTTTGTGTTCCTGACCCTTGCAGCCCGTCCCAAACGGATACGCGGCCGGCTGCCGGAGGCACCGGCATGAAGCTTGATTTCTACTACGCCCGCCGCTTCCTGCAATGGTTCCTGATCATCTGCGCGGTGCTGATGACACTGGTCGTGCTGATCGACCTCAATGAACAGGTGCGCCGCTTTGATGCGCTTGACCTAAGCCTGGCGCAGCTCGTTGGGCTGACTTTGCTGAATGTTCCGCCCGCGCTTAGTGAATTCCTGCCGCTGATCATGATCCTGACCACCATCGTGCTGTTTGTCGGCCTGGCCCGCAGCAGCGAGCTGGTGGTGACCCGCGCCATCGGCCGCTCGGGCATCCGGGCGCTGGCGGCACCGGTGCTGGCCGCAGCCGCGATCGGAGGGCTGGCGGTCACCATGCTGAACCCCATCGCCGCGGCCACCGCCAACCGCTACCAGGATCTGGCCGAGACCTACCACAACGGCGGCCCGTCGGCGCTGTCGCTGTCAGGTGAAGGCCTGTGGCTGCGCCAGGGCGGCGCCCAGGGCCAGTCGGTGATCCACGCCAAGGGCTACAGCGGCGACGGCGCTGATATCACCCTGCACGACGTTTCGATCCACAGCTACACGACTGCAGGCGGGCCGGTGCGCCGGATCACCGCTGAAAGCGCACGGCTGATGGGCAGCCACTGGGTGCTGACCAACGCCAAATCCTGGCCGCTTGCGGCGGGCATCAACCCGGAATCCGGCGCTGCCCAGCACGAAGAGCTGCAGCTGCCCACAACACTCACCACCGACCGCATCCGAGATACGCTGGGCACTGCCAGCGGCATCTCGATCTATGACCTGCCCGCCACCATCCGTGAGCTTTCGGCCGCCGGTTTCACCACCAAACGCTACGAAGTCCGCTATCAGGCTGAGCTGGCCCGGCCGCTGTTCCTGATCGCCATGGTGCTGGTCGGCGCGTCCTTTACCATGCGGCATGCACGCTTTGGCGGCACCGGATTGGCGGTGCTGATGGCCGTTTTGCTGGGATTCGGGCTTTATTTCATCCGCAATTTCGCGCAAATCCTTGGCGAGAACGGGCAAATTCCGGTGGCGCTCGCTGCCTGGGCTCCGCCTGCCGCCGCGATACTATTGACCTTGGGACTGCTTCTCCATGCCGAAGACGGGTAACCTGCGCCGGGCGCTGCTCCTTTCCGCCGTGCTGCCCTGGCTGGCGCTGACGGCCCCTGCCCCGCAGGCACAGACCGCCGCGCCGCCGGATCCCGCGCAGCCCGCCATGCTGGTCGCTGATCAGGTCTTTATCACTCCTGACCGCACCCTGGTGGCGGAGGGCAATGTCGAGGCGTTCCAAGGCAATATCCGCCTGAAAGCCAAAAAGATCACCTTTGACCAGAGCAACGGCACCCTGCAGATCGAAGGCCCGATCCGCATCGACCAGGATGGCGACATCACCATTCTGGCCAATGCTGCCGAGATGGACCGCGACCTGCGCAACGGCCTGCTGACCGGCGCCCGCATGGTCTTCCAGCAGCAGCTGCAGCTGGCCTCGCTGCAGATGACCCGGGTCAGCGGCCGTTACACCCAGCTCTACAAGACCGCCGTTACCTCCTGCCACGTCTGCGACGACGGCCGGCCGCCGCTCTGGCAGATCCGCGCCGAGCGGGTGACCCATGACCAACAGGAACGCCAGCTCTACTTTGAAAGCGCTCAGCTGCGGGTGCTGGATGTGCCGGTCTTCTACTTCCCGGCGATCCGCCTGCCGGACCCGTCGCTGGACCGCTCCTCAGGTTTCCTGATTCCGTCGCTGCGTTCCACTTCGAACCTCGGCACCGGCGTCCGGCTGCCTTACTTCTTCACGCTCGGCCCGCACCGCGACCTGACCGTTGCGCCTTATGTCTCTTCCAGCACCCAGACGCTGGATCTGCGCTACCGGCAGGCTTTCCGCCGCGGCCGGATCGAATTTAATGGCGCCTACACCCGGGATGACCTGTTCCCGGGTGAGGACCGCGGCTACATCTTTGGCGAAGGCCGGTTCGATCTGCCCAACGACTTCCGCTTCACCTTTGACGTCAAGGCTGTCTCGGACGACGGCTATCTTGCCGACTACGGCCTGCCCGATCTGGACCGCCTGCGTTCCGAGGCGGTGCTGACCAGAGCAAAGCGCGACCGCCTGTTCCGTGCCTCGCTGACGCACTACAAAACCCTGCGCGACAGCGAAATTCAAAGCGAGATCCCCTCCGGCATTGCCGAAGCCTTCTATCAGGCACGCCACCGGCCCGCGCTCACAGGCGGCGAGCTGCGGCTGACGCTGCAGGGCCATGGCCATTACCGCAGTTCCAGTGAATCCGCGCTCTCAATAACGGATGCCAACGGGCGCGACCTGACCAGGCTTACTGCTGACATCGATTGGCGCCGAAGCTGGCAGCTGGGCAGCGGAATACTGGCGGAATGGGAGGTGGGTGCTGCAGCCGACGCATTCCGCGCATACGACGACGATCTTTTCACCGAAGAGGTCACCCGCCTGACCCCGCGCAGCGCCGTGACCTTCCGGCTGCCGATGAGCCGCCGCGAAGCCGGCGGCGCCACCCAGTATCTGGAGCCGATCCTGCAGCTGGGCTGGCGCGACGAGGGGGGCGGCGATGTTGTGAGCGAAGAAAGCCGCTTTGTCGAATTCGGCCAGGGCAACCTGCTGTCGCTGTCGCGGTTCCCGGCCACGGATGCCCGCGAGGATGGCTTGACCCTGGTCTATGGCGCCAACTGGGCCCGCTATGCCCCGACCGGCTGGCAGGCCTATGCCACCGTGGGCCAGGTGCTGCGCCGCGAGGGCGACAGCCGCTTCACTAAAAGCTCCGGTCTCGGCGGCACGTCTTCGGACCTGCTGCTGGCAGGCCAGCTGAAATTCGGCGACGGGCTGGCGATCTCCAGCCGCGGCCTGCTGAACGGCTCGCTGAACTTCTCCAAGGCGGAATTCCGCGGCGACTGGCGCACTGAACGCTCCAGCCTCTCCGGCACTTACCTGTGGCTCGGCACCGACCCGGAGGAAGACCGCACCGAGGAGACCTCGGAACTGTGGTTCGACGGCAGCTACGATTTCAATCCCAGCTGGTCGGCCAGCGCCCGGCTACGCTATGACGTCTCTGACGCACGCGCCACCCGCGCCGGCCTTGGTGTCGCTTACAGCAATGAATGCGTAACGGTCGACCTATCGGTCAACCGCCGCTATACCTCAACAACAAGTGTTGAGCCGACAACCGATTTCGGCTTTACCATCTCGCTCAGCGGATTTTCCGTGAAAAGCGGCAAAAAACAGTACAGGCGGTCATGCAGCAAGACGTGAATACCCGGTTCCCGGCATCTTTCCTTTCCCGCGCTCTCAAATCAGCCGCTGCGCTGGCACTGGCTGCAGGCCTAAGCCTGAGCGGCCTGCCCGCAGACGCGCAAAACCTCTTTGCCCCGGCAATCACGGTGAATGACGAGGTCATCACCCGTTACGAGCTGGAACAGCGCGCCCGCTTCCAGGCCGCACTGCGGGTGCCTGGCGATCCTCTGGAAACGGCCCGTAAGGAGCTGATCGACGACCGTCTCAAACTGGCGGTGCTGGAGGAGGCCGGGATCATCCTCTCCGACGAGGATGTTACTGCGGGCATGGAAGAGCTGGCCGGCCGCGCCAACCTGTCGCTGAACGACTTCCTGACTGCGCTGCAGCAGCAGGGTGTTGAGCCGCAAACCCTGCGCGACTTTGCCAAGGTCGGGCTGGGCTGGCGCGAATACACCCGCGCCCGCTTTCTGGCCCGCGCGCGCCCTACGCCGGATGAAATCGACCGCGCCATGGGCGCCTCCGGCACCGGCAGCGTCCAGGTCCTGCTGAGCGAATTCATCGTGCCGATCAACGATCAGAACGCGGCCCAGGTCGAAGATCTGGTCGATCAGGTTGCCCAGCTCAAAAGCTATGACAGCTTCTCGGCCGCTGCCGCCCAGTACTCCGCCGCCGCCAGCCGCAATGACGGCGGCCGCCTGCCCTGGATGCCGCTCACCAAGCTGCCGCCCCAGCTGCAGGAGGTCGTGCTGGCGCTGAAGCCGGGAGAGATTTCCGAGCCCCTGCCGCTGCAAGGCGCGGTTGCGCTGTTCCAAATGCGCGGCGTGCGCGAAGTGGAAGGCGCTGCCCCCCGCTACACTGCCATTGAATATGCAACTTATTACCTGGCCGGCGGCCGCAGCCCCGAAACTCTCGCCGCCGCGCAGAGGGTGGTGAACAGCACCGATACCTGCGATGATTTCTACGGGCTTGCCCAGGGCCAGGATCCTTCGGTGCTGGACGTCCAGAGCCTGCCGCCCTCGGAGATTCCTTCCGATGTCGCCCTTGAGCTGGCCAAACTGGACCCGAATGAAACCTCCACCGCGCTGACCCGCAACAATGGCCAGACGCTGATGGTGCTGATGCTCTGCGGCCGCACTGCCGACCTGGGTGAGGACAGCTCGCGCGACACCGTCGCCAATGCGCTCACCGCGCAAAGGATGACCTCTCTGGTCGAGAGTTTCCTGGTGCAGCTGCGCGCCGACGCGCGGATCGACATCAAATGAGCGGTTCCGGACCCATTGCGCTCAGCTGCGGAGAACCCGCAGGCATCGGTCCGGAAATCGCGGTGAAGGCCTGGGAAGCGTTGCGCGGCAGCTGCCCGTTCTTCTGGATTGGCGACCCGCGCCACTTGCCCGCCGGGACACCGGTCAAAGAGATCGCCGCCCCGGCGGAAGCCAAGGCCGCATCTGCTGACAGTTTTCCGGTGCTCCCGCTCGCCTTCGGCGGCAGCACAGCCAAGGGCACCGCGGACCCGGGCAATGCCGCCGGAGTGATCCAGTCGATCGAAACCGCAGTCCGTCTGGTTCAGGCAGGCGAGGCTTCCGCCGTCTGCACTGCCCCCATTCACAAGAAAGCACTGATCGACGGCGCTGGCTTTGCCTATCCCGGCCATACCGAGTTTCTGGCTGCGCTGGCCGGCCGCGATCGGGTTGTGATGATGCTGGCCAGCGAGCAGCTGCGGGTGGTGCCCGCAACCATCCACATCGCCCTTGCCGAGGTGCCCAAGGCGCTGACCCCGGAACTGCTGCGTGAAACCGTAGAGATCACCGCCGCCGGCCTGCGCGGCCAATTCGGCATCGACGCGCCGCGCATCGCGGTCGCGGGCCTCAACCCGCACGCCGGCGAAGGCGGTGCCATGGGGTCCGAAGAACTGAGCTGGATCAACGGCCTGATAGCGCAAATGCAAGTCGAAGGGCTGAGTGTCACGGGTCCGCATCCGGCGGACACGCTGTTTCACGCCGCCGCCCGCGCCCGCTACGACGCGGCGGTCTGCATGTATCACGATCAGGCGCTGATCCCGATCAAAACGCTGGACTTCGACCGCGGCGTCAATGTGACCCTGGGCCTGCCCTTCATCCGCACATCGCCGGACCATGGCACCGCCTTCGACATCGCAGGCACCGGCCAGGCCAACCCCGCCAGCCTGATCGAAGCCCTGAAGCTGGCGCAGCGGATGGCCGCCAGCCCTTGATTCTTCTTCTGGCGGGAAATATCCCCGCCAGAGGCATGAATGTTCCGGCGTGTTGCCTGCGCCCTGTCCCAAGGTCCACATCATGAGCGCTATCGACAGCCTTCCCCCTTTGCGCGAAGTGATCGCAACGCATCAGCTGTCGGCCCGCAAATCCCTGGGCCAGAACTTCCTCCTGGACTTGAACCTCACAGCCAAGATCGCCCGCCAGGCCGGCGACCTCACCGGCTGCGACGTGCTGGAAATCGGCCCGGGCCCCGGCGGCCTCACCCGCGGACTGCTGGCCGAAGGCGCCCGCCGGGTGCTGGCGGTGGAGAAAGACAGCCGCTGCCTGCCCGCACTGCAGGAAATCGCTGACGCCTACCCCGGCCGGTTCGACGTGATCAACGGAGACGCGCTGGAGATCAACCCGCTCGAGCACCTCACACCGCCGATCCGCATCGCCGCCAATCTTCCCTACAACGTCGGCACCGAGCTGCTGGTGCGCTGGCTGACACCCAAGGAATGGCCGCCGTTCTGGCAGAGTCTTACCCTGATGTTCCAGCGCGAGGTGGCCGAGCGCATCGTGGCCCAGCCCGGCTCCAAGGCCTATGGCCGCCTGGCCATTCTGGCCCAGTGGCGCGCGGATGCAAAAATCGTGCTGTCGCTGCCGCCCGGCGCCTTTACACCGCCGCCCAAGGTTTCCAGCGCGGTGGTGCATCTGGACGCCCTGCCCGCGCCCCGGTTCGAGGCCGACGCGGCAGTCCTGTCGCGCGTTGTTGCCGCTGCCTTCAACCAGCGCCGCAAGATGCTGCGTGCGTCGCTCAAGGGCATCTCACCCGATATCGAAGCGCATCTCACAGCCGCAGGCATTCCGCCCACTGAACGCGCTGAGCAGGTGAGCCTGGAGGCTTTCTGTGCCCTGGCGCGTGAAGTCGCCAAAGCCTGACGCATCGTTTTTCCTGTCTTTCTCCGGAGGTCCGTTTTCCGATGACCCAAGCCGCTGTTTCCCGCCCGACGCTTCTGTCCGTCAATGTCAATGCCGTCGCCTACCTGCGCAACCGGCGCGAGGTGCCCTGGCCGAACCTGATCGACATCTCCCGTGCCATCCTTGAGGCCGGCGCCCATGGCATCACCGTGCATCCCCGCCCGGATGAGCGCCACATCCGCTTTTCCGACCTGCCCGCACTGGCAAAACTCACCCGCGAGGAATTCCCGGACACCGAATTCAACATCGAGGGCTACCCCACCCGCCACTTCATCGACCTGGTGCTGGAAAACAACCCGCATCAGGTCACGCTGGTGCCGGACACGCCGGAGCAATCCACCTCGGATCACGGCTGGGATTTTGCCAAAGACGGCGAGATGCTGCTGCCCATCGCCGAGGAATTCAAAGCTGCGGGCATCCGCGTCTCATACTTCGTGGATGCCAACCCCGCCGACCCAGCCCTGGCACAGCAAGCAGGCGCAGACCGGATCGAATTCTACACCGGTCCCTATGCCGAGCAAACTGCGCCGGAAGCAGTTGCCAGCGAGTTGGCCAAGATCAAGGACACCGCCGACGCCGCCCGCGCGCTTGGCGGCTTGATGATCAACGCAGGCCACGACCTGACAGTCGAGAACCTGCCTGGCCTGCGCCAGGCGATCCCGGATCTGGCCGAAGTCTCCATCGGCCACGGCCTAACCGCCGACGCGCTGATGCTGGGTTTCCCCGAAGCTGTACGCCGCTACCTGAGGGTGCTCGGCCACAACGATTAAACAACACAGGCGTTTCAACTACTTAGCGGCTCCGGCCTTTGTGCGGCCAGAGCCCTGCAGCGTCATGACTCACAGTTTCGTGACACTGTTGTGAATTGATTGGCTCCTCTCATTATGTACTGATTGGTTCCCATAAAAATAATCAATCAGTACCAAAGGGAGGTACCCATGAAGAAACTTCTGGTCACATCGCTTTGCGCCCTGTCGCTGATGTTCAGCAGCCCGCAGGCGGAAGCAGGTTCTGAAAGCCTGGCAACCCATGTTGTGAATTCCACCAGCCGCGGCATTGCCATGGACGGCTTCGATCCGGTCGCCTATTTCACTGCAGAGACTGCGACCAAGGGCGATCAGGCCCACCGGCACCAATACAAGGGCCGTACCTGGCTGTTTGCTTCAGCAGAGAACCGCGACAGCTTTGCCGCTGCGCCGGAGAAGTATGCACCGCAGAACAATGGCTGGTGCGCCTGGGCGGTGGCACACGGCTATGCTGCGGAGACCGACTTTATCAACGGCTGGTTTATTGCGGACGATAAGCTCTACGTCACCTGGTCGGCCGAGGTAAAAGACCGCTTCCTGCAGGACAAGGCCAGCCTCTTGGCTCAGAACCAGGCCAACTGGAGCACCGTTCATGCCGGGCTGCAGCAAGGCTCTGTCAAGTTCGTCTCCCATTCGCAGCGCCCGAATCTGGGCTTTCAGCATCCGCAACAGCTGCCGGACTCCTGACCCCAGCTGCGGTTGAACCCCAAGCTGCCCGCAACTATGCTCCCTCTGCGCCGCCCTGCATCCTGCCGGGCGGCGTTTGCAGCGAGTGAGGCCCCGCGCATGAGCAGACCCCGGCAATTCGATGAGAAAGACGCTTTGGAAGGCGCCATGATGCTGTTCTGGAAGCGCGGCTATGGGGGCACCAACCTGCCTGACCTGCTGGACGCGATGGGTCTCACCCGCGGGTCTTTCTACAAGGCTTTCACCGACAAGCATTCGGTCTACCTGCAGGCGCTGGACCACTACGGCGAGACCCGGATGGCCAGAGCCCTTGGCGAGCTTACCGACCGGAACGGCCCGCCGCCGCATGAGCGGCTGACCAATTTCTTCTACCGCACTGAAAACACCCCGCTGCGCCCGGCGCCGCGGATCGGCTGTTTCCTCTGTAATGTGATGGTGGAAATGGCGCCGTTTGACGCAGAAAGCGAAGCCCGCTGCCATCGGATTTCGCAGCGGCTCTGGACCGCACTTTATTCGATTGTACAGGAATCGGCACCCGATCAGCCGCGCGATGTGCTGGAGCGCAAAGCCACCGCGCTGCAGCGGCTCTATCTGGGCTCCCACGCAATGGGCCGCATGGGAGCGTCGTTTGATGCCTGGCCGGATCTGCTGCAAGAGCTGCTCTGACCCGGGACAGCTGCGGGAAGGTTGAGCTTATTCCGCCGCTTCCGGAGCGTCGGCAGAGCCCTCGTCCGGCTTGGCCTTCGGCTTGGGCTTGGCCCGTGAACGGGTGGCCTTCTTCGGCTTTGCTTCCGCGTCACCGCCCTCAGCCGCCGGTACCGGCGCCGCCTCTTCCGCCTTAGCCGCAGGTTTGCGGGTGCGCGGCTTGCGGGCTGGAGCCTTCTTTGCAGGTGCTTCAGCCTGGGCCTCAGCCGGAGCATCGGCAGGCGCTGCCGCCTGGCTTTCCGGGGTCTCGACCAGGCCGCTGTCTTCGCCGTTGCCGTTGTCGCCGCGCGGGTCGATCACTTCGGGCTGCGGTGCCGCCGCCGGGTCTGCAGCCGGAGCCGGTGCCGCCGCTGCAGCTGCCGCCGCTTCACGCTCCTGGCGCTCAAGCCGTTCGGCACGCTCGCGGTCGCGCTCGGCCTGGCGCTCGCGGTTCTGGCGCTCCTGCTCCTCGCGGCGCGCTTCGATCTCGCGCTGTGCCTCGTTCAGCATCCGCAGGTAATGCTCGGCGTGCTGCTGGAAGTTCTCCGTCGCAACCCGGTCATTGCTCAGCTGGGCATCGCGTGCCAGCTGGTTGTACTTGTCAATGATCTGCTGCGGGGTTCCGCGCACTTTGCCTTCGGGGCCCGAGCTGTCGAACACCCGGTTGACGACATTTGCGCCATTGGGGCGATTCCGGTTCGACTTGGAACGTGAACGTGATTTGGACGATCTCATCTGCCTAACGTCAGCCTTGAATTAATGCGCCGTAGACCCTGTTCAGCGCGCCTCAGCGCCGGATCATCAGCTATTTTGGGCTTGATGCTGCGGGAGGGCTTGCAGAGCTCTCTCCTCAAGCAGCCCCTCTGAGTAACCATGTTACAGAGCCCCTTACAAGGGGCACAAGACGAATTTCAGGGATTTTTCTTTCTAAAACACGAATTTTGGCGCTAAATTCCGCTCTTTGCGCCGGAATGCGCCCGCACCACCCGGTCACGGCCATCCAAATCAGGCAGCACCGAGATGCCGCTTAGCCCTGCGGCTTCCAGCAGCGCACTGACGGCCTGCCCTTGCGTCGGGCCGATCTCCAGCAGAAGCCGCCCGCCCGGTGCCAGATGCGCCGCCACCGAGGACGCAATTCTGCGGTAAGCGCCCAGCCCGTCGCCGCCATCGGTCAGTGCAATCCCCGGCTCATGGCCGCGCACCTCTGCCGACAGGCCGTCCATCTCGTCCAGCGCGATATAGGGCGGGTTTGAAACGATCAGATCGAACTGCCCCTCAACCTTCCCGAACCAGTCTGACTGCTGGATATCCGCGCGCATCTCAACCCGGTGCAGCACCGCATTGGCACTGGCCTGCAGGCAGGCCGCCTCGCTGATGTCCACCCCCAGCCCTGTGGCCTCCTGCCGCTCCGCGAGAAGCGTCACCAGGATGCATCCCGACCCAAGACCCAGGTCCAGCACCCTTTCATAAGGCTCGGCCAGCGCCGCCTCGATCAGAATCTCGGTTTCAGGCCGCGGGTCCAGCACATCGCGCGACACCTTGAAGCGGCGCCCGTAGAATTCCCTCTCGCCGATCAGATGCGACACCGGCACCCGCACGGCGCGCAGCGCAATCAGCTGCTCGTAGCGTTCCGCAATTTCCGGCGCCAGTTCTTCCGGCGCAATCAGCGTGACCCGGCTGGCTTCGATCCGCGCGGCATGGGCCAAAAGCACCCGCGCATCGCGCGCCGGGTCCTGCACCCCTGCCGCCCGCAGCCGGGCCGTTGCTGCTGCCATTGCCTGTGCCGCGGTTTCCGCCATGCTCACCGCTCCTTCTTCACTGGCCCATCTCGGCCAGCAGCCGCGCCTGGTTGTCGGCCGTCAGCGCATCGATGATCTCATCCAGGTCGCCGCCAACCACCTGATCCAGCTTGTAAAGCGTCAGGTTGATACGGTGGTCGGTCATCCGGCCCTGCGGGAAGTTGTAGGTCCGGATCCGCTCCGAGCGGTCGCCCGAGCCCACCTGGCTGGCCCGGTCCGCCGAACGCTCGCTGTCGATCCGCTGCCGCTCCAGATCATAAAGCCGTGTTTTCAGCACCTGCATGGCAATCTCGCGGTTGCGGTGCTGGGATTTCTCCGAGGAGGTCACAATCAGCCCCGTCGGCAAGTGGGTGATCCGCACCGCCGAGTCGGTGGTGTTCACATGCTGCCCGCCAGCCCCCGACGCCCGCATGGTATCGATGCGGATGTCGTTCGGGTCGATATGAATATCCACATCCTCCGCCTCCGGCAGCACCGCCACCGTCGCCGCAGAGGTATGGATGCGCCCGCCGCTTTCTGTCGCTGGCACCCGCTGCACCCGGTGCACGCCGGATTCATACTTCAGCCGGGCAAAGACGTTCTCGCCCTTGATATGGGCCACCACTTCCTTGATGCCGCCCAGCTCGGTCGGCTGTTCTTCGATGATGTCGAACTTCCAGCCCTGCGCCTCGGCATAACGCTGATACATGCGCAACAGGTCGCCGGCAAACAGCGCCGCCTCATCACCGCCGGTGCCGGGGCGGATCTCCAGCATCGCCGGACGGGTGTCGGCCGCATCCTTGGGCAGCAAAGCCAGCTGCAAAGCATGCTCCGCTTCCGGGATCGCGGCCTTCAGCTCCGGGATCTCTTCCTCCGCCAGATCCTTCATATCCGGATCCGCCAGCATCAGCTCGGCCTCCTCCAGATCGCTCAGCAGCCTGCGGTAGGTGCCGATCTGTTCCGCTACCGGCCGCAGGTCGGAGTATTCCTTGGCCAGCGCCGCAATATCCCCGCCCCCGGCGCCATCCGCCATTGCGGCTTCAAGATACTGAAACCGCTGCAGGATCTGTTCCAGGCGTTCTTCGGGGATCATGGCGGACCTGTTTCCGTTCTTGTTTTGGCCAATCGTCCCCCATGTGATATGCTAGACCCATGCGACATGCCAGAGTCCTTATTGCCACAATCCTCCTCACTCTGCCCGGCCTGGCGCTGGCGGATGTGAAAGGACCGGGCGGCAAAACCATCGACTGCTACTGCACCGACAAATCCGGCTCCCGCGTGGAGCTGGGAGAGCTGCGCTGCCTGCAAGTCGACGGCCGCATGTTCATGGCGCAATGCCAGATGTCGCTGAACGTGCCGATGTGGCGCGAGGTGCAAAGCAGCTGCCTGTCGGCGTCGCTGGGGGATGCGCCAACAGTGTCTGAGGCTCCATTGGAAATGCCGAAGTTGTAGTCCTCAAATCCCTACGCGGTCTGCCCCATCAAGGAACATACTGACAGCCAAAAGCGCTCCTTTTCCGGATGAGTTACCATGGCCGATGCCTTTCAAGGATATCAGTCGAGTGAGATCCATTCTCTGCAGTCTGCCAATAATTGCTTGTAACTTTTCCGAGCCTCCGCGGGCGCGTACATTTTGTTTACTAACCCTGCGATGAAACAGGATTTAAGCGGGCCAATTTCCACCTCGCTTGGCGGCTTCTCCTTCCAAAGTTCTTGCAGTTTCTTATCGAGATCCCCCATCGCAACAATAACGACTGCGTGGCTGGAGGAGCCATCATAATATCCTGGCCGCACCCTATACAGGTGGCTGTATCCGGTGCTCACAGCTGTATTGAACTCTCCCCTGTAAGCCGATGGAACCAAGTCTCTTTCTTCCATGCTTCCAAGCACCAGCAGGATCACATCCGCGTCTCGCGCTGAATACCAGTCTCCGCTTCTATCGAATGTGTCGAGGCTCGCGGAATGCCTCCAAAGAAACTCGAAGAATTTCGGTGGCGCTCCATACACACTCAATTTCAGAGACTCTGCGAAAGCGCTGGTGGAGAAAATCCACAAGGACAAGCTAAGGTGCAGCAACAGCCTCGCAGCTCTGCGGAGCAAAACGAACCTAAAAGACTTCATCAAATCATTCCCTTTAGCGAACAATATCCCTGTAACATACGCCATCTGCACCGCCGCCGGGTCAAGGGTGGAGCAGCCACCGCGCTCCAGCGCGGCTTGCCCTTGACGCGGTAAAAACAAGCACAATTTAGACGACGTCTTCAGGTGCAGCCCAGCCCCTGAAGTACTTCTCAGCAAAAACCATGGCTCATCGGCCTATGGCCGATGAGCCTGCGCCGCGCGTCAGCGCGGCGCCACGCCCAACTGCGAGGGGCTTTTTCCAAAAGCCCGCGAACAGGCGGGAGCCCTAGCTCACTCGCCAGCGGAAGCAGCTTGCGGCGCCGCTTCCATCTCCGCCAGCCATCCGTTGATCCGCTCCTTGTTGGCCCCCAGATCCGAGCGGCCGAACCGCAGGCGCGCGTAGACCTTCAGCAGGTCGCCGTCCTGCGCCGCGGTGGTGTAGTCGGGAAAACCCAAGAGCTGTGTCCGGGTGATATAGGTCGCCATCCCGTCCGCAGGCCCGCCTGCCAGCACGCTGGTGCGCGGCGCGGTGCTGGCGATCTGGTGGAACCGCTCCAGCCCGTCCGGGCCGGTGCGCACCACCCGGAACACGCCGCCGCGGAACTCCTTGTCCTCGGTGAACTCCGGCTGGGTGTTCCAGTCCAGCGGATCGCTCGGCGCCAGGCGGATGAACCCCAGCCCGGCCACCACAGCAGCCAGCAGAACCCAGCCGAACAGCATCAGCCGCCTCAATGCGGTTTCAAGGTCAACCCTTGCCTCCTCCTCCCTGCGCGGCCCTCCCCCGGCCTTTTGCGTGAGGCCAGACCGCTTATCTCGTTGCCACGCCCGGCAGCACACAGAGCAGCTCATAGAGCAGATTGGCGCCAACCAAAGCCGTGTTGCCCGAAGGATCATAAGGCGGCGACACCTCCACCAGATCGCAGCCCACGATATTGATCCCCTTCAGCGACCGGATCAGCTCCAGCGCCTGCGGCGTGGTCAGCCCGCCGATTTCCGGCGTGCCGGTGCCCGGCGCATAGGCCGGGTCAAGACTATCGATATCATAGGTGACATAGACCGGCCTATTGCCGATATCGCGGCGAATTTCCGCACCCATCTGATGCAGCTGCCGGCCCCACAGCTCCTGTGCCGGGAAGTGCTGGAAACCCCAGCTTTGCGCCTCGGAGAAATCGGTGGCGGCATAGCCGGTGCCGCGGATGCCGATCTGATAGGTCTTGTCCGGAACAATCAGCCCTTCCTCGTAGGCGCGGCGGAACACGGTGCCATGGGTCTCGCGCTCGCCGAACATCTCGTCGTTCACATCCGCATGGGCATCCACATGCACCAGCGCAACAGGGCCATACTTTGCGGCAACTGCCCGCAGGATCGGCAGGGTGATCGAATGATCGCCGCCCATCGCCACCGGGATCACCCCGCCGGCCAGGATCGCATCATAGCTTTCCTGGATAATCCTGAGCGATTCCTTCAGTGAAAACGTGTTGATCGCCAGATCGCCGATATCGGCGATGTTAAGGCTGTCAAACGGTGCAGCACCC
This sequence comes from Leisingera sp. ANG-Vp, assembly GCF_000813725.1. Classification (GTDB taxonomy): domain Bacteria; phylum Pseudomonadota; class Alphaproteobacteria; order Rhodobacterales; family Rhodobacteraceae; genus Leisingera. The sequence continues at coordinate 58,173 of NZ_JWLD01000019.1, forward strand.
GTGGCCATGTTATAGGGCCGCAGCATCGCGCTTTCGGCGCGGATCTGCTTGGGGCCGAACCGTGTGCCCGAGCGCCATGAGGTGCCGATATCCATCGGCACGCCGACAACGGCAACATCCAGCCCCTCCAGCGAGGTTGCCTGCGGCAGCCGCATATAGGTGTTCGGGCCCGAGAACCGGGCCAGGTCATTGCCGCTGATCGGCTGATTGAAGTCAGTCATTGTCTCTCATGTTCCAGCCCAGAAGGCAGATGATTTCCGTCGCCACATGTGCCCCGGCAATAGCAGTTGCGCCGGTTGTGTCAAAGGGGGGAGAGACCTCGACCACGTCGCCGCCCTTGATATTGATGCCGGCAATCTCCCGCAGGATGCGCGAGGCCTGCGCCGAAGTCAGCCCGCCCCACACAGGCGTGCCGGTGCCGGGCGCATAGGCCGGATCCAGGCAGTCGATGTCAAACGTCAGGTATGCGGGCCGGTCGCCCAGGATCTCCTTGATCCGGCGGGCGGTCTCGACGGGGCCGATCTCATGCACCGTCGGCGCGTCGATGATGTTGACCCCCAGCGTATCATCATTGGTGGTGCGGATGCCCACTTGCACCGAGGTCGCCGGGTCCACAATCCCCGATTTCACCGCCTTGTAGAACATGGTGCCATGATCGACGCGGTCCATATTGTCATCCGGCCAGGTGTCGGTATGGGCATCGAACTGCAGCAGCGAAATCGGCCCGTATCTCTCGGCATAGGCCTTCAGGACCGGAAAGCTGATGTAGTGGTCGCCGCCCAGCACCACCGAGGCCGTATCCGTGTCCAGGATACCGCGGATATGCTCGGTCAAGGCGCCCGGAAACGCCGGCACATTGGCGTGATCAAAGGCCAGGTCACCGTAATCGGCAATCGCCAGCGTGCTCAGCGGCTTATGCGGCCAGCCGTAAGGCTCGTCCGGGCTTTGCAGGGTGGACGCCTCGCGGATCGCCCGCGGACCCAGCCGGGTGCCGGGCCGGTTGGTCACCGCCTGGTCAAAGGGCACGCCTGTGACGGCAATATCCACACCGGTCAGGTCTTTAGTGTATTTGCGGCGCAGAAAAGACGTGGCCCCGCCAAAGGTGATCTCAAAACTCAAGCCCTTCAGATCCTCGCGGGTGAAGGCGTGGTCAATCATGTGTTTTGCGTCTTCCAAAGCCATGGCGGAGCGTCCCTGTTGTGATGCGTTGCTTTTGATCAAATACCCGCTTCGCAGGCCTCTGTCATCCGTCCTGAACGCTCAGCCGGCCACCGGTTGCGCCCGCTCGACCAGGCGGGCAAAGAAAGACGCTCCCACCGGAGCGATCTCGTCGTTAAAGTCATACTTCGGATGATGCAGCCCGGCGGTATCCCCTTGCCCCAGGAACAGATACGACCCGGGCCGCGCCTGCAGCATATAGGCAAAATCCTCGGCGCCCATCTCGCGCCCGCCCTCAGGCTCAACATTGCCTTCGCCGGAGATTTCGGCGGCGACCTCCACCGCAAAAGCTGTTTTCTCTGCATCGTTGAAGGTGGCAGGATAGCCGACCTCATAATCCAGCTCCGCCTCAACGCCGTAGCTGGCGGCCTGCCCCGCCACGATCTCCTTCATCCGCCGCATCACCATCTTCTGCACCTCCGGATTGAAGGTGCGCACGGTGCCGTTGATGTAAGCCGTATCCGGGATCACATTGTCGACGGTGCCGGTGTGAATCTGGGTCACAGATACCACCAGGTCCTCCAGCGTGTGGTGGTTGCGGCTAACGATGGTCTGGATTGCTTGGGCAATGCCGCAGGCCGCCATCACCGGATCGCGGGTCTCCTGCGGCATGGCGCCATGGCCGCCAACCCCTTGAATATGGATGTGGAAGGTGTCCACAGCTGCCATCAGTGCCCCCGGCGTGGTCAGGAAGTGCCCCTCCGGCAGGCCCGGCGCGTTATGCAGCGCATAGACTTCGCCAATATCAAAACGCTCCATCATGCCCTCCTCGACCATGATGCGGGCGCCGCCGATCGCTTCTTCCGCAGGCTGGAAGATCAGCGCCACCCGGCCCGAGAAATTGCGGGTCTCCGCCAGATACTTTGCCGCCCCCAAAAGCATCGTGGTGTGCCCGTCATGGCCGCAGGCGTGCATGTTGCCTTCATGTCCGGAGACATACTCCACCCCGGTTTCCTCCGGGATCGGCAGCGCATCCATGTCGGCACGCAAACCGATGGTCGGCCCGTCTCCCTGCCCGTTGATGATCGCCACCATGCCGGTCTGCGCGATGCCCTCATGCAGTTCGTCCACACCGAACTCCCGCAGCCGCTCCGCCACAAAGGCGGCGGTCTTGGGCAGGTCCAGCGCCAGTTCCGGGATCTGGTGCAGATGCCGCCGCCAGGTCTTCATCTCCTCGGCGTAATCGGCAATACGGTTCACTACGGGCATTAGGGTGGACTCCTGCTCCAGACTCGGGATGATGCATCTGACACCCAAACAAGAGCAGCCGCAATGCCCCAAACAGACCTGATCCACGATGAAACCGCAGGCATCGAACGCCTCTTGGAAATCATGGCCCGCCTGCGTGACCCTAAGTCCGGCTGCCCCTGGGACATCGAACAAAGTTTCGCCACCATCGCCCCCTATACCATTGAAGAGGCTTACGAAGTTGCCGACGCGATCGAACGCGAAGCCTGGGATGAACTGAAGGGGGAGTTGGGCGACCTCTTGTTCCAATCCGTCTTCCACGCCCAGATGGCGCAGGAAGCGGGCCACTTCTCATTCCAGGACGTGGTCGCCGCCATGTCCAACAAGATGGTCTCGCGCCATCCGCATGTGTTCGGAGACGAAAGCCGTGAAAAATCCGCCGAACAGCAGACCCGCGACTGGGAGGCAATCAAGGCAGCTGAGCGTGCCGGCAAGGAACAGAAAGGCACGCTGGACGGGGTCGCAGCCGGCCTGCCCGCCCTGCTGCGTGCTTACAAGCTCCAGAAACGCGCTGCCCGCGTCGGCTTCGACTGGCCCTCGGCGGACAATGTCATTGCCAAGATCACCGAGGAATGCGCCGAGCTGGTCGAGGCCCGCGACACCCTCACCCATTCGGAAGTTGAAGAAGAATTCGGCGATCTGCTCTTCGTAATGGCCAACCTGGGCCGCCACCTTGGTGTCGAACCCGAAGCGGCCCTGCGTGCCGCCAACGCCAAATTCACCCGCCGTTTCCAAGGCGTCGAGGCCAAGCTTGCCGCCCGCGGCAAACGCCCCGAGGACAGCGACCTGGCGGAAATGGATGCGCTCTGGGACGAGGTCAAAGCAGACGAGCGCAGCTGAGCGCCCCCCGCTTCTTCTTTGCTTCAATACTCAATCCCCGGCGGCGCAGCCGCCGGGCAGCAGAAGGCTAAAGACCCGGTTTCAGGCCAGGCCGGCTTTTTTCAGATTGGCCATGATGGTCTTGAAGTCCTCGATGATTTTTTCCTTCTTCATCAGGTCCTTCCATAGCTTCTCTGCGGTCTTCTTGTCGCCCACAGCGATATTGACCATCACGTCTTTCAGCTTCTTTGCGTCGGTGATCCCCAGCAGCTTGGCCGCCTTCTTGGGATCGCCCATCCCGTTTTCGGCCACGTACTTCTTGTATTCATCGCTGCCGGTGAACCCCATCACGTCCTTGTTCAGCATCTTGACGACCTCGTCCTTGCCGGTCGCGATGAGCTTCTTCCACTCAGCATTCTTAAAGTCGCCCTTGTCCGCCAGAACCTGTGCCGCCTTGTAGGTCTTTGAGGTGATATTGACCGGCTCCTTGCCTTTTTTCTGATCCATGTAGCGGGTCCAGAGCGACTCCGGATTGCCCTTGTTCTGAGTGAACATGAACTCATTCAGGCAGTAGCGCCGCTTGCAATAGTCCATGTAAGCGGCGGTCATTTTCTTGTCTTTCAGGATATCGCCAACAACTTTGGGCTCTTTTGCCATCTGATGTATTCCCCATTCAAAATCAGCAACGTGCATTTCCTGGCAAAACCGCGCCGCACCAATACCACCCGAAACCGGGCCTAAAATATCCGCACCGGCTGCCGGGCCATCCCGCCCGGGCTGCCGCTGCGTCAAGCAAACATAAGAAGCAATCGCCCAAGCCGCAAAGGCCGGGTGCAGAAAATCTCCGGAAATTTTCACAGACCTGCCCGGCAGCGGTTCAATCCCGGACAGACACAGCGTAGGCTCACGGCTCAGCCGCAGCGGAGTGAGCCATGAGCGCCAGAAAAATCATCATCGACACCGACCCGGGCCAGGATGATGCAGTGGCCATCCTGCTGGCGCTGGCCAGCCCGGAGCAGCTCGATCTCCTGGGCATCACCTGCGTTGCCGGCAATGTGCCGCTGCCGCTCACCAGCAAAAACGCCCGCATCGTCTGCGAGGCGGCAGGCAAGGCAGACGTCCCTATCTATGCAGGCAGCAAGACACCGCTTTCGCGGCCGCTGATCACCGCCGAACATGTGCATGGGCAAACCGGGCTCGACGGGCCAGAACTGTGGGAGCCGCAGATGCCGCTGGCCGAGGGCCACGGCGTCGATTTCATCATCGAGACCCTGCGCAGCCATGAGCCCGGCACCGTCACCCTTTGCACCCTCGGCCCGCTCACCAACATCGCCGCCGCCTTCAACCGCGCCCCGGATATCATCGAACGGGTGCAGGAAGTGGTGACGATGGGCGGCGCCTATTTCGAGGTCGGCAACATCACCCCCGCCGCCGAATTCAACATCTACGTCGACCCGGAAGCCGCTGAAATCGTTTTCAGATCAGGCGCTCCGATCACCGTCATGCCGCTTGATGTGACACATAAGGTGCTGGCCACCAAACAGCGTGTCGAGGCCATCCGGGCGCTCAACACCCGCGTGGGCCATTTCACCGCCGAAATGCTCGATTTCTTCGAACGTTTCGACGTGGAGAAATACGGCTCCGAAGGCGGCCCGCTGCACGACCCCTGCGTGATTGCCTGGCTGCTCAAGCCGGAGCTATTCTCCGGCCGGCATGTGAACGTCGAAGTCGAGACCCAGTCGGAACTCACTCTCGGCATGACCGTCGCCGACTGGTGGGGCGTCACAGACCGTCCCCCCAACGCCCTGTTCATCGGCGACGCGGATGCAGACGGCTTCTTTAGTCTCCTGACCGAAAGGCTCGCCCGCCTATGAGCGCCGCCCTGCATCTCGCCAAGCCCGAGCATCTGGACACAGTGCTGACGCTGGTTGCCGCCTTCCACGCCGAGTCCGGGCTGGACACCACGGACGACCACCGCCGCGCCGGGATCGAGC
>NZ_JWLD01000002.1 GCF_000813725.1 Leisingera sp. ANG-Vp
GGCTTGGGCGGGCGGTGCCCGGAATGCGGCCGGTTTACGAAAGTGCCTGCATCAGCAGCGAAAGCGCATGGTTGCGGGCGGCTTCACGCACCTTGGCGCGGCCCAGGGCGCCGAACTCGACGGTCTCGGTGACAGTTTTGCGGTCCGCGCATGCGAGGCCAAAACAGACGCGGCCTTCGGGTTTGAACTCTGAGCCGCCTGGGCCCGCGATGCCGGTGACCGAAACCGCCAGGGCGGTGCCGGAATTGCGGAGCGCGCCCTCCGCCATCTCGGACGCAACCTCTTCGCTGACGGCACCAACGGTTTCCAGCGTTTCGAGCCGCACGCCCAGCATCTGCATCTTGGCGGCGTTGGAATAGGTGACAAAGCCCCTGTCCACAACGGCTGAGGAGCCTGGGATATCGGTCAGCGCCGCTGCGATCATGCCGCCGGTGCAGCTTTCAGCCGTGGCGATGGTGACGCCTGCCGCCTTGGCGCGTTCGATCAGCTTGGCCGCGTCGATGCTCATAACCCCAAAACCCCGTGCGAGAAACCGGCCAGCAGGACCACACCGATGGCGGCCATGATGCCGGCGATGACATCATCCATCATTACCCCGAACGGACCCTTTTTGCGATCCGCCCAGCCAACGGGGCCGGGTTTCCAGATGTCGAACAGGCGGAACAGCACGAAAGCGGCAATCCAGCCGGGCCAGAGCGCGGTGATTTCGATACCCTTGCTCCAGGCGGGAAAGGAAATGGCCCAAAGCGCGATCCACTGGCCCGCGACCTCGTCCACCACGATTTCCGAAGGGTCGTGGTTGGCGCTGCCTGCGGTCATGACTTTGGTCGCCCAAAGACCGGCGGGGATGCTGGCCAGCGTTGCCAGGGCCAAGAGCGGGAAGCCGCCAAGCTGATGCAGCACATAGGCCAGCGGCAGTGCTGCAAGCGAACCCCAAGTGCCAGGCGCAGGGCGCAGATATCCGACGCCGCCAACCGTGCCGATCAGCCGCGCCGCAGTCATGCTTTCACCAATGCGGCCGTGGCCAGCGCTGCGATGCCTTCGCTGCGGCCAGTGAAGCCAAGGCGTTCGGAAGTTGTGGCCTTGATCGAGACCCGGTCTGCATCGATTCCAAGGATGCCCGCCATGACTTCGCGCATCTTTGCGGCATGGGGGCCGACCTTGGGGTATTCGCAGACCAGCGTGCAGTCGACATTGGAGATCGTGAACCCCATCTCGCGCGCCAGATCGGCGGCATGCCGCAGGAAAATCTCGCTGGCGGCGCCCTTCCATTGAGGATCGGAGGGCGGGAAATGCTGGCCGATGTCGCCGCGCGCCAGCGCGCCATAGATCGCATCGGTGACGGCGTGCATACCGACATCCGCGTCTGAATGGCCTTGCAGGGTTTTCTCGTGCGGGATTTCCACCCCGCAAAGGCTCACGCTGCTGCCTGGACCGAACCGGTGCACGTCGTAGCCATTGCCAAGCCTGATATCCATCTCTGCTCCCAGAATTCGTTCCGCCCGGGCGAAATCCTCGGGGCGGGTGATTTTGATATTGTCCGGCTCGCCCGGAATGATGCGGACGTCAAGCCCTGCAGACCGGGCAACCTCGACGTCATCCGCGGCGCCGCCCGGATGGCTGTTATGTGCGGCGAGAATTGCGTCCAGACGGAAGCCTTGCGGGGTCTGCGCAGCAAACAGGCCGGTCCGGTCCTGGGTTCCAGTCACGCTGTCTTGCACTCCGGTCCACAGGGCATCGGTCACCGCAAGCGCCGGGGCTGCCGCAGATGTTTCGTCCAGGGCATTGATAATGCTGTGAATCAGTTCAGGGCTGACACAGGGGCGGGCCGCGTCATGGATCAGTACCTTGTCCACATGATGCGGCTCAAGCGCCCTTAGCCCGTTCAGGACAGAGGCTGCACGTTCGGCCCCGCCTTCTGCCAGAACCACGCCAGGCCTGCCGGAAAATTCCGCCCAAGCGGGCAGGTCATCAGCAGACAGGACAAGCACGGTGAGGTCCACGCCCGCTTTTTCAAAAGCGGCAAGCGTCCAATCGATGACCCGGCGGCCCTTCAGGGGGCGCCACTGCTTGGGCGTGCCGCCGCCTGCACGGGTGCCGCGGCCTGCGGCGACGATCAAGGCTGCTGTGGTCATGCGGATCTCATAAGAAGTTCCCGCATTGTTTATGAGGTGGCGCCGGAAGTGGCAATCACCCTGCGAAACCTGCTTAAAAAATAGGCAAACGATGATTTTAGTTGCCTTGCAAAGGGCTGTTTCGTTGCTGCATAGCAAGGGCTTCGGGTAAAAACGCCCCAGTTGCACAAGGATTAGGCAGTTGTCCTTTACGCTTGGAACCACCTCGATGTCGCCGCCGATCGCCTTGGCGCCCATGGCCGGAATCACCGACCGCCCGTTCCGGGATCTGGTCCGGTCCTTTGGGGTGGGGCTGATGGTGAGCGAAATGGTGGCGAGCCAGGAGATGGTGCAGGCCAAGCCCGGGGTGCGTGAGCGGGCCGAGCTGAGCGCCGACGTTGAGAATACCGCGGTCCAGCTGGCCGGGCGGGATGAGTACTGGATTTCAGAAGCCGCCAAACACGTTGCCGGACAGGGCGCCCGGATAATTGATATCAACATGGGCTGCCCCGCGAAGAAGGTGACCAATGGATACTCCGGCTCGGCGCTGCTGAAGACACCGGATCACGCGCTGAAGCTGATTGAGGCAGTTGTTAGCGCGGTGGATGTGCCGGTGACGCTGAAGACCCGGCTGGGCTGGGACGACAACTGCCTGAATGCCCCGGATGTGGCGCGGCGGGCCTGCGAAGCCGGTGTGCAGATGGTGACCATTCACGGCCGCACCCGCTGCCAGTTCTACAAGGGCTCAGCCGATTGGGCGGCGATCCGCGCCGTTAAGGAGGCCGTCAGTGTGCCGCTGCTGGCCAATGGCGATATTGTCGGCACCGCGACCGCCCGGCAAGCGCTGGAGCAGTCCGGTGCGGATGGCGTGATGATAGGGCGCGGCGCCGAGGGAAGGCCCTGGCTGCTGGCAGAGGTGGCGCATCATTTGTGGGGCACTCCGGCGCCTGAAGTGCCGGCGGGTGAAGCATTTATAGAAATGGTATCAGAGCATTACCGGGCGATGCTCGACTTCTACGGGCTGGATCTGGGCGTGCGTGTCGCGCGCAAGCATCTGGGCTGGTACATGGATGAGGCCGGAACCGGCCCGGTGACGCGCCGCGCCGTGCTGACGGAAAAGAACCCGGCAGAGGTGCTGGCTCTGCTGCCCGAGGCGCTGAGCACTGAACGACCGGAGGCTGCTGCATGATGGACAGTGCCGCCCTTTGGGCTTCCTTGCCGGTGCCTGCGTTTCTGATTGATGCTGAGGACAGGATTGCCGATGTGAATGCCGCCGGTGAGGGGTTCCTGAATGCCTCCCGCAAGGCACTGACCGGGCAGCCGGTTTGGGACACGCTGGCAATTGATGCGCCGATCGAGGAGGCCTTTGCCCGTGCGCGGGAGCAAGGCACGCCCCTCTTTGTAAACGATATCGACGTTGGCTCCGGCAGCCGTGCGCCGCTGCAATGCGGGGTGCAGGTGTCGCCGCTGCAGGGGCAGGAGGGCGTGATGCTGCTGATGGTCAGCCCGCGCGAGCTGGCCGGGCGGATGACGCAGACCCATTCTGCCAAGTCTGCTGCCGCCTCTGCCATCGGCATGGCAGAGATGCTGGCACATGAGATCAAGAACCCGCTGGCGGGCATCACTGGCGCAGCGCAGCTGCTGAGTATGAATCTTGGCCCCGAAGATCTGGAACTGACCGACCTGATCGTCAGCGAAAGCCGCCGGATCGTGAAGCTGCTGGAGCAGGTTGAGCAGTTCGGCAACCTGTCGGAACCGGGCTTCAAACCGGTCAACCTGCACGACGTGCTGGACCGGGCGCGGCGCTCGGCGCTGTTGGGTTTTGGTGCCCATATGACCATCAGCGAGGAATACGATCCGTCGCTGCCGATGGCCTGGGGCGATGCCGACCAGCTGCTTCAGGTGGTTCTGAACCTTTTGAAGAACGCCTCGGAAGCTGCTGATTCTAAAGGTGGGCACATCCATATCCGCACCTTCTACGAGCATTCGTTTAGGCTGCGCCGCAGCGATGGAACCGGCAAGCTGCTGCCGCTGCAGATCGAAATCTGCGACGACGGGCCAGGACTGCCGGACAAGATCAAAGATGACATTTTCGACCCGTTTGTCTCGGGCCGGGAAAACGGCACCGGGCTCGGCCTTGCTTTGGTGAGCAAGATCGTCTCGGAGCATAATGGCTGGATTTCAGTAAGCTCGGTTCCCGGGCGCACGGTGTTCCGGCTGTCGTTGTCGCGCGTTCCGCGTGACGCCAAGCAGGAGAGCTGATCCATGGACGGCACCGTTCTGGTCGCTGATGACGACCGCACCATCCGCACTGTTCTGACCCAGGCGCTGACACGGGCGGGGTGCAAGGTGCATGCGACTTCCTCGCTGACAACGCTGATGCGCTGGGTGGGCGAAGGCAAGGGTGACGTGGTGATCTCGGATGTGATGATGCCGGACGGGAACGGGCTGGAGATGCTGCCCAAGATCCAGGCCGACCGGCCGGGGCTGCCGGTGATTGTGATCTCGGCGCAAAACACCATCATGACGGCGATCAAGGCGGAGGAGGCAGAAGCCTATGACTACCTGCCGAAACCCTTTGATCTTCCGGAGCTGATGAAGCGCACTGCCAAGGCGCTGGCAGCAAAGCGGATTGCGCCCTCAGCGCCGAAACACGGATCGCAGGAGCGTCCGGAGGAATTGCCGCTGATCGGGCGCAGCGAAGTGATGCAGGCGCTCTACCGGCTGATCGCACGGGTGATGAACACGGATTTGCCCCTGCTGATCACCGGCGAAAGCGGTACAGGCAAGTCGCTGATTGCGCAGGCTATTCACGACTTCTCCGACCGGCGCACCCTGCCGTTGGTACATGCTGATGCGGGGAGCCTGATCGAGCTGGAAGGCCCGGCCCGGCTGCTGGCGCAGGCCAAGGGCGGTACGCTGGTTGTGGATGAACTGGCCGACCTGCCGGAGGAAGCGCAGGCGCGGCTGGTGCGGATGATGGATGCTCCGGGCGAACATGCGCCGCGGTTCATAGCTTCCAGCCAGAAAGACCTGACGGCGGCGATGGAGGCCGGGGATCTGCGCCAGGATCTGTATTACCGGATCTGCGGCACGGCGCTGCATGTGCCTGCCCTGCGGGAGCGGGTGGAGGATATTCCCCTGCTGGCAGAGCATTTCCTGATCAAGGCAGAGAATGAGGGTGCGCCGCACCGGGAGTTGAGCGAGGGCGCGCGCGAGGTGCTGCGCCACTTCGGCTGGCCGGGGAATGTGCGGCAGCTGGAGAACACCGTCCGGCGGCTGGCGCTGACGGCCCGCAGCGAAGAGATCAGCCAGGCGGATGCTGCCGCTGTTCTGGGACCGCAAACGGGTCCGGAGCCGGCTGTGGCGGGGCTCGCCAGTGAAAAGCTGTCGGAGTCCGTTGCCCGCCACCTGCAGCGCTACTTTGATCTGCATGGCGACTTGCTGCCGCCGCCGGGGCTTTATATGCGTCTGCTGCGCGAAGTGGAGACACCGCTGATCGAAATCGCTTTGGCGGCGACCGGCGGGAACCAGGCAAAATGTGCTGAATTGCTGGGGATTAACCGGAATACCTTGCGTAAGAAGATCACCGATCTGGATATTGAGGTGACACGCCGCCGCAAACTGATGTAATATCGCCACAGAAATGTGGCCTTGCTGTGAATTTCCTAGGCTAGGCCACGAGATATGGCGGTGACTCGCAAAGAGTCGCACATCAGGATGAGGGCAGTCAGTGGCGCATAAGTCACATCTGAGGGCGGCATACGGGCCTTTTGCGGCCTTTGACCGGTGGCGGAGAACCCGCAAGGCCCGCAATATCGGCACCATTGGCCTGGTTCTGCTGGGGCCGGCGCTGGCGCTGGTGACTTTCCTGATTATCGGGCCTTTCGGGCAGGGCGCCTCGTCCCGGCCGCTGCGGCTGATTCTGCTGGCGGACCTGGTCTATATCCTGACCATTGCAGCGCTGGTGATGACCCAGATCGTGCGGCTGTTTGCTGCGCGTCGGTCCAAATCGGCAGGTTCCCGCCTGCACTTGCGCCTGATCGGGGCCTTTGGGTTTCTGGCGCTTATCCCGACTGTGATTGTTGCGGTCTTTGCCGTGCTGACGGTGAATGTGGGGCTTGAGGGCTGGTTCTCGCAGCGGGTGCGCCAGGTGATCGGCAGCTCGCTGGCCGCGGCGGAAGCCTATCAGTCGCAGCAAAAGGAGGACCTGACCGAGGACGCCCGTGCTTTGGCAAGATACCTCGACAACAGCCGGTCGCGCAGTTTTTTCATCAACGATGCAGAGCTTCGCCAGGTGCTGACCCAGGGCCAGCTGCAAATTCAGCGGGGGCTGCGGGAGGCTTATATCGTCGACAGTGCCGGGCTGATCCGGGCGCGGGGCGAGCGCTCCTATGAGTTTGACTTTGAAAAGCCGAACGACAGGCAGATCGGGGTTGCACGCGAGGACGGCTTTCTGCTGATCGAAGACTGGGACAACAGCGAATTCCGCGCCCTTGTGCAGCTGGAGGCCTTTGTTGACCGGTTTCTCTACATCAGCCGCGACGTGGATGGCGAACTGCTGAACCTGCTGGATGATACCCAGGAAACCGCGCATCTCTACCAGCAGCTGGAAAGCGAACGCGGACGGGTGCTGTTCGAATTTGCACTCCTGTACATCGGCTTTGCGGTGATCCTGATCCTGGCGGCGATGTGGCTGGGCATGTGGTTTGCCGAGCGGCTGTCGCGCCCGGTCGGACGGTTGACGGTGGCCGCACAGCGGGTCGGCGCAGGCAATCTGGATGTGCAGGTGCCGGTCGAGCGCGACGGTGACGAGATCGCCCAATTGGGTGAGTACTTCAATCAGATGACCCGGGAGCTTAAGGCCCAGCACGGGCGGTTGATCGACAACACCCGGCAGATCGAACGCCGCCGCCGCCTGTTTGACTCGGTGCTGTCATCCGTCACCTCCGGTGTTGTGGGGCTGGATGCTGATGGCCGTGTGACCTTTGTGAACCGCTCTGCCGAGCGGCTGCTGGACTGGCAGGAGGACCAGCAGTCTTTGGCCTTGGCAGTGGCTGTGCCAGAGTTCGGGCCGCTGTTTGCTGAATTGATCGGCACCGGCGCCGAGGTGGTGCAGGAAGAGATCAAGGTGACCCGCCAGGGGCAGCTGGAAAATCTGCTGGTCAGGATGTCGCCGCGCCGCTCGGAAGAGGGCGGGCTGGAGGGCTATGTGGTGGCCTTTGACGACGTGACCGATCTGGTCAGCGCTCAGCGGATGGCGGCCTGGGGCGATGTGGCACGCCGGATTGCGCATGAGATCAAGAACCCGCTGACCCCGATCCAGCTGAGCGCCGAACGGATCAAACGCAAATTCGCGCCCAAACTGGGCGAGGAAAACAGCGACCAGCTGCAATCCATGACCGACGTGATCGTGCGCCAGACCAATGACTTGCGCAGGATCGTCGATGAGTTTTCGAAATTCGCCCGCATGCCGGAGCCGGAGCGGCGCGAGGAGGATCTGGTCAAACTCGTGCGGGACGCGGTGATCCTGCAGCAGCAGGGCCAGCCGGGCGTCCGGATCGAGACTGCGCTGCCTCAGGCAGAGATGCCGTCCGACCTGGACGCAACGATGATTGGCCAGGCCTTGACCAATCTGATTAAGAACGCAGGCGAAGCCATTGAAAGCTTGCAAAACAAGGACCCCTCTGTCGCGCTGGTGCCGGAAATCCGGGTGTCGGCGGACAAGGCGGGCAATTTCTACGAAGTCCGGATTGCCGACAATGGCATCGGTCTGCCCGAGGACCGGGCGCGGCTGTTTGAACCCTATGTGACCACGCGTGATGCGGGCACCGGGCTGGGACTGCCTATAGTCAAGAAAATCATCGAAGAGCACGGGGGCACGCTGACGCTGGAAGATGCCCCCATGTTCGAGGGACACGCGCATTGCGGCGCGATGGCGGTGATCCGCCTGCCTGCCGCGGCCAAAGCGGCGGCGCCAAACAAGAGCACAGTGAAAGCAGGTCTGACATGAGTGACATTCTGATTGTAGATGACGAACGCGATATCCGCGAGCTGATCTCGGACATTCTGGAGGACGAAGGCTATGCCACCCGCAAGGCCGGCAGTTCCGACGAATGCATGGCCCGGCTGGAGGAAGCCGAGCCTGCGCTGATGATCCTCGATATCTGGCTGAAGGACAGCCAGATGGACGGCATCGACATCCTGAAAGCGGTCAAGCGCGACACGCCGGATATTCCGGTGGTGATCATCTCGGGTCACGGCAATGTCGAGATCGCAGTCGCGGCAATCAAGCAGGGGGCTTACGACTTCATCGAAAAGCCCTTCAACATCGATCAGCTGATGGTGGTAATCCGCCGCGCGATGGAGACCTCGCGCCTGCGCCGGGAGAACACCGACCTCAAGCGCAAGGACTCCGGACCTGCAGAAATGATCGGCACCTCTGCGGCCTACCGGACGCTGGTGGGGCAGCTGGACAAGGTGACCAAATCAAACGGCCGGGTGATGCTGACCGGTCCGGCGGGCAGCGGCAAGGAGATTGCGGCGCGCTATATCCATGCCAATTCGAACCGGGCCTCGGCGCCGTTCATCACGGTGAACTGCGCCAGTATCGAACCGGACCGGATGGAGGAAGTCCTGTTTGGCCGCGAATCCGCTGAACGCGGGGTGGAGCCGGGCCTGTTGGAGCAGGCCCATGGCGGGGTGGTGTTCTTTGACGAGGTCGCGGACATGCCGCTGGGCACCCAGTCCAAGATCCTGCGGGTGCTGGTTGACCAGCAGTTCCAGCGGGTGGGCGGCTCGGACAAGATCCGTGTCGACCTGCGGGTGGTTTCTGCCACAAACAAGGACCTGGACGCCGAGATCGAAGCCGGAACTTTCCGCCAGGAGCTTTATCACCGCTTGAATGTGGTGCCGGTGGCGGTGCCGTCGCTGGCTGACCGGCGCGAGGATATCCCGCTGCTTGCCGGGCATTTCATCGAGCAGTTCAACGAGGCTCAGGGCCTGCCGCTGCGCGAGCTGACCGAAGAGGCGGTGGCGCTGATGCAGACCATGCTGTGGCCCGGCAATGTGCGCCAGCTCAAGAACCTGGTGGAGCGGGTGCTGATCCTCGGCGATGGCACCGGTCCGATCGAAGCCAAGGATCTGCCGCGCGAAGAGGAGAAGCCGCAGGAAGAGGGCCGGGTGGTGCTGTCCGGCGCGCTGGCAACCTTGCCGCTGCGCGAGGCGCGGGAAGCGTTCGAGCGCGAATACCTGCTGACTCAGATCAATCGCTTTGGCGGCAATATCAGCCGCACCGCCTCGTTTGTCGGTATGGAGCGTTCGGCGCTGCACCGCAAACTGAAGTCGCTGGGGGTGGTGACCTCCAACAAAGCGGGCGCCCGGGTGGCGCATGTGGAAACCGAAGAAGAGCAGGCCTGATCTGCTCAGCTGCGCCCGGCGAAACCGGGCGCAGGGAAGATCAGAACAGGTCCTGGCGGATCGGGTTCAGCGCAAAATGGATCTGGCCGGCCAGCTGCAGCTGGCCAATGGCATCCGCAGGAACCGTGTCAGGCAGGCCTGCCTCGCGGGCCCAATTTGCCAATTGCTTGCGGGATGCCGGGCCGAACTGCCCGTCTATGGCAATGCCGGAGCCAAGCTGCCGCAGGATGTACTGCGTGCCGGCGGCCACATCTGTCTCCGGCATCGCTGACAGCAGCTCCCGGGCGGATGCGCGTGCTTCGTCGTCGTTCAGTGCCATCGCCTTGCCGGCCCGGGCGGCGGCTGCATGCGCGGGGATCCGGTCTGCCAGCTTGTTCAGCGCCACCCAGGCGCCGTTGGCGCCGCCCCAGGCGTCGCCGCGTGACAGTCCCATGTCATACCATTCCAGCGCTTCAGCCGCGTCGCTGCCCGGCAGATCGCCGCGCATGATCATGCGGCCGATTTCACCCGGGGCCCTGGGGTGGCCAAGCTGCGCGGCTTCGGCAAAGAGCGCACGGGCCTTGTCTTTGTCGACGGATTTGCCCGCACCGCCGTCGCGATAGACATAACCCAGGTTGGCGGTGCCGTAGATGTCGCCGCGCCCGGCGGAGGCTTCCAGATACGAAAGGCCGCGCTGGGGCTGTGCCAGTTCAGCACCGCTCCACAGGAAGAAAACGCCCAGCTCGTTCATGGAATAGGTATGGCCCAGCTCCACCGCCCGGCTGAGCAGGTCAAAGCCCCGCTCGCGGTCCTGCGGCCGCTGGGTGCTGTGCAGCAGCCGTTTGCCGTGGGAATGCATCGCAAAGGGATCACCCGCCGTTATGCCCCGTTCCCACAGGCTGGCAGCCTTGTCCGGGTCCAGCGGGATCGCCACGGCCTGGCGGTCGATGTTCGGGCTGGTGTAGAGCTTGGCCAGCGCGTGATAGGCGCGGACGTGGCCCAGATCGGCCGCCTGCTGGAATTTGCTGAAGGCGCCGGTCAGATTGCCTTGCCCAAGCAATGCCCGGCCCAGCTGATAGTGGAAACGGCCGATTTCCGGCGCCGTGTCTGCAGCTTGCTGGCATGCGTCCTCTGCCGCTTTCAGGTTGATTTCATTTGGATAGCGGTACAGGCCGACGCCCTGCAGGTCGAGGAGATCCCCGGCTTCCAGGTCGCATTGCCGGGCGATCATCTCTAGGTTCAGGGTGACATCGCGCACCGCCTCGCCCTGGGCCAGCCGCAGAACCATCCGGTCGGTGCGCACCTGGCCGCCATCCTTGCGGGCGGGCAGTTCGTTCAGCTGCGGAGCGTAATTGAGGCTGAGTGCCGCACCATCTCCGGACTGCAGCGAGGTCACTCCGGCGGACGATGTTTCGACAATCGACACGGTGGTGCCTGCGCCGACATAGGGCTGGATTTCCGATGCCAGCTCCAGCGAGCGGCCCAGCGGGATTTTTACCGACAGCTCGGCAGGCAGCTGGTCCAGGCTGGCCAGCGTGGCTGCGGGCTCGCTTTGCGCGATGTTCAGGGTCTGTTGCGGCGGACGCAGGTAGATCTTCTGCATCAGGGTTGAGCTTTCCCAAGGCACCTGAATGTTTCCGGTGCTTGCGTAAACATCGCCCCGGATTGCTGCCAGCACGGTCATTGCGTCCTCTTGCGGCCGGGCAGGGAACTGCCGGACGACTGAGGCCGTATAGGGGCTGTTGCCGCCAGGTTCACCATCCAGCGCGGTTGCTCCGGGTGAGGTTGAAAAGGCCACCAGCGTGTTGAGCGGCGGCCGGAAGACGTCAAACCCTTCGCGGGCCTCATACAGCTGGGCGCCGACTTCGGCATTGAGCTTGGCGTCAGGGACGGGATTGTCGCGGCAGGAATCCAGCATCAGGATCTGGCTGCCTGCCTTGCCGCCCAGAATGGCCGAGATCTGGTCCAGCGTTACAGACTGGAACGGCAGATCATTGATGCCGCTCAGCTCGGCATCGCTGGTCAGCAGGTAATTCCGACGCCCCAGCTGGATCCCGTGGCCTGCATAGTAGAAAAAGACCTGGCTGCCTTCGCGGATGTTCAGCGCTGCCTGCCGCAGCAGCGCTTCAAAGCCCCGCTTGTCGAGATCGTAGCCTTCGTAGACCGAATAGCCGAAGGAACGCAGCATCTCGGCCATTGCAGCCGCGTCGTTGCGGGTGTTGGTCAGGTCGGAGACATGGTCGTAGTCCTGAATTCCGACGACGATCGCCGTTTCGCCGGCAGTGTTCCGTTCCTGGGTTTCATAGGCGGCATGCACAGCCTGGCCCGGCAGCAGGGCTGCGCAGGCCAGAGCAATCCGGGCTGTGGACCCGAACAGGGCCCGCGTCAGGCCGGTGTCAGGCAAACAGGGCATTACCAGCTGCCTCCGCCTCCGCCGCCGGATCCGCCGCCACCGCCGGATCCACCGCCGCCGCCACCGCCGCCGCCGGAAGGTTCAGGTGTCTCGACCGCGGCTGTTGTTGCCGCCGGAGCAGGTGTGGCGGCCGCGGGAGCCGGACGGGTTGCCGGCGCCGGTGCCGGAGCCCGGTACGTTGCCGGTGCAGGCGCAGGGGCCGGTGCGGCGGCTGGCGGCGGTGCGATAGGGGCCAAGGGTTCGCAGGCTGCGGTGACAGCGGCAATCGGCAGTGCGGCGATCAGGAAATGTATCCGCATCGGGTACCTTTCTCTTGGAAAAAACTGATGAACAAACAATCCGGGCTCGAGTCTACTTGATCCGGTGGCGCAAATCAAAGCTAGCCTGCCGCAAAACTTCGGCAAGGCAACAGCATCAGCCGTCGGGACGGATGCTGATGCTGCCGTCGCGGTTGCGCTGCGCGCAGGAGGTCTCTGTCAGCGGTGCCAGCCGCGGGCCCGCAGGCAGGACGGCGCCGCGCTGGGTGCAGCGTTTCAGCGCAATCTGCTGGTATCCCTTGGAGGCCATGCAGGATTTTTCCAGCCTCTGCCGCAGCGGCCGGTTCACATCCACCGTGTAGAAGCTGCCAGGCACCCAATAGCCGGGCCGGTAATAGCAGCTGCCGTTGTGGCAGACTTTGCGCCCGGGATGGTAAATGGGCGGATGCTGGCGGATTTCATTGGCAACAGGCGCGTCCTTGAGCGCCACCGTAGCGCAGCTCAGCTCGTCCGTTTGCAGACGGGACACTTCAGCCCCCTGCTTGTAATATACCGGAAGCGGGCCGCAGGCTGCTGCGGCAAGCAGCAGGGTAAGGCCCGCCATGATCGTGACATCCCTGCGCATGGCCTAAGAATGGCTGCAAACAGAGGAAGTTACAATTAAATTGACCGTGAATGCGGCTTCTGTCATTCACTTTGGGCGAAACGCCGCCAGGGGAGCCTCCAGGGGATACGCATATGAAGGTCATTATCTGCGGTGCGGGCCAGGTCGGCTGGCAGATTGCCCGGCATCTGTCCGGGGAGCACAACGACGTCACCGTTGTCGACAGCAACCCGGAACTGGTGCGCCGCGCCACCGATACGCTGGATGTGCAGGGCATTCACGGCTTTGCCTCATACCCGGACGTGCTGGACCGGGCCGGCGCACGCGATGCCGACATGATCATCGCGGCCACCCACTCGGACGAGGTCAATATGGTGACCTGCCAGGTGGCGCATTCGGTGTTCAAGATTCAGCGCAAGATCGCCCGGCTGCGCGCCAAGAGCTATCTGACTGCGATCTATTCCGATCTGTATCAGCGCGAGCATTTGCCGATCGACGTGGTGATCAGCCCGGAGCGGGAAGTGGCCGCGGCGGCGATGCAGCGGCTGTCAGCGCCGGCTGCCTTTGACACCGAGACTTTCATGGAGGGCAGGGCGCAGCTGCTGGGCATCCAGATTGATGAGGACTGCCCGGTGGTGAACACACCGCTCCGGCAGCTGACGGATCTGTTTTCGACGCTGCGGGCCATTGTTGTGGGGGTGCGGCGCGAAGGCACGCTGTTTGCGCCGGAAGCGGGTGACCAGCTGTTTGTGGGCGACAGCTGCTATGTGTTCAGCCACGCCGACGATGTTGCGCGCACCATCGAGGTGTTCGGCAAGCATGAAAAGCGCCAGGACCGCGTGGTGCTGGTCGGCGGCGGCAATGTCGGGCTTGAGGTTGCCAAGGCGCTGGAGGGCAGTACTGCCCGGATCCGCTCCAAGGTGATCGAGCGCGACCGCGCCTGCGCCGAACGTGCGGCTGAGACGCTGGAGCGCACGATTGTGCTGAACGGCGACGGGCTGGACCGGTCGCTGATGATCGAAGCAGGCATCGACAAGGCCGACGCGATGCTGGCGGTCACTGATGACGACAAGACCAACATGCTGGCGGCGGTGCGTGCCAAGGCCGAAGGCTGCCCCTTGGCGATTGCGCTGATCAATGACCCGACCCTGGTGCCGCTGCTGCCGCACCTCGGGATTGACGCCTATATCAACCCGCGCTCCACCACCGTGAGCTCGATCCTGCGCCACATCCGGTACGGCCGGGTCCGGCAGGTCTACTCGCTGGGGGATGCCGAAGCTGAGATGATCGAAGCAGAGGTGCTGTCCACTTCGCCGATTGCCGGGCAGATGATCCGTGAAACCGATTTCCCGGAAGGGGTCCTGGTTGGCGGCGTTCTGAAAAATGGCGAGATGCTGCGGCCGATGGGCGAAACCCGGATCGAGGAGGGCGATGTCATCGCGCTTTTTGCCATGGCTGACGATGTGCCCGAGGTCGAGCGCCTGCTGCAGGTATCGATCGACTATTTCTAGATGCGCCGTCCGGTCCAAGCTCCTATCGGCGTGCTGCGCCTGCCGCTGTTCCTGCTGATCTGGGGCATTTTTGCGCTGGCGATGTGGCTGCCTGCCGTACATGCGCTGGTACTGGACGACCACCACACATCACGCAGTTTCTTTTATGCGGGTGTGGCAGGGCTGATGCTGGTGGTGCTGGTTGGCCTGTCAATCGGCAACAAGGTGCCGCGCTACGGGATGCCCGGCCAACTGCTGTCCCTGCTGGCGACCTTCACCGTGCTGCCGCTGTTCCTGGCGGTGCCGGTGCAGGACGCCTTGGTCAGCACAAGGTTTCTGAACGCTTACTTCGACATGGTCAGTGCCATCACCACCACCGGCGCCGATATTTGGGCGGATCCCGGCCGGGTGCCGCCGAGCGTGCATCTGTGGCGGTCCATTGTCGGCTGGCTGGGCGGTTTGCTGATGTGGATTGCCGCCTCGGCCGTTCTGGCGCCGATGTCGCTTGGCGGGTTTGAAGTCACCGCCAAAGGCGAGCCAGGCGGCGGATCCGTTGCACCGGCCCATATGGAAAGGGCCGACCCCCGGCGCCAGCTGGTTCTGGTCACCAGGACTTTGGCCCCGGTTTACGGCGGGCTGACGATGGTACTGTGGCTTCTGCTGATGATCACCGGAGAAGACGCGCTTGCGGGGCTCAGTCATGCAATGTCGGTGATGGCGACGTCGGGCATTTCCGCCACGGGCGGGGTTGAGAATGCGGGCAGCGGCCTGGCCGGCGAAATGGTGATGTTCCTGTTCATGTTCTTTGCCTTGTCGCGGCTGACGTTTTCCAGCGATACGGTAACCTCGGGACAGGGGCGGCTGGACAAGGATCCGGAATTCCGCACCGGGCTGCTGATTGTCTTTGGCGTGCCGCTGCTGCTGTTTCTGCGCCATTGGGTAGCAGCCTTTGAGGTGGATGCTGCCGAGGATTTCCTGCAGGCGCTGCGGGCCTTCTGGGGCACCTTGTTTACAGTGATGTCCTTTCTGTCCACCACCGGGTTCGAAAGCATGCACTGGGAAGCTGCCCAGGCTTGGTCAGGATTGGAAACACCGGGAATGATCCTTTTGGGGCTGGCAGTGTTCGGCGGAGGTGTGGCCACCACCGCGGGCGGCGTCAAACTTTTGCGGGTCTATGCCCTTTATCTCAACGGGCTGCGCGAGATGGAGCGGCTTGTGCACCCCAGCTCAGTCAGCGGCGAAGGCGACCGGACCAAGCGGCTGCAAAAGAACGGTGCCTTTGTGGCATGGGTGTTTTTCATGCTGTTTGCTCTGTCGCTGGCGCTGGTCAGCACAGCGCTGGCTGCGGTGGGGACGGATTTCGAACAGTCTTTGGTGCTGGCGGTTGCAGCGCTTGCTACCACCGGCCCGCTGACCGAAATCGCAGGCAGCGACCCGATTGTGCTCAGCCTGCTGACCACACCGGCCAAACTTATCCTCTGTGTTGCCATGGTTCTGGGGCGCCTTGAGACACTGGCCTTCATCGCGCTTCTGTCGCCGAACCTTTGGCGCAGCTGAGCCCCCCTGAGGGTGAAAAGTGTTTTTCGGGTGGAAACTTATAATTTCTGCGTCCATAGTGATCCTTAACGTGCGTGCTGGTCCGCAGCGCGTGGCAAGAACAAAGGCGAGATAATAAAAAATGGCTTCGGACAGACAGAATCTTCAGGATGCCTTCCTGAATCACGTTCGCAAAACCAAGGTTCCAGTTACAATTTTTCTGATCAACGGGGTCAAATTGCAGGGTGTGATCACCTGGTTCGACAATTTCTGCGTGCTCCTGCGCCGCGACGGACAGTCGCAGCTGGTTTACAAGCATGCGATCTCGACCATCATGCCGGCCCAGCCGATCAGCCTCTATGAGGGTGAAGACGCCTCTTGATGGAGCACGACAGGAAGCGCACCCGGGCCTGGGTGCTGCATCCGGAAATCAAGTCAGACATAGGGCGCCGGGACGCAGGTCCTGCGCTGGAAGAAGCCGTTGCGCTTGCCGCGGCCTTGCCCGATCTGGATGTGATCGGCTCAAACGTGGTGCGCCTGCCCAAGGCGCACGCGGGCATGCTGTTCGGCTCCGGCAAGATCGAAGAGCTGGCGGGCATCCTGAAAGCGGAAGAGATTGAGCTGGTCCTGATCGACGGGCCGGTCTCACCTGTGCAGCAGCGCAACCTTGAGAAAGCCTGGAAGGTCAAGATTCTGGACCGGACGGGCCTGATCCTGGAGATTTTCTCGGACCGGGCGGCCACCCGCGAAGGCGTGCTGCAGGTGGAGATGGCGGCGCTCAGCTATCAGCGGACCCGGCTGGTGCGGGCCTGGACCCACCTGGAACGCCAGCGCGGCGGCTTGGGATTTGTCGGCGGACCCGGCGAAACCCAGATCGAGGCCGACCGCCGTGCCATTGACGATCAGCTGGTGCGGCTGCGCCGACAGCTCGACAAGGTGGTAAAGACGCGGACGCTGCACCGCGAGTCGCGGGCCAAGGTGCCGTACCCGATTGTGGCACTTGTCGGCTATACCAACGCTGGCAAGTCGACGCTGTTCAACCGGCTGACGGGGGCTGAGGTGATGGCCAAGGACATGCTCTTTGCCACGCTCGACCCGACCATGCGCCGGGTGCAGATCCCTGACGGGCCCGAAGTGATCCTGTCCGACACCGTGGGCTTTATCTCCGACCTGCCGACCGAGCTGGTTGCTGCTTTCCGCGCCACGCTGGAGGAGGTTCTGGCGGCGGACGTGATCCTGCATGTGCGCGACATCAGCCATGAGGAAAGCGAGCACCAGGCCGAGGACGTGGAAGCGATCCTGAACTCGCTGGGTGTCGATGAGAACCGCGCCCGGATCGAGGTTTGGAACAAGCTGGACCAGCTGCCGGAGGAAGAGGCCGAAGCCCGCCGCCAGCGTGCGGCGCGTGAAGATGGCATCCATGCGATCTCAGCGCTGACCGGCGAAGGGCTGGACGCACTTCTGGCAGATATCGCTGAGCAGCTGCAGGGCGTGCGGCATGAGGAAGTGCTGAGCCTCACTTTTGCAGAAGGCAAGCAGCGGGCCTGGCTGTTCCAGCAGGATCTGATCCAGTCCGAGGCGCAAACCGAAACCGGTTTTGACATCACCGTGCTGTGGACCGAGCGGCAAAAAGCCAAGTTTCTTAAGCTCTGACAGGATGCTCTAATCCAAAAAAACGGGCGCTGAAGCGCCCGTTTTTTATTGCCTGGGAGTGATCCGGGTGATGCCGACGGCTGCGGCACGGGCCAGTTCCTCGTCCAGCGACATCGGAATGTATTCGCCGCGGCGCCATAGCTGGGCCATGTCGTCATAGTAGCGCGACAAGGGATGGCCGGACTGGCCGGTGGCGACAATGAAGACCGAGCTGTCAGGGTCGGCAAAGTCATAGACGCCGCGGTAGCCTGCCGCATGCACGTTTTGGAACGGATCGGGATCTTTGCCCGAGCTCTTGCCGCGCTGCAGGGTGTTGCTGCTGCCGCTGGTGGACTGGCGGATGTTCACGAAGTACCGCAGCACCGGCACCTTGCCCAGAACCGGGTGGTCCTGTGCGGCCTGGTGGGCGTCGCCCCAGCGCAGGGACTCCAGTGCGTCCCCATAGCGCTCCTCGATCCAGATCAATGCGTCATCCAGCGCCAGCCGGGCCATATCGGTGCAGGATTCTTCTGGTGCGCTTTGCCGGACATCGCACCAGGCCGCGGCGCCATCGATATTGCGGTACACCCGCTCAATGAACAATGGCTCTACGTGGCGGAAGCTTTTGGCGACGGGGCCGAGTTCGTCAGTGATCAGCCGTGCCTGCAGGGCGCGCAGCCAGGCGGCGTAGATCAGCGGCTCCGGCAGGTGCTCGTTCATTTCGCCGTTCCACTCTGACAACAATGTGAGCGCAATCTGGCGCTGGCGCTCGCGGGTACCGGACGCTGCGGCCTCGCCGGTGAACCACAAATTGGCGCCGATCAGCGGCAGCAGAGTGCGGGCGGTATAAGACACGGTATCCAGCTGCGCCTCGATAAAGCTGTCGCGGGTGTGCACCTCGCGGTTTTGCATCAGCTTTTCCCAGCGGTGAATGCGCTGGGTATCGCCCCAGTCAAAGGAGACATGGTTGGGGAAGGGGCGGTCGAGGATCTTGTTGTTGGTGTTGCCGAGGATTCCGCCGGCGGGGGCGAAGAACTCTGGATTGCTTGCATAGGGCAGGCGGCCCTGCCAACGGTTTTCCGGCCGCCAGCCCTGGCTGGGCAGACGGCCCTTGCTTTGATGCGCCGCATCGCGCGCCGGGAAGGCGCCGACTGTTTTCAGCGCGATTGTTTCCTGATCAGCGAGGGTCAGGTTCTGCGATGGAGCAACAAAGTCCTCGCCCGCGGTTATGGCCTCTTCAACCGATGTGCTGCGCATCAGGTTGATGGCTGCGGTCATCGAAGTGTCTCGGGGGCTGAGCACGGTCCAGCCGAGCGACACAACATGGCCGGGCGGGGTGATGTCCGCGAGGTTGAACATTGAGCTGGGCAGCACCGGCCCGTTGTCAGTCCAGCGCAGGGTCAGGGTAACGGGGGCTTGGTCCTTGATTTTGATGATCGACGGGCGGGAGATGAATTTTTTGAATCCGTCAACACTCAGGTATTCCTGCGGATTTTCCGGGTTCAGCTGTTCTATGAAGAGGTCCTGATCATCCAGGTAGGACGAGGTTACCCCCCAGCCCAGCTTGTCCGAGCGGCCGGTGATCACTGCCGGAATGCCGGGAATGGTGCCGCCGATCACGCCGCCGGATCCCAGTTCCAGCCGGGCCAGGTACCAGACGCCGGGGGCGGTCAGGCCAAGGTGCGGGTCATTGGCCAGCAGCGTGCCGCCTGCGGCCGAGCGGCTGGGGGCGGCAGCCCAGGCATTGGATGCCCCGGCCAGCCCGCGTGGGGCAACCGGAAACAGCAGGCTGTCCTTCTCTGCTTCGCCGGCCGATGCAAACTGGCGGCTGCCGGAGATGCCGGGCACAAGCTCGGCGTATTCCGGCAGAGCTGTCAGGCCTTTGCCCGGTGCGTCAGGCATGATGTCCTGCAGGCGTGTTTCATCGTTCAAGGCCAGCGAGGTGCGGGCGCGCAGGATTTCCTCCTTGATATGGCCGGACAGTTGCAGTGCCATCAGCTTCATGATCGCGATGCTGTCGGCGGGTTGCCATGGGGAAACTGGCATGTTGAACACGAACATCTCAGGCGCACCGCGGCCAAGGGCGTTTTCATTGATTTCCTGCAGGCGCGCGTTGACGCCTGCAGCATAGGCCTCAAGTGCGGCCATCGCCTCGGGTGACTGCACCTTTTCGGACTGCTGGGCCAGCCCATAGATATCCAAGCGGCGCAGGTAGGTGTCGGTCTCTATCGTACGGGTGCCGAAAATCTCAGACAGGCGGCCCTTGGCGGTCCGACGCATGACAGCCATCTGCCACAGCCGGTCCTGGGCATGGGCATAGCCGAGGCCGAAATAGACATCCTCGTCGCTGGCGCCGTAGCTGCCGAAAATATGCGGTACATTGGCATTGTCGCGCACAATCTCAACAGGCGAGGAGAGGCCGGGCAGGGCGATCTCTTTTTCGTATTCAGGCAGCGATTGCGAGGCAAGGTAGTAGACCAGCAGCGCGGCCAGCACGCTCAGCAGAATCAGCCCGGCTGCAATGCGCAGAAGCCAGCGGAAAAGTTGTCCCATCGGCGGTTGTTTCCCCTTGGTTTTTTGTCATTTCCGCGCCGGGGCAGATTGCACCCGGCAGCGGCGGTGGTAGGGTCGGCGCCAACATAGGCGAAGTGAGATCAAGGGAAAAGCAAATGGCAAAAATCGCGTTTCTGGGGCTGGGTGTCATGGGCTACCCGATGGCGGGCCACCTGCAGGCGGCAGGCCACGAGGTCATCGTTTACAACCGCACCGAAGCCAAGGCCAAGGCCTGGGTGGCAGAACACGGCGGCAGTTTTGCGGCAACCCCGCGGGCCGCGGCAGCAGGCACTGAGTTTGTGATGGCCTGCGTGGGCAATGACGACGACCTGCGTTCAGTTTGCCTGGGCGCGGATGGGGCCTTTGCCGGGATGGACGCCGGTTCGGTTTTTGTCGATCACACCACGGTCTCGGCAAACGTCACCCGGGAGCTGAACGCCGCAGCGCAGGAAAAAGGCGTGTTCTTTGTCGATGCGCCGATTTCCGGCGGTCAGGCTGGTGCCGAGAACGGTGTGCTGTCGGTGATGTGCGGCGGTGACGAAGGCGCCTACGCCCGGGCCGAGCCGGTGATTGACGCCTATTCCAAGATCTGCCGCCGCATTGGTGAAAGCGGTGCCGGGCAGCTGACTAAGATGTGCAACCAGATTGCCATCGGAGGCCTGGTTCAGGCGCTGAGCGAAGCGCTGCATTTTGCAGAGAAGGCGGGACTGGACGGGCGTGCGGTGGTTGAGGTGATCAGCCAGGGCGCTGCGGGCAGCTGGCAGATGGCGAACCGGCATGAGACCATGCTGGAGGATCATTTCGATCACGGATTTGCGGTGGACTGGATGCGCAAGGATCTGGGCATCTGCATGGATGAGGCCAACAGCAACGGCGCCAGCCTGCCGGTGACGGCGCTGGTGGATCAGTACTACAAGGACGTGCAGAAGATGGGCGGCGGCCGCTGGGACACCTCGTCGCTGTTCAAGCGGCTGCGCGCGCTGGATGCGCTGCAGTCTGAGGGCTGAGCAAAGAAAATGGCCTTTCCGAATGGAAAGGCCATGCCTCCGGCGGGGGTATTTCGGCCAGAAAGAAGCTGGGGCGCTGTGCCGCCCCTGTCAGCCCTGTCAGGGTCTGCTGTCAGGCTTAGGGGATGATGCGGGTGTATTTGGTGCCTTCCAGAGTGGCGCCCACGCGCAGCCCGGCCTGGCCGAATACCACTGCCAGCACGGGGGAGGTCAGGGTGTTGGTATCCGCGGTCAGCGCATTGCCTTCGTCTTTGATGACATATTCCACATCAGCGCCGGCAGCCCAGCCGGTGGAGCGGCGGAAGCCGGCCAGCGCGTCTTCGGTCATGAAGAACAGCACATGGGCATACTGCTGGGCGCCGATCTGCAGGCCCGCGTTGCCCTTGACGGTGGAGTAGTAGTCCACGGTCACATCGTTGATCCGCAGGGCGCCGCGGCCGAAGGCCCCGCCAAAAACAAAGCCGGCTTCGGTCACAAGCGGCATCACCAGCATGCCGGTGGCCTTGTCCGCCAGTGTGCGGGTGTTGGGGTACTGGCTGTACATCTGGTTCAGCGTGGCATCAACACGCGCGTCGATCTTGGCGGCGTTGCTGTTGCCGACGCCGTTGCCGCAAGCGGCGGTCACGCCGGCGCCTGCAAGCGCGGCCAGGGCAAAGCCGCGGCGGGTCATGCGGGAAGAGGAAAAACTGCTCATTTCTCAGGTGCCTGTAATGATTTGCTTTGAGGCCGGTTAGATCCGGCTCTGGGGCTTTGTATACGCGGAAAACCGCTGCCTGTCATCTGCTGCAATGCGGATACTGGCGGCTTCCCGCTGAAGTGATCAGGTTCCGGCGTCCCGGTCCGGTTCAGCCGTTCAGCAGTTTGGCGGCGGCAGGTGCAAAATAGGTCAGGATGCCGTTGCAGCCCGCGCGTTTGAAGGCCATCAGGCTTTCCATCATCACCTTTTCGCCGTCGATCCAGCCGTTTTGCGCTGCGGCCTGGATCATCGCGTATTCACCGGAGACCTGATAGGCATAGGTCGGCACGCCAAAGGCGGATTTCACCCGCTGGCAGATGTCCAGATAGGCGATGCCGGGTTTGACCATCACCATATCGGCACCTTCCTGCAGGTCGCGTTCGATCAGCCGCAGAGCTTCGTCGCTGTTGGCAGGGTCCATCTGGTAGGTCTTCTTGTCGCCTTTCAGAGCACCCGAAGCGCCGACCGCATCCCGGAAAGGCCCGTAGTAGGCTGAGGCGTATTTGGCGGAGTAGGACAGGATCGCCACATTGTGGTGGCCTGCTTTTTCCAGCGCGCCGCGCATGGCGCCGATGCGGCCGTCCATCATGTCGGAGGGGCCGATGATGTCGGCACCGGCTTCTGCCTGGGCAAGGGTCATCTTCACCAAAGCCTCGACCGTTGCGTCGTTAACGATCTCGCCGTCCACGACATAGCCGTCATGGCCGTTGATGTTATAGGGGTCCAGCGCCACATCGGTCATCACCGCAATGTCCGGCGCTGCATCCTTGATGGCGCGGATGGCGCGGTTGGTCAGATTGTCCGGGTTCCAGGCCTCGGCGCAATCCTCGGTCTTGAGCGACGCATCGGTATAGGGAAACAGGCAGATCGCCGGGATGCCAAGCGCCTGCGCTTCAACCGCGGCCTCGGCAATCTTGTCGACCGTACGGCGCATCACGCCCGGCATTGAAGAAATGGGTTCCTCCATGCCTTCGCCGTCGCGGACAAAGACCGGCCAAATGAAATCTGCAGGCGTCAGGGTGTTTTCACGGACCAGATCGCGGATGGCCTGGCTGGCACGGGTGCGGCGCAGGCGGGCAGCGGGAAAGGGCGCAACGGTGGGCTTCATGGCGGTCTCTCTTTCAGGTTTGCACATGGGTGGCATGGAAGCAGCCCCGGGAACAAGAGGCACATTCGCCGCGCCGGAAAACTTAAACGCTATGCAGGCTTGCCTGTGCCGGTTTCCCGGTGGATATAGGGCCGGTTGAGGAAATTCCGGTCCGCAGGCCTGCGGCCGCAAGAAGGGGGCTGGCGTGGATCTGCTTCACATTATCTATGAGATGATTGAGCTGCGGTCATTCTCCAATCTGTGGTACTGGATCGCGCTGGCGGTGCTGTGGTCTTCGGCCAGCCACTGGATCCTTGGGGTGCCTTACGACATGGTCCATCGGGCGCAGCGCAAAGGCGGCCAGGCGGAGCGCGATCTGGAGGATATCACCCGGGTCAATGTGAACCGGATGCTCTACATCGCCGAGGTGTCCGGCCCCTGGCTGGTGGCGCTCAGCTGTTTTGCGCTGTCGGCACTCGCCACGCTTGGTTTTGTTTTTCTTTTGGAGATTGCCCAGGCCGTGTTCCTGCTGGCGTTTCCCATGGCTGTGGTGGGGCTGATCAGCTACTTCACAGCGCGCCGGATTGCAGGCGAAGCTGCAACGGGCGAGACGCTGCGCAAACGCTTGGCCTTCTGCCGGCTCTATGTCCAGTTTGTCGGGGTGATTTCGATTGTGGTCACCGCCTTCTGGGGCATGTATCAGAACCTGACGATCGGAGCGTTTTGACAGGCGGGCGGAAACGCCCCAGGGGTTCCTGGAGAGGATAGGAAATGGCACAGCGTGCAATCACCATGGGCGGCGCGCCCGAAGGGTTTGACGCCCGGCTGATCCTGAAGGAAGTGCAGAAATCCGGCGCACCTGTTCTGCACGTGGCCCGCGATGACAAGCGGATGGAGGCGATGCGCGCTGCACTTGCTTTCTTTGCCCCTGACATGCCGGTTTTTGACTTTCCGGGGTGGGACTGCCTTCCCTACGACCGGGTGTCGCCAAACGCGGATATTTCCGCAGCGCGGATGGCCGCGCTGGCCGCGCTGGTGCATCAGATGCCCAAGCAGTTTGTGCTGCTGACAACATTGAACGCCGCTGCCCAGCGGGTGCCCGCGCGTGAAGTTCTGCGCGAGGCCGCGTTTACCGCCCGTGTCGATCATAGGGTGGATGAGGATGCGTTGCGCAAGTTCCTGGTGCGTATGGGATTCACGCAAAGCCCGACGGTGATGGAGCCGGGCGACTACGCGGTGCGCGGCGGCATCATCGATATCTTCCCTCCGGGGGAAAGCGGCCCGGTCCGGCTGGATCTGTTCGGAGATGTGCTGGATGGCGCACGCCGGTTTGACCCGGTGTCGCAGCGCACCACCGAGAAGCTGGAAGTGGTGGAGCTGGCGCCGGTGTCTGAGGTGATCCTGGACGAGGCCGCGATAACCCGGTTCCGCCAAAACTACCGGATCGAGTTTGGCGCCGCCGGGACCGATGATCCTCTGTACGAGGCGGTGAGCGCCGGCCGCAAGCATCAGGGGATCGAGCACTGGCTGCCGTTCTTCCATGAGAAACTGGAGACGTTGTTCGACTACCTGCCGCAGGCCACGGTGACGCTGGATGACCAGGTCACGCCCGCCCGGCTGGCGCGCTGGGACACCATCGAGGATCAGTACGAGACCCGCAAGCACGCAATGGAGCAAAAGGGGCGGATCGACACAGTCTACAAACCCACGCCTCCAGGGCTGCTGTATCTTGATGACGCCGCATGGGAGACGGCAACGTCTGAGCACCGGGTGGTGCAGCTGCATCCGCTGCCGCAGGCCTCGGGGCCCGGCACGGTGGATGCCGGCGGGCGGATCGGACGCAACTTTGCACCTGAGCGACAGCAGGAAAACATCAGCCTTTTCGGCTCCCTGGCTGCCCATATTAAGGCGCGGATGCAAGAGGGTCCGGTCCTCATCGCGTCCTATTCGGAAGGGGCGCGGGAACGCCTTACCGGATTGATCGAAGACGAAGGCCTGGCCGAAGCGATCCCGGTGATGGATGGCACCCGTATCGGCAAATCCGGCCTGCATCTGGCGGTCTGGGCGCTGGAACACGGGTTTGAGGCGCCGGATATGACGGTGATCTCGGAGCAGGACGTGCTGGGCGACCGGCTGATCCGGGCGCCGAAGAAACGCCGCAAGGCGGAGAATTTCCTGACAGAGACGCAGTCGCTTAGCCCGGGCGACCTTGTCGTGCATGTCGACCACGGCATTGGCCGCTTTAAAGGCTTGGAAGTGGTGACCGCCGCCGGCGCGGCGCATGAGTGCATCCTGCTGGAATACGCCGAACAGGCAAAGCTCTACCTGCCGGTTGAAAACATCGAACTGCTGTCCAAATACGGGCACGACGAGGGGCTGCTGGACCGCCTTGGAGGCGGTGCCTGGCAGGCAAAGAAAGCCAAGCTTAAGGAACGCATCCGCGAGATGGCGGACAAGCTGATCCGCATCGCGGCTGAGCGCGCATTGCGCAAGGCGCCGGTGATGGACCCGCCGCCGCATGCCTGGGAGGAGTTTTCCGCCCGGTTCCCCTATCAGGAGACCGACGATCAGCTGCGCGCCATCGAAGATGTGATGGAGGACCTGCATTCCGGCCTGCCGATGGACCGGCTGGTTTGCGGTGACGTGGGCTTTGGCAAGACCGAGGTGGCGATGCGCGCGGCTTTTGTCGCTGCGATGTCGGGGCTGCAAGTGGCGGTGGTGGCACCGACCACGCTGCTGGCGCGGCAGCATGCGGCATCCTTTGCTGAACGCTTCCGCGGCTTTCCCTTGGTTGTCAGGCAGTTGTCGCGCTTTGTTTCATCAAAGGAAGCCAGCCAGACCCGCGAAGGACTGGCCAAGGGAACGGTCGATATCGTGGTCGGCACCCACGCGGTGCTGGCCAAGAACATCAAGTTTCAGAACCTGGGTCTCCTGATCATCGACGAGGAGCAGCATTTCGGTGTTGCGCATAAGGAACGCCTGAAACAGCTGCGCAGCGACATTCATGTTCTGACGCTGACGGCGACGCCGATCCCGCGCACCCTGCAGCTGTCGCTGACCGGCGTGCGGGATCTGTCGATCATTGGCACGCCGCCGGTCGACCGTCTGGCAATCCGCACCTATGTGAGCGAATTCGATTCTGTGACCATCCGCGAGGCTCTGCTGCGCGAGCACTACCGGGGCGGCCAGAGCTTCTATGTGGTGCCGCGGATCACCGACCTGCCGGATGTGGAGGAATTCCTCAAGGCCCAACTGCCGGAGCTCACTTATGTCGTCGCGCATGGCCAGATGGCGGCCGGTGAGCTTGATGACAGAATGAACGCCTTCTATGACGGCAAATATGACGTGCTGCTGGCGACGACGATTGTGGAATCCGGCCTGGACATTCCGACAGCCAACACGATGGTGGTGCATCGGGCCGATATGTTCGGCCTGTCGCAGCTTTACCAGATCCGGGGGCGGGTCGGGCGTTCGAAAACCCGTGCCTATGCCTATCTCACCACCAAACCGCGCCAGCGGCTGACACCGGCAGCGGAAAAACGGCTGCGGGTGCTTGGCTCGCTCGATACGCTGGGCGCCGGCTTTACCTTAGCCTCTCAAGACCTTGATATCCGGGGCGCGGGCAATTTGCTGGGCGAGGAACAGTCCGGCCAGATGCGCGACGTGGGCTATGAGCTATACCAGTCGATGCTGGAGGAGGCGATTGCCAAGATCAAGGCAGGTGAGATGGAAGGCCTCTCCGACGCGGACGACCAATGGGCGCCGCAGATCAACCTTGGCGTTCCGGTGCTGATCCCCGAGGATTATGTGCCGGATTTGGATGTGCGCCTGGGGCTCTACCGGCGTCTGTCGTCGCTTGCGACCAAGGTGGAGCTGGAGGGCTTTGCGGCGGAGCTGATCGACCGTTTTGGCAAGCTGCCCAAGGAAGTGAATACGCTGATGCTGGTGGTGCGGATCAAGGCGATGTGCAAACGCGCAGGCATTGCCAAGATGGACGGTGGGCCCAAGGGCGCGACAATCCAGTTCCACAACGACAAATTCGCCTCTCCGCAGGGGCTGGTGGAGTTCATCCAGGGTCAAAACGGGCTGGCCAAGGTGAAGGACAACAAGATTGTCGTGCGCCGGGACTGGAAGAAGGATGCTGACAAGATCAAGGGTGCCTTTGCCATTGCCCGTGATCTGGCAGAGAAGGTCGTGGCTGAGAAGAAAAAAGCCAAGGCAGGCTAAGGGGCGCCAAGGAAATTCAAATTTCCTTGGCAAATTTCTTTGTAAGAAATTTGCTCACCCGCAGCAGGGGCTGGGCGCCATCGCGGCCTGGGCACAGAAGCAAGAGGCGCCGAGGGCTTGGTCCGCCCGTGCCAGCGCAAGATCAAGTTTCTGCTTTATGTGCTTGATTTCAGTTGTTTCTTCTCGGGCTTTCAAGCAATCGTGCAGGCCCTTCAGGCTCCAGATGTTGCCAGGATGCACGGAGGCGCGTGACAGGGTGTCATTCAGCCCGAGGTCGGCGCGGTAGACAGCCTCGGCTTCTTCCACCCGGCCTTGCTCGAACAGCAGCGCCCCCAGCGCATGGCGGGTGGGCTGCATCCAGCCCCAGGGCTCGTCATAAGGCAGGTTGTCATCCAGTTCGGCTGAGCGGCGCAGATGGGCAAAAGCCGCATCATAGTTTTCTTTGCGGTACTCGATTTCACCGCGCAGCATTTCTCTGGCAATGTCCAAGAGGTCAACCACCCGGTTGTTATGCATCAGCCGGCTGTCCGGCACCCGGGCCTTGGCCGCCAGGAAAAGCTGCTCTTCGGATTCCGCCTCAGCCACTTGGCCGGTCGCGGCAAAGGCGATGGCACGGGCGTAATGGGTGTTGGCCGTAAGTGACCGGAACAGATCCGGATCCGCGGGCAATTCCAGGGCCTTTGCTTCTTCCCAGCGGCCAAAGCGCACCAGGATGTGCGGATGCATCGCCATGTAGCTTTCGAAATAGTCGGCCATCGGCGGGCTTTCGATGCGCAGCATCTCTTCCGGGGTGGTATCCAGAATGCCCTGATTGGCCTGCAGCGCGGGCTCAATCTGGCCCAGGAACATCGCCCCGTAGATAACGAAATGGTAGTCGTGCTGCCGGTAGCCTGTGTAGATGTTGAAGGCGCCTTCACGCTGGTAGTACTTCAGATCTGCTTCAATTGCTTTCCGGTTCCAATGCACCACGCTGTGATAGTCGCCGCAGAGCACGTCAATATGGGTTGGCATATGCACCAAGTGGCCGGCATCCGGTACCAGCGTGCGCAGGACATCCGCGGCCTTCAGGGCTTTCTCCGGTGCGGGCGACATCTCCATCAGGTGAACATAGAGATGCAGCAGGCCGGGGTGCTGCATGGCATTGGGCGCATTCTCCATGGCCCATTCAAGGGTTTCCTGGGCTTCCAGGGTTGCGGCGCCCTCGGCCGGCTGGCCTGATTTCAAATCCCACATCTGCCAGGGGGTGAGGTTCAGCAGGCTCTCGGCGTAGACCGTGCGCAGATCCAGATGATCCGGACAGGCGGCAAAGGCGGCACGCATGGCATCGGCAAAGGCATAGTCCCAGGCATGCATATCCTCCGCTGCTTCGCGCTGGGGGTAACGGGCCTGGAGCGCCTGGATCAGCTGTTGTTCAGGGTCCGTGCAGCTGCCCGAGAAGGCCAGTGCAGATTGGGCGGCGTCATAGGCTTCGGCCAGCGCCTTGGCGCGGCCGCGGTCATCGCGCAAGGCCCAGGGCAGGTTGTAGTTAGGGCCGGCTGCGTAGGCCACGCCCCAGTGGGCCATGGCGCAGTCCGGGTCGTGCTCCAGCGCTTTCTGGAAGCACTTGATGGCTTCTTCGTGGTTATAGCCGTAGGTCCAGATCAGGCCGCGGTCGAACCAGGCCTGGGCCTCAGGCGCGGCGGTTGTCACCGGGCAGGAATAGCTGCCGAGATCGAAATCGTATGCCATGAAAAAAACCTCCCCAATCTCTTGGAGAGGTTATGAGGGCTGCCAGTGCCGGGCAAGGCGGTTATTCGGCAGGCAGCCGTGCCTCGGCCTTGGCCATCTGCAGCATCAGGAGGAATGCGATGCAGGCCATGATCAGCAGCCCCGCTGCCAGCGGCACCAACGAGCCGTCAAACAGCAGCCCCACGGGCGCGGCAATTGCGGCGGCCAGAACAGTGGAGATCGCGCCGATGACCGAGGCCGCCATGCCGGCAATATGGCCCATCGGCTCCATCGCCATGGCATTGAGATTGCCAACGGTTGTGCCCACCATGAAAAAGACGCTGGCCTGCCAGGCGACAAACAGCCCGAACATCCACGGATCCGGCAGGCTCCAGCCGCTGATCAGCAGTATCGCGCCTGTGATCAGGATCTGCGCCGCCAGCGAGACGGTGACAATGCGGCGCATGCCGATACGAACCACGATTGCGGCGTTCAGCAGGCTGGCTGTGCCGGAAATCGCTGCGACCAGCCCGAACCAGTAGGGAAAGCTGTCAGCGCGGCCGAAGATAATGTCATAAACCGGCTGCACCATGGTCAGCATGGTGAACAGCATGCCGAGGCAGAGCGTCTGGACAAAGATTGACAGGCGGACGGTGGGATGCGCCATCATCTCCTTGACGGCGGCCATCAGCAGGGGCGTGCGGAAGGCGCGGCGGTCTTCCACCGCCAGTGTTTCCGGCAAGCGGAAGCTGGTCCACAGGACAATGACTGTGGCAAACAGCGCAAAAGACAGGAAAATCGCGCGCCAGCTGGAGATCGCGATGATGCCTGCCCCCATCAGCGGGGCAATGGCCGGGACGATCATGAAGATCATCATGGCGATCGACATCAGCCGGGCCATTTCGCGGCCCGAATAGAGGTCGCGGACAACGGCAACACCCACGATGCGCGGGCCGGCGGCGCCGATCCCCATCAGCACACGGGAGATCAGCAGCACCTCCAGCGAAGGCGACAGCCAGGCAGTCAGAGCGGATGCGACGTAGAGAACGCAGCCCGCAGCGACAACCGGCTTGCGGCCGAAGGCATCCGACAAGGGACCTGTGAAGAACGTGCCAAGGCCCATGCCAAGTACAAAGGAGGTCAGCACCAGCTGCGCCTGGTTGATGTTATCCGGGCTGAGCGTTTGGCCGATTTCCGGCAGGGCGGGCAACATGGCGTCTATCGACAAGGCAATGGTGGCAAACATCATCGCGATCAGCGCAATGAACTCCGCCTTGGCCATGCCATGGGCCGGCGTTTGGTCCTGGGACTGTGACATTTGAAACCTCTAACAGCACTGCAGGCGGTCCCCCGGGAGCGGGGCCGGTCTGGGAGCCGTCCGGTTCCGCTATCATGAATCCGTCAGCCGGGCCAGCGCCCGGCTGCACAGGAGTATGTGCATTGTTGCGATGCTAAGTAATTTGCCTGCGCCTACTCGGCCTCGGCGGCCTTCAGCTGCTGCAGGATGTCTTCGATTGCCTGTTTCCACAGCTCCGGCGGCTGGGCGCCTGGCACCGCGTGCTGGTTCGCAACGATGAAGGTCGGCACCGAGCTCACGCCCATCTTGCGGGAGTGGGCGTCGCGGTCGCGGATGGCTTCCACATCGCTGTCGCCTTCCAGCAACCGGGCTGTAGCGTCAGCGTCAAGACCTGCATCCTTGGCAATGCCTGTCAGCACCGCGTGGTCGCCGATGTCTTTGGCATCGGCAAAATAGGCCTGGAACAGAGCATCCACCACTTCTGTTTGCTTGCCTTCTATCCCGGCCCAATGGATCAGCCGGTGCGCGTCCAGCGTGTTGGGCGTACGCTTCATGGCTTCGAAATTGATCGAAAGCCCAGCCTTTTCGGCGTGTTCGACCACCGGGGCATAGGCCTTCACCGCGCCTTCCTTGCCGCCGAACTTGCGCTCCAGGTACTCACGCCGGTCCATGCCTTCGCGCGGCATGTCGGGGTTCAGCTGGAACGGATGCCACTCGATGACAAAGGGATGGTCCGGCACTTCGGCCAGCGCCTTGTCCAGATGGGTCTTGCCGATATAGCACCAGGGGCAGATCGGGTCGGACAGGATGTCGAGCTTGACGGTGGCCATTGGGGTCATCCTTTGAACAGGGCAGGCAGAGCGCGGCGCAGCAGTTTGCCATTGCCGCCCGTGGGAAGGGCGTCGAGATGGACAAAGGCGCGCGGCTGCTTGTAGCGGGCCAGGCGTTCGGATGCAAAGGCCCCGAGGTCCGCCGCGTTCAACTCTTCGGGACCGGTGTAGAAGGCGGCGATGATATAGGTGTCCGCTTTCACCTCGACGGCGGCAGCGCCGGCCTGGGTGATACCGGGATGGGCTGCAAGTGCTGTTTCCACCTCGATCGGAGAGACCCGGTATCCGCCTGCATTCATCATGTCGTCGCTGCGGCCCAGATAGCGGATTTGCCCGTCTTTGCTCATCGCGCCCTGATCGCCGGTCAGGAACCAGTCGCCCTGGTAGCGGACAGCGGTGTCTTCAGGTGCGCCCAGGTACTCCCGCATCAGCCCGGGATCGGAGCGATGGATGGCAATGGTGCCTTCCTCTCCTAAGGGAACCGGCCCCTCTGGCCCCATAATAGCGACCTTGCGGCCGTTCTGCGGCTGCCCCAAGGTGCCCTCTCTGGCCGGGGCCGAAGGGGAGGAGGAGATGAAGGTGGAGCATTCAGACATGCCGAAGGCTTCATAAAGTCCGCAGCCCGTGGCGTCCGACCAGGCTTCATGCAGAGTTGCAGAGAGCTTTTCACCTGCGCAAAGCCCGTGCCGCAGGGCGGGCAATTCCAGACGGCCGCCGCGCAGGAACTTGCGGTAGACTCCCGGGGCCGCCGCAAAGATCGTCGCGCGGTGTTCGCGCAAGAGGGCAGGCAGCTTCTCGGGCGGTGTTCCGGGGGCGGGGATCAGCGCGGTGGCTCCGGCAGCCCAAGGGTCCATCAGCCCGGTGCCCAGCGTGTAGGTCCAGTTGAAAGCACCCGCGTGCAGCAGCCGGTCGCCCTCTGTCAGGCCGTACCAGCCGTCGACCATCATCTGCCGCGCCCAAACCGCCCGGTGCGCATGCGCGACGGCGCGCGGATTTCCGCTTGTCCCGGATGTGTAGACCACATAGGCCAGCCGCTCCGGGTCGCCAAAGGCGTACTCACAAGGGGGCAACGCGTGCATTTTCAACAAGTCGGCTGTGCTGATCTGCAGCGGGTGACTCGCGCAAGCCACAGAAGGGTCGCGCAAGACTGCTGCCGGGTTCAGGTCGGCGATCATCCGGGCGGTTTCCGGCACGGTCAGCTGGGCGGAGGTCGGAACAGGCACCAGCCCCGCGGCGATGGCGCCGAGGTAGGCAATGGGAAACTCAACTGTGTTCCCGAGCCGCATCAGCACGATGTCCCCAGGCTGCAGCCCCGCGGCCAGCAGCCCGGTGCCGGTGCCGCGCACCGCCGCCTCAAGACGGGCGTAGCTCCAGTCTTCACAGGCTGCACCGTCCAGAACCGACAGCGCGGTTTTGCTGCCAAGACGCGCGGCATGGCGCAGCACATGGGCGGCGAGATTGAAGGGCGCAGGGCAGGGCGCAAAGGGCCCCTGATCAAAAATCGACAGCATGGCAATTGGCTAGCCCGCACCGTCCTGCGTTGCAAGCGGCGTGAGCGCGGCTTATAGAATGGCTATGACTGGCCGCGACCCCAAATCCCTGATCACCATCGCCCGCGCGAGCGGAGGCGAAGACGAAGCCGAACCTTTGGACCTGGGCGCCCGCGTGCGGGAACTGCGCAAGGCGCGGGACTGGACACTGGAACATGCTGCCAACCAGGCAGGACTGGCGCGTTCGACCCTGTCCAAGATCGAAAATGGCCAGATGTCACCGACTTACGACGCGTTGAAGAAGCTGGCCGTGGGCCTGCAGATCTCAGTGCCGCAGCTGTTCACCCCGCCGCAGCGGGACCAGGTGAATGGCCGGATGACCGTAACCAAATCCGGCGACGGAGCCGCCCATGCCACTGCGACATATGAGCACGAGTTGCTGGCAGATGGTTTGTCGCGCAAGCAGATGCTGCCGTACCGGGCGCGGGTCCGGGCACGGGCAATGGAAGAATTTGACGGCTGGGTGCGCCATGACGGCGAGGAATTCCTTTATGTTCTGACCGGGGTGGTCAAGCTTTACACGGAATTCTACGAGCCGATCGAAATGCGCCGCGGGGACAGCGCCTATTATGACGCGGCCATGGGGCACAACGTCATCTCCGTCAGCCCCGAAGACGCAATGATCCTCTGGGTGACATCGCTGGCGTGACGGCCCGGCTCAGTGCGGGCGGCCGTCCAGTTCTTTCAGGAGGCTTTCAATGTACAGAAAGTCGTCCACCTCCTCCTTGGCTTCGTTCAAGGTGAGGTGGTGGGTCCGGGCCAGATAGGCGACGAACTTGTCCCGGTCATCCAATAGCGATGGCGCGTTGCTGGCTTTCAAATGCGGAAAGCGCTGTTTGATGCGAGGCATCCTGTCAATCCAGCTGGCAGCGGCTGCTTGTACAGGCATGGGGGGCACTCCCTGACAAACTGTTTTATGGTTCTTGGCCCCCCATGGTAGCACTTTTTGCGCATTTTTGTAACGCTGCGGCGTGTCCCGGTCTTCAGGCCTGTCTGGCTGGGCGGGATTCTGCCGGATCGGATGGTACCGCAAACAACCGGGTCAGCACTACGTGGCCGATGCCGACGGCAATAAGCTGCATCAGGATGAACATCGGAATATGGCCAGGATAGATGCCTGCGAAGGTGTCGGTGAAACCGCGCGCGATGGTGACTGCCGGATTGGCAAAGCTGGTGGAGGATGTGTACCAGTAGGCGCCGGTGATATAGAGGCCGACCAGCGCAGGCACAGCTTCCGGGCGCGAACGCAGCCCGCCGAAGATTACGAACAGCAGGCCGAAAGTCGCCAGGATTTCCGAGAACCACTGGGCCGTGCCAGTGCGGTGCATCGTGGCCGAGCTTTGCAAAATTGCAAGATCGAACATGATGTGGCTGGCCCAGACACCAAGGATGCCGCCGCCGATCTGCACCAGGATGTAAGGGGCAACCGCACTCCAGGGATGCTCACCGCGCAGCGCAAAGGCAATTGTGACGGCGGGATTGAAATGGGCTCCGGAAACCGGTCCCAGAGTGGTGATGATGGCATAGAGCATACAGCCGGTTGCAATGGCATTGGCCAGCAGCGCCAGAGCGACATTCCCGTCAGCCAGATTTTCAGCCATGATGCCGGAGCCGACCACTCCGACCAGCAGCATGGCGGTGCCGAGACCTTCGGCCAGCAGTTTCTGCGCGGTCATGCAATTTCTCCGATCCGCTTGAGCTGCTGGGTCAGCTCGTTTGCGTTCATGGTTTCGAACGGTAGCTCCAGAAGCGCCTTCGCCCGTTTCTCCAGCGTCGCATAGGCGGTGCGG
Source organism: Leisingera sp. ANG-Vp (assembly GCF_000813725.1). GTDB lineage: Bacteria > Pseudomonadota > Alphaproteobacteria > Rhodobacterales > Rhodobacteraceae > Leisingera. The sequence goes on from NZ_JWLD01000002.1 coordinate 34,229, forward strand.
AAGGCCTGATCCCATTCCGGCTGCTCGGCGGCTGCAGGGTCTTCAACGCCCCAATGAGTGCGCACCGGTGCGCCGGGCCAGACCGGGCAGGTCTCGCCGGCTGCAGAGGCACAGACGGTGACCACAATATCCATCTCGGGCGCATCGTTTTCAGCAAACTCATCCCAGCTTTTGGACCGGGCACCGCTGGTGTCATGGGCCAGTTCGCCCAGCAGCACCAGGGATTGCGGGTGGACTTTGCCGGTCGGGTTGGAACCGGCGGAATAGGCGCGGACGCGGCCCCCGCCGAGGGTGTTGAAAATCGATTCCAACAGGATGGAACGTGCAGAGTTGCCCGTGCAGAGGACGAGAATGTTCATGGATGTGACCGTTCTTAGAGGTTATTCGGAAGAATTCACGCGGCCGATACCGTCCACCTGATGCTGGAGCGACATGCGGTCGAGGGTTTCGAAGGGCAGTTCGACAAAGGCTTTGATCCGGTTTCGCAGCAATCCGTAAGCCTGCTGGTAGGCAAGGCGGCGTTCGGCGTCAGTGCCCTCAGCCTTGACCGGGTCGGCCAGGCCCCAATGGGCGCTCATCGGCTGGCCGGGCCAGGCCGGGCACTCCTCGTTGGCGGCGTGATCGCAGACGGTGAAGATGAAATCCATCTGCGGCGCATCTTCTGAGGAAAACGTGTCCAGATCCTTGGAGTGCAGTTCAGCGGTGTCGTAACCCTTGGCTTGTAACAGCGCGGTTACTTCGGGGCGCGGGCCGGGCGAGGGGCGGGTGCCGGCCGAATAAGCCCGGAACTTGCCTGCGCCCTCCTGGTTCAGGACGGCTTCGGCCAGAAGGGATCTGGCCGAGTTTCCGGTGCAAATGAACAGGACGTTCAGTGGGCGTTCAATTGACGGCATGATCTTCTCTTCACTCTTTACTGGCATGCAAATGTCTGGCCGGTTCTGGCAGCAGCCGGACAGCAGATTGTCAAACATGCCGCGCAGGCCGGGAAGATCGGCGGTGTACATCAGTGTGGTACCAGTCCGCTGCTGGGAGATCAGCCCAGCCTGTTTCAGAACTGACAGATAAGCGGAGGCGGTATTGGCTTTGAATTCCAGCGCCGAGGCGATCTCGCCCGCGGGCACGCCATCCGGATACCGGCGCATCAGCAGGCGGAACAGCGCAAGGCGGTTTGGATGCGACAGGGCGCTAAGTTTGTCTGTGACCTCTATTTCCATAATTCATGAAATACGGAGATAGCAAGCTCGTGTCAATAAAGCAGCCGGCAATGCGGCGGACAATCTGTCAATCGGCCTGGTACCACCAGACGTCGGGCATGAAGCCTGTCCGGTCGCCGTATACCGGCAAGCTGTCCGGAAAACGCATTTCCTTGACATGGGCGATCCGGCCTGCGTCGAACTTCCAGAACGGGATCACATAGCGTCCGGCGGTCAGCACCCGGTCCAGGGCCCGCACGGCCGCGGTGAAATCTGCCGGATCCTTTGCAGTCAGCATAGCGTCTATCATCGCTTCAGCCGCCGGGCTGTCCATGCCCATCAGGTTGCGGCTGCCGGGCTGAGTGACTCCGTCGCTGCCCCAGTAGTAGCGCTGCTCATTGCCGGGGCTTAGCGATAACTCGCGGCGGTAGCGGGTGAGATCGAACTCATAGGCGTTTTGCCGTTCAACAAATTGCGCGTTATCAACGGTTTCCGGGATCAAGACGATGCCTAGCCGTTCCAGTGCGCGGGCATAGATTTCCGAGACTGTCTTCATCTCGCCATCGCCCTGCCGGATCAGCAGGCGGAGTTCCAGGGGGGCGCCTTCTGCGTTGCGCAGCACGCCGTCTGCGACGGTCCAGCCCGCATCGGAAAGAAGTTTCATCGCCTTGCGCAGGTTGCCGCGGTTGCGTTTGCTGCCATCGCCCTTGGGCAGCGTGTATCCTTCCAATGTCCCTGGCAGCAGGCTGTTATGGAAAGGCGCCAGAAGCGCCAGGACTTTACCGTCGGCCGCACCGGGCTTCAGGCCGAGTTCCGAGCCGGAAAAATACGAGGTGATACGAGGTTGAACGCCGCCGGTCACGGTGCCGTTGATGTATTCAAAGTTGAAGGCCAGCAGCAAGGCCTCGCGCACACGCCAGTCATCCAGAGGCGAACGGCGGGTGTTCATCACCAGCCCGGTCATGCCCGAAGGGCGCTGGTGCGGAATCTCGCTTTTAACCACGTCGCCGCGGGTGACGGCGGGGAAGCTGTAAGTACTGTCCCATTTGTCGGCATTGAACTCGCGCACGGCGCTTAGTTCGCCCGCTTTGAAAGCCTCGAACAGAACTGTCTGATCGCCGAAGAAATCAATGCGCAATTCATCAAAGTTCTGAGTGCCGCGGCGGAACGGCAAATCTTTGCCCCAATAGTCTGGGTTGCGGGTCAGGCTGACAAAGCGGCCCGGCTCGAAATCTGTTACCACATAGGCGCCGGTGCCGGTTGGAGCGCCGCTAATGCTGCCGCTGCCGAATTCCTTGCCCTCCCATTGCGCTTTCTTGAGGATCGGGCGCAGTCCGGCGATCAGTGCCAGCTCCCGGTCTTCGGTGTTGAAAGTCAGGCGCAGGCTGCGCGGGCCGGTCTGCTCAATGCGGTCTACCTTGCCCCAGAATCCGCGGTAGCGGGGGTGGCCCTGGGTTCCAAGAACCTCATACGACCATATCACATCATCGATCGTGACCGGGCTGCCATCGGAGAATCGGGCCTCCTCCCGCAGGGTGAATTCGACCCAGGATCTGTCCTCGGGCACCTCAATCGATTCGGCTAAAAGCCCGTAAAGCGAGAATGGTTCGTCCCAGGACCGGCCCATCAGGCTTTCATAGCTCCAGAACCTCAGCTGCCATGGAACGGTGCCTTTGAGGGTGAAGGGGTTCAGCGAGTCAAAGCCGCCGGTATTGCCGAAAACCACCTTGCCGCCCTTTGGCGCATCCGGGTTGGCATAGGGTAAAGACACAAAATCCGGTGGCAGGGCGGGGGCTCCGTACATAGCTATGCCATGGGCTGATTCTGCTTGCGCAAAATTAACCCCGGCGAGACAAGTGATTCCGGCCAGTGCCATGCGCAGTTTCGGGAAATTTTCTTTTCTCATTTTGCCAACAATCCCGCTCTGCCCTTATTTTCTTGACTAGGCACGCTACGCGCGCCTTTTCGTCTTTTCAAACTTTTAGCTTGGACGAAAGCCGGAAATTGCTTATAAAGGGATCACTGCTCGATAGGTTTCTTGCCTGTATGAAACCTGCCTCAATAACTAACGCCCGCCTTGTGCGGGCGTTTTTTTCTGCGCAGTTCCTTTCCACCGCTGACTGAAAATGCCCCGGCGTAAAGGCGCCGCGGCTCCGTAGTCTTACGCGTTTCTTTTGCATCTGCAGCATGGCACAGTGCGGCCAGTTTCAGTCAGCTGAGAGGTAGAGAGACATGTCCTTGCAAGGAAAGACAGCCGTAGTCACCGGGTCGAACTCCGGCATCGGCCTCGGCGTCGCGCGCGAGCTTGCGCGCGCGGGCGCAAACGTGGTGCTGAATTCTTTCACTGACCGCGAGGAGGATCACGCGCTGGCAGAAGCCATCGCCCGTGAATTCAGCGTCAAGGCCCAGTACATCCAAGCTGATATGTCCAAGGGGGAGGACTGCCGGGCACTGGTCGAAAAGGCGGACGCCTGCGATATTCTGATCAACAATGCAGGCATCCAGCATGTGGCGCCGATTGATGAGTTCCCGCAGGGCAAGTGGGATGCGATCATTGCGATCAACATGAACTCGAATTTCCACACTATGGCGGCCGCTCTGCCCAGGATGCGCGCGGCCGGCTGGGGACGGATCGTCAATATCGCCTCGGCGCACGGCCTGACGGCTTCGCCTTACAAGGCGGCCTATGTGGCGGCCAAACACGGTGTTGTCGGGATGACCAAGACTGTGGCGCTGGAAACCGCTGAGGAGCCGATCACCTGCAATGCGATCTGCCCGGGCTATGTGCTGACACCTCTGGTGGAGGCGCAGATTCCGGACACCATGGAGAAATACGGCATGGGCCGCGAGGAGGTGATCAAGAAGGTGATGCTGGAACGGCAGCCGAGCCGGGAGTTCGCCACGGTTGAGCAGTTGGGCGGCACGGCAGTGTTTCTGTGTTCGGATGCGGCTGCCCAGATCACTGGAACCACGCTCAGTGTCGATGGCGGCTGGACTGCGCTGTAGGCGGCAGACGGAGAAGGCGGGAGGGGGCCGGCCCCCTCTTGCCCCTGCGAGGCAATTCACCCCCGGAGTATTTTGACAAAGGTGAAATTGGCAGGTGCTTTATGGTGAAACGGATTAATCTGGCTCTGCAGGGCGGGGGCGCGCACGGGGCGTTTACCTGGGGTGTGCTCGACAGGCTGCTGGAGGACGAAGACGTCGAGGTGGCAGCGATTACAGGCACCTCTGCCGGGGCGCTGAATGGGGCTGCCTTCAAGTCCGGCATGGTGCAAGGCGGCCGCGGCGGCGCCAGGGAGGCGCTGGACAGCTTGTGGCAGCGGATGGGCGCAGTCGGCGACATGCGGTTTGCCAACTGGCTGACGCAGCTGGATGCCGTTGCCTGGGCCGGTGCGCTGGAGGCAATGATGCCGTTTTCGCCGATGGAAACCATGGGGCAGGTGATTTCACCCTATCACTATGGCCCGTTCTACAAGAATCCGCTGCGCGAGGTGGTGGCGCAATTCTGTTTTGATGACGTCTGCGCCGGGGCAGGGCCGGAGCTGTTCATTTGTGCGACCTGTGTGCGCACCGGCAAGATCCGGGTGTTTGAAGGAGCTGAAATCAGCACCGATGCGGTTCTGGCCTCGGCCTGCCTGCCGGATCTGTTTCAGGCGGTGGAGATCAAGGATCCGGAGACCGGGCGGCTGGAAGCCTATTGGGATGGCGGCTTTACCGGAAACCCGGCGCTGTTTCCGCTGTTCCGCGAAGGCTTGCCGGGCGATGTGGTGGTCGTGAATATCAATCCGCTTGAGCGGGACGAGATTCCGAAGACGCCGCAGCAGATCCGCAACCGGGTGAACGAGATCAGCTTCAACTCCTCGCTGCTGCGCGAACTCAGGGCAATTTCCTTTGTTCAACGGCTGCTTGAGGACGGCACGCTGGAGCCCGGAAGGATGAAGCAGGTGCGGGTGCATATGATTGCGGACGATGCCCTGATGACGCAGCTGTCAGTCAGCACCAAGCTGATCCCGGTCCCCCAGATCCTGGCGCGGCTCAAGGCAGCAGGGCGGGAGGCGGCAGAGCGCTTTTTGGCGCGGGACAGGGCAAACCTTGGCGTGCAGTCCTCGGTGGACCTGCCAGCTATGTTCGGCTGAGGCTTACTTGCCTATCACCGGCGGCTGGGTCGGGTCCTTGGGGTTGGGATAGACAAGCCCTGCCGAGATCACCAGCTTGGCAGAATCTTCCACCGACATTTCCAGCTCGATCACGTCCTCTTCGGGAACGAACAGCAAAAAGCCCGAGGTCGGGTTCGGGGTGGTCGGAAGGAAGACACTCACCAGCCCGCCGCTGGTCTCGGCCCGCTCGGCGATTTCCCCCTTGGCGTTGGTGGAGATGAAGCCGATGGCCCAGATGCCCTTGCGCGGGTACTGCACAAGGCAGGCTTTTTCAAAACTGCGTTCAGACTGGGCAAAGACGGTTTCCGAGATCTGCTTGATGCCGGAATAGACTGTGCGCACCACCGGCATCCGGTCCACCAGGCTTTCGGCAAAACTGATCAGCGAGCGGCCGAGGATGCCTTTGGCGATCCAGCCGACCACGATCGTGAACAAGAGGAAGATGATCAGCCCGACGCCGCGCAGGTTGATGCCGATATACTGCTCCGGGCGGAACGTGGTGGGCACCAGCGGCAGCACCACGCTGTCGATCCAGCCCATCACCGACCACAGCAGCCAGACCGTCAGCCCCACCGGTGCGATGACCACGATGCCGGTAAAGAAGGAGGCGCGCAGGCTGGCAAACAACCCGGGGCGGCGGTGCGGTTCTTCGTCGAAAGGCGTGGTCATCGGTCTGCTTTACAGGAAATTCGAGGGGAACCTAGGCACTGATGCCGTGCCAAGCAATGGCATTGGTCCGGAAAATCAAGTCATTGTGTCAGTTTGTTCAGTTCCTGTGCGATCTTTGCCGCCAGCCGGGCGTTGTTGCGCACCAGGGCGATGTTGGCAGTCAGCGAGCGGCCTTCGGTCAGCTCGAAGATCCGGCGCAGCAGGAACGGCGTGACGTCCTTGCCGGTGACACCCTGTGCGTCGGCTTCGGACTGGGCCTGGGCAATAACCGGAGCCAGATCTTCAGCAGCAATCTGAGCGTCTGCCGGGATCGGGTTGGCAATCAGCTGGCCGCCGGGCAGATCCATCGCCTGGCGGGTGGCGTGGGCGCGGGCGATCTGGGCGGGGTCATCCATCCGCAAAGGCGCTTTCAGATCCGATTGCGCCGACCAGAAGGCAGGGAAGCTGTCCTGGCCATAGGCGATCACCGGCACACCCTGGGTTTCCAGCACTTCCAGCGTCTTCGGCAGGTCGAGAATTGCCTTCGCACCCGCTGCCACAACGGTGACCGGCGTCTGCGCCAGTTCCATCAGGTCGGCGGAAATGTCGAAAGTGGTTTCGGCCCCCTTATGCACGCCGCCAATGCCGCCGGTTGCAAAAACACCGATGCCAGCCAGGCGGGCTGCGATCATGGTCGCGGCGACGGTTGTGGCGCCGGTGCTGCCGGTGGCGATGCAGGCGGGCATATCGGCACGGGAGATCTTGGCAACGCCCTTGGCTTGGCCCAGCGACTGCAGCTGATCGGGGTCCAATCCCACATGCAATACACCGTTCATCACCGCCATTGTTGCAGGCACGGCGCCAGCTTCGCGGATGTCCTGTTCGACTTGCGCCGCCACCTCGACATTCTGCGGATAAGGCATGCCGTGGGTGATGATGGTGCTTTCCAGCGCAACAATGGCGCGGCCCTCGGCCTTGGCGGCCTGGACTTCGGACGAATACTGGATCTCGATCACAGCGGGGGTTCTCCTGAAACGTAAGTGGCTGCGGCCTTGAGCGCCGAAGCCAATGCGGATTGGCGGTCCTCTCCGCGCGCTTCTGCGGCGATGTGGGCGGCCATGAAGGTATCTCCGGCGCCGGTTACGCGGGCAACCGTGACGCGGGGAGGGATAAGAGTGATGGCGCCTTCCGAAGTGGCTTCTGTAGCGGAACTGCCGCCATCTGTGACCAGTACCCGGGCCGCGCCGCGATCCAGCAGCACTTTGGAGGCAGTTTCGCTGTCAGTGAATTCAGACTGGCAGAGGATGCCGGCTTCCTCGAGATTGACATATAGCGTGCCGCGGGTGCGGCTGAGGAAGGGGCGCAGCCGTTCTGCCTTGCCGGGTGAGGCTGGGGCCACGCGCAGATCAGCTTTGGCAAAGGCCGGGCTGGCGGCGATGTCGTCCAGCAGCGAGAGCGTCAGGTTTCCGTCCAGGGCAACCTGGCCTGCAAAAGGTGCGGCTTCGGTGCCCAGAGTGCCATCGGACAGCGGGCGCAGGATCTTGTCGCCTGCGGCCTCCAGCGAATGGGCATCGGCAATCGCGGCAATCAGCCCGTTGGCGCCTTCCACGGCCATATAACGGTCAGTGGGCAGATCCTCAGAGCGGTAGACATAGTCTGTGATCAGGCCGAAGTGGCCGCAGGCATTGATCAGTTCATCGCCTTCCGGGTCGCGGCCCACGGCGGTCAGAAGCGCCGGTTTCATTCCGAAACGGGAGAGTGTCATGGCGATGTTCATGGCGACGCCGCCGGGCAAGCGGGTGATACGGCCTGGCATGTCGGAACCGCGCTGCATTTCCGTGGTGCAGCGGCCAATGATATCCCAAAGGACGGACCCGATGCACAGAATGCCGGGAGACTGAGGGGCTGAAGCTTGTGTCATAATGACCTATTGCCGCCTTTGGGCGGGCACTTCAAGCCGCATCACCGGATGGGGACAGCAAAGGTGAGCGACGCCCAAAGGCTTTCCCATACGTAATCTTTGCCTTTAGGGGCGGGACGCAGCACCACTGCATCCAACAGGTAGTCATGGCCCGGAGCAACGGGAATGGAGGCCTCGCCCTGCGGATCCGTCAACTGGGTGGTGACTGAGACAGTGCCGTCTGGCGCCCTTGAAAATATCTCAACCTGAGCCTGCGGCCGCGGGGCGCCCTGATAGAGGACCCGTACAGGCAGGCCATTGGCCAGGTCATCGGTATAGGGGTTGGCGAGGGCGAGGATTTCCGTTTCAAGACCGGTGTTGCTGTCGCTGCCTTGGCCGCTGCCAACCGCAACCAGCGCCTTGGCGTGGCGGGTATATTGCTCCGTGAACCCGGCCTTGGGCAGGCCAAGTGCTTCGTGCTGCGGCCGGACGCCTTCAAATCCCTTGTGGTCAATGAAGGCCTGAAACTCTTCCCAAGTGTCATAGGTCAGCGTTTGCGGCTGGGTCTGATGAATGAGGACAGCAAGCCCATCCCCTACGGCGTCCCCGGTGAAGGCGGGCATGTCGCCCATCCGGCCATGGTAAGGGGCTGCCGCTTTGCTCTGCATCACCTCGAACCGGGCAATGCGATGATCAAGATAGGGCTGCTCTGCGCCGTTGAATTCCTGCCCGTTGCGCAGCCTTGCCACAAGCGGTTCACCGGAATCGACTTGATATTTTTCCGGCTCAATCCAAAACTCGTGGGATAACAGCGGGGCGGACCCCAAAGTCAGGCCGGCACAAAGTATTGAGCAAAACAGGCGGGATTGCATGAGAGTTTCCTTGATTGCCGGCAGGTGCCTGACTTGGCTGCAGTTTCTATTTGCGCTGGTGTTCTGCACAGTTGCAATAGCTGCCGCCGGTGCCCGGGCGCATGAGGTGACGCCCGCCGTTGCTGACTTCTCGGTTAAGGAGGGGAAGATCACCCTGGACCTCCGCCTGAATGTTGAGGCCTTTGTCGCCGGGATCAATTTGGACGGGCTGTCGGACACCAACCAGACAGAGCAATCCGCCGACTACGACGAACTGCGCACCTTGGATGCCCGCGAGCTGGAGCCGATGGTGCGCCTCTTTACCGAGGAATGGCTGTCAACTTTTTCATTGCAGGCGGGCGGACCGGTTGAGCTGAACGTTTCAACGATCACCATTCCGGATGTCGGGGACGCCAACCTGCCGCGCGCGTCTTTTCTGGAACTGACCGGAGAGCTCCCTGCAGATGCCCGAAGCCTGCGCATTGCATGGCCTGTTGGATCCGGTGGTGTGGTCCTGCGGCAGAACGGGGTGGAGGCGCCCTATACCGGTTACCTGCAAGGGGGTGAGACCTCGCCGCCGATTGCCCTAGGCGGCGGTTCTGCTCAAACACCGGTCGAAGCCTTCTTGGAATACATTCCTGTGGGTTTCACCCATATCCTGCCAATGGGACTGGATCATATCCTGTTTGTGCTGGGGCTGTTCTTCCTCAGCCCGCGGGTTCGGCCGCTGCTGCTGCAGGTGAGCGTGTTCACCGTTGCCCATACCATCACCCTGGCACTGGGCGCGCTGGGCATGGTCAATGTGAACCCTGGCATCGTCGAGCCGCTGATTGCGCTGTCGATTGTTTTTGTTGCGGTCGAGAACATTTTCGTCCGCAGGCTGCACAGCTGGCGGACTTTTGTCATCTTCGGTTTCGGACTGCTGCACGGGTTGGGGTTTGCCTCGGTGCTGGGAGAGTTTGGCTTGCCGCCCAGTCAATTCCTGCCCGCTCTGATCGGATTCAACGTGGGCGTGGAACTTGGCCAGCTTACCGTGATTGCAGCGGCCTATTTGGGTGTTCGGCTATGGTTCGGGCGGCACCCGAAATACCGTGGCCGGGTGGCGATTCCGGCCTCGGTTACCATCGCGATGATTGGCAGCTACTGGTTTGTGGAGCGGGTGTTCCTGTAAACGCCCGCCAGTGAAGTCCAGCGAGGATTTCAGCCCATGGCCCGCATCAGCACCTTGAGCGCGGCCAGCGGGTCTTCGGCGTGCCAGATCTCGTCACCAATGCCAAAGAAGTCGGTATAGGGAGAGACCTCGCGCACCAGCTCTTCGGTCAGGCCGCCCTCGGCAACCACCGGCACTTCGATCATCTGCGACCACCACTGAAACAGATCCGCTTCGGCCTGCGCACCATCGCCAAGCCCGGAGGTACCTACGGGACCAAAGCTCACGTAGTCCACGCCTGCTTCGCCTGCGACCATGCCGTCATGCTGCGACGCACCGCAGAAAGAGCCGACAATGGCATCCGGACCCAGCGCCTTGCGTGCAGCGCGCACGGATTTGGAGGCATCCGTCAGGTGGACGCCGTCCAGTCCCAGACGCTCGGCCAGGATCTGGTGGTCCGAGATCACCAGCGCAACGTCCCGCTCCATGGTGACTTCGCGCAGCGCATCGCCCGCACGGCTCAGGGTGTCCTCGTCGCGGCTTGCCAGATCCAGGCGCACGCAGGCCACATCGACCTCATCCAGCACGCGTGCCAAAAGCCCGGGAAATTTGCCCAGCTCGAAACTCGGCGGGGAGATCAGATAGATCTGCGGCTGCTCGGGTGCTTCAGCAGGGCTTCCCATGGCGGTGCTCCATTGTTCAGGCATTTGCCGGTGTTTAGCGCATCTGCTGCAGGACGCAAGGATTTGCAGGCCTGCGGCAGGCAGTAAATGCCGCTGTTCAGGGTGCCGGACCTTGCCCCGGGCGCTTGCGGGGATTACAGCAGGGCGGATTTTACGCGCCAACCAACGGATGCCTGCCGCAATGCCCACCGATACGCCACAGCCCGCCTTTGTCCTGGTCCGCCCGCAGATGGGCGAGAATATCGGCGCCGCCGCGCGGGCGATGTGGAACTTCGGCCTGGACCGGATGCGCATCGTGGCGCCGCGCGATGGCTGGCCGAACCCCAAGGCGGTTGCCATGTCCTCGGGTGCGGGCCGCCTGCTGGACGAGGCGCAGCTCTGCGCCGATGTGCCCGAGGCGCTGGGCGACTGCACCTATGTCTTTGCCACCACTGCCCGCCAGCGCGGGCTGACCAAGCCGGTCTACAGCCCCGAACGCGCCATGCAGATCGCGGCGGAAAAGATTGCCGCAGGCGAAAAGGTCGCCGTGATGTTCGGCCCGGAACGCGCTGGCCTGGAGAACGACGATATTGCCAAGGCAAATGCCATCATCTCGGTGCCGGTGAACCCGCTTTATGCCTCGCTGAACCTGGGCCAATGCGTGCTGCTCACCGGTTACGAATGGATGCGCCAATCCGGCGAGGTGGTGCATGAGACCACGGACCTGGGCCGCAAGGGCGACTGGGCCACCGGAGTTGAGGTTGAGAAACTGGTGGAACACTACGAGGACCGGCTGGAAGAAGCGGGCTTCTTCTACCCGCCGGAAAAGGCCGTGGGCATGAGGACCAACCTGCGCAACCTGTGGTCCCGGATGCGGATGACCCGCTCTGATGTGCAGATGCTGCACGGGGTCATGCGGCAGATGGTCCGCTGGAAAGAACGCGGCGGCGAGTAAACCGCACTGGACCCTATCCAATTCCGCCCCTAGCTTGGCAGCAAAGAAGACGAGGCAAGCATGAGCAAGCGCAGCATTTTCGAAGAGGTCGAGGGCGAGAAGAAAGACACGCCCGCAGTGCAGCCGGGTCTGATTGACCGCGGCCGCGGCGGCGCCCGCAAGGCGATCCGTGCCTGGCTGATGGTGCTGTTTGCGCTGGTGGTGGCGATGATCGTTGTGGGCGGCCTGACACGCTTGACGGATAGCGGCCTGTCGATCACCGAGTGGCGGCCCGTGACCGGGGCTATCCCGCCGATGTCCGAGGTCGAATGGCAATCGGAGTTCGACAAGTACAAGCAGATCGACCAGTGGCGAATCCAGAACCAGTGGATGGAACTGTCTGATTTCAAAGAAATCTACTGGTGGGAATGGGGACACCGGCAGCTCGGCCGTGTTATGGGCCTGATCTGGGCCATTGGCTTTCTCGGCTTCCTTGTTGCGCGCAAGATACCTGCGGGCTGGACCACCCGCCTGGCGCTGCCCGGTATCCTGGGCGGTGTGCAGGGCGCCATCGGCTGGTGGATGGTGGCCTCCGGTGTGACCCAGGGGGAGGGGATGACGGCGGTTGCCTCTTACCGTCTTGCGGTGCATCTGGGGCTTGCCTTTGTGATCCTCGGCTTCATCGCCTGGTATGTGCTGATGCTGGGCCGGGAAGAACGCGAACTGATGCAAGCGCGCCGGGCCAAAGAAGCCAAGCTGTTCAGCCTCTCCACGGGCCTCATGCATTTCGCCTTCCTGCAGATCCTGCTGGGCGCGCTGGTCGCTGGCATCGACGCGGGCCGTTCCTATACCGACTGGCCGCTGATGGGCGGGCAAGTGATCCCGCCGAACCCTTTCATGATCGAGCCGCTGTGGAAGAATTTCTTTGAAAACCCTGGCCTGGTGCAGTTCATCCACCGGATGGCGGGCTATCTGCTGTTTGCCTTTGGCGTGGTGGCCTGGCTGCGCGGCCGCGGTTCGGCCCACACCCGCACCCGTTTCGCTTTTAACGCAGTCTTTGCGGCACTTTCTGTTCAGGTTCTCCTTGGGATCTTTACCGTGGTCTACGCAGCCCCGCTGCACGCGGCGATCACCCATCAGATTGTGGCGATTGGCATCTGGGCGCTGATCCTGCGGGCGCGTTTCCTGTCTGCCTATCCGATTGCAACCTCGATTAAGGATCATTGATTGATGAGCGCATTTGACGAACTGATGGCCTTCCAGCGTGAAACACAGGCGCTGGGACAGATTGCGGGCCGGCTGGGCTGGGACCAGGAAACCATGATGCCGCGCGGAGCAGCGCCGCAGCGGGGCGAGGAAATGGCCGCAATTGAGGCTGTTCTGCATGCGCGCCGCTCCGACCCGCGGGTGGCGGAGTGGCTTGAGAAGGCGGAAGCCCCGGATAAAGCCGGGGCCGCCCAGCTGCGGGAAATCCGCCGCAGCTATGAGCGCACCTTCAAAGTTCCTGCGGATCTGGCCAAGAAAATCGCTCAGGTGACATCCGAGGCACAGGGCAAATGGGCTGCCGCTCGCGCAGATGAGGATGTGGCCGCCTTCCTGCCGGTGCTGGAAGAGGTTGTTGCGCTGAAGCGCGAGGAAGGCCAGGCGCTGGCGGCCGGCGGTGACGTTTATGACGCCATGGTCGAGGATTATGAGCAGGGCATGACCGGGGCAGGGATCGCAGAGATCTTTGATGCCATGCGCCCCGGTCTGGTTGAATTGCGCGCCAAGGTGCTTGAGAAGCCTGCGCCAAAGGGGCTGGAGGGCAGCTTTGACGAAGCTGCGCAGATGAAGCTTACCCGCAAGATTGCCAAAACCTTCGGCTACGACATGGCCCATGGCCGCGTCGACAAGGCGGTGCATCCATTCAGCTCAGGCTCGGGGCTGGATGTGCGGATCACTACCAGAACCAGCGAAACCGACCCGTTCAACTGTTTCTATTCGACCATCCACGAGGTCGGTCACGGCGCTTATGAGCAGAACATCAGCCGCGATTACCTGCTGACCCCTCTGGGCAGCGGTGTGTCGATGGGCGTGCATGAAAGCCAGAGCCGGATCTATGAAAACCAGATCGGCCGCAGCCGGGCGTTCACCGGATGGCTGTTTGAGGAGATGAAAACAGCCTTTGGAGATTTCGGCATCTCAGATGCCGATGAGTTTTATGCCGCGGTGAACGCGGTGCATAAGGGCTACATCCGTACTGAAGCCGATGAATTGCAGTACAACCTGCACATCATGCTGCGCTTCGGCCTGGAGCGCGCGCTGATGAGCGGCGACCTGCAGGTGCAGGACTTGGAAGCGGCCTGGAACGACCGGTTCGAGGCGGATTTCGGCTATGCCGTGGATAAGCCTTCCAACGGCTGCCTGCAGGATGTTCACTGGTCAGTGGGCCTGTTCGGCTACTTCCCGACATACAGTCTGGGCAATGTCTATGCCGGCTGCCTGTATCAAGCGCTGCGCCGGGACGTGCCGGGGCTGGATGCGCAGCTGGCCGGCGGTGACACCTCTGGTGCGACGGATTGGCTGAAGGCAAACCTCCAGCAGCATGGAGGCCTGCGCAGCCCCCGCGATACCATCATTCACGCTGCAGGCGCAGAACCCGGGCACGCGCCCTTGCTGGCCTATCTGGAAGAGAAATTCAGCCTGATCTACGGGCTCTGACGACAGGCTGTCCAAGGCAGCGGGGCGGCGGAAATGCCGCTGCCCCGGAAATGCCGCATTTTAAGTATATTCTCTGAAACTCATGGGGATGTGAGTAAGAGAGTGAACCGATGCATACAGCCGTATCATACCTGATCTTTGCCAGCTTTGTGCTGGCGCCGACCCTGATCTGAGGGCGCTTCGTTCTCAGATCAAGGCCATCCGTTCCGCCCTCTCAGGGTCCGGGAACGGACGGTAGAGACCGGTCTCAGCCTTGGCGATCAGGGCCGAGACGTTTGAATAGAGACGTTCAACTTCTTCGTCGTGCTCTCCCAGCACCCTGAAGGCCTGGTCGAGCTGCGTCATGTCCTTGAATTCGATCTCCAGCAGAAAGTCCCGGCAAGTGTCGCTGGCCATGTTCAGCTTGCGCCGCAGCAAGCGCCAGCCAAGCACAACGCCGCGTTCCTGCAAATAACTCATCCATTGATCAACCGCGCTGGCAAAGCTCAGCGCTTTGGCTTCATGATGCAGATCGATGGAGCAATGGTAGAGGTTCATCACACGTCCCCTTGAAAAACAACTCAAGGGGCAGTCTGGCAGAAAAAGATTAGGCTGCGGTTAAACGCAAAGCGTCGCCCTAAAGGAGGGCGGCGCCATAAGCATGCGAGCGAAAGCCTTAGCTCTCTTCTTCCTCATCATCGCCATTCTCGGCAATCCAGGCGACCGATACAACTTCTTCGCCCTTGCCGGTGTTGAACACGCGGACACCGCCGGCCGAGCGGGAGCGGAAGGAAATGCCATCCACCGGAACCCGGATCGACTGGCCCTTGGAAGTTGCCAGCATGATCTGGTCATCCAGCTCGACCGGGAAGGAGGCCACGATCTCGCCGCCGCGCATCGCCTTGTCCATCGCGGTGACACCCATACCGCCGCGGCCGCGCACCGGGTAGTCATGCGAGGAAGACATTTTGCCGGAACCGCCGGTGGTGATCGTCAGGATCAGCATTTCCGCCGCCGACATCTCGGCATAGCGTTCCTGAGTAATCAGGCCGGGCGCGGCCTCTTCCTCATCCGTCTCGCCGTCATCGGCAATACCAGCTACCGCACGGCGCATCTTGAGATAGGCGGCGCGCTCTTCCGGGCTGGCGGTGAAGTGGCGGATCACCGACATCGACACCACGCGGTCTTCGCCGCTGAGCTTGATGCCGCGCACGCCGGTCGACTCACGCGAGTTGAACACGCGCACGTCAGTGGAGCGGAAGCGGATGGCGCGGCCCGAGTTGGTGAACAGCATCACATCGTCGTCTTCCGAGCAGATGCGCACATTGACCAGCTGGACGGAGCCGTCCTCGGGCAGCTTCATGGCAATCTTGCCGTTGCGGCGAACATTGGTGAAGTCTGACAGGCGGTTGCGGCGCACATCCCCGCCGGAGGTCGCAAAGACCACCTGCAGGTTTTCCCATTCCTCGTCCGGCACATCGACCGGCATAATGGCGGCAATGGAAACCCCGGTCGGGATCGGCAGGATATTGACGATCGCCTTGCCTTTGGAGGTACGGCCGCCCTGCGGCAAGCGCCAGGTCTTCAGCTTGTAGACCATGCCGTCGGTAGTGAAGAACAGAAGCTGGGTATGCGTATTGGCCACGAAGAGGGTGGTGATCACATCCTCTTCCTTGGTCTGCATGCCCGAGACACCCTTGCCGCCGCGCTTCTGGGCGCGGAAGTCAGCCAGCGGAGTGCGCTTGATGTAGCCGCCGGAGGTCACGGTCACCACCATGTCCTCGCGCTCGATCAGGTCCTCGTCCTCCATGTCGCCGGACCAGTCGACGATCTGGGTGCGGCGGGGCACGGCGAAGTTGTCACGCACTTCGCGTAGCTCATCGCCGATGATGCCCATGATGCGTTCGCGGGAAGACAGAATCTCAAGGTATTCCTTGATCTTGGCTGCCAGTTCTTCCAGTTCGTCGGTAACCTCTTTCACACCAATCTGGGTCAGGCGCTGCAGGCGCAGTTCCAGGATGGCACGCGCTTGTGTTTCCGACAGGTTATAAGTCCCGTCGTCGTTCATGGTGTGGGTCGGATCGTCGATCAGGCGGATGTAATCCGCAATATCGGCCGCCGGCCAGCGGCGGGTCATCAGTTTTTCACGCGCTTCAGCCGCGTCAGCGGAAGAGCGGATGGTGGCGACGATCTCATCAACGTTGGAGACTGCGACAGCCAGGCCGCACAGGATGTGGCTGCGTTCGCGCGCCTTGCGCAGGAGATGCGCGGTGCGGCGGGCAACAACGTCCTCGCGGAAGTCGATGAAGGAGGTGAGGAACCGGCGCAGGGTCAACTGCTCCGGCCGGCCGCCATTCAGCGCCAGCATGTTGCAGCCAAAGGAGGTCTGCATCGGGGTAAAGCGGTAAAGCTGGTTCAGCACCACCTCAGGCGTTGCATCGCGTTTCAGCTCCACCACAACCCGCACGCCGTTGCGGTCGGATTCGTCCTGCACGTGGGCGACGCCTTCGATCTTCTTCTCACGGACCTGCTCCGCGATTTTCTCGATCATTGCGGCCTTGTTGACCTGATAGGGAATCTCATCCACAACAATGGCATAGCGGTCTTTCCTGATCTCCTCGACCCGGGTTTTCGAGCGGATGATCACGCTGCCGCGGCCTTCAAGATAGGCCTTGCGGGCACCGGAGCGGCCCAGCATCACGCCGCCGGTCGGAAAGTCCGGACCCGGGATATAGTCGATCAGCTGTTCGCTGGTTAGATCCGGTTCTTCGATCAGCGCCAGAGTGGCGTCCACCACTTCGCCCAGGTTATGCGGCGGAATGTTGGTGGCCATGCCCACCGCGATACCGCCGGCGCCATTGACCAGCATGTTCGGGAACCGGGCCGGGAGAACGGTCGGCTCCTGGTCCTTGCCGTCGTAGTTGTCCTGAAAATCGACGGTCTCTTTTTCGATATCCGCGAGCAGCGCCGCGGCCGGCTTGTCCATGCGCACTTCTGTGTAACGCATTGCCGCCGGGTTATCGCCGTCCATCGAGCCGAAGTTGCCCTGGCCATCCAGCAGCGGCAGCGACATCGAGAAGTCCTGTGCCATCCGAACCAGCGCGTCGTAGATCGCGCTATCGCCATGTGGGTGGTATTTACCCATCACGTCGCCAACCGGGCGGGCCGACTTGCGGTAGGCCTTGTCATGGGTGTTGCCGGATTCGTGCATGGCATAGAGAATGCGGCGGTGCACCGGTTTCAGCCCGTCGCGCAGATCCGGGATCGCGCGGCTGACGATGACCGACATCGCGTAGTCGAGATACGAATTGCGCATCTCTGTCTCGATGGACACAGTGGGGCCATCGTACGCCGGACGTTCCGGCAGATTTTCTTCCATGTTTTCAGGAGTTTCCGGCGTATCGCTCACGTTGGATATCTGCTCTTCTTCTGAGGTCTATATCTTGTGTTTGCACCCTATCAGATACCGTATATGGGGCGCAAGCAAACAGCCCGGGAGGCCGTCGTCAAAGCGTTCACGCTGGGGTAACGCACTGTTTTTGCGGAAATTAACCATTTGCAGCCTAGCATCATAAGTAGAGGGCAAAAATTGGAGGCTGAAAATGGAGAGCAGCGAAACCGAACTGATGCTAAAAGGATATGGGCTGACCACGGCGGAATTCACCTACCGCATGCCTGACTACATCCATGTCCTGAATACTTTTGTCTGGCAGGAATACGATCTGGCGCCGGATCACCCAAGGCTGTTTGAGTTCATCGAATTCTGGCAGCGGGAGATCGAAGGTCCCCTGCATTCAGTGAGGTTTACCCACCGCAAGATGATTGGCCCGGGCGAGTGGCGCAATGTTGTCGGAGAATTTCAGATCCATTAGGTGCCGCGCCGGTCACGCCGAGCAGCTGGCCCCGCCCAATACGCAGAACTTGGCACAATGCGGGTGATTCAACTGCACCGGCAGTTCGGCATCTGCCAGGGTGGCGCCCATTTCGAACTCCGGTGCATAGGGCAGCAATGTGCAGGCCAGAACAGCCGGTCTTTCAGCGCCTTTGCGTTTGACCACCATGCGCGAAGAAGCGCACATGACGCTGTCCGGTGATTTGCCAAGAATTCCCCAGCAAGCGGTTGTTATCTCGGGAACTTCAACAGTCTCGTCCATTTCGGGGAATAGTACGGTCTGGCCTGGGTTCTGCGCGTCTATGGCGAAACCGTGCTTGGCAAACAGCGCAGCGTAGCCGGTGCGTGCTTCCGCTTCGCTTTCCTCCCAGACAGTGCGTCCGGCGACGGCCATTTTGAAACCGTTGTCGCGCAGCCATTCCATACCTGCAATGGTCTTGGCAAAGCTGCCTGCACCCCGTTCCTTGTCATGCAGCGCCTCGCTGTGGTGGTCGACTGAGATCCGCAAGGTCAGTTTGTCTCCGAACCTTTCACGCAGCTCCAGAAGGCCGGCTTTCACGGTTTTGCGCATCATCGGGCGCATGGCGTTGGTGAGGATCAGAACTTCAAACCCGCTCTCCAGGGCCGCGCGGGTCATGGCGATCATTTCTGGATTCATGAAAGGCTCGCCGCCAGTGAAGCCGATTTCCCGCACCGGCCAGTTGCGCTCGGTGATTTGGGTCAGATAGCTTTGCACTTCTGCCTCGGTCAGATAGACCAGAGCGTCATTGGTGGGGGAGCTCAGAATATAGCAGTTGCTGCACTCGATATTGCACAGGGTGCCGGTATTGAACCACAAGGTTTCCGGGTTGCTGAGCGGGACAGAGGCGCGCTCCTGACCATTGGCCGTCACAAAGGCGTCTTGAAACTTGCCTAAGTTTGCGACGGATTTTTGCAGGTCTTTCATGCGGATGTCCTCTGGGGCAGTTCCTTTCGCAGGAAGCTACCTTATACTGGGCAGGAAATGAAAGCAGCCGGGCAGGCATATGACAGGGATGTGAGCGGCAGTGTGCCGCCTCTGCACCGGACCAACGCGGGAAGAAGTAGGAATGGTTTCGCGAGTCATACCGGTTGATCCGTTCGACCTGGTAATTTTTGGCGGTACGGGCGATCTCGCGCAGCGCAAGATCCTGCCGGCGCTGTTCCGCCGCCACTGCGCAGGCCAGCTGCCGGGCGGTGAGCGGGTCATCGGCGCTGCGCGCACTGCGCTGACCAGCGCTGAGTACCGCACCATTGTGGCCGAAGCCATTCGCAGCCACGCCGGTCCCAAGGCCTGCGGAGGCGGCACCCTGGAAAGCTTCCTGGACCGGGTCAGCTATGTTGCGCTGGATGCACTGGGTGACGAGGGCTGGGACGCGCTTGCGACGGAATTGAACACCCAAGACAATGCACCAGTACGCCTGTTCTATTTCTCGGTCGGGCCGGGGCTGTTTGGACCTCTTGCCGAGCGTCTCCAGAAATATGGGCTGGCAAAGGATGACACCCGGATCGTTGTGGAAAAGCCTTTTGGCCGCGATCTCGGCTCGGCGCAGGAACTGAACCGGACGCTGGCCAGCCATTTCCACGAGGGGCAGATCTACCGGATCGACCATTACCTGGGCAAAGAAACTGTGCAGAACCTGATGGCGGTGCGGTTTGGCAATATGCTTTTCGAGCCCCTGTGGAACAGCCAATATGTCGACCATATCCAAATTACTGTCGCGGAAACCGTCGGTGTAGAAGGGCGTGAGGAGTATTACGAACGCGCAGGCGCCATGCGCGATATGATGCAAAATCATCTGATGCAGCTTTTATGCCTGATAGCTATGGAGCCACCTGCGAAATTCGATCCCGATGCGGTGCGCGACGAAAAGCTGAAGGTAATCCGTGCGCTGGATCCGGTGGAGCCGCACCACATCGTGCGCGGCCAGTATCAGGCCCGGCTGGACCCTGAAGATCCGCACCCTTCTTACCGCGGACTGGTCAGCAACCCGCGCAGCACCACCGAAAGCTACGTGGCACTGAAGGCGCATATCAGCAACTGGAGGTGGGCGGGCACACCGTTCTACCTGCGTACCGGCAAGAGGCTGGTGAACCGGTCATCGGTGATCAACGTGATGTTCAAGGATGCGCCGCATTCCATTTTCGGCGCTGAAGCAGGGCGGCACGCCAATCACTTGAAGATCCGCCTGCAGCCGAACGAGGGCATCACCTTGAGTGTGACGATCAAGGAGCCGGGGCAGGGCGGAATGCGGCTTGTCGACGTGCCTTTGGATATGAGCTTTGCCGAGGCGCTGGGGCCGGAAGGCGGAGACCCGCCGGATGCTTATGAGCGCTTGATCATGGATGTTGTGCGCGGCAACCAGACGTTGTTTATGAGGGGCGACGAGGTGGAGGCGGCCTGGGCCTGGACAGATCCGGTGATTGCGGGCTGGAAGTCCCGCGGAGATGTGCCTAAACCCTATGAAAGCGGCAGCACCGGACCCGGCGATGCCGATTTGCTGATGCGCCGGGACGGGCGTGAATGGAGGGGGATAAACCCATGAAATTCAACGAATACCCTGATCAGGATATGCTGGCGATCGAAGTGGCAAATGAAATCGCAGGTGATTTGAAGACTCACCTTTTCCACCACGACGGCGCCTCCTTTGCGGTGGCGGGCGGGTCGACGCCAGGGCCGGTTTTTGATGATCTTTGCGCGGCTGATCTGGAATGGGACCGGGTGCAGGTTCTGGCCACTGACGAACGCTGGGTGCCCGTGGACAGTGACCGGTCCAATGCGCGGATGATCAAATCGCGGCTGCTGCAGGACCGGGCCGCCGCTGCGCAGTTTCTGCCGTTTCATACCGAGGGCCAATCGCCCGAGGATGCGGCGGCTGAACTGGAAAGCAAAGTGGCGCCGCATTTGCCGCTGTCGGTGCTGCTTCTGGGAATGGGTGAAGACATGCACACTGCATCGCTGTTTCCCGGAGCAATGGGGATTGAGGCCGCTTTGGCGCCGGACGCTCCGGTGCTGGCAGTGATGCGGCCGGACAGTCAGCCTGAAGCGCGTGTCAGCCTGACAGCCCGGGTGCTGGACGCGGCGATTGCCAAACATCTTGTCATCTTTGGCGATGCCAAGAGACGGGCGCTGGAGCGGGCGATGTCGATGCCTCCGGAAAATGCGCCCATCCAAGCGGTTTTGTCCGAGGCTTCCGTCCATTGGGCGCCTTGAATTCAGGAAAGAAATACATGTTTACGGTGTTGAAAGCGCTGCACTCCAAGAACTGCAGCGGAAAATTGTTTGATTTGTTTGAAGAAAATCCGCACCGCGCTGAAGATTTCAGCGTGCGGCACGACTCGCTGCTGTTTGACTATTCCAAAACCTGGATCACTGCCGAGGTGCGTGCGGAATTGGTTGCGCTCTGCGAAAGCCGGGGAGTTGCGGACAGGCGCGCAGCGATGTTCCAAGGCGGCCGGATCAATGAAACAGAACAGCGCGCGGTCCTGCATACGGCCTTGCGAGATCCGGAGGGGCCGGAGCTTTTGGTGGACGGGCAGGATGTCCGGGCGCCGTTGCGCCGGACTTTGCAGCGTATGGAGAAGCTGGCCCGCCGGGTGCGTTCCGGCGAATTGGCCGCACCGGGGGGGACCTTCACCGATGTCATCAACATCGGAATCGGCGGCTCCGATCTGGGGCCGGTTATGGCCGCGCTGGCACTGGCACCGTATCACGACGGCCCGCGCTGCCATTTTGTTTCGAACGTGGATGGAGCCCACATTCACGACATCCTGCAGCGGCTTGATCCCAAGACAACTTTGATCATCGTTTCTTCCAAGAGCTTTACAACGGTCGAGACAATGACAAACGCGGCGACGGCCCGGCGCTGGGTTGAGCGCGGCGGCGGTGAACCTGCACGCCAGTTTCTGGCCTTGTCGACCTCCGAAGAGGAAACCGGTGCCTTTGGAATCCCTCCGAAGCATGTTTTCGGTTTCGAGGATTGGGTTGGAGGCCGTTATTCGGTCTGGGGTCCAATCGGGCTGAGTGTGATGCTGGCCGTCGGGCCCGAGCATTTCCGGGACTTCCTGGCCGGCGGCAAAGCCATGGATGATCATTTCCGCACCGCGCCCTGGGAACAGAACATGCCGGTGATGCTGGCGCTGACCGGGATATGGCACAATCAGGTTTGCGGACACCCGACCCGCGCGGTGCTTCCCTACGACCAGCGCCTGCGGCGGCTGCCTGCCTATTTGCAGCAGCTGGAGATGGAGTCGAATGGCAAATCCGTCGCCATGGACGGCGAGACCTTGTCTTACAGTTCCGGCCCGGTTGTTTGGGGCGAGCCTGGAACCAACGGCCAGCACGCGTTTTACCAGCTCTTGCATCAGGGCACCTCGGTTGTGCCGGCTGAGTTCATGGTAGCAGCCAAGGGGCATGAGCCCGAGTTGGAGCCGCATCACCAGCTTCTGGTGGTGAACTGCCTGGCTCAGTCCGAGGCGCTTATGCGCGGGCGGAGCCTGGAAGAGGCGAGAAAGCTGATGCAGGCCGCCGGTTATGAGGGAGCCGAACTGGAGCAGCAAGCCAGACACCGGGTCTTTCCCGGAAACCGGCCTTCCACCACTTTGATGTACCCGCAGCTGACTCCGTATGTTCTGGGGCAGATCATTGCCCTTTATGAGCACAGGGTTTTTGCCGAAGGGGTGATCCTCGGCATCAATTCCTTTGACCAATGGGGGGTGGAACTGGGCAAGGAGCTGGCAGATTCACTGCTGCCGATGCTTTCAGGGGGCACTCCTGCAGAGGGCAAGGACGGCTCTACCTGCGCGTTGCTCAGTTTCGCGCGCCAGCACAGCCGGAAATGATACCGGCAGCGGCAGAGCCGGCCGGCTGCTGGCTCTGTCGCTGCCGGGGGCCTAGGGAAAAGTCACGCGGCCAGTGAATTTGTTGGTCAGCGCTCCGCTGGCAGGATCGGCGAGCGAGGAATACGTTCCGCTGCCTTGCGCGATTTCCCAGTTGCCGGTTCCGCCGGTCAGGGTCCATCGGCCGGACATGGCGCCATCTGTGCCCAGGCGCTCTGCGGTCCAGCGCAGGACAGCCTTGTCTCCGTTGCGGTCGGTGAAGGCGCAGACACCGCTGCCTGAAACGGTTTTCCCGAGAACTTCCACCGCACCGAAGCAGGGGCCGGAAGCGCCGTGCAGCGGATGGCTGGGATTTTGCATTTCAAGGGCGTCGTACGTGCTGCTGATTTGCATCAGGGTATGGTCTCGGGCAATTTCCACAGAGGAGGCCTTGAGAATCCCGGTGCCCTTGCCGGGCTCGTTCCAGGTCGTTTCGGCCAGGCAGGCGCCCGCGGGGAAAACGATGAGCGCTGCTGTGATCAAGCGTTGGCATGTCATATGGGTCCCCCTTGGGATGGCAGCTGACACTTACTTGGGTGCAAGCCAAGTGTAGCACAGTTTTCCGAAGCCAAGCCGCCAAGAAATTCGGCGCTCCGACATCCTGAACCGCAGGGAGGATCGCATTAAGCAAGCTGTTGAGAAGTAAGGGGAACTATGGAGCGGGTAGCGGGAATCGAACCCGCGCGTTCAGCTTGGGAAGCTGACAGGCTACCATTACATCATACCCGCCTGTGGAGAGCAGGAGTATGCTGCAGCGCCAATGAGGTCAAGGGCGCTGCAGCGGAAATTTCAATGCGGTCAACCGGACTGGCGATCAGCCCCGGCGGCGGCGGCGGCGGCCTCCGCCTGCACCTTCGCTGTCGCCTCCGCCGGTGTTGAAGTTCACCTGCGGGAGCGTCACCACGGTCTCCAGGATCGGGAAAGGATCAGCCGAGTTCGGAATGGCGGATGCATTGACGAAATGCTCCTGGAAGCGGGGTTCCACGGCGGTTTCGATCTTCTCGATGTTGCGGACGGTTTCTTCGATCTCGCCGCGCGCTTCGGTGTTCAGGAGCGCAATGCGGGCACCGGTGCCTGCGGCGTTACCGGCCGAAGTGACCTTGTCCAGCACACAGTCGGGGATCATGCCCAGCACCATCGCGTGCTTGGCCGAGATATGCGCGCCGAAGGCGCCGGCCAGCACCACCCGGTCGACTTTCTCAACGCCGAATTTGTCCATCAGCAGACGCGCGCCGGAGTAGAGCGCGGCCTTGGCCATCTGGATGGCGCGGATGTCCGGGTTGGTGACAGTGATGGTCGGGCCGCCCTCGGCAGAGCCGTCCCACAGCAGATAAGCGTTGGTGCGCCCGTCCGCGATGCAGCGGGCGGAGCCGGTCTGCTCCGCCGAGCCGATCAGGCCGGAGGCATCCAGCACTCCTGCCAGGCGCATTTCGGCAATTGCTTCGATAATGCCTGAGCCGCAGATGCCGGTGATGCCGGTGGTGGCAATGGAGGCGGCAAAGCCGTCTTCATCCGACCAGATTTCCGAGCCGATGACGCGGAACCGGGGCTCTTTGGTTTCGGGGTTGATCTCGACGCGTTCGATGGCGCCGGGCGCGGCGCGCTGGCCGCTGGAAATCTGGGCACCCTCAAAGGCCGGTCCAGTGGGCGAGGAACAGGCCAGAACCTTTTCCTTGTTGCCCAGCAGGATCTCGGCGTTGGTGCCCACGTCCACCACCAGCACCAGGTCTTCGGATTTGTCTGGGGCCTCGGAAAGGGCCACCGCAGCCGCGTCGGCGCCCACGTGGCCGGCGATACAGGGCAGCAGGTACACGCGGGCGGCGGGGTGGATGTTCAGGTCCAGCTCAACCGCGCGCAGCGCCAGAGCGTTGGAGGTCCCTAGTGCAAAGGGGGCCTGGCCCAGCTCAAATGGGTCAATCCCGAGGAACAGGTGGTGCATCACCGGGTTGCAGACGAACACCGCGTCGACGATCAGCGCCTTGTCGATCTCTGCTTCCGAGGCGATCTGGGTGAACAGCGCGTTCATGCCTTCGCGCACGGCGTTGGTCATTTCGACGTCGCCGCCCTTGTTCATCATCGAGTAGCTGACCCGGCTCATCAGGTCTTCACCGAAGCGGATCTGCGGGTTCATGATGCCGGAGGAGGCCACCACTTCACCCGTTTTCAGATCGCACAGATGCGCCGCGATGGTGGTGGAGCCGAGGTCGACGGCGAGGCCGTAAACGGTGCCCTCATAGTAGCCGGGCCAGATATGCATGATCTTGGGCGGATGGCTTTCGTCGCCCAGGTGCACGGCCACGGTGACCTTCCAGCCGCCCTTGCGCAGGATCGGCTGCATGCACTGCAGGATGTGAAGGTCGGTCTTGACGCCCTTGAGGTCCCACTGGGTTTCCAATGCCTCGATCAGCCGCTCCATGTCGCCCGAGGGCTTGTGCATGTCGGGCTCTTCGACCTCGACATAAAACAGGCGGGTGGAAGGGTTCATGGTAATGTCGCGGGCCTCGGCGCGTTTGCGCACCACCTGGCGGTGGACCTGGCTTTCCGGCGGCACGTCCACAACGATGTCGCCCTGGATTGTCGCCTGGCAGCCCAGGCGGCGGCCGTCGATCAGGCCGCGCTTGTCCTTGTAGCGCTGCTCAACCTTGTTCCACTCGCTCAGCGCGCCTTCTTCGACGGTGACACCGTGTTTGGGGAACTCGCCGTAAGACGGGGTGATCTGGCACTTTGAACAGATGCCGCGGCCGCCGCAGACCGAGTCGAGGTCGACCCCAAGCTGCCGCGCGGCGGTCAGGATCGGGGTGCCGGCCGGAAAACGTCCGCGCTTGCCGGAGGGGGTAAACACAACGAGGGGTTCGTCAGTCATGCCTGTGGCCTTCTCATTCCGCAATTTAGGCGGAGCATATGGGCTTTTGCGGCAAGCGAAAGGCAATGCGCGGCATTTTCCCGTCTGCCGGCGCCATTTTTGAATATTTGATGACTTTGGGATGCGGAATTTCAGCGGTCCGGAGGGGTGAATTACTGCCGGCTTTCAACCTCTTCCAGCCACGACAGAATCTCTGTTCTGCTGCTGTCCAGCCGGGGGGCAGGGGAACGGGTTGAGGGATCCGCCAGGCCGCTCATCTTGATCGGGTTGCCTGCGGCCGTGTAGGCCGCCTTTCCGTCTTCTCCCAGCACGCTGACCACCATGTTCCGGGCAAGGATCTGCGGATCTTCCATCACTTGGTCAACTGTCTGGATCGGCCCCGTGGGGATGCCTGCTTCTGCCAGCAAGGCAATCCAATGGTCTTTGCGGCTGCCAAGCGTCACAGCTTCGATCAGGCGTTTCAAAAGCCGGGCATTCTCGCAGCGCGCCGGATTTGTGGCAAAGCGCGGGTCTTCAGCAAGCGGCAGCTGCAGCACCGTACAAAGTTTGCCAAAAAGCGCATCGTTGCCGGCTGCAACCACGAACAGGCCGTCGGAGGCATGGAAGGTTTCAAAAGGCGTGATCGACGGGTGCCGGGCGCCCGAGGGCTGCGGTGCGTCCCCCGTTACCGAAGTGATTGCGATTGCGTGTTCAAGAAGGGCCAGCTGGCTATCCAGCATGGCGACATCGACGAATTTGCCCTTGCCGGTTTTCTGAACCTCGAGCAATGCTGCGAGAATACCGTGACCCAGAAACATGCCAGCCACGATGTCTCCGATCGAGGCGCCGACCCGCAAAGGCTCGCGGTTCTTTTCGCCGGTGATCGACATCACCCCGCCGCGGGCCTGCACCACCATGTCATAGGCCGGTTTCTGCGCGTCCGGGCCGGTATGGCCAAACCCGGACACTGCGCCATAGATCAGACGGGGGTGTTTCGCATGCAGATCTTCCCAGCTGTACCCAAGCCGCTGCATAACCCCGGGACGGTAATTCTCAAGCAGCACGTCAGACTGAACCAGCAGCCGTTCAAAAACCGCGCGGTCTTTCGGCAGTTTCAAGTCCAGCGCGATGCTTTGCTTGCCGTGGTTGATGGTGGCGAAGTAAGCGCTTTGTCCATTTTTGAAGGGCGGGAAGGCGCGGGTGTCGTCACCTTCGCCGGGGCGTTCCACCTTGATCACCCGGGCCCCCAGGTCTGACAGGATCATTGAGCAGTAAGGCCCTGCAAGAACGTGCGTGAGGTCCAGAACGGTGACGTTTTCCAATGGGCCGGGCATGGCTAAATCCTGCAACGTTTCCTCAGCTTTTGTGATACGCGGCCGGGCTGCGCACGCCTTGACACAGATCAGCCGAAGCCAAGAGTTTTGCTGCACCGCAGGAATTCTTGCCGGGAGGCTCTTTTCCCCCGCACCGAACTGTGCCATAGGGTCACCGCCAAACGGGGTTATGCATGGGGATGACAAATGCAGATTCGTGAGGCTCTCACCTTTGATGACGTTCTTCTGGTGCCGGGCGCGTCCAGCGTGCTGCCCAACACCGCCGATACCCGCACCCGGGTGACCCGCTCGGTGTCGCTGAACATCCCGCTGCTGAGCTCGGCCATGGACACTGTGACCGAGGCGCGGATGGCGATTGCGATGGCGCAGGCCGGCGGCATGGGCGTCATTCACAAGAACCTGGATGTCGAAGAGCAGGCCCGCCAGGTGCGCCGGGTCAAGCGCTTCGTTTCCGGTATCGTTTACAACCCGATCACTCTGACCGCCGATCAGACCCTGGCCGATGCCAAGGCGCTGCAGGAGCGTTACCGCGTCACCGGTTTCCCGGTGGTCGACGGGTCAGGCCGCGTGCTGGGCATTGTGACCAACCGCGACATGCGCTTTGCGTCTGATGACAGCACGCCGGTGTCGGTGATGATGACCTCCGACAACCTGGCGATGCTGCAGGAACCGGCCGATCTGGAAGAAGCCAAGTCGCTGATGAAGGCGCGCCGGATCGAAAAGCTGCTGGTGACCGATGGTGAAGGCAAGCTGACCGGCCTGCTGACCCTGAAGGACACTGAACAAGCAGTCCTAAACCCCACCGCCTGCAAGGACGAATTGGGCCGCCTGCGCGTGGCTGCTGCCAGCTCGGTCGGCGACAGCGGCTTTGCCCGCTCCGAGGCGCTGATTGACGCCGGCGTCGACATCGTCGTGGTGGACACGGCGCACGGCCATTCCGCGGGCGTGATTGAAGCCGTGAAGCGGGTCAAGGCACTGTCCAGCTCGGTTCAGGTGATCGCAGGCAACGTAGCAACCGGCGAAGCCACCAAGGCGCTGATCGACGCAGGCGCAGACGCCGTGAAGGTCGGCATCGGCCCGGGCTCGATCTGCACCACCCGCATGGTGGCCGGCGTCGGCGTGCCGCAGCTGACCGCGATCATGGATTGCGCCGCAGCGGCTGGCGACACCCCGGTGATTGCCGATGGCGGCATCAAATTCTCCGGCGACTTTGCCAAGGCGATTGCCGCCGGCGCGTCCTGTGCCATGGTTGGTTCGATGATTGCCGGCACCGACGAGAGCCCGGGGGAAGTGATCCTGTACCAGGGCCGGTCGTTCAAATCCTACCGCGGTATGGGCTCGATGGGCGCGATGGCGCGCGGCTCGGCCGACCGCTACTTCCAGAAAGATGCGGCCAGCGACAAGCTGGTGCCGGAAGGCATCGAAGGCCAGGTTCCCTACAAGGGCGGCGCCAATGCGGTAATCCACCAGCTGGTGGGCGGCCTGCGTGCAGCGATGGGCTATACCGGCTGTGCCACCGTCGATGAGATGCGCAAGAACTGCAACTTTGTCCGCATCACCGGTGCCGGCCTCAAGGAAAGCCACGTTCACGACGTGCAGATCACCCGCGAAGCGCCGAATTACCGGGTGGGCTAAGAACCATGCTGGCCGTTTGCAACAAGAGGGCAGGGGCATGACCCCTGCCGCCCGCCTGCAGGCGGCCATCGAAATTCTCGACCATGTTCTGACGGGCGAACCGGCGGAAAAGGCCTTAACCTCCTGGGGCCGCAGAAGCCGTTTTGCCGGATCCAAGGACCGTGCCGCGGTGCGCGACCATGTGTTTACCGCATTGCGCTGCTTGCGGTCTCACGCAGCGCTTGGCGGCGCCCGCAGCGGCCGTGGGCTGATCCTGGGTGCCCTCCGCGAGGCGGGGCAGGATCCCGATGAGGTCTTTACCGGCCAGGGACATGCGCCTGCGCCCTTGTCCGGCGCAGAACGCAGCTTGCCTAAGGCGCCCGAGGGGCCGGAAGCACTGGATATCCCGGAGTGGCTGTGGCCTGAGTTCAGCAGCAGCCTGGGCAGCAATGCCGAAGCGGCCGCGCACGCAATGCGCAAGCGGGCACCTGTGCATCTGCGGGTGAACCGCGCCAAGGTGTCACTGCGTCAGGCACAGGAGAGCCTGGCTGCGGAGGGTATCGTCACAACTCCTCATCCGGCTGCGGAAACGGCTTTGGAAATCACCGAAGGCGCTCGCAAGCTGCGCAATGCCAAGGCGTATTTGGAGGGGCTTGTGGAATTGCAGGACGCCGCCAGCCAGGCCGTGGTGGCGCAGCTGCCGTTGAACGACGGCATGAAAGTTCTGGATTACTGCGCTGGCGGCGGCGGAAAGAGCCTGGCCATGGCAGCCCGGGCAAAAATCCGGCTTTTTGCGCATGACGCCGACCCTAGGCGCATGAAAGACCTGCCAGGCAGAGCGGCCCGCGCAGGAGCCAGGGTTTCGCTTCTGGAAGGGGCAGAGCTGGAGCGCAGCGGGCCCTATGATCTGGTCCTGTGCGACGTGCCTTGTTCCGGATCCGGTTCCTGGCGGCGGGCGCCGGAAGGTAAATGGCGCCTGACCCGGGAAAACCTGCAGGAATTGCACCGTATCCAAGCGGAGATTTTGCGCAAGGCCGCCCGGCTCGCAACTGAAGGCGGCACTTTGGCCTATGCCACCTGTTCCATGCTTGACGGGGAAAACACCGTGCAGGTTCAGGGCTTTATACAGGAATACCCTGAGTGGACCCTGGCGGCCGAACAAAGCTGGCAGGTGCAGGACGGAACCGATGGTTTTTATGTTGCCGTGTTGACGCGCGCAAAAGGCGGTTGTTAGGGTTCACGCTGAAAATCCGTTGTGTTTCTTAACGTGGTTTTAACCAAAATCGCCGCGTTATGGCGGCACTATGCACTATTGATGGAGCCGCAATGTCCGCTCGCCAAGAATCCTCCGTTCCGGAACTGCGGGTGTACGCGCCTGAACACGCCCGGCTGGCGGCGACGCTGCTATTGGCGCTGATACTCCTGGGCGGGCCTTGGCTGCTGCCGCTGCCGGACTGGATCGGCCGCGGTTTCATCATGGTCGGACTGACACTGATCGCGGTGGCAGTGCTGATGGTGATCCAAACCCGTGTCCGGCTGAACGCGCGGGCGATGGCAGCCGACCTGCTGACCGGTTTCATCGAAAAAGATGCCACACCAAGTTTTGTCACCGATGACGACGGTGTCATCCATGCCTGCAACGGTGCGGCGGTGAAGCGGTTTCAGGATGCCAGCCGCGAAACACTGGCGGGAACCTTGCGGTCGGTGCTGGCAAACCCCTCGGCCGTACTCTACCGGCTGCAAAGCCGGGCCCGGGTGGATGGGGCTGCGCGTGAGGACATTGTGACCCGCCGCGGCCATGTGCGGCTGGCGGTGCATCAGATGAACGGCGGCAGTTTTCTTTGGCGGGTAGAGGATATTCAGGACCGTGGCGGCAACGGCCGTGGTGCAGAGACAATGCCGGTGCCGATGATTACAGTGGGCCGCACCGGTGCGGTCCTGTTCATGAATGAAGCTGCACGCAGCCTGATCGGCGAACGTGTGAAATCAACCGACCGCCTGTTTCCGTCGCTGCCGGTTTTGCCGGGGCAGGTCAACACCCTCAGCACCAAAAACGGCCCGATCCAGGTGCTGGTCAGCGAAAGGAACAGCGCTCAGGGACGCAGTGAGCTGTTCCTGATGGAAGTCGACGAAGCCAGCTTTGACTCAGCCCAGGCCGGGCTTGAGGCGCTGCCAGTGCCGTTCCTGAAAGTTGCGCCCACGGGTGAGATCCTGACCACCAACAGGATGGCGCTGCGCCTGCTGGGGGTCGATAGCTGCGCAAACCTGAAACTGGGCCAGCTGATGGAGGGTCTTGGCCGCCCCATGTCCGACTGGCTGCGCGATACAGCGGACGGGCTGGCACCCAACAAATCCGAGTTCCTGCGGCTTTCACGGGCGGACAAGGAAGTCTTTGTTCAAGTGACACTCACCCGGGTGGTTGAAGAGGGCACTCCGGTTCTGATTGCTGTTCTGAATGACGCAACCGAGTTGAAGACACTGGAAGCGCAGTTCGTGCAAAGCCAGAAGATGCAGGCGATCGGCCAGCTGGCAGGCGGCGTTGCCCATGATTTCAACAACCTGCTGACTGCCATCTCGGGTCATTGCGACCTGCTGCTGCTGCGCCATGATCAGGGCGATCAGGACTACGGCGACCTCATTCAGATTCACGAGAATGCCAACCGCGCGGCTTCGCTCGTCAGCCAGTTGCTGGCCTTCTCGCGCAAGCAGACTCTGCAGCCCGAAATCCTGGATGTGCGCGATACATTGTCGGACCTGACCCACCTGCTGAACCGCCTGGTGGGTGAGAAGGTGACGCTGACGCTCAGCCATGACCCGGTCATGAAGTCGATCCGGGCTGACAAACGGCAGCTGGAGCAGGTGCTGATGAACCTGGTGGTGAATGCGCGTGATGCAATGCCTCAGGGGGGCGAGATCCGGGTAGAAACCGAAGTGATCTCTTTGGACAAGCCACTTGAACGCGACCGCGCGACAGTGCCTGCCGGGGATTGGGTTACGGTCAAGGTCTCCGATGAAGGTGTCGGGATTTCCCCTGACAAACTGCAGAAAGTGTTCGAGCCTTTCTACACCACCAAGCGTACCGGTGAAGGCACCGGACTTGGCCTGTCGACGGCCTACGGCATCATTAAGCAGACCGGCGGTTATATTTTTGTCGACTCGGTCAAGGGCCACGGCACCCAATTCACCTTGTTCTTCCCGGTGTTCAAACAACAGGCAGAGCAGGTGGCAGCTGAGCCACCCGCAGAAGCAGATGACAAGGCCGCCACCGCCCAGCATGGCGAGGGCGTGGTCTTGCTGGTCGAGGATGAAGCTCCGGTGCGGGCCTTTGCCTCCCGGGCACTTCGGATGCGCGGCTACACTGTGCTCGAGGCTGAATCTGCCGAAGACGCGTTGCGCACGCTGGAGGACCCGGGGCTCACAGTTGATGTCTTCGTGACGGATGTGGTGATGCCGGGCATGGACGGCCCCAGCTGGGTCCGCGAAGCTTTGAAAGAGCGGCCCGATACCCGTGTGGTCTTTGTATCGGGTTATGCCGAAGGCGCCTTTGGAGAGGCGGACCCGGATGTGCCGAACTCGGTGTTCCTGCCGAAACCGTTCTCGCTCAATCAGCTGACTGAAACGGTGCACGCGCAGTTGCACTGAAAAGGAAGCGTGCCGCCGGATCCGGCGGCACTTGTAGCTCAGCGGGCGGGTATCGATTCATAGAGTTCAAACTCTGCAGGGCGTTTTCGCCGCAGATGCGATTCTGCCTTGGGGCTCAGCGCCAGATCGGTCTTGGGGCTGACATTTCTGCGCTCCAAAAAGATCTCCTGATCGAGGCGTTGCTCTAGAAAATTTTTCAGCGCCTCCTGATCCTCGTAACGAAACAGATGACTGACCTTGCAGCCGTTCGGCTGGGCTTCCAGAAACTTCGCCTGGCTGCCGACATTTGCGAAAGAAGGCGGGCTCCCCTTGCAATAAGCCTGCAGGAATTCATCGAAACTGATGCCTTTGGTTGAATTCGGCCGTCCGTCCAGGCCGGGCCGTTGCCGGTATCTGTACCAGCTTCCCAGCCAGCTAACCGGTTCCCGCATAACTGCAGCTACTTCCAGTTCGGCGCCGCAAACCTTTTCATACATCGGCCGGATCCAGCGGTTGTAGCGGTAAACCGGCGCATGTTTCAGTTCCGGCGGGTCCGAAATCACCAGATCCGCGCGGTTTCGCAAGGCGGCTTGAAAGGCGGTGGTGCCGGTCTTGGGAACGGACAGTAAAGCCAGCCGTTCTTTGAAAAATATCATCATTCCGTTAACTGCCCGGTAAAAATTCTTGCCTGGTATTTACCATAAACCAATCTTTAACACCCGCCCCCTGAAGTGGATACATCAGATTTTGGGTTGCAATGTTCTCTTTTTGATCTCATAAGGAACAAGAGGTGAACAAAGCAGTGATTGCCGCACGCCCCGGTGTGTGACACATAGAAAGGGACAAGGGACTATGGCGGATCTTTTGACCATGAAAAATAAAGTGAGCGGTGACAAGCAAAAGGCGCTGGACAGCGCGCTTGCCCAGATTGAGCGGCAGTTCGGCAAGGGCTCGATCATGAAGCTCGGCGATGGCAATGCCATGCAGGAGATCGAGGCGAGCTCGACCGGTTCTCTGGGCCTGGACATCGCCTTGGGCATCGGCGGTCTGCCGATGGGCCGGATCATCGAGATTTACGGCCCGGAAAGCTCGGGCAAGACCACGCTGACACTGCACTGCATTGCGGAACAGCAGAAAAAGGGCGGCGTCTGCGCCTTTGTTGACGCAGAACACGCGCTGGATCCGCAGTATGCGGCCAAGCTGGGCGTCGATCTGGATGAACTCTTGATCTCGCAGCCCGACACCGGCGAACAGGCTCTGGAGATCACCGATACGCTGGTGCGCTCGGGTGCGGTCAACATGGTCATCGTTGACTCGGTGGCGGCGCTGACACCGAAGTCCGAGCTAGAGGGCGACATGGGCGACAGCAACGTCGGCGTGCAGGCCCGTCTGATGAGCCAGGCAATGCGCAAGCTGACCGGCTCGATCAGCCGTTCCAAATGCATGGTGATCTTCATCAACCAGATCCGCATGAAGATCGGCGTGATGTTCGGCTCCCCGGAAACCACAACCGGCGGCAACGCGCTGAAATTCTACTCCTCCGTCCGCCTGGACATCCGCCGCATCGGCGCGATCAAGGACCGGGACGAGGTGGTTGGCAACTCGACCCGCGTGAAAGTGGTGAAGAACAAGGTTGCACCGCCCTTCAAGCAGGTGGAATTCGACATCATGTATGGCGAAGGCATCTCGAAGATGGGCGAACTTCTGGACCTCGGCGTTGCCGCAGGTGTCGTCAACAAGTCCGGCGCCTGGTTCTCTTACGGGGATGAGCGGATCGGGCAGGGGCGGGAGAACGCTAAGGTCTTCCTGCGGGAAAACCCTTCCATCGCCTATGATATCGAGGACAAGATCCGCGCCGCGCACGGGCTGGAGTTCGACCGCCCGGACGCAGGCGATGCGGACGATATCCTTGAGGCCTAAGCGCCGGAAAATCTGATCATATCTTAGAAATCCGAGGGCGCGGCGCAAGCTGCGCCCTTTTTCGTGCGGCCATGCCGTTTCCCGCAGTGGACAGCACCCCGGCTGAACGGTAAACCTGCCCGGAACGCTTAGAAAAAGCCGCAAGAGATCCCTCATATGCCGTCGCTCAACGATATCCGCTCTACCTTCCTGAACTACTTTGAGAAACAGGGCCACCAAGTGGTGGACTCCAGCCCGCTGGTGCCCCGCAACGATCCGACCCTGATGTTCACAAACTCAGGGATGGTTCAGTTCAAGAACTGTTTCACCGGGGTCGAGACCCGCGACTACAAGCGCGCGACCACCTCGCAGAAATGCGTGCGTGCCGGCGGCAAGCACAACGACCTCGACAACGTTGGCTATACTGCGCGCCACCACACGTTCTTTGAGATGCTGGGGAACTTCTCCTTTGGCGACTATTTCAAGCATGAGGCAATCCCCTTTGCCTGGGAATTGATCACCAAGGAACTCGAAGTTCCGAAGGACCGGCTTTACACCACCGTCTATCACACTGACGACGAAGCCTTTGATATCTGGAAGAAGATTGGTGTGCCGGAAGACCGGATCATCCGGATCGCAACCTCCGACAACTTCTGGCAGATGGGTGATACCGGCCCCTGCGGTCCCTGCACCGAAATCTTCTATGATCACGGCGACCACATCTGGGGCGGCCCTCCGGGCTCGCCGGAAGAGGACGGCGACCGCTTCATCGAGATCTGGAACCTCGTCTTCATGCAGAACGAGAAGTTCGCGGACGGCTCGATGATCGACCTGGAGATGCAGTCGATCGACACCGGCATGGGGCTGGAGCGGATTGCGGCGCTGCTGCAGGGCACCCATGACAACTACGAGACCGATCTGTTCAAGTCGCTGATTGAGGCCTCGGCCGATGTGACCAGCACTGACCCGTTTGGCGACCAGAACGTCCACCACCGGGTGATTGCAGATCACCTGCGCTCCTGCTCCTTCCTGATCGCCGAAGGCGTGCTGCCGTCGAACGAGGGCCGAGGCTATGTGCTGCGCCGTATAATGCGCCGCGCCATGCGCCATGCCTCGCTGCTGGGCGCCAAGGATCCGGTGATGCACAAACTGGTGCCGGCCCTGGTGCAGAAGATGGGCGCGGCCTACCCGGAACTGGGGCAGGGCCAGGCGCTGATTGAGGAGACTTTTGAGCAGGAAGAAACCCGTTTCCTCAAAACCTTGGATCGCGGTTTGAAACTGCTGGACGACGCCTCCGCCGATCTGGGCAAGGGCGATGTGCTGCCGGGTGAGACTGCGTTCAAACTCTATGACACCTATGGTTTCCCGCTCGACCTGACCCAGGACGCGCTGCGTTCCAGGGAAATCGACGTCGACACCGATGGGTTCGACGCCGCGATGAAGGAGCAGAAGGAAAAGTCGCGCGCTGGCGGCATTGGCCTGGGCGAAGCAGCTGATGTAAAAGTCTACTTCGACGTTCTGGATGCCGCTGGGTCGACTGAATTCCTTGGTTACGAAACGGAAAAGGCCGAAGGCCAGATCGTGGCCATCGTCAAGGATGGCGCGCAGGTGCAATCTGCTGCCAAAGGCGAGAGCGTTCAAATCATCCTGAACCAGACGCCCTTCTATGGCGAAAGCGGCGGCCAGGTTGGCGACAGCGGTGTGCTGACCGTGGAAGGCGGTGCTGCGCGCATCACCGACACCAAGAAGGTTGAGGGGCTGTTCCTGCATATTGCAGAGGTGACCGAGGGCGAAGTTGCCGTTGGCCTGGGCGCCGCGATGGAAGTGGACCATGAGCGCCGCAGCCAGATCCGCGCCAACCACTCGGCCACCCATCTGCTGCACGAAGCACTGCGCAACGCTCTGGGGGAACATGTGGCGCAGAAGGGCTCGCTGAACGCGGCAGACCGCCTGCGCTTTGACTTCAGCCACAACAAGGCGATGAGTGCGGATGAACTGACAAAGGTCGGTGCGGAAGTGAATGATTTCATTCGCCAGAACACTGCTGTCTCCACCCGGATCATGACCCCGGACGATGCCCGCGAACTGGGCGCCCAGGCGCTGTTCGGTGAGAAGTACGGCGAAGAGGTCCGCGTGGTTTCCATGGGCCGCGCACCGACCGGCAAGGGCCACGATGGTGAGACCTATTCGATCGAGCTTTGCGGCGGCACCCATGTCAAGCAGACCGGTGACATCGGTACCTTTGTGATCCTGGGCGACAGCGCGTCGTCGGCAGGTGTGCGCCGGATCGAAGCGCTGACCGGTGCAGCCGCCTTTGCCCATCTGGAACGCGAAGCCGGCCGTATGGCGGAGATTGCCACAGCGCTGAAGGCGCAGCCTGCGGAGGTTATGGACCGTCTCAAGGCGATGATGGACGAGCGCAAGGCGCTGCAAAATGAAATCTCTAACCTCAAGCAGCAGGTGGCCATGGGCGGCGGCTCCGGCGGCGGTGCCGAGGCCAAGGACGTGAATGGCAAGAAGTTCCTGGCCCAGGCACTGCAAGGTGTGTCAGGCAAGGACCTGCGCGGTCTCATCGATGCCCACAAGCAGAACATTGGCTCTGGTGTGATCCTGCTGATCGCTGAGGATGATGGCAAAGTAGCTGTGGCCGCGGGCGTGACTGACGATTTGACCGGCGACATCTCGGCCGTGGACATTCTCAAAGCCGCAGTGCCTGCCGTAGGCGGCAAAGGCGGCGGTGGCCGTCCTGATATGGCTCAGGGTGGCGGCAAGGATTTCTCGGGCGCCGAGGAGGCGATCAAAGCCGCCGAGGCTGTGCTGGCAGGCTGACCATTTGGTCAAAAAACTCTTGGTCTTTCCGGCAAAAGCCTTAGGCTGCCGGAAAGATCATAACCTTGGGAGGCTCCAATGCCCGCACTCTGGATTGCACATGTGACCGTCACCGACGCTGATGCTTATGGCAAATATGCCGAGCTGGCTGGCCCTGCCATTGCCAAGCATGGCGGCACCTTCATTGCCCGCGGAGGGCGGTTTGTGCAACTGGAGGGCAAGGAGCGCCCGCGCAATGTGGTGGCCAAGTTCCCAAGCGTCGAAGCCGCCGTCGATTGCTATCACAGCCCTGAGTACCAAGAGGCGCTGAGCCACGCGCGCGGTGCGTCCGAGCGTGAGCTGATGGTGGTGGAAACCTCCGAATAATGGTCACCGCCTTTGCGGAAATGCTGAAGCGTCACGCGGCCTCTGGCCGAGTGGCGTGGATTGGTGTGCGCCCGGGCCGGCGTGAAGATGTGCTGTCTCTTGAAGCAGTTGATGTTTCGATGGCGGGTCTCGACGGAGATCACGGCAAGGAAGGCAAACGCGCGGTTACATTGATTCAATCGGAGCACTTGCCGGTGATTTCTGCACTGGCCGGGCTTGATGCCGTACTGCCAGAACAACTGCGAAGAAATTTCGTGGTTTCAGGTATCAACCTGGCTGCGTTGCGCAAAGCCAAACTGCAGATCGGCAGCGCGGTTTTGCAGATATCCGGCCCTTGTCCGCCCTGTTCGCGGATGGAGGAGGTTCTGGGTCATGGCGGCTATAACGCGATGCGCGGCCATGGCGGCTGGTACGCTGAGGTGCTGCAGCCCGGCAGGGTGGCTCTGGGCGACAGCGTCACCCATCTGACAGCGGAATGAAAAACGGCGGCAGATGTCTCTGCCGCCGTTTCTATTTCATCAGGCGTTCGCCTTGGACATCCGCTTGCGCTCGTGCGGGTCCAGGTAGCGCTTGCGCAGACGCACGTTGTTCGGAGTCACTTCCACCAGCTCGTCGTCGTTGATGTAAGCAATCGCCTCTTCCAGCGACAGGGTCATCGGGGTGGTCAGGCGAACCGCTTCGTCCGAGCCGGAAGCGCGCACGTTGGTCAGCTTCTTGCCTTTCAGCGGGTTCACTTCCAGGTCGTTGTCGCGGGAGTGCTCGCCGATGATCATGCCGGTGTAGATGTCGGCCTGGGCGCCGATCATCATCTTGCCGCGGTCTTCCAGGTTCCACAGGGCGTAAGCCACGGACTGGCCGTTCTCCATGGAGATCAGCACGCCTGCGCGGCGGCCCGGGATGGCGCCCTTGTGCGGGGCCCAGCCGTGGAACACGCGGTTCAGAACGCCGGTGCCGCGGGTGTCGGTCAGGAACTCGCCGTGATAGCCGATAAGGCCGCGCGAGGGCACATGGGCGATGATGCGGGTCTTGCCAGCGCCTGCGGGCTTCATCTCGACCAGCTCGCCTTTGCGGGCGCCGGTCAGCTTTTCGATCACCGCGCCGGAGTATTCGTCATCCACGTCGATGGTGGCTTCTTCGATCGGCTCCATCTTCTGGCCGTCTTCTTCGCGCATGATCACCTGCGGGCGCGAGATCGACAGCTCGAACCCTTCGCGGCGCATGTTCTCGATCAGAACACCCATTTGCAGTTCGCCGCGGCCGGAGACCTCAAACGCCTCGCCGCCGGGAGTATCGGCGATTTTGATGGCGACGTTGGATTCGGCTTCTTTCATCAGGCGGTCGCGGATCACGCGGGACTGCACCTTCTTGCCGTCACGGCCGGCCAGCGGGCTGTCGTTGATGCCGAAGGTCACGGTGATGGTCGGCGGGTCGATCGGCTGGGCATCCAGCGGCTCATCCACGGCCAGCGCACAGATGGTGTCGGCCACGGTGGCCTTGGACATGCCGGCGATGGAGACGATGTCGCCTGCCTGGGCTTCTTCGATGTCCTGCTGGGCCAGACCGCGGAAGGCCTGGATCTTGGTCACGCGGAACTGCTCGATTTTCTGGCCGATGCGGGAGATCGCCTGCACGGTGGCGCCAACCTTCAGGGTGCCGGTCTCGACGCGGCCGGTCAGCAGGCGGCCCACAAAGGGGTCGCTGCCGAGAGTGGTGGCCAGCATGCGGAAGTCGTCGTCCTGTTTCTTCACCTGCTTGGGCTCGGGCACATGGTTGACGATCAGGTTGAACAGCGCACTCAGGTCCTTGCGGGGGCCGTCCAGCTCATTGTCGGCCCAGCCGTTGCGGCCAGAAGCATACATATGCGGGAAATCCAGCTGATCCTCAGTCGCGTCAAGCGAAGCAAACAGGTCAAAGCATTCGTCCAGCGCGCGGTCGGGTTCGGCGTCCGGCTTGTCGACTTTGTTCAGGACAACAATGGGGCGCAGGCCCAGGGCCAGTGCCTTGGAGGTCACAAACTTAGTCTGCGGCATTGGGCCTTCTGCGGCGTCGACCAGGAGGACCACGCCGTCAACCATCGACAGGATCCGTTCCACTTCGCCGCCAAAGTCGGCGTGGCCGGGGGTGTCGACGATGTTGATCCGTGTGCCGTTCCACTCGACCGAGGTCGGCTTGGCAAAAATGGTGATGCCGCGCTCGCGCTCCAGATCGTTCGAGTCCATGGCGCGTTCTGCCACAGCCTGGTTTTCGCGGAAGGCGCCGGATTGTTTCAGCAGCTCGTCAACCAGGGTTGTTTTGCCGTGGTCAACGTGAGCAATGATCGCAATGTTGCGCAAGTCCATGACGTTCGCCTTTGTAAGGAAGTTGCGCCGCGCATAGCCCGAACCCCGCACAAAGGCCAGAGGAAAACCGCCGTGGACCCTCGCAAATGCGGATCAGTGGCCCGAGGACTTGGAAAACAGGTGGATGATGACGATGCCGGACATGATCAGAACCATGCCGATGACTGCAGGCAAATCGAGTTTTTGCCCGAAGACAAAGAAGGCAATTACCGCAATCAGCAAGATGCCGAGCCCGGACCAGATGGCATAGACGATACCCACCGGCATGAATTTGAGCGTCAGCCCCATCATGTAGAAGGAAAAGGCATAGGCAACCAGAACGATCAGCGACGGCCCCAGCTTGCTGAACTGCTGGCTGGCCTGCAGAGCGGTTGTGCCAATGGTCTCTGCTGCCACGGCAATGATCAGATAGACGTAGTGAACCGGCATCTCTGCCTCCCTCATCCGTGCTGCGGAAAACCGCTGGCCTGTGTTCCCGCCTATCTGATCTTGATGGCGCGGGGAAGTCCCGATGCGGCACCGGCTGGTCGAAATCCGCATGCTGCCGCTCGTGAACACGTACTTGTGCGTAGGCACACTGGACTGTGATTGGGGTTATCAATAGGAAGATGTTCTAACTTAATGCGGTGATTTGGGAATAGTTCCCAGGATCCCGCTGTTGGAAAGGGACTGACTACATGTGCCGATGGGCTGCTTACACCGGATCCGAGATTTTTCTAGAAGATGTAATCTCCAAGCCCGCGCATTCGCTGATTGTGCAGAGCCAGCGCGCAGTAGAGGCCAAAACGGTGACAAATGGTGACGGGTTCGGCGTCGCCTGGTACAGCCACCGGGAAGAGCCCGGCCTTTACCGTGATGTCTATCCGGCCTGGTCCGACTGCAATCTGCGCGCCCTGGCGAACCAGGTTCAATCCGGTCTGTTCCTCGCTCATGTGCGCGCTTCCACCGGATCGGCCACAAGCCGAAACAATTGCCATCCCTTTGCTGCCGGGCGCTGGAGTTTCATGCACAACGGCCAAGTGGGCGGCTTCGAGAACTTCCGCCGCCACGCTGACATGTGCATTCCGGATGAGCTTTATGAGTACCGCCGGGGTGCCACTGACAGCGAGGTTCTTTTTCTGCTGGCTTTGTCCGAAGGACTGGATGAGGATCCCAAGGCGGGGCTGGAGCGTGCGGTTGCCCGGATGGAGGCGCTGTCCCGCGCCCGGGGAACAACGCCGCACATGCGCTTGTCCATTGCGATGTCCGATGGGGAGCGGCTGTTTGCAGCCCGCTATTCTTCTGACCGGATTGCGCCGACAGTCTATTACCGCTGGAGCGAATGCATGAACGGCTGGGCGGTGGTGTCTGAGCCGTTGGAGCAAAGCGGTCACGCCTGGAGTGAGCTGAAACCCGGAGAATTTCTGACGCTGACCAGAGAGCGGTCTGAGGTCGAGCCCTTTTGTCCGAAACTGCCTGAAAAGGCGGGGCGTTAAAGGCGCCCAGCCTCGCGGAACCAAGGTTCTACTTTCGCCCGTACAAAACTCCAGACATCCGGTGCCCCGCGGCTGACTTTGCCGCCGACCCGGGCGTCTAGCTGCCGCAAGCTGACGTTATAGTCGACCCAGCTGCCGCCGCCGTTCAGCAGGTTCAGCAGAACTGGCTGAACCCTGTCAATCGACTTGGCGAAAACGGCATCCGGGCTCTGTGCTGCCTCGAACTCTTTCCAGACGGCAAGCAGCGGCGCGCCTTGTTCCTGAGGCAGCATGCCGAACAAGCGGATTGCAGCGGATTCTTCCTCTTCCGCTTTTGCGGCAAGCGCCTCTGCGCTGACGGCTCCGTGGATCGGAGTATCGCCTGCGTCGATTTCCACCAGATCATGCAGCAGCAGCATTTGCAGCACCCGGTCTGCATCGATCTGTGTGGCACTGTGTTCTGCCAGCACCCAAGCGTAAAGCATGATGTGCCAGCTGTGTTCCGCTGAGTTTTCATGGCGTGAACCGTCGCCCAGCTTGGAGGCGCGCGTGATCAGCTTCAGCTTATCCGCTTCGTTCAGGAAGGGCAGGCGGGCTGTCAGCGGGCTGCAGTCGTAACCCGTGCCATCTTCCAGCAAATCAAGCGCGTGGTGATAGGCTTCGGGCAGATCCTGCTCCAGCGCAGCTGCACGG
The DNA here is from genome assembly GCF_000813725.1 of Leisingera sp. ANG-Vp. GTDB lineage: Bacteria > Pseudomonadota > Alphaproteobacteria > Rhodobacterales > Rhodobacteraceae > Leisingera. The sequence continues at coordinate 76,182 of NZ_JWLD01000002.1, forward strand.
CCGCCATGCAGGTTCTGGCGCACAACATCGATGTGCCAGTCCAGCGGCTTGGCGCCGTAAAGGGTCTGGAAAATCGGCTGGCAGTGATCCACCCGCTTTGCAAACTGTGCATCCGGGCTTTCAGAGGTTTCGAATTCCTGCCAAAGCTTGAGGAACTCAGTGCTTTGATCTTTTGGCAGCAGGCCAAAAAGGCGCTGCGCTGCTGCCTGTTCTGACTTTGCAACTGCGTCCCAGTCAACCTCGTCTGTAATCGGGTGGTCGCCGGCATCAATCTCCACCAGGTCATGCAGCAGCAGCATCCGGATGGCACGAAAGACATTGACCTCCGGTCCGGCAAATGGCGCCAGAACCAATGCGTAAAGTGCGAGGTGCCAGCTGTGTTCTGCAGAATTCTCGCGGCGGCTGCAGTCGATGATCAGGTTTTGGCGCTCGATACCGCGGAGCTTGTCCGCCTCGAGCAGAAACGCGAATTGAGCGTCCAGACGGGTGCTCACGCTTCCCCCTTCGTTTCCAGCTGCGCCTGAAGCGCGCTGACTTTCTGATTGAGGAACTCGCGCGCCTTGCGTTCAGCCAGGCGCACGCGCATTTCAGTCAGGAAGGCTTCTTCCAGAGATTGGGAGGCGGCGCCAAGAACCTGGCCCACCTCCACATACAGGCGCTCCTCGCCGGCAGCGTCCTGAACTTTCAGGGTATCGACCGCCAGTTTCTGGGCCAGCGTTTCGATGGTGCCCATCAGCGGGTGTTCTCCGTCAGGCGGCGCTTCACGTAATCGGTCACATCGCCGATCATCGTGTCCATATGCGGCTCCTGGAAGAAGTGGTCTGCACCCTCGATCTCGTTATGAGTGATGGTGATGCCTTTTTGCTCATGCAGCTTGCCCACCAGGCTGGCGGTATCCGCAGGCGGCGCCACGCGGTCGGCGGTGCCGTTGATGATCAGGCCCGAGGAGGGGCAGGGCGCCAGGAAGGAGAAGTCGTACATGTTGGCAGGCGGTGCCACCGAGATGAAGCCGGTGATTTCCGGGCGGCGCATCAGGAGCTGCATGCCGATCCAGGCGCCGAAGGAGAAGCCCGCAACCCAGCAGTGCTTGGAGTTGGAGTTCATCGACTGCAGGTAATCCAGAGCCGATGCGGCATCCGACAGCTCGCCAACGCCCTGGTCGTATTCGCCCTGGCTGCGGCCGACACCGCGGAAATTGAACCGCAGAACCGTAAAGCCCATGTTGTAGAACGCATAGTGGAGGTTGTAGACCACCTTGTTGTTCATGGTGCCGCCGAATTGCGGATGCGGATGCAGCACAATGGCGATGGGGGCGTCTTTTTCTTTTTGCGGGTGATAGCGGCCTTCGAGGCGGCCTTCGGGTCCAGGAAAGATGACCTCGGGCATGGGCGGTTAAAATCCTACTCTCGTTGTCGGTCTGCCAGCAGAAAACTTGACGGGTTCCGTCAGGCATCTTAGAACAGTTCTAATCATGGGCGCGGGCCAAGCCATGCACCGTCAGGGTGAGATACGCACAGACGGTGGCGAGGTCAATGTTTTCGCACGCAAGGGGCCCGTTTCGAGGGGTAAATTATGAAGCTTTCCACCAAAGGGCGCTATGCGATGGTTGCGCTGGCGGATATCGCACTGCAATCTCAGGACGCGTTGGTGCCGCTGGGCGACATTTCCAAACGGCAGGACATTTCACTTCCGTATCTGGAACAGCTGTTTGTAAAGCTGCGCCGGGCAGGGCTCGTTGACTCGGTGCGCGGCCCTGGCGGCGGTTACAAGCTGGCGAGGCCGGCATCGGAAATCCGCGTGGTGGATGTGCTGTCTGCCGTTGATGAGACCGTTGACGCAATGCACAAAGGTGCCGGCGCCTCCGGGGCGCTGTCCGGGAGCCGGGCTCAGTCGCTGACCAACCGTCTGTGGGAAGGGTTGAGCGCACATGTCTATGTGTTCCTGCACCAGACCCGCCTGTCCGACGTGATCAAAAACGATTTGGCGCCGTGCCCGGCTGTCCCAAGTCTGTTTGCCGTTGTGGATGACTGAGGTGCCGGTCCTTGCGTCCAAATACCCTGCCGCGTCCGGTGTGTCTCTCGTTCAATCTGTGCGGGAAGTCTTTGCGAAATGCTGCAAGGCAGCGTATGACGCGGCAGTGTTCCGCAAAAAGATGACTCTATGAAACGGGTTTACCTCGATCATAACGCCACCGCGCTGCTTCGGGCCGAGGCAAAAGCTGCAATGATTGCTGCGATGGATGTTTGCGGCAATCCGTCCTCGGTCCATTCTGAAGGCCGGGCCGCAAAGGCGCTGGTCGAGAAAGCGCGGGCGCAGGTTGCGGCTGCTTTCGGGGCGGATGGCGCGGATATCGTGTTCACTTCCGGCTCGACCGAAGGCGCTTCGCTGGCCTTGGCGGGCCGTGATCTTCACGGATCCCCTGTGGAGCATGATGCAGTGCGGGCCTGGACTGTTGAGGATCTTGCCGTGAGCCCGGAGGGGGCTGTTCAAATAGGCGCGCCAGAGCGGTCTGCCGTTCAATTGGCAAACTCTGAAACAGGCATCGTTCAGCACCTGCCCGAGGGGCTGGCTGTAACGGATGCGACCCAGGCATTTGGCAAGCTGCCGGTGGCGTTTAATTGGCTGGGCGCCGAAATGGGGCTGATTTCCGCGCACAAACTGGGCGGCCCCAAGGGCATCGGCGCCGTTGTGATCAAGCGCGGCACGGATTTGCCTGCCCAGATCAAGGGCGGAGGCCAGGAAATGGGGCGCCGCTCCGGCACCGAAAATGTCATTGGAATCGCGGGCTTCGGGGCTGCAGCTGAAGCGGCCGCAAAAGATCTGGCAAATGGTGTCTGGGATAGGGTTGCAGAACTTAGAAATATTCTAGAAAAGGCTCTTGTGGCTGGCACAAGCCATACTATTTTTGTCGGGAAGGATCAGAAGCGGCTGCCGAACACTTTGTGTTTTGCGACACCGGGCTGGAAGGGCGAAACCCAGGTCATGCAGATGGACCTCGCCGGTTTTGCGATCAGTGCGGGAAGCGCCTGTTCCTCCGGCAAAGTGCGCGCCAGCGCGGTGCTGACCGCCATGGGATATGACGAGGCCACAGCTCAAGGCGCGGTACGCGTGTCGCTGGGGCCGGAAACGACAGAAGAAGATGTGCTGCGCTTTGCCGATGCGTGGCTGCAAAAAGAAAAGAAACATCGCGCCCGCGCGGCGTGAGTGAGGAGACGACAAATGGCCGCTTTGGACCAGACCCAAGTCAAAGAAGGTGTTGACCAGGAAACCGTGGACGCCGTCCGCGAGGTTGGCGGTGCTTACAAATACGGCTGGGAAACCGATATCGAGATGGAATACGCGCCCAAGGGCGTGAACCCCGATATCGTCAAGCTGATCTCGGAAAAGAACGAAGAGCCGGAATGGATGACCGAATGGCGCCTGCAGGCTTTTGAACGCTGGGAGCAGATGGACGAGCCCGACTGGGCGATGGTCAGCTATCCGGAAATCGACTTCCAGGACCAGTATTACTACGCGCGCCCGAAATCGATGGAAGTGAAGCCCAAGTCGCTGGATGAGGTCGACCCCAAGCTTCTGGCCACCTATGAAAAGCTGGGTATCCCGCTGAAAGAACAGATGATTCTAGCAGGCGTCGAAGGCGCAGGCGACACCCCGGAAGAAGGCCGCAAGGTCGCCGTGGACGCGGTGTTCGACTCTGTTTCTGTCGGCACAACCTTCCAGAAAGAGCTGAAAGAGGCGGGCGTCATCTTCTGCTCCATCTCCGAAGCAATCCGTGAGCATCCGGAACTGGTCAAGAAGTATCTCGGCTCCGTTGTTCCGGTCTCCGACAATTTCTATGCGACGCTGAACTCGGCCGTGTTCTCGGATGGCTCCTTTGTCTATGTGCCGCCGGGCGTGCGCTGCCCGATGGAGCTGTCCACCTATTTCCGCATTAACGCGGAAAACACCGGCCAGTTCGAGCGCACCCTGATTATTGCCGACAAGGGCTCCTACGTGTCCTACCTGGAAGGTTGCACCGCGCCGCAGCGCGACACGGCACAGCTGCACGCCGCCGTGGTGGAAATCATCATCGAAGAAGACGCCGAGGTGAAATACTCCACCGTCCAGAACTGGTATCCGGGCGACGAGAACGGCAAGGGCGGCATCTACAACTTTGTGACCAAACGCGCCGACTGCCGCGGCGACCGGTCCAAGGTGATGTGGACCCAGGTGGAAACCGGTTCTGCCGTGACCTGGAAATACCCCTCCTGCATCCTGCGCGGCGAGGAAAGCCAAGGCGAGTTCTACTCGATCGCCATCGCCAACAACATGCAGCAGGCCGACACCGGCACCAAGATGGTGCACTTGGGCAAAAACACCAAGTCGCGCATCGTGTCCAAAGGCATCTCTGCGGGCAAGGCGCAGAACACCTACCGCGGTCTGGTGTCGATGCACCCAAAAGCGAAGAACTCGCGCAACTACACCCAGTGCGACAGCTTGCTGATCGGCGACAAATGCGGCGCCCACACGGTTCCCTATATCGAGGTCAAGAACAACTCCTCCCGCGTGGAGCATGAGGCGACCACCTCCAAGGTGGATGACGACCAGCTGTTCTACTGCCGCCAGCGCGGTATGGACGAGGAAGAGGCGGTGGCCTTGGTGGTCAACGGCTTCTGCAAGGACGTGCTGCAGGCGCTGCCGATGGAGTTCGCCATGGAAGCCCAGCAACTGGTTGCGATTTCGCTGGAAGGGTCTGTCGGCTGATGGCAGGCCCCTGGGCATCACCGCAAGGAGGCAGAAACATGATCGTCACAACGACCAACAGCGTCGAAGGCTACCAGATCGCCGAATACAAAGGCATCGTGGTGGGCGAGGCGATCATGGGCGCCAATGTGGTGCGCGATGTCTTTGCCTCGATCACCGACATCGTTGGCGGCCGCTCCGGGGCCTATGAAAGCAAGCTGCAGGATGCGCGCGAAACCGCGCTGGCAGAGCTGGAAGACCGCGCCCGGGCCAAGGGCGCCAATGCCGTGGTGGGCGTTGATCTGGATTACGAAGTGGTCGGGCAGTCCATGCTGATGGTCTCGGCCAGCGGCACCGCGGTGGTGCTGGGTTAGGAATGAAACGGCCCTGCAGGGGCCATGGGAATATCGCGGGCCGCAGGCCTGCAAGACATGTGAGACGAGGAAGAAAATGCTCGAAATCAAGAACCTGCAAGTCAAGCTTGAAGATGAAGACAAGCAGATCCTGAAAGGTCTGGACCTGAAGGTCGAGGCTGGCAAGGTGCACGCCATCATGGGGCCGAACGGCTCGGGCAAGTCGACCCTGTCTTATGTGCTCTCGGGCCGTGACGGCTATGAGGTCACCGAAGGCTCCGCCACTCTCGAAGGCGAAGACATTCTCGAGCTGGAGCCGGAAGAGCGCGCCGCTGCGGGCATGTTCCTGGCATTCCAGTACCCGGTGGAAATCCCCGGCGTTGGCAACATGACCTTCCTGCGTACTGCGGTGAACGCACAGCGCAAGGCCCGCGGCGAAGAGGAACTGTCGGCCTCTGACTTCCTGAAAGAAGTGCGCGCCAAGGCAAAAACGCTGAAGATCGACGCCGACATGCTGAAGCGTCCGGTCAACGTCGGCTTCTCCGGCGGTGAAAAGAAGCGCAACGAGATCTTGCAGATGGCGATGCTGGAGCCGAAGCTCTGCATCCTGGACGAGACCGACTCCGGCCTCGACGTGGACGCGATGAAACTGGTGGCCGAGGGCGTCAACGCCCTGCGCGACGAAAACCGCGGCTTCCTGGTGATCACCCATTACCAGCGCCTGCTGGACCACATCAAACCTGACGTGGTGCACATCCTGGCCGGCGGCCGTATCGTGAAAACCGGCGGTCCCGAGCTGGCGCTGGAAGTCGAAAACAACGGCTATGCCGGCATCCTGGCCGAGGTGGACGCATAATGGCACTGCCCGAAGCAAAGCAAACCGCAACCGAGGCGCGGCTGGCCGCGCTGGAGCTGCCCGAGGGCGGCTGCCTCAAGGCAGCGCGCCAGGCCGCGTTGTCGCGGGTCCAGACCATGGGCCTGCCGAGCCGTCGCGACGAGTACTGGAAGTACACCCGCCCCGACACACTGACCGCGGCAGAGGTCTCCAAGGCCGCTGTGTTCGAGACCGGCGAAGCCCCGATGTTCGACGGCTTTGACCGCCTGAAGGTGGTTTTCGTGGACGGTGTCTTTGACGCAGACGCCTCGGACGATCTGTCTCTGGAAGGGATTTCCATCGAGCGCATTGCCGACATCTGCGAGAAAGATATCCATTGGGCCAAAGACTTGTACGGTGTTCTTGAAGCACGCGGACAGACTCCTGTTCAGCGCCCGCTGGCCGCACTGAATACAGCCTTTGCCACCGATGGCGTGGTCATCCATGTGACAGGCACGCCCTCCAAGCCGGTGAACCTGGTTTACCGCCACGCGGATGAGGCGTCTGACGCGATCCTGCACCATGTGATCAAGGTCGACAGCGGCGCATCCGCAACGATCCTTGAAAACGGCCCGGCTGCAGCGCGGTTCAACAAGTGCATGGAAATCGACGTGGCCGACGGCGGTGCTCTGCATGTGGTGCGGGCGCAGGGCCGGGACCACGAACGCCGTGCAGCGACCCACATGTTTGCCCGGCTGGGAACCGAGTCTGTGTTCAAGTCCTTTACCCTGACCGTGAACGGCGTGCTGACCCGCAACGAAGCTGTGGTTGAATTGACCGGCGACGATGCGGTTGCGCATATCGCGGGTGCCTGCGTCGGCGACGGCGACTTCCACCACGATGACACCGTCTTCATCACCCACGACGCGGTGAACTGCGAAAGCCGCCAGGTGTTCAAGAAGGTTCTGCGCAACGGTGCAACCGGTGTGTTCCAGGGCAAGATCCTGGTAAAGGAAGGCGCGCAAAAGACTGACGGGTATCAGATTTCCCAGTCGCTGCTGCTGGACGACGACAGCCAGTTCCTGGCAAAGCCAGAGCTGGAAATCTATGCTGACGACGTTGCGTGCTCTCATGGCTCCACCTCAGGCGCGATCGATGAGGAAGGCCTGTTCTACCTGCGCTCGCGCGGGGTTCCCAAGGCGGAGGCCACTGACCTGATGACGCTGGCCTTCCTTGCCGAAGCGGTGGACGAAATCGAGGATGCAGATGTGGCAGGCGCCATCATTGAGCGTCTCGAAGGCTGGCTGGCCCGGCGCCACTGATGTCTGTCACCACGGATATCCCGGCAACCTACAAGGGGCCGCGCAAGGTGTTTGCGCGGCTTCTGAGCATGGGCGCCCGTGAGGATCGGCTGCTGATCTTTCTGATCAGCGGCTGTGTGCTGGTTTTTGTCTCGCAGATGCCGGTGCGGGCCCGCGAAGCGCATCTGACCGGGCAGGAATTGAACATGCTGTTAGGCAGTTCGCTGCTCGCTTGGGTCTTCATTGCACCGCTGGTGCTGTACGTGCTCGCGCTGATTGCTCATTGGGTTGCAAGGGCTGCGGGTGGAAAGGGCGATGCTTACCGTGCGCGGCTGGCGCTTTTCTGGGCCTTTCTAGCGGCCAGCCCGCTTATGCTGCTGAACGGATTGGTTGCGGGGTTCATTGGCGCAAGCACAGCGCTGAACCTGGTCGGAGCGTTGTGGCTTGCGGCGTTCCTGTGGTTCTGGGTGTCTGGCATGATCCAAGGCTATTGGGCGAAACAATGAACGGATTGGCCGCCTTTGCCTTACTGACGCTGAAAGCCCCAAAGGACGCAGCCCAGCAGATCCTGGCACAGGATTGGCCGCGCGAAGCGTTGTGGACGGCCTATCTGCTCTCTGTGGTGCTGAACACTTGCGTCTACACGGTGCAGCAGATCCTGTTTCCGCTGCCGCCTGAAATCCTGTTGCCGAATTTTACGCCAGGTGCGTATTTCGCCGTTGTCTTTGTGCTGCAGCTTGGGTTCATCGCCATGCTGGCTACAACCGGACGCTGGCTGGGCGGCCAGGGAAACCTGGCATCCTTGCTGGCACTGGTAACTTGGCTGCAACTGCTGCAGGCCGGTCTTAACGGCGCAATCGTTGCTGTGTTTTTGGTTTTGCCGCCGCTTGCTTCGCTGCTGAATATCGCTGCAAATGTCGTCGTGTTCTTTATCCTCTTGCACTTTGTGAATGCGGCGCACAGGTTCGGGTCCGTGTGGCGTTCGCTTGGCGTGGTTCTGATGGCCAGCGTTATTCTTGTGTTTGCTCTTCTCTTTCTTGTGGGCCTGATCGGCCCTGCTAACCTGGGGTTGCCCGAAAATGTATGACGTGGACAAAATCCGTGCCGACTTTCCGATCCTGTCGCGTGAGGTGAACGGCAAGCCGCTGACCTATCTCGACAACGGCGCCTCGGCTCAGAAACCGCAGGCTGTGATCGACGCGGTAACAAAGGCTTATGCCGAGGAATATTCGAACGTTCACCGTGGCTTGCACTTCCTTTCTAATCTATCGACTGAAAAGTACGAGGCCGTCCGCGGTATCATTGCGCGCTTTCTGAACGCGGGCGACGAGAACACAATCGTGCTGAATTCCGGCACTACCGAGGGCATCAATCTTGTGGCCTATGGCTGGGCCATGCCGCGGTTCGAAGCGGGTGACGAGATCGTGCTGTCGGTGATGGAACACCATGCCAACATCGTACCCTGGCACTTCCTGCGCGAACGTCAGGGGGTGGTGCTGAAGTGGGTGGATGTGGCAGACGACGGCAGCCTCGATCCGCAAAAGGTAATCGATGCGATTGGCCCCAAGACGAAGCTGGTCGCGGTCACCCAGTGCTCCAATGTTTTGGGCACCGTGGTGGACGTCAAAGCAATCACCCAGGGGGCCCATGCAAAGGGTGTGCCGGTGATGGTCGACGGATCGCAAGGCGCGGTGCATATGCCCGTCGACGTTCAGGACATCGGCTGCGATTTCTATGCGATCACCGGCCATAAGCTCTACGGCCCTTCGGGATCCGGTGCGATCTACATCAAGCCTGAGCGCATGGCCGAGATGCGCCCCTTCATTGGCGGCGGCGATATGATCAAGGAGGTCTCCAAAGAGGAGATCATCTACAACGATCCGCCGATGAAGTTCGAAGCCGGCACACCGGGCATCGTGCAGACCATCGGCCTGGGCGTGGCGCTGGAGTACATGATGGCGCTTGGCATGGAGAACATCGCCAAGCACGAAGGGGACTTGCGGGACTACGCTCTGGAGCGGCTGACCGGTCTCAACTGGATCAACGTGCAAGGGCAGGCACCTGGAAAGGCTGCGATATTCAGCTTCACCATGGAAGGTGCCGCGCATGCGCATGACATCTCGACGATCCTGGACAAGAAGGGCGTGGCAGTACGTGCCGGCCATCACTGCGCCGGGCCGCTGATGGATCATCTGGGCGTCTCCGCCACCTGCCGCGCGTCCTTCGGCCTTTATAACACCAAGGACGAGGTCGACACGCTGATAGATGCGCTGGAGCTAGCGCACGAATTGTTCGCCTGACCCCGGCAAGTGCCCAACAAAAAAACGGCGCCGCATCGGGCGCCATTTTCATTTCCAAGCAGAGTGTTACCCTTGGATCTTGTCTTCTCGCAGCGGGCAGGACAGGTAGACGCCAAACTCATTGCCCACGTCGCAGCTGACCCGCGCATGCACTTTGCCTTGGCGATCCAGAAACCGCTGGTTGTCTTCCACCGGAAAGATGCCCTCGTGCCAGATATTCGGGTGGATATAGAGCCCCTTGGATCCGTCGCACCAGAAGGCCACAACCTTTTCCGGTCTCAGGTCATCCCCGGGCAGCGCCGCCGGGATGATGAAGGGCTTGTTGTCCAGCGGATAGAACAGCTGGCCGCCGTCGGGGTGGTAATTCATGTGCCATAGCAGCACCTGGTCGCGCGGCGCGGTCTGCGACTCCACTTGGGCTTTTTGCGGGTCGGCGGACCAGCCCAGCACATAGTTGCCGTTGACCGCTTCATTTTCGCCGTACAGCACGTCTCCGCGCCAGTCTCCGCGGAAGGTGCCCTCGACCCAGCCGGCCTCGTCTCCAGTGCCGTCATCGATCGGGCGCCAGCCCTGGGCGGGCCATTGCACGATTTCGATCTCGAAGGTCTCCGGGTCGTCGACCAGACAGCCATAGCCTTTGACGCTTTCCTCAGTGGCCCGGATCAGCGGCACCTCGTGCCAGGGCAGCGAGGGTTTGGAGCTGGCTTCAAAGATGTACTCGGGCGCGCTCATGCCTTGGCGCCCAAATGTTTATCGACCATCCGCTGCACCATCGGCGCAAAGTGCCAGTAGTCCGGCGTTTCCATGTCGGCGCGCTTGCCGGCCTCATCCAGATAACGCACCGCGATGATCTGCTTGAGGTTGGGGTTTTTCTCCATTTCAGCCACTTCCTCAGCGTTCATCGGCCCGCCTTGCAGGTTCAAGGAATGGATGGAAGCCTCTGACAAACGGTCAAAATACTCCGGCTTGGTCGCGCAAAGGTAGCGTTTGGCCGCCACATGGTAACGCACGCAGTCAGTGATCACCGAGGGGAAGAACTGTTCGAGAACCTCGGCGCCGGCTTCCTCATGAAAGCGGTCCTCAGTGTCGTCCATGGAGAAAGTGCCGAACTCGCTGGTGAAATGGCCGATATCGTGGAGAAGCGCCCCCACGATGATCTCTTCCGGCTGGTTGTTCTGTTCGGCAATGGTGGCGCCCTGCAGCATGTGCTCCGTCATGGTGACCGGCTCGCCCAGGTATTCTTCGTCACCGCGGCGGTCAAAGATATCGCCAATGAAGGCGACGATATTGTCCTGAGTCAGCTTGCTGAAATCCGGCTTGCTCATGGCTTCAGCCCTCCAGTTGGGCGTTCAGCACGTTCAAGGTCGACAGCAGGCCGTCCTTGTCAGCGTAGCAGCCCTGCAGCCAGCGCGAACCGGAACCGGAGTAGCCCAGGCGCGCATGCATCACGCGGGTGTTGTCGACGATGAAGCTTTCGCCGGGCTCCAGCTTGAAAGAGACCCCCATGTCCGGATCGTCGATGAACTCTCCCAGGCGGCGGTAGGCGGCGTAGTATGCCTCCATCTTTTCGAACGGAATATCGACAAACGGTGCCGAGGAGCGGTTGTTGAAGCGCATGCCGACCATTTGGCCATCGGGGGACAGCTCGATCATCGGGCGGCGCGAGCGCAGGTGCACACCGTCGGACCCCTTGTATTCGAACCGGGCCGGATAGCCTGCCAGCAGGGCAAAGCCTTCGGGGTTTTCCGCCTTCAAGCGTTCTGCTGCGCGGAAGCCGTCCACAACGATGCTTTCGCCGCCCTCGGCCGAGTTTTCCAGGCAGTAAAGGATCTGCAGCGACGGCACCGGATCGCGGTAGGGGTTGTCGGTGTGCGCCTGCAGGCCCAGACCGGTATAGGCGAGATTGGTCGGGTTCACCTCGGTGCGGACCTCGAAATACTTGCCGTAGTTGGTTTCGCGGACAAATCCGAACATCTCGGCGTTTTCGACCAGTGCGCCTTCGGTGATCGGGCCGTTCACCAGCTTGGCAAAGCCAAGACGGGCAATGGAATCCAGCCAGTCGCGTTTTACCTTGGGATTGGACTTCACTTCTGTCCAGTCGAAGGCAGGCGCGGGCTGGCTGCTGTTCCAGGTCTCGATACCCGGTGCCACACGTCCGAATTCCGTTTCCTGGTCAATGTCATACGCGTTTTCCTTCAACCACTTTCCCGGGAAGGCGACGGTCTTGCCTTCCGGTGCAAAGGTCACGGTCAGCGCGCCGTTTTCCACCAGTGCGGTGCTGATTTTGGTGTCTGCCGGAATGTCGCCGATGGTGATCAGCCGCTGGCCGTTGCCGGGCGACCGGGTCTCGGGATCCAGTGCGTTGTCGCGCAGCCAGATCGCGTGAAAGCGGCACTGCTGGCCGTCTTCAAATGTCAGGGTCAGAAAGCTGCCGGAAGCGTCAGCGGTCACGGAACGGGGCATGGTGTTTCTCCGGTTGGCCTTGTTCGTGCTTGCTTAGCTAATGTGCCTGAGCCATCAAGAGAACGACGGAAATCGGGGTTTGAGAGTTAGGTTTTCTAATGGCCAAGAAAGTCACCAAACAGGGGCTGCCGCCGCTCGACTGGCTCAAAGTGTTTGAAGCGGCCGGCCGGCATGGCAGCTTCACCGCCGCGGCGGAGGAATTCGGTGCCACACAGGCCGCAGTCAGCCAGCGGATCCGCAATCTGGAATCCTGGCTGGGGCGTCAGCTCTTTATCCGCTCCGCGCGCGGTGTGGCCCTGACCGTGGACGGGGAGAGCTATCTTCCCCTGGTGCACGATTCCCTGCGGGCGCTGGAACTGGGAACAGAAAACATTTTCGGCCAGACCGTCCGGGAGCTGCGGATCGCGGCGTCGCCCTCCCACCTGGAACTGCTCCTGCTTCCGCGGCTGGGAGTTTTCTCCAGAAAGTATCCCGAATTGCGTATTGTTACCGAAACGGTGCCGAAGCGGCTTGAATTCGAAGCCGCAGAAGGTGCTTTGCACATCCGCTATGGCCGAGGCGGCTGGGATGGGCGCGAAGGTGTGCTGCTGGCCAATGAAGTGCTTCAGCCTATGACGGCGCCGGGATTGGGACAGAATTGGCGGCAGCTTCCGGTTATCGAATTGCGCGGCGAACGGCCGGGCTGGGCTGAGTGGGCCCGGGTGACCGGAGAGCCTGAGCCGGAGTCCGGACAGGTGTCCGTAGATTCCATGGCTCATGCTTTGCGGGCCGCCCGGCTGGGGATGGGCGTGGTTCTTGGATCGCAGGCATTGGCATCCAATTTGCTGCAAACCGGACAATTGGAACGTGCACAGGCGCCGGAACTTTCGACAATCGATGGCTATTGGCTGACATGGCCGCCCAGCCTTGGGAAATCGTCACGCCAGAAGGCGCTGCTGGACGCACTCAAAACCGCACTGCTAGCATGAACGTCAACGGAGTTTCATGGGTCTGTCGGAAAGTGGCGCACCCATGAGGATTCGAACCTCAGTCCTCTGCCTTCGGAGGGCAGATCCAGCCGAAATTATCTCTATTTGTTAGCTATTTACCCTACGTTTGTGCAGTGTTGGGTGTTTCAGTCCAGGGCGTAACTGTTACGCATAACAGAAACCAACAAAGTAGTCAGTGATACGTACCAAGTCAGAAATAAGTGTAAGCCTGAAATGCGGTTTTTTCGGCGACAGTCACTTGATTTCAGTGATTTGAAGAACCTCTTGGCATTCCACCAATAAGTGAGCTGGCAACAAATTGGTTGCCTAATCGTTAAGGTGCTGCAATCCTTGATCGCGTGTGTTGGGGGTTCTTCCCCCTAAGGTCGAGCTCTTCGTAAAGAAACGAGCCCGCAGCGATGTTACTCGTTAAGCCCGTGTTTCTAGGGCGAACTCGCCATCAAAAGAGGTTGGAACTTGAGATGGACAATACAGTTATTCACCCTGCCTGCGCCCACCAATCCCACTTGGTAGATTTGCATTTATGGCGAGGGGCGCCTCAAAATCTTGACGGTGATCGGCAAATCCAAATTTTGGTGAACCACGGCTACATCGCCGGATTTTGCCCAGAACGTATGCAGCCGGCATGGGTGGGTTACCGGGTCGCTTACGCTAGTCAGGACGTCGACTATGATCGCCCTCTGATGTACTACGATGACACGAGGTTGGATGAAAACCTGAGGGTTGGACGAAGAACCTTTGGAAAGCTTGGTGGGGTTCAGCTGAACGTTGGGCATATGGCGCCCAATGAAGTGATCAACCGCCAATTTGGGCGATTAGCTCAAATGGAAACCTTCCTAATGTCCAATATGAGCCCGCAGTACGGCTCCTTGAACAGTGGTGTTTGGCTTGAGCTTGAGGACGCCATTCGGGAGATCAAAGACGAAAAAGGCAAGGACCATGTCTGGGCGCTTGTAGGCCCCATCTTCGGTGACGACCCGGCGTCAATACGAAGAGGGCATGGCAAGTACGTCCAGGTTCCGGAAGCCTATTTCTGCATTGTCGTGGATCCTCATAGCTATCCGTTTGATACGCCGTCCAAAGTACACATGGATTGCTTCATAATTCCGCAGAACGCACCTCGCCGCGCTGGCCCGGAAGACTTTCCTGCTACGCTCGAAGAGATTGAGGAAGCGACTGGCTTGCGCTTCTTCGAATCTTGGGGCCGCGACTTTCCGGTGGCACTCCTGAAAAAAACTGACAAGCCTAGCTACAAGAGCCGTTTGGCGATGGCCTTAAAAAAGGTGAGCAAGAGGACGGCGGAGCAAAAAGAAGCACTTCATTCGGCTCAACCGAACGCTGACACCATTGAGGGTCTTATTGATGACTTGAAGGAAGAGGCCGCGGCTATTTGGGGCCAGCGCGAGGCTCTGACGGCTGAAGACCTTGAACGCGCCAGAACGCTTCAACATACCATCTCCTGGCTGCTTCGCGCTCGCGACATTGCAAAGCCACCTAAGAAGAAACCAGCCGCCGAAAACTTCGTGACTTACAAGGTGGTTTCCGACATGGGGAACAGGCTCAAGGATGGAGCTCGGACCGCTTGTAATTTTTGGAACCGGTTTGTGACGCCTAAGTACTCTGTTGTGATTAGGTTGGGCACCTTTACCCAGGATGGATACACTATTGCCAGAGCATACAAGCCTTATGCAAAGGATGGCGTTCGATATGGGCGGGTTGATTTCAACACGAAGTACCTGGGGCAGTTCGACGAAGACGAAATCGCGGGCACAATCATTCATGAGATCGGGCATTCACTCGGAATAGGTTGGGAGGAGTGGGAAGCTCTTTTCCACAAGAGTTCTGGAGAGTTTAAGTCCGCTGCGGTTCGTAAACTTCGTGCTCTTAGGGATATGTCGGTAGAGTTGGAAGGCGGACCAGGCACTGCATTGGCTCATTGGGATGAAGACGAGTTCGATAAAGAGCTGATGACAGGATACCAGGACCAAGGTGAGCATGTTCTTCCAGTTACCATCGATTTGATGGAGCTGCTGGGGCATGCAGTGAATGAAAGGCTGGCAGAGCGGACACCGCTAGAGGACCTCTTGAGAGATGCAGCAAGCGTTGTCTTCTCTAGGCAAGATATGGCCCGCAGTTTGGATCTTGATCACTTTGAAAAGACTGAACTGTTCGAGTGTATTCCTCATTCTGCTCCTGTCGACTAGGAGGTGTAGGTAGGGAAGCTCTATTGGTGCGCTGAGCTTCCTTCAATGGCCTTCAGTGCAGAGGCTTGGAAGCTCGGCGAGTGATGTCCATAGACCTTTTCGATGGTCTCGCCCCGCGCAAGATCGAGTTCAAGCGCCAGGGCAAGAAGCGCCACGCCGAGCCGGTCACCAGCGCCTACCTGCCAGGCTACCTCTTCGCGGACATCCCGCCGGAGCTATTGGCCCAGGCCATTCAGTGCCGCGGCCTGAGCCCTTCGTTGATGATGGTCAGCGGGCAGGAGGTCCGTAAGCACGTGCTGCCGTTCTTGGCGAAAGCCGCGGAAGAGAACGCAGAGGCGCAGAGGATCGTCGAGAGCCGGGACAGGGCGGCCATGTGTCAGTTTCAGTCCGGCACCGCGTTGGAGGTGTTGGCCGGGCCATTCATTGGGCGCGTAGTGACCTTCACCAGCATGGTTCAGGCTGCACTCGACTTGCATCCAATGGTGGAAGCTCGAACGCAGATATTCGGCCAGTCGGTTCGGGTTCGGGTTGATCCGTTGGATGTGAAAAGAACAGCATGGGAATAAGCTCGCACTTCTTGGCACTCCATGGTTTGGGTTGGGAGCGTTTCCGAGAAATGGAGGAAGCGGTTGACTTTGGCGGGCTGGGCCCCGGATTCAGGAAAGTTAACGGGTCGACATTCGTCGCATCGCTGGCGCGAAGGCCATACACATTGAGGTGTTTCAACAAACCTCAATCGATCACAACTTTGTGTCCTAGACGTGACGCAACTGTGGCGGTACAGACGTGTGCGTATAACGCGCCATAAGACTGCCGTTAGCTCGTTGGAGCGGCAACCTCGGTAACCGGTAGCGAAGAGATACAGCGTGACAAAAAATGGCTGCCTTTGGAGATATCCGTTCCGCCTAAAGAAAGGCGGAAACAGAAAATTGGGAAAGGATACCCTTGGTTGTAGTGGAGTTCATATCAACACTAGCCGCAGTGCTAGTGATACCGGCCATTATCTTTTCTTTCTGGAGGATTACTCAGAGAGATGAGTACACTGCGTTGCGGGACAGTGGGCAAAAACTGAACCTAAACACTTACAATCTGCGCTTGGGGTTTAAAAGGAAAGAAGATGACCCATTGAGAGAAGCGCACATTAAATTGGCGAAAATCGGGTTCCTGCACTGGCTTCTTATTCCAGTTGCATTCTTTTTGGTTTTCATCCTGACAATGCTAGCAATTTTGATCATTGGAGATACTTGAAATGGGTATTGTTGAAGATACGCTCGAAATTCTCAGAACTGCCGACACACTGTCGGATCGGGCTCTGCGTGACTTGGCCCAAAACCTTCCCTCTGACTACGCGATAACATACACTTTTGCTGCGGAGATTGGCCCAGATGGAGCTCCTTTGAATGCGGGCGCGGAATTGGCGCGAACATGGGTTTATGACTCATCAGGTGGCAGAACTGGGATCACGGTAGGAGCAATTACCGCGGGCACCTCGGACGGCCTACCGTTTGAGGGTGCCGTCGAAATTGGTATT
Source organism: Leisingera sp. ANG-Vp (assembly GCF_000813725.1). Lineage (GTDB taxonomy): Bacteria > Pseudomonadota > Alphaproteobacteria > Rhodobacterales > Rhodobacteraceae > Leisingera. The sequence goes on from NZ_JWLD01000002.1 coordinate 92,859, forward strand.
GCTCGTATTGGAGAATCAGGTGTTTCATCAATTAGCGGTTTCGCCGCAACCGTTGAAGGCGGGTTTATTACCGGTGCTGGGTTAACCCTTCCGTTGCGTTTTTTCGATTATGCAGAAACCGCTTTAGAAATGTTTGATTCAGTGACAGCAGGCGACATTGCTGCCGCAGCGGAATTACTGGAAATTGCCCCGGATGGAACAGTACTTTTCTTTTCGAATGGTCTTCAAGGCGGTAGAGGTGTAGAAATCAGCCTTGGAGTATCAGATCGAACTTGGTCCCCAGAAGCCTTAGTAACAGCCTATACGATCGAACAAGCTTTCCAATCGGGACTCTCCGTTCCTGATGCATTGCTAGAACTCCTGGCTAGAAACCCGGAGCTACTAGGAAACGAAGAATTTCAGGAAATGGTTCGGGATGAGATCGCTGGTAAGCTTGGAGCAGACGCGTATCTCAACTTCAATACGCAAGCAACACGAGTGCTTGTCGATTTAGGTCATGCAGATCTTGTGCCGGTTCCCGAAGAACCACTGTGCTTTGCTGCCCAAACCTACATCGACATGTGGCCGCTCGATAACGATCTTAAACTCGGACCGGACGGTATTTTCGATCAGAATGAAGTGCGATCAAAAATCTGGACGAAGCCCATTGAGTCGATCAAAGCTGGCGACATAGTCGTGTCATTCGACGAGAGGGGCAACCTCGTCCCCGGTCCAGTCGCCCAAACTTTCCAGAACGAAGCCAAAATACTGCTGAACTTCCACGGCACCCACGTGACCCCCGGCCACGTCTATTTTCGCCAGGACAGCAAGAAGTCCTGCAAGTTCGAAACCTTGATCGATGTACTGCGCGACGATGGCGTGATCCAGCATCAAGACGGATCGCTGATCCGTGCCGCTACCAACGTGCCCGTTGGCGATCCGCGCGACGGTTTCGTAAAAGCAGTCACAGGGCCCCGCAATGCCGACGGTAGCGTGGAAGTCCGGGACCAGGGCCGCATCCGGCTTGGAACCCGTTTCATCGTGAACGGCAAACGCTCTTTTGCCGTGGCTGATCTGATCGAAGCTATGGGCGGAATTGTTGGAGAAGACGGGCTGATCCGGTTTGACGATGGCGCTTCGATGCCGTTCCATTGGGAATCCGGCGATACGCTACCGAAGCCTGAGGATTATATTCTCGAATGCTCTGGCACAACTTTGGAAGACATTTACAAAGCTGCGGAATGGGAAGATCAACGCCCGCAAATGCCTGCGCCTGCGGTTCTGGATGGCGGACCGGTACAGCCGTTGTCTGATGCCGCGCTTTCCACCATGCCTCGCAATGAGCCGCTGGAGATTAAACCAGCTGCACCTGCGGGGGAGAGACAGACGCTCAATCGCAAACAGCGCCGGGCGCTGGCCAGCAAGGGCCGGTCCCTGCCGCGGCAGTTGAACTGAGGGTACCTGCATGACGGATCAGAAGGGCACGTTTCCCACCGTTGACGCACAGACCTTTGCATCTGTCATGGGCCAGGCTGTCTGGCTCATGGCAATGTCCAAGGACCACCGCGAGTTGCCGATCAAAACTGTCGAGGAACTGCTGTCGCCGGCGATCCTGTTGAAGCAGTTCCGACTGTATTCGCAAGGCAAGCAGCCACTCGCCTTTGTTATCTGGGCCAGCGTGTCCGACGAAATCAAGGCGCGGCTAGACAGCGGCGGGAAGTTGCAGGAGCTGACCGAGTGGCGCTCGGGGGCAAACATTGTCGTTGTTGAATGTATTTCGCCGCTGCATCCGGCAGACACATTCATTGAGAAATTCATGGCTTCCGCTCAGGAAGCCCAGGCGAACGCATAAGCGCAAAAAGAGATTCTAATGACCGATATTCTGATCCCGGCAGGGACCCGTATTGCTGCATTTGACGCAACCGCTGCTATGCAAGCCATTGGCGCCGGCGGCAGTACTGGAGCGGCTCTGGATTTTACCGAAGGCTCTCGGCTGAGCACCTCGGGGCACAAAGTCTACAACTTCGAGGTGGCAGGTACCCACACCTACATAGCCGATGGCATCCGGGTGCATAACAAGTCGGTTTTGTCATTTTTGACACCCGGGGAAACTATCGTTCCGGGTTCGTGGAAGGACACAGACGGAGACGGGGACTGGGATTACTACCTAGCCATTGTGGATGATGGATTTGGTATTGTTGAAGTCGTGTCCCAGAACGGTGAAAACGAAGACACAACCATCGTAACAAAAGACTACGTTTACACGCGTGACGGTAAGCGTATTCAGCTGGTTCAGGAGGATACAATTGTCCGGAACCCAGAAACGGGCGACGAGGTTGTCACGAGTGTCCTCACACACGCGGATTTGGACGGGATGCGCTTCGGCGAGCAAACCGCCCAGGCCCTGACGCCGTTCCTGGCCAGGGCTCTTATTGGCGACGACGCTGGGTTCCTGGAAACTGTGGCCGTCGACACAATTCTTGACACAGTGCTTGGCAACCTCGGCGAGGCTGGGGGCGGGATTCTCCATCACAGCTTCCTCGAGGCGGACACCAATGGAACTGTTATCGAGCGGCTTACGGAAATCAGTTTCGAAGACTTTGGCAGCGAGCTGGTTCTCAACGGTGTGAACAGTACGGTTTCGGTTATCAACAGCCTGATCATGGCTGAGATTTTTGAGAGCGTCGAAGTTGACGGCGTTCCGGGTGCCATCTTTGAAGCTGCCACAAGTGCAGGACTAAACGTTCTGCTGTCCAACGGTGCAGACAAGCTGCTGGAGAGCCTTTTTGGGCACCTGCCTGCGGACAGCTTCTGGGGAGGGATTTCACAAAGCTATTCCGGCGCAACCCTTCCGGATCCGCTCACATTGGTTGTCAATGCGGTGATCAATGAAATTCTTCCTGATCTGGAAACCTTTGAGGGTGCGCTAGCCTCCGCCGGTACAACTGCGCTTACAACTGCTTACTTGATGGCGACATTCGAGAAAATGGCAACCTATGTTGCTGGCCCAATCGGTGCCGTTGTTGGTTTGTTGGTCGGAAAGGTCTTTGATTTCCTCTTTGACAAGGACCCTCAGGCCTGGACCAATGTCGGCTTCGACGAGGAAACAGGCCGGTTCAAGGTGCTGGATACCTGGCAGGACGACGGCGGCAATGTAGAGCTGTCACGCAGTCTGGCGGAAACCTATGTCGAGGGCATGAACGGCTTCATTGATGCAGTTAAAGCCCAAAGCCACAATTTTGATGATCTGGGACAGTGGTCCTTTGGACACTATGAAAGCGCACTGAAGAACGCTGGCGCCGGCGGGCAGACGTTTGCCGATTTCCAGGCGACCTATATCAACGCCTATGTGAATGACTTGGCTGATGTTCAGCTGCAGGATGGCCAAAGGACGGCGGTGAGAGCGCTTGAGGCGATCGAAGTGGAACGCCTGATGCATGAGTTTCAAAACTTCGGCAAGTACAAGGGGGTTCTGGATGCGGTCGCGGCTATGGAAGAGCCTGGCGCGGGCACTTTCACACTGACCCGCGAGCCGGGTATGCCTGATCATCCCGCTTATGGCTTAACGTTCAGCTGGTCGGCAGATCAGAACTTTTCACAGCGGTTTGAGGCATTCTTGGATGCAGCGGTGAGACAAGCATACGCAACCTTGAAGGCTCAGTTCACCACCAAAGAGCGAGACCTTCCACCGGCAACGGATTGGAATGGTTTGGTTGCAGCAATGCAGGAAGCGTTGCCGTTTTTTGAAATCGCGGAACGGCCCACAAAGATCCACTACGGGGACAAAGTTGATCGTGTGGTTACGGTCTCATGGGAAGAGTTCTTGGAGCCGAAGGTCAAAGTAGAAAAAGATTATTGGGTAACGACTTACGAGCCTCAAAAGATGATTGGTTCGGTATCTCCGATTACTGGTCAGCAGGACATCCTTGATCAATTTGGCATCGAAGAGGCGTTGTTTTTCACTGAGGCGCAGATCTACCAGCTAATTAACTCCAACCTCCAGATCGCTACGGATTACCATAGTTATCTGGAGAACACCGAGGAAGTTAATACGCTAATCACCACCGCACCGAATTCGACCTTGACGGCAGGCTGGATTGCGACGCTGACGGCGGCAGAAGAAATGGGGCTGAATGATCGCTACAACCTGACCGGCGACGGCATTGATAACGTCTTCTACACTGCTGATGGCAACGATGTCATACGCGGTGAAAGCGGGCACGATCTGATCAAGACCTATGGTGGCAACGACAAAATTTATGGTGGCACCGAGTATGACACCATCCATGCCGGGAGCGGAAATGACACGGTCTGGGGCGACAATGGCCGCGACGTCATCTACTTGGAAGAAGGTGATGATGTCTTCCATGACAACGATCAGAATGACACCCATGGCCGTGACATAGTTTATGGCGGCGGCGGCGAGGATACGCTGAACGGCGGAGGGGGCAACGACACGCTGCATGGCGGTGGCGGAGCCGACTCCATCGTGGGCGGCATCGGCCATGACGAGATTAATGGCGGAACCGAGTATGACACCATCCAGGCCGGAGATGGAAACGACACCGTTTGGGGCGGCAACGGGCGGGACAGTATCGGTCTCGGCGATGGCGATGACATCTTCTGGGACAACGATCAAAAAGGTGAAGCCGGCCGTGACACCGTCAATGGCGGAAATGGCAAGGATGTGCTCAACGGTGCTGGCGGTGCGGATGAGCTCTATGGCGGCAGCGGTGAAGATACTGTCATTGGCGGGGCCGGGAATGACGCGCTCTATGGCGGCGGTCAGGACGACGAGCTTTACGGCGGCAGCGGCGACGATACGCACAAAGCCGGCGACGGGAATGATCTTCTGCGTGATGATGGCGGCAAGGATTCTTTCGACGGCGGCAGCGGTGAAGACACGGTGTCCTACTTCGGTCACGGCGCAGGGATGACGGTTAACCTGGACACCGGTGCTAACAGCGGCGGCGACACCTATGTCAGCATTGAGCACCTGGAGGGATCGGACCTCGCGGCTGACTATCTGACGGGCAATTCCGCTGGAAACTGGCTGAACGGCCAATCCGGCAGCGATACCCTGGCTGGGCTGGCGGGACAGGACACGCTGCGCGGTGAGCAGGGCAACGACAAGCTCTACGGCGGTGATGACTACGACCGGCTTTATGGCGACGAAGGCCGGGATACGCTGAAAGGCGGCAACGGTAACGACTTCCTGCAGGGCGGCGCCGGTGCGGACTCGCTGGATGGCGGGTCCGGGCATGACCGGGCGAACTATGCCAATTCCGCTGCAGCGATCTCGATCAACCTGGAAACCGGCACATTCGCTGGCGGCGATGCCGAGGGCGACACGCTGACCTCCATTGAAGAGATCCACGGGTCTGCCTTCGGCGATACCCTGACGGGTGGAACCGGAAACATCAAACTGCACGGCCATGATGGCAATGACCGGCTGCAGGGCAAGGATGGCGCTGACAAGCTGTTCGGCGGTGCGGACAAGGATACCCTGCACGGCGGCGCCGGCAACGACTCCCTCGAAGGCAACGACGGCGACGACCGGCTTTACGGCAACTCGGGGGACGACACGCTTCTGGGCGGTGACGGCGACGATTACCTGCGCGACGACGGCGGCATCGACGTCTTTGACGGCGGCGAGGGTTCGGACACCGTGTCCTATTATGGCCACGGCGAAGGGGTGACGGTGAACCTGAACGATGGATCCAACAGCAGCGGCGACAGCTACACCAGCATCGAGAACGTCCTGGGGTCGAGCAATTTTGCGGACTCTCTGACCGGCAGTTCGGACGCGAACAGGCTAAAGGGCAGCGGCGGCGATGATACGCTGCACGGGCTGGGCGGGACCGACACGCTGGAAGGCGGCAGCGGCGACGACCGCCTGTACGGCGGCAGCGGCAGCGACACGCTTCTGGGCGGCGATGGCAATGACTATCTGCGCGACGAAAACGGCCAGGATAGCTTCGATGGTGGCGACGGCGAAGACACTGTCTCTTACTATGGCGACAGCAGCGGCGTCACTGTGAACCTGGCAACCGGCGCCAACAACGACGGAGACAGCTACAGTAGTATCGAGCACCTGATGGGGTCGAATAAGGCGGCTGATGACCTGACCGGCGATGCCGGGGCGAACCGGCTCCAAGGGTTGATTGGCAACGACACGCTGCGCGGCGGCGATGGCAATGACACACTGCAAGGTGGTGATGGCAATGACATCCTGTCTGGAGAAAGAGGGGACGACCTGCTGGAAGGCGGTGCTGGCAACGACACCCTTCACGCCTCGGCCTCCGGCGAAAATGACTATGGCAAGGATACGCTAGATGGCGGCGCGGGTGATGATGTCCTCTATGGCGCCAACTCCAAACAGCTTCTGGCCGGCGGTGACGGCAATGACACCCTGTACGGCGGCAATGACTATGGATCCGCTGATAAGGATACCCTCAAAGGCGGCGCAGGCAATGACCTGCTTGAATCGGGCCAGACCCGGGCCACGGATGCTTCGCATCAGGCCAATGGTGACCAACTGTATGGCGAAGACGGCGACGATACGCTGAACGGCGGAACCGCGGATGACCGCCTGGACGGGGGCGAAGGCAAAGACCGGCTCTACGGCTTTGAGGGCAGCGACACGCTGCTGGGCGGCGGTGGCAACGACTACCTGCAAGGCGGCGCTGGTGCGGATACGCTGGATGGCGGTAGCGGCTATGACCGGGTAAGCTATGCTGCCTCTGCCGCGGGGGTAGTAGTTGATTTGACCTTGGGCACCGGCAGCGGCGGCGACGCCCAGAATGACACGCTGATCTCGATTGAAGAGGCCTATGGATCTGATTTCAATGACACGCTGACCGGCAACAGTGCCAACAACAAGCTGCATGGTCTGGATGGCAAGGACAAGTTCTACGGCAAAGACGGGAACGACACCATCAATGGCGGCGGTGGCAATGACACACTCTATGGCGACGGTGGCAATGACTCGTTGAATGCCGGAGATGGGGATGACTTCCTACGCGGCGGTACTGGAGCCGACACTCTGGATGGGGGTTCCGGCCGTGACCGAGTGAATTACCAGAGCTCTTCCGCTGGGGTCACAGTCAGCCTGATCACGGGTACGGGCTCTGGCGGTGAAGCGGAAGGGGATGTGCTGAGCAATATCGAGAGGATCTGGGGGTCTGATCACGGCGACACCCTGACTGGCGATGGCGGCGCCAACGATCTTTACGGCTTGCGAGGTGATGACCGGCTAGTTGGTGATGCGGGCAATGACGCGCTCTATGGTGGCGATGGCGACGACACTCTGATCGGCGGTATCGGAGCCGACTCACTATACGGCGGCAGCGGCATCGACCTGGTTAGCTATGAATTTGCTGGCACTGCGGTCACTGTCGATCTGGAAAACAATGCCTCGAATTCTGGCCAGGCGGATGGCGATGTGCTTACCGGCATCGAGAACCTTAAGGGCAGCAGCAAAGCGGATGTCCTGGAAGGCGACAGCGCCGCCAACTTCATCTGGGGTTCCCAGGGCGCCGACTCGATTCGCGGCGAAAGCGGGAACGACACGCTTTACGGCGGCAGCCAGAGCGACACGGTAGACGGCGGAACCGGCAATGACAGCCTGCGCGGCGATGCAGGAAACGATCTGCTGGAAGGCCGCGGTGGCCAGGATACCCTGGACGGCGGCACCCACGCCGACACTCTGCGCGGCGGCGTCGGCAATGACACGCTGATCGGCGGCGGTGGGTCGGATACCTTTGTCTTTGAACGCAATTTCGACCATGACAGGATCAGTGATTTTGCCGACGACAGCGACATGATCGAGCTCCGAGGCATGGGTTTTGCCAATGTCTCTGATGCGCTGAGCAATGCATCGGAAACGGGCGGCAACGTGGTGTTTGACTTCGGAAATGGCGACAAGCTGACGGTTCTGAATACCAGCATCTCGTCGCTTCAGGACGACATCATCCTGACCTGATCAAGTAGACCCAAGCCCCGCGTAACGCCGGGGCTTGGGTCTTGTTTAATAGCAAGTTAGTTTCTTGTGTCATCTCGCTTTATGTTGCGTCTCATCTTGAAGCGGGTTCAGGATGTGGTATATTTCACCAATAACCGAATTGCGCGTGTATCGCATGGCTCCGGGCCTGCCACATGGCGTACCTGACGGGATAATCAGGAACAGATGGAGCTAAAGGGCTCCGTCACTGACGCTCTCATTAGTTGCTATATGTCTACTCTGGATTGCTTTTTTTCAGAGGCAGAGATTACAGATTGCTGGGCAAAGTAAGGTCAAAATAGGAACGCTTATAGATTTTTTTGAACTGAACACCGGAGGTTCGACATGCCTAGGAATGTAGGGATTTCAAGTAGAGTAGTTGAGATCTGCGCATTGGTTACTTCTGTAGCCGCTGTGGCGGTCGCAGTTTCAACAGAGTTCTCTCAAAGAAGACACATGCGTTTATCGGTAACGCCGATACCAACAATCATCTCCACGCAGACGCGGGAAGAGTTCTCAATTGACGTTTTAAACCAGGGTGTTGGTCCGTTGATCGTGCAGGGGATCAGCTTTGTCGATAAGTATGGAAACAGAAGAGAGGCGGCAATTGTAGAGGCCGAATATCAAGCAATCGTAGGCAACATTGTTCTTCATGACTTGGAACCACCTTCCGCAATTGCAGCAGGGGAAAAGCGCTCTCTGATCAGGTTTCTACCGGCCGAAGGCAATGCCTCCGAGCAACTAACCAACCAAGCTCTCCGCGCAGATACGGACGAGCTTAAGGTGGTGGTGAAATACACAGATGTTTACGAGACAAGGTTTGAGAACTATGTCTACACTGTCGAAAAGCAGGATGGTGCGGACGTCTTTCCAGTGAATTAGTCAAGCTGTTTTGCCATTGTGCACTTTGGGCAGAGATTTTTACTCTGATTGAAGTAGTCGAATACTCTTATGGGAAAGGCAGAGCAGAGCTTGCACTAAGGCAATATCGTTCACTGGCAAGATGCCGGTTCATCAGTGAGCGAATTGCAAAAAGTGAACCTTTCGGGCTGTGTCCCGCCGTCCTCTAATAATTCAGGAAGTCGAACGTGGCGCTCACTGCAAAGCAGGAGCGTTTCGTTGCGGAATACCTCATCGACCTGAACGCTACACAGGCGGCCATCAGGGCAGGATACAGCGCCAAGACCGCGCATTCGGTCGGGCATGAGAACCTGAGAAAACCTGAAATCGCGAAAGCGATCCAAGAGGCCCAAGCGAAGCGTTCAGAGAAGACAGGAATTACTCAGGAGCGAGTGCTGCAGGAGCTGGCCCGCATCGGTTTCGCGGACATCCGCAAGGTTGTAGCGTGGGGCCGCAGCCCGATTGATGCGGAAGCGGAGGAAGCGGATCCGAACGGCTTGGGGGCGACCACCACCCGGACGCGGGCAGTTACTTCGTCTACCAGAAAATGCCGGTCGTGAAACTGGACTTCAAAGTGCAGGAGCTCAGGCTGTGACTGACACCGTTGCCCAACGCACAGGGGCTGTCAAAGCGATGGTCCAGGCGGCTGCCAAAGGCCGCGACCTCATGGGCGGCACGGATACCATGCGTTCGAAGGGCGAGAACTATCTGCCCAAGTTCCAGAGCGAGAGCGATGAGGCTTACAAGGCACACAAGAACAGCACTTTCCTGTTCAATGGCTACAAGAAGACCGTGCGGGACATGACTGGCAAAGTGTTCGACAAACCTGTGGAACTGACAGAAGGCGCGCCGGAGAAGCTCAAGACCTGGTGCGAAAATGCGGACATGCAGGGCCGCGATCTGAGCACATTCGCCAAGGATGTCTTCAAGAAGGGGTATGATGCCGGTATCAGCTACATCATGGTCGATGCCCCGCTCCGGGATGGCAAAGTCACACAGGTCCAGGCGGAGCGGCAAAATCTGCGGCCGTACCTGGTTCACCTGACAGTCGAGGATGTTCTGGGTTGGAAGACTGCGGTCATCGGCAACGTGAGCGTGCTTTCCCAGCTGCGGATCATGGAAACGGTTGAGAAAGACGATCCGGACGATGAGTTCAAGAGCGTCTCCTGGAAGCAGGTGCGGGTGCTGGATCGCGCGGCCGATGGCGTCACTGTCCGCCTTTTCCAGCAGAACGAGAAGCAAGAATGGGTGGAGGCTGAAAGATACAAAAGCGCCGCCAAGGAGATCACAGTCATTCCCTTCTATGCTGAGCGCACCGGCTTCTTTACTGGTGAACCCGTGCTGGAAGATCTGGCTGATGTGAACATCGCGCATTGGCAAAGCCAGAGCAATCAGCGGAACACCCTGCGCTCTGCCCGGGTTCCGATCCTGTTTGCCGCGGGCCGGGATGATGAGGCGCCGCTGGTCATCCGTGCCGGCAGCGCCACCACATCCCGAAACCCGAATGCAAAGCTTGAATGGGTTGAGCACAGCGGTGCGGCCATCGAGTCCGGGCGCCAGGATCTGAAAGACCTCGAGTTCCAGATGGAGGCCTTAGGCCTGCAGCTCCTCATTGCCCCGGGCGCAATCGGCCACCGGCGAGGCGCTGGACGCGGCCAAGGAAACCAGCCAGCTTTCCATGATGGCGGACAGCCTGAAAGACGCCCTGGAGCAGGCCATGGTCTGGATGGACTTCTACGGCGGGCTTGGCGAGCCTCACCCTGTCGCAGCAGAGCATCAACTACTGCAACGCCTCCTGGACATTCCCTGCGGCCTTCTCGGCCCCTGCTTGCGCCTTCTTTGTGCCGGACCGGGGCAACTGGAGCATCACGCCCGGTGCAAACGAGCTCGGCGCCAGCCTTGTTCGGCTGTCAGGTGCTGCATCGGTTGAGTTTGAGCAGTGGCGTGTTGAAGGCAAAACAGACTTTGGCGTGGGCGACACCATGACCGTCGACGCCTTTGCCATCGGCCTTTCATGAGGAGCGGGACATGAGGATCACTTTCTCTCCAATTGCCGTGCCAGAGGGCGGGCAGGAAACAATCGGATCCGTCAGCGTTGACGTGATTACTGTCGACGGCGTGGCCTATGACCTGTCTGGCGAGCCGGAGGGCGGTTACGCGGAGCCGGAGGGCGAACACCCCTTTGCCGGGCGCATTGCCCGCGTTGATGGCGAGCTGCGCGTTCCGTTGCAATGGCGGTACTCGCGGGCGACAGCAGAGCGTGCCCAGCCGAGGGAGAATCCGGTGGTTGTGGTGGCTGACGGGCCGATCCCGGATCCGATCCTGCGCAAGGCTGAGGAGGACGCATGAGCTTTTCCCTGAAGATCACAACGGCAGCCGACGTGGCCGCAACAGCGGCGGAAGATCTCGCGCTGTCCCGCAAGGCTGAATGCCGCCAGCGCATTCTGGCCGTGATCGATGAAACGGCGCAGCTCAACTTGCTGGCCGCTGCGGCGGCGTCAGCGCTCGACGATGCGCAGATGGCGACCTACCGCGCGGGCGTGGCCTGGATCAAGGCCATGCGCGAGGCGCAGGCAGACGGAAACTGGCCGGATGTGCCGCCCGGCGTGGCTGAACTGGCTGTAGCGTTCTGAGGGGTGATCCATGAATACCTTCCCCGAATGGATCACCCCTCTGATGCAGTGGATTGTGCTCCCGGTCCTTGGCTGGATGGGGCTGCTTCACAGCCGACAGTCCCAGAACGCAACTGATATCGCCGTTCTGAAGGCGAAGACAGACGTCCAGGCGCAGCAGTATGACCGCATCATGACTATGCTGGACGGCATCGAACAGGCCCTCCGCAAGGATTGATCACCCCTCAAATTGAACCACCTTGGCCCGCCTGCGGGCTCTCTAGACATGGAGAACAACATGAAGATGATCTCAAACTGGAAAGAAACTCTGTCCGGCGCATTGTCTGAGCGGCTGCTGGTTGTGGCAGCGGTTGTGTCCGTTTTGCCGGTGTTCATCTCCCTGGTGACGCCTGACATGCTTGGGCTTGATCCTCTGGTATTCGCGGCGATTGCGGCGGGGGTGAATCTGCTGGCGATTTTCGCGCGCATCCTGGTCCAGCCTGCCTCCGGCCTATGGCGGGTGTTCAGGGGCGATGAGAGCGGCGCGATCCGCAAACTGTACGTGGGCGTCATCGCAGGCAGCTCTATCGCCCTGGCTTCGGCCGTATCGTTCATCGGGCAATGGGAAGGCCTACGGACTGAGGCCTACCGCGATGTTGTGGGCGTCTGGACGGTTTGCTACGGAGAGACCAAGGGCGTGAAGCCAGGCGACAGCCACAGCAAGTAAGAGTGCGACAAGATGCTGGCTCAGGAGATTGCCAGCTATGAGGCACAGCTTGACCGGTGTCTGACCGCCGTTGTTCCGGTGGGAATGAAAATCGTCCTCGTTTCTTGGACCTACAACATCGGCCCGGGTGCCGCTTGCCGCTCGACACTGGTGCGCAAGGCCAATGCCGGGGATCTGATCGGCGTCTGCAACGAGCTGCCGCGCTGGAATAGGGCGGGGGGCAGGGTAATCCGCGGCCTGACTAACAGGCGGGTTTCAGAGCGCGCGATGTGCCTCGAAGCAATCGAGGCAGCATGAACGCCGGGCTTGTTCTCTGGCTGGTGGTCGGAACGCTTGCGATTTCGGGCACCACAGGTTGGCAGGGATATCGCTTGGGGAGCGCTGCCCGCGTGGCTGCGCACAACGCTTAGCGGCTGGCGATGATCGAGGCAGGACGGAAGCTGAATACTGAGCGGCGCAGAATTGCGCAGCTGAGGGCAGAATAGGCCCGCAGGCAAGAGGAGGCCGCCTATGCGGAACCTGTAATCGTGGAGCGCTGCCTTGGCGCTGGCCGGGTGCGGCGGCTTAACGCCATCCGTTGACGCGGTGGACCCGTGCGCCAAGCCCGCGCAAATCCCAGCAGGCTGGCTGAATGACCAGCAGATAGAAGTGCTTTGGGGGCGTGACCGCCGTGCCCTGCTGAACTGCGGTGATAAGGTGGAAACACTATCCGGCCGCGTGCGGAAGAAAGGATAAGCGATGCTCGGTCTTGGTCTCTCCCTGCCTCTTGCGTCCGGACGCCGACGCTTTGGATCCTCAGGCATAACAACGGTTGGAGTCGTCACTGACACGGCGGCCACAAGCCAGCTGAGCGGATCCGTGGCTTTGCCAGCAGGCACCCAAGCGGGCGATGTGGTCATGATCTGGTTTGCCTGCGACACGGGGCAGGGCGGCTGGGGTGTGACCGGCTTCTCGGAGATTGCCGTAACCGGCTCAGCCAACCCGCGCGGCGGGGTTCTTCTCGGACCTCTGAGCGGCGCGGTGTCATCCGTGGATTGGTCCACAGCGGAAAGCAACTCGGCGACAGCCATTATCTGCGGTGTGTACCGGGGCGTAGATACCTCCACGCCGCTGGACGTTCCTGTGGTCACAAGCGAAGGCGCGGCCTCGATGCCAATTGCGCCGGCCATCATTCCGGCGTTGTCGCGGTCGATGCTGTGGGGATTACGTCTATGGGCTGCAGCCAGACTGTGGACGTGCCGGCAACCATTCCCGCCGCTGCATTCGGCGGCACAGGGCAGGATGCGTGGGAGGCGATTTCCATCGCGCTGCGGCCAGCCTAGATGGTCGATCTGGAGCAAGCGAACAGAAAGCCCCGGTGGTTGCCGGGGCTTTTGTCGTTTCGGGGGCGTTCTTTGATGGATACCAGAGCCAATGGCTGTTCGGAGCCCAAAGCGGACCTTTGTCGCGTTGCGACCCTTCGCACACGCAGCATATTGCGAACAGTGCCCTGTGGGCGTTAAGGGTACGGCTATGCTCACTGGTGCCAGGTCGATATCACACTGAAAAAAATCACTTTTTCTAACCCTTCTCGCCCTTGTTTTGTGTTGCTGCCGGACTGCAACTCCAGTGACGAAGGCATTGAAGTTCCACTGCATTGAGATCAGTTTTCTTCGATGGAGAACATTCTGGAGTAGTTTTCCGCCAGTACTCTCGCGTCCTGACGGTCAAATTTCACCGACTGCAACTGCGCAAGGTTCAATACAGATGCGCTGTCAAACAGTTTCATGACGTCTACTTTGAAACTCACCTCACTCGTGCCGATAAGATCTTCTTCAATGGGCCGGGTGAACAGGAGGTCGCGCCGGTTTTCGCTAAAGCCCACATGGTAGACCAAAGGCTGGATGCTTTCGCCCATTTTCAGGCTGCCCTCAAACACAACGAACTTATAGCCGACTTCCCAGTTCCAGGCCATTTGGCTGTTCGGATCCAGGTCGCCGCGCGGTTCGATAGAGGAGTTCGCCGGTTCATCTATGCCGACCGAAAAGGAGAGGCTGGAGTAGGATTTCAACAGAACATTGTTCAGCTCTATCGAAGATTTATTGCTTTGGCTGCCGAACCGAACCAGATGGTAGCTGTCAGGTTCAAAATAGGTTCCATCTTCCCCCGAAAGCTGAATATTGCTGATATAGAAACGGAAGTTCTGCACTCTGAATTGCCCCGGTCCGCTTGGGTTTTCATACAGGAACTGATCAAAGACCAGATCCTTCCCATTGGCCTCAGCTGTAAAGACGAGCCGCAGCTGATTGTTGGGAGGGTCCGGTTTCCAGAAGGCATGCCAAGCAGTGAGCGCAAGCAGGACAACCAGCAAGATGTTGGTGAATTGCGGCTTCACGGCGGGCATCACTTCTCTCCTTCAAATGGATTGGAAAACCGGTCATCCGATAGAAACGTTTCGTCCGTCAGAGTGCGGAGAAAGGCTATGATCGCAGCCTTCTCATTGTCCGTCAGGCGCAATCCCACAAAGGAGCCAGGTGGTGAAGCGGCGTTGTCGGCTTCGAGAATGAGGGGGCTCAGCGTGTCGCTGACCACCACCCCGTCATTGTAGTGGTCCATCACGTCTTCAAGCGTCCGCAGGCGCCCGTCATGCATATAGGGGGCTGTCACGGCGATATTGCGCAGCGTTGGTACTTTGAAGAAACCCTTATGCGCCGGGTTGCCGGTGACTGCCATTAATCCGGCGGGCAAGTCTGCGTCTCTGTCCAGACCGTTGTTGGAGAAACCATCCAGACCGTCCCGGAACCCGGAAGTGAGGAACTGGCTGTGGCAGTCGATGCAATTGCCGCCGCGAAGCGAAGCCTTGGTGTCCGGGTGGGCCATGAAGAGCTTGCGGCCCAGTTCCTCTTGCTCGGACAGCTTCGCCTCGCCGCGAAGGAAGCGGTCATATTTGGAATCGGCGGAGATGAGCATTCGCATGAAAGTGGCCAGCGCACGCGCGATGTTCTCGGATGACACATCCCCATAGGCCTGCCGGAACATCCGCCGGTATTGGCGGGAGCCATTAAGTTCGCTGACCAGCCCCTCAAGATCCTGTGCCATTTCCCTCGGGTTTTGAATCGGAAGCAGAGCCTGCTGCTCTAGGCCGAGAGCTCTGCCGTCCCAGAAAAACCGTTCCTGCCCCCACAGCAGGTTCACCAGGCTCATACTGCTGAAGTCCAGGTCTTCAGCATCCAGCCCGGCAGCTTTGGGGAGGCCGTCTGTGAAAGCAAGCCGCTGGATGTGGCAGGTTGCACAAGACCGGTCGTTGCTGCCGGAAAGCACCGGATCGTAAAACAGTCGCCGCCCGAGGGCAAATGCCTCCTCGGTCAGCGGATTGTCCTGCGGCACTGAAAACCGCCCGAAAACAAACGGCGCCGAGAACCCCGCAACCGGCGTCGGATCTGGCGGAAGCGCCCTCACCGTGAAGAACGCTCCGCCTCCTATGGTAACCGCCGCCGCGACTGCCGCAATCCAGCGCTGGTCAGCCATCGCCGCACCGCCTCAGTGATGATGCACGAAACCGGATCCGAACAGCCCTTCAAGGTTGTCCACGCCCTTGTTGTACTTCTCTCGGAAGTTCACTGTGCCCAGGCGTTCGCCGGTGGCCAAATCATGCACAGTGATCGTATGGGCATTCACAGCCGCTATGAAGTCCACGTCAGTCGGATCATTGTCTGCCGCATTGCCGAGGTTCAGCAAGTTGTTCTGGATCGCAATCAGATCGCGGCCGGATTTCGATTTGAAGAAAATCATGTGATGCGCACCGGCTTCTGCCTGAATGTCCGGACCGGTGGACACCAGTTCAGGGAGTTTGGAGAGGTCATAGCGCTTCACCACACCAGGCAGGGCATGGCTGATGAAAAGCTCCGTTTCTGTGCCATAGAACTCCAGCGGCACAGCCGTGTTGTTTGCCACACCGCTGTAAAGAACTTCGGGGCTGCCAAAAGTTTTGGAGGCTTCGTCATAGGGGACCTTCCAGGTTTCAAACCCGAACATCGTATTCACCAGCACCGCTGGCTTAATGTTTTCATTCATCGTGGGCCGGGCGAACAGCACTTCCACGGGCGACGACGGGAAGCCGAGCGGTTTTTCGTTCTCCACCACGATATTCTGGATGGGTTCCAAGGAGTTGAGGTCAATGACGGTCAGCGCGTTTCCGACGCCGGTGGCAAGGTCAGGATGCACCGTCGAGGTGATGATCATCCGGTCCTGAAAGGCGGAGATGCCATGCGGGTACATTATATATGGCTGGTCCGCGCCCACCTGGCTTGGCCGCGCTTCGATGACTTTGACAACCGCATTGGATTGCGGATCAAACACCCCCAGCGTTCCGCCGTCATCACCACCGAGGCCTCCCATGAAAGTGACGAACATGTACTCCTTGCCATTTGAGGAATGCCACATGATGTCTTCGCCTACCATCTGGCCCTGAGTATCGAGACAGTCAAAACCCGTGACTTGCGGTGCTCCGGTGGCGTCCCGCTCCAATCCGATTTCCGCAAGGCTGCAAACCGGATCCAGGCCGGTCGCATAGAGCCGCCCGGCAGGGCTGTAGTACAGATGATGCAAAGGGTGAGTCATTTCCGGCTGCTCAACCTCGCTTAATAATTCCCCGAAGTTTGCCTGCTCCGGGTCAAGCTCGACAATTGCTATGCTGTGAGCCGTTTCCAGCGTCGGCAGCCCGCGCAGAAGCACAACGCCATGGCTTTCCTCGCGCACCTGCGCTTCGGTATGAGCCGGTGCGGTTGCAATCAGAGCGGCAGTAAGAAGTGCGGGCAAAGCGCCCTTTAACTCGTTATGAAGCATCATGGCAGTTACGTCCCTTTCAGAGCAAATGAACCCGCTCGAACTGGCCTCAACGCAACTTGTGCCAAATACTATCACATTAGGCCGCCGCTCCCAAACTATTGAGCGCCCACCTTACCGGTTGGCAGAGGGGTACATGGAAGAAAATTTTGCGGCCTGTCTATTTTCGGCGCCTTGGGCCAAAACCAGGTTGCTGATGGCGGTAAGTCGCTTGAGCCGGCTGCCTGATCTCGCCGCGGAAAGAGGCGGGTACGAGCCCTTAGTGCCTTCGTCGCCTAGCTTGTATGCTGCAGGCGCATATGACCGCTCTCTGCTCATAGCAGACATGTAAGGGTACCCAGGCTGCAGGTTCGGCGAACGACGGCTTTGTCCCGGTAGCTGCCGGTCTACGAGTGAGCGACCCACCGGGCATATGCACCGTTGTAGGCGATACAGTGGGCCGCTCTCTCCGTCCGCGAGAACGGAGTTTGGGCACCTTGCTGCGAGGCGCTTTCAATAAGGTGAAGATTGCCAGAAAGTTTGATCGTCGAGCGGCCCGCGGTGGAAGTGAAATGTTGGATGCAGGCCGCTCTATCCCACCTCGGAAGAATACGGGAATACGAAAATGTAGGGCGGCATGTGATGCTGTCCAGAAAAGGAGCACTCAGCATGATTGCCTACGTCACAGTCGGTGCAGATGACATAGCGCGCGAAGAACAGTTTTACTCAGCGTTTCTGCCTGCCCTGGGCTACGAGCTGAAGGAAGGGCCTGAAGGGCTGAGTTACACGTTACCCGTTGGCCCGGGGCGGTCCCCAGTTTCCTCTGATTACTACGTAAAACCAACCTTTGACGGGCGCCCGGCGTCAGCCGGCAACGGTTCGATGGTAGCATTTGAGGTGCGTAGTCAAAGGCAGGTTCGTGATCTTCATGCCGATGCGCTTTCCGCAGGCGGTTCCGACGAAGGCCAGCCGGGCTTTCGTGTGGACTATGGGCCTCATTTCTATGTTGGCTACCTTCGCGATCCGCAAGGCAACAAGATCGCGCTTTTCTCCAGCGATCCCAACGAACCTGGGCGCGACGGATAAGCCGCTACGCACCCCCATAAAAAGAGTGAGAAAGCTCCGCGGGGATCCTCGGGAACAGTCCAGGGCCAACCGCTCATTGCAGAGGTGCCAGTTCGCGCAGTGCTCTAGCCATATCGAGATAGCCGACATAGCCGTACTCCGCGTGCATGTTCTCGTACCAGACCGCCCAAGGCTCGCGGCGTTCTTCCTGGAAAACGTCGAACCATGACCCCTTGCGAATACTCACTTGGCCGTCGGGTAGCCTTTCAACTTTAATGGCGTTCCTGCTTAAAGCTCGCTCCAGATTGGGGTTTTCGTTGCCCAATAACCCAGAACGAATAGGGGGTGAACATAGAAAGTTGAGAAGCGTGTGGAGAGCCGTTTGCTCAATAGTTTTTGGAATGGGGCATGTGTTTGGTTTTAGGTGCCGGCGTGCCCCGGAATCGAACCGGTGCCCATGGATTTGCAGGCCATTGTGTTTGAGGAGCACTTGTATCAGTTGCGCGTAACAGAAATCTGTCAGAATGGTCGTTCGCTAAGTGATTGATTTTTATGGCGCACCCATGAGGATTCGAACCTCAGACCTCTGCCTTCGGAGGGCAGCGCTCTATCCAGCTGAGCTATGGGTGCGTCGTTAGCCGGGGTATACCCGCGCTTTGCTACCTCTGCAACGGGAAAAACCGCCTGTTTCCAAATTCATGACATGGGCCGGAACCATCCGCCCGGAAGTCTCTGCCTTAAAATGCAAAAGCCTGCAGCGGAACCTGCAGGCTTGCATTCTTGCAAAATGTCTCTGGCTTAGCCGCGCCAGCTACGGACAACGCCGCAATCCATATGCACAAAGTTGGAGCGGTAGTATTTGCCGACACCACCGGCACGGCAGGCCTCTGCGGCCTTGGCCATCTGCGAAACCGAACGGGACGACAGCCGCAGATCGGCGGCCTGGCCGCGCATATGGAGGGAGTTCTTCGCCACCCCGCGCGAGCGGTTGCGCAGCATTGCGTTGGTCTGGGGGCTGCGGTAGCCGGACAGCAGCATGTAGGGTTCGTTCACGTCCAGCAGGTTGTGGGAGGCCGCCATGATATCAATGGTGCGCAGGTCCATGTCTTTGACCTGATCAGTGCGCCAGTCCCGCATGAAGTGGTTTACTTCCCGGACAGCGTCTTTGATGTACTGGCCGTCGATCCAATAGACCATATCCAAACGCTCGCCGGTGCGGCCCGAGTACATGCGGATGCGCCGGATGTCGCCGCCGCCGCGCAAGAAACCTGCTGCATTGGAGAAGGTCGGTGCCGCTGCCACTGCGGTTGCAGCAAATACACCCAAAAGAGAACGCCGGGAGATCCCCGTGCCCGCGGTTTCTGCCATTTTCACTGCGCCGTCCCGTACGCTTTATTTCGTCCTGCCTAGTTGCCCGATGTTACAGGCCCGCTAACTTCTTAGTTAACGTGCGGCTTGTATGGCACACCCTGAATCGTGTTCCAACAATTCTTTGCCGCGGCAGTATGGATAGGACGGATTTCGGCAATTTCTTGCGCAAAAGGGGAGGCTGATCCAACTTTTCCCCGCGACTGTTGCAGGTGAGTCTCATAGACGCGGCGCTGGTGCATCAATGTTAACATTTCGCGATTGTGAATGGACAACGAAGGCTGGCATTTACCAGAATTTCAGATAGGCACTGCCAGAATTGACTAAATGCGGCTCGAGGACCGGAGATTATGATGCGCGCTTCCGCTGGAAAGATTTTGCCGGGGTTCAAAGCCGGGCTGTTTGCCCTGGCATTGGGCGGCTTGATGGCAGGGGCAGCATACAGCCCGGCGCAGGCTGAAGTGTCGGCGGCTTTCCGCCAGGCTGTGGCAGAGGCAGCATCTTCCAGCGATGCAGTTGCCCGCTTTTACCGTGAAAACGGGTATCAGGCGATCTGGACCGGAACGGATGAGGCCTCGCGCCAGCGCCGCAGTGCTCTGCTGGCGGCACTTGGGGAAACCAGCGCGCACGGGCTGCCGGACCGCTCAGCCCAGGTCAGCGCGTTGATGCAGCAGATGCGCGATGCCCGAACGACCCGGGATATCGGCAACGTCGAGGCGGCGCTGAGCCAGGCCTTGGTGGACTACGCCACCGATTTGCAAACCGGCCTGCTGGTTCCGTCGCGGATCGACGATGGCATGGTGCGCAAGAAACATACTGTGGACGGTGCCAGCTTCTTGAACGGTATCCGTGACGGTCAGCCTTTTGCCTACATGCGCAGCCTGGTGCCTGCTTCGCCGCAATACCGGGGCCTGCTGCGCGAAAAGCTTCGGCTGGAACAGATCCTGGCCGCTGGCGGCTGGGGGCCTGTGGTCAAGGCCAAGAAGCTGGAGCCAGGCGACCAGGGGCCTGCTGTCATCGCCTTGCGCAACCGTTTGATGACGATGGGCTACCTTCCGCGCAGCGCCGCGCGCAGCTATGATGCCGCCCTCGAAAAGGCCGTGCAAAGCTTCCAGTCCGACCATGGTTTGGAAACTGACGGCGTGGCCGGAGCAGGCACCATTTCCGAAGTCAACAAGCCCGTCTCCGAACGGTTGAAATCGATCATCATCGCCATGGAGCGGGAGCGCTGGCTGACGCCGGACCGGGGCGAGCGTCATGTCCTGGTCAACCAGACCGACTTTACCGCCAAGATTGTCGATAATGGCGACGTTACCTTTGAAACCCGCTCGGTGATCGGCAAGAACACCCATGACCGCCGCAGCCCGGAATTCTCCGACGAAATGGAGCATATGGTGATCAATCCGAGCTGGTATGTGCCGCGCTCGATCATCACTAAGGAATACCTGCCGCAGCTGCAGAACAATCCCGGCGCCGTCGGCCACATTCAGATCACCGACCGCCGCGGCCGTGTTGTCGACCGCAGCACCGCGGATTTCACCCAGTACACCGCGCGGAACTTCCCCTATTCCATGCGCCAGCCGCCGAGCAGCCGCAACGCACTGGGGCTGGTCAAGTTCATGTTCCCGAACAAGTACAACATCTACCTGCATGACACCCCGCAGAAGAGCCTTTTTGCCCGGGAAGTCCGTGCATTCTCGCATGGCTGCATCCGCCTGGCCCAGCCGTTCGAATTCGCCTATGCGCTGCTGGCCAAGCAGACCGAAAACCCCAAGGATTTCTTTCACCGCATCCTGAATTCCGGCAAGGAAACCAAGGTCGAGCTTGAGACCAAAGTGCCAGTGCATATCATTTACCGGACTGCAGTTGTCTCCGGAAAAGGCCGCGCGGAGTTCCGCCGCGATGTCTATGGCCGCGACGCCAAGGTCTGGGCCGCGCTGGAGCGGGCAGGGGTGGTGCTGCCCAGCGTTCAGGGGTAAATATCAGGCCCATACAGGATAATTCTGAAAGGGCCTGCCATGTTCACTATCCGCCAGATCGCCGAGTCCCTGGGTGCAGAAGCCCAGGGCGACCTGGACCTGCAGATCGCAGGCGCGGCCGAGCCGCAGGATGCTGGTGCCAGCCAGATCGCCATGGCAATGGCGCCCAAATATGCCGAGGGTTTGCAGGCGGGCCAGGCGCAGGCGGCAATCCTTTGGGAAGGCGCTGACTGGCAGTCTTTCGGCCTGAAAGCCGCTATTTTCACGCCGCGCCCGCGGATGACAATGTCCGGCGTCACGGCCATTTTGGACCCCGGCCAGGGATTTGCCGCTGGTATCCATCCCTCTGCCGTTGTCGATGCCTCCGCAGAATTGGGAGAGGGCGTCTCCGTTGGGCCGCTGGCTGTCATCTCAGCAGGTGCAAAGATCGGCGCGCGTTCGGTCATCGGCCCGCATTGCTACATTGGTGCGGATGCGGTGATTGGCGAGGATGCGCAATTGCGTGAAATGGTTTCGATTGGAGCCAGGGCCAGCATTGGCGACCGTTTCCGAGCCCAGCCAGGTGCCCGGGTGGGCGGAGATGGATTCTCCTATGTGACCCCTGAGGTCTCCGGTGCCGAAAACGCCCGCAAGACCATGGGCGACCAAGGTGAAGCCAAGGCGCAGTCCTGGGTGCGAATCCACTCTCTGGGCGCAGTAACCATCGGTGATGATGTCGAGCTTGGCTCCAATTGCACCATCGACAACGGCACGATCCGCAACACGGTAATCGGCAATGGCACCAAGCTCGACAACCTCGTGCATGTTGGCCACAACACCAAGGTCGGCGACGATTGCCTGCTGTGCGGACAGACCGGTGTCTCCGGCTCGGTCGATATCGGCAACAATGTGGTTCTGGGCGGCCAGTGCGGTGTGGTCGACAATATTTTCATTGGCGATGGCGTCATTGCCGGAGGCGGAACCAAAATCCTGTCCAATGTGCCGGCGGGACGCGTGATCATGGGCTATCCGGGCGTCAAGATGGAAACCCACACCGAGATGTACAAGGCACAGCGCCGCCTGCCGCGATTGATGCGTGACATCGAATTGTTAAAAAAGGCTGTTTTCAAGTAGCGGCGTAATTACTACATCTGCCTCAGCCTAAAGATCGGGGGTCCCTACTATGAGCACGCAGGACAAGGTCATCGCAATCATTGCCGAACAGGCGGTTCTGGAGCCATCGGATGTGACCCTCGACAGCACATTGGAAGATCTGGGCATCGACAGCCTTGGTCTGGTGGAAAGCATCTTTGCCATCGAAGAGGAGTTCGACATCTCGATTCCCTTCAACGCCAATGAGCCCGAGCAGAGCGACTTCGACATCTCCAATGTTGCTGCGATCATTTCCGGCATCGACAAGCTGGTTTCGGAAAAAGCGTAAGCACCCATGAAACGAGTCGTTATCACCGGGGCAGGGACCATTAATGCCCTGGGCCATTCTGTGCCCGCCACATTGGAGGCCATGCGCGAGGGCCGCTGTGGCATCGGCGAGCTGGATTTCCGCGATGTGGACCGGCTGGCGATCAGGATAGGCGGCCAGGTCCGCGGGTTTGAGGCCGAAGGCCGTTTCAACCGCCAGCAGATGAGCCTTTATGATCGCTTCACGCAGTTTACGCTGACTGCAGCCAAGGAGGCGATTGAGCAGTCCGGGCTGGAATTCCACGGTGAACTGTCGGCCAAGGCGGGTGTGGTGCTGGGCAATTCCGGCGGCGGCATGCAGACGCTGGATGAGAATTACCGCAGCGTCTATGAAGACGGTAAAAACCGGGTGCACCCCTTTGTCGTACCCAAGCTGATGAACAATGCAGCGGCTGGCCATGTGTCGATGCAGTTCAACCTCAAAGGCCCGAGTTTCACAGTATCAACGGCTTGTGCATCGTCCAACCACGCGATGTCGCAGGCATTTCAGATGGTGCGTTCGGGGATGAGCCCGGTGATGATCACCGGCGGCTCGGAGTCCATGCTGTGTTTCGGCGGCGTCAAGGCTTGGGAAGGCCTGCGGGTTATGTCCAAAGACGCCTGCCGTCCCTTCAGCGCCAACCGCAACGGTATGGTGCAGGGCGAAGGCGCCGGCATCTTTGTGTTTGAAGAATATGAGCACGCCAAGGCGCGCGGTGCAGAAATTCTCTGTGAAGTCATCGGCTTTGCCATGTCATCTGATGCGGCGGATATCGTGATGCCCAGTAAGCAGGGCGCTGCACGGGCCATTTCGGGGGCTTTGCAGGATGCCCGCATTGACGCGTCCGAGGTGGGCTATATCAACGCCCATGGTACCGGAACTGCTGCCAACGATAAAACGGAATGCGCTGCTGTCGCTGATGTTTTCGGCCCGCAGGCTGACAAGCTGATGATCTCGTCGACCAAATCCATGCACGGCCACCTGATTGGCGGAACTGGCGCGGTGGAGCTTCTGGCCTGCATCATGGCGCTGCGCGACGGGGTGATTGCCCCGACCATCGGTTATGAAGAAGCCGATCCTGAATGCGCGCTGGATGTGGTGCCGAACGAAGCGCGTGCGGCCAAGGTTAATGTCGTGCTGTCAAACGCGTTTGCCTTTGGCGGTCTGAATGCCGTTCTGGCCTTGCGGAAAATCTAATCCTGCAACAGAAAACGCCGCGGTCCCAAGGGCCGCGGCGTCTCTTATTCAGGCTGATGGTTCAGCTTACTGCTGGACTACATCCACCACGTCATAGCCCGCGGTGAAACCGTTCAGCGACAACTTCATTTGCACAACCTGTTCCGGTGCCGGGGCGGGGCGCAGCGACAGCACTGCCTCGTTGCCCTTCTTGAAGGCATCGATATCGCCCTGGGTCAGGCCGATTTGCGCCACACAGCCCAGCTGGTTGCAGAAGGAATAGTTGTACCGCTTGGCCGGAGCGCCGTCGACGGAGATGGTCAGCGCGGCCGGCAGCAGGGTCTCCAGCGGCACGATCACGGTTGCGCCAGCAACTGCCTGCCCGCCTTGCTGCTCGATCCGGAACATTGAAACTTCGGCAATCGGATTGCCTTGGGGACCCGCCAGAACCTGCAGCAGCGAGCAGGGGTCGGTTTCATTTTCAGTCTTGATGCAGGCGAGTTCCCAGTCACCGTGCTTTTCCTTGGAATAGCGCTCGCCCAGCTGAGGGCCGTCATTGACAGGTTCACCCAGGTCCAAAAGCTGGTCTGCAGTCGATCCTGTCTGCTCTGCCTGCCCGGTTGTTTCCGTCCCGCCGGTATCCGCTTCTTCAGCGGTTTCCTGCGCAGCCAGCGGCGCGGTCACCGCAAGCAATGCGGCAAGCGTAATCGGTGTCAGGGATTTCAACATGAATGCCTCGTGTTTCTAAAGACGCTGCCATCGCATGTAACACGCTGCCCAGGCAGTGTCAGGTCAATAACAAATGATCGGCGGGGAAATCCGCGCACATCTCTTCAAATCCGGTAACTGCAGCGCCAACAACAAAAAAGGGAACCCGATGGCCCCCTTTTTCGTGTTTGCGTCTCCCCGTCGGACTGGCCGACTTAGTTATTGCGTAGGACGTTACGAAAGGGCTGGCCTTCGGTCAACATGCAAGTTCAAAAAAAATCAATTCGGCTCGGATTTGAAGGAAATGCCCGCCGGCGCTCCGGCTGCGTGCGTCTTGGGGGGCTGCTGCAAAAAAGAAGGCCGTGCACAAGGCACGGCCAGTCTGACAGGGAGGAAATGTCCGCCGCGGCAACCGCATTTGCTGTGGCGGGCATGTTTGACTATCGCACTCAAAAGTTAACGTTGTATTGTTATCCACAGGTAAAAACAGGCGGGGGCAAGGCATGACGGACAGTATTTTTCTTGGCGGCGGCGGCGAAGGGTATGGCGAGCCCCAGGGGCTGAAACTCAAGTACGCCAACCGGCACGGGCTGATTGCCGGTGCGACGGGAACGGGTAAGACGGTCACATTGCAAATCCTGGCCGAAGGATTTTCAAACGCAGGCGTGCCGGTCATTCTGGCGGACGTTAAGGGAGATCTCTCCGGACTGGCCAGATCCGGTTCTGCCAGCCACAAGCTGCACGGCGCGTTCACTGCCCGTGCAGAAAAGATCGGATTTGCAGACTACGGCTATCAGGCCTTCCCGGTCACGTTCTGGGATCTGTATGGGGAGCAGGGCCATCCCGTCCGCACCACGGTTGCCGAAATGGGACCTTTGCTGCTCTCGCGCTTGCTGGAGCTGAGCGAGGCACAGGAGGGCATCCTGAACATTGCCTTCCGGCTAGCAGATGAAGAAGCTTTGCCCTTGCTGGATTTGAAGGATCTGCAGGCGCTGCTGGTCTGGATCGGGGAGAACCGCGGGAAACTGTCCCTGCGCTATGGAAATGTCTCTCCAGCGTCCATCGGCGCGATCCAGCGCCGCCTGCTGGTGCTGGAAAACCAGGGCGGCGCCGGCCTGTTTGGCGAGCCGGCACTGGAACTGGCGGATCTGATGCGGTGCGACGCGACCGGCCGCGGCATGATCAATGTCCTGGCGGCTGACAAGCTGATGGCCGCGCCGGGTCTTTACTCAACTTTCCTCCTGTGGTTGCTCAGCGAATTATTCGAGGAGCTGCCTGAGGTCGGAGACCCGGATAAACCCCGGCTTGTGTTCTTTTTCGACGAGGCGCATTTGCTGTTTGATGATGCTCCCAAAGCCCTGATTGACAAGGTGGAACAAGTTGCGCGGCTGATCCGGTCCAAAGGTGTCGGCATCTACTTCATTACCCAGAATCCTGCCGACGTTCCCGAAGACATTCTGGGCCAGCTCGGCAACCGCGTGCAGCATGCGCTGCGGGCCTTTACTGCCAAGGACCGCAAAAACCTGAAACTGGCCGCGGAAACCTACCGCGAAAACCCGCGGTTCCCGACGGAAGATGCGATCCGTGAAGTTGGCGTCGGGGAAGCGGTGACCTCAATGCTGCAAAAGAAGGGCGTCCCGGGTGTGGTTGAGCGCACGCTGATCCGCCCGCCCAGTTCACAGTTGGGGCCGATCACAGCGGCGGAACGGGCAGCTTTGCTAAAGACCTCTGATCTGGCTGACAAGTACACTGAGGCCTTGGACCGCCGCTCGGCATATGAAATCCTTAGCCAGAGGTCGCAGGCGGCTGCTCAAGAGGCGGAAGTCTCCGAAGCCGCCGCGGAAGACGCGCCGCAGCCGATGGCACGGGAGTTTAACGCAGCACGGCGCTACTCGGGTGCGCGTGTCAGCCGGTCCTCCTCCAAGGCTTACCGCAAGCGGGACACGTTCGCCTCGGCGATGTCGCAAGCGGTCATCAAGGAGCTGAAGGGCACCACCGGCCGCCGCATTGTCCGGGGCATACTTGGCAGTTTCTTCAAGGGGCGCTGAACCAGTTTTGGGCTTGGCCTGGGGGCAAGCCGGGAAAGAAAACGCCGCCCGCGGAGGACCGGGGCGGCGTTTTTTTGTTACTTTTCGGGGATCAGGCCGCGGGGGCTGAACCTTAGGACCAACAGCAATATCAGTCCCATGGTGAACAGCCGCATATGCGAAGCGCTTGCCAGCAGATGTGCCTTGAGTTCGCTGCCCTCGGCCATGCCGGAAGTCACCAGCTCCATCAGCAGGATGCCCATCGGCTCGACCTTGATCCAGAAGAACCAGATCAGCATGCCGCCCAGGACTGCGCCGAAGTTGTTGCCGGAACCGCCGACGATCACCATCACCCAAATGAGGAAGGTGAAGCGCAGCGGGTTGTAGGTGCCCGGCGTCAGCTGGCTGTCGAGCGTGGTCATCATCGCACCGGCAATGCCGCAGATGGCGGACCCCAGCACAAAGATCTGCAGATGGCGGCGGGTTACGTCCTTGCCCATCGCCTCAGCCGCGGTTTCATTATCGCGGATCGCGCGCATCATCCGGCCCCAAGGGCTTTTCAGTGCCATCTGCGCCATCCACAGGAAGGCCAGCAGAACAGCAGTGAACAGCAGCGCATAACCCGCCTTGACGTAGATGGTCGACGCCAGAACCGGGTCCATCCCGAACCCTGCGGCGCTTTCCACAAAGGCGGGGTCGTTTTGCAGATCCACCTCATAGGGCAGTGGCCGCGGCAGGCCGACCACGTTCTTCACGCCGCGCGACAGCCAGTCCTCGTTCTTGAGCACCGCCAGGATGATCTCGGCAATGCCCAGCGTGGCAATCGCCAGATAATCCGAACGCAGGCCCAGAGCGGTCTTGCCGATCAGCCAGGCAGCGCCTGCCGCCAGCAGACCGCCCGCAGGCCAGGCCAGCAGCACTGGCAGGCCCAGGCCGCCGATATTGCCCTGCAGCGCCGGATTGATGGCCTCAACCGAGCCCACTGCCGGATCAAAGATCGCACGGTAGACAAAGAACCCAACGATCATGACAGCGGCCAGAACCAGCATGCGTGCCTTGCCCGGCGCCATGAACTTGGTGATCATCACACCGGACACAACGGTCAGGGCGCCCATCACCAGCGCCATCACGATGCTGACGCCGCCAGAGGACCAGGCCTCGGGGATCACCGGGGTTGAAGTTAGCACCACCGCCAGCCCGCCCAGCGCGGTAAAGCCCATGATGCCGACATTGAACAGCCCGGCAAAGCCCCATTGGATGTTCACCCCGATCGCCATGATGGCCGAGATCAAACCCATGTTCAGGATCACCAGCGCCGAGTTCCAGGAGCCGGAGAAGAACAGGAAGTCCGTCGCGCCTTCCGCCAGGATCAGCACGCCGACAAAGACGAAAAGAAGGGTATGTTTCATAGTATCGGTCATACCGCTTTCCCTTTGAAGAGGCCGGTGGGCTTGAACAGTAGGACAACAATCAGGATCGCGAAGGAGACCGCGAACTTGTAGTCGGTGCTGAGGAGCTGAACCAGCCCGTCAGGCGCCAGGCTGTCCGGCAGCGAGTAGTTCAGAACCTTTTTCCAGGCATAGGTGATTGTCACCTCGGAGAAGGCGATGATGAAGCCGCCGGCAATCGCCCCCAGCGGGTTGCCGAGGCCGCCGACGATGGCGGAGGCAAAAATCGGCAGCAGCAGCTGGAAATAGGTGAAAGGTTTGAACGACTTGTCGAGGCCGTAAAGCACGCCGGCAATGGTCGCCAGCGCTGCCACGATCATCCAAGTGTACATCACCACGCGCTCCGGGTTGATGCCGGACAGCAGCGCCAGATCCTCGTTATCCGAATAGGCCCGCATGGATTTGCCGGTACGGGTCTTGTTCAGGAACCAGAACAGCACTGCCACCACGATGATCGCGGTGATCACGGTGATGCCTTGGGTGGTTTTGATCGCCAGGCCCTCGTTCAAGCCGGTCATCTGCTTGAAGGTGCGGGCCTTGATGATGAAGCGTTCGCCATCGGCAAAGCGCTGGTCGCCGGGGCCGATGATGAAGCGCACAAGGCCGTTCATCATGAACATCACCCCGAGCGAGACCATCACGAAGATCACAGGCTTCGCCTTCTGCTCGCGGTAAAAGCGGTAGACGGTACGGTCGGTCAGCAGCGCCAGCAGGATGGTGCCGGCAATGCCAAAGGGCAGGGCGAGCAGGGCCGTCGGCAGCACGCCAAAGCTGATGCCCATCGACTGGAAAGCCCAAGTGAACAGGATTGTCACCATCGCGCCAAAGGCCATGGTGTCGCCATGGGCAAAGTTCGAGAACCGCAGGATCCCGTAGATCAGCGTCACCCCCAGCGCGCCGAGCGCCAGCTGGCTGCCATAGGCCAGCCCCGGAATGACAACAAAATTGGTAAGCGCCACGAGGGCGTTGAGAAGATCCATTATTCTTTCACCTCGCAAGACCCAGTGTATGGAGCACCGCCACCAGAACGCCTTTCCATGAGCATTATTGAGTTCTCTTCAAACCACGTTGCAAACCACAAAGAGACATCAGGCCTTGGAAGCGGAGCGACCAATAGACGTAGCCCTTTCTCCTTGGAGGTTATTTGACCCTTAACAGGAGCGCGGTCGGGTAAATCACTTGAGTAAAGCAGAACGAATTGACCACCGTCTTCGGACCGTGCATCGGTCACGTCGATTTTCAATGAAAACGGACTACCGTTGCATGTCTCGATCTCAACGCATTCCGAACGGTCATTGGTCAGACACTCTACTCTGGTTTCGCATTCCGGCTGCATTTCGCACTGATAGGAAGACAAGATTGCTGGCGTTTCTGATGCCGAAGTTAAAGTCCCAGACGAGAGCAGTGCACTCATAGTCATGCCCGCGGCGTAAAATGTTGCAATTGACATCTCACCCCCCCAAGAACGACTTGCGTACTTCGGGATCGGCCAGCAGTTCCTTGCCGGTGCCGGTATAGGCATTGCGCCCCTGCACCAGAACATAGCCTTTGTCTGCGATCTCAAGCGCTTGCTTGGCGTTCTGTTCCACCATCAGGATCGGCAGCCCGGTGCGGGCGACCTCGATGATGCGGTCGAACAGCTCATCCATCACGATGGGGGAGACACCTGCGGTGGGCTCGTCCAGCATCAGCACCTTCGGCTTGGTCATCAGTGCGCGGCCCACCGCCACCTGCTGGCGCTGGCCGCCGGACAGTTCACCGGCCGGCTGGTTGCGCTTTTCCTTCAGGATCGGGAACAGGTGATAGACCTGCTCCATCGTGTCCCGGATGTCATCGGTGCGGATAAAGGCGCCCATCTCCAGATTTTCCTCCACCGTCATCGAGGTGAAGATGTTGTGGGTCTGGGGCACAAACCCCATGCCCTTGATCACCCGGTCCTGCGGTGACAGCGCGGTGATATCCTCACCGCCCAGGCGCACAGATCCGGACCGGACATTCAGCATCCCGAAGGTTGCCTTCATGGCGGTGGATTTACCGGCCCCGTTCGGGCCTACGATTACGGCGATTTCGCCGGGGTTCACGGCGATGGTGCAGTCATGCAGGATATCCGGCCCCTTGCCGTATCCGCCTGTCATGCAGTCGCCAATCAAAAATGGTTCAGACATTCATATGCTCCGTTCCCCTTCGCAGGGGGGCAACGCGGCGCAGAGGCATTACGCCTCGGCCAGCTTGTCTTTGTTCTTGAGACCAGTGCCCAGATAGGCTTCGATCACGTGCTCGTTCGCCTTGATCTCGTCCAGCGTGCCTTCGGCCAGCTTCTTGCCCTCGGCCATGCAGATCACCGGGTCGCAGAGGCGGCCGATGAATTCCATGTCGTGCTCGATGACAACAAAGGTATAGCCACGCTCTTCATTGAGGCGCTTGATGGCATCGGCGATGGTGTAGAGCAGGGTGCGGTTCACGCCGGCACCGACCTCATCCAGGAAGACGATCTTGGCGTCCACCATCATGGTGCGGCCGAGTTCCAGCAGCTTTTTCTGGCCGCCTGACACCTGTCCCGCTTTCAGATCCGCGATGTGGCTGATGGTGAGGAACTCCAGCACCTCATCCGCCTTGGCGCGCAGCGCGCGTTCCTCGTCGGCGATCCGCTTGCGGCCGAACCAGGTGTTCCACAGGGTCTCACCCGACTGGTTGCCCGGCACCATCATCAGGTTTTCCCGGCAGGTCATCGAGGAGAACTCATGCGCGATCTGGAAGGTGCGCAAGAGCCCTTTGTGGAACAGCTCATGCGGGGGCAGGCCGGTGATATCCTCGCCATCCATGGTGACACGGCCGGAGGTCGGCGGCAGAACACCCGCGATTACATTGAACAAAGTGGTTTTGCCGGCACCGTTCGGGCCGATCAAACCGGTTATGGAGCCCTTAGCGATTTCCAGCGAAGCGCCGTCCACCGCGTGGAACCCGCCGAAGTGCTTATGCAAGTCCTCGACGACGATCATGTCATTTCATCCCCTGCCGCGATTTTGCGGCGTTTTTAAACTTGGAACAGCCCGGGCTGCTCTTTTTCGTTGCTTTTCTGATGGTTATCAGCGGAAGCGCAGGGTTTCGTTCTTGCCGCCCTTCACTTCGATCTCACGGTAGGAGCCAGCGCTCTCACCCGGGCCGATCAGCTCGACGCCGGTCGCGCCCTGATAGTCGATCTCACCGCCAGCGGCGAGGATTTCCAGTGCCTTGCCCAGTTCGCCCGGGTTGATCGGCTCGCCCGGCGCGTTTGCCACGTCCAGGATCTTGCTGACGTAATCCGCCGGGTTGGTGGAGTTGGACGCCTGCATGGCCAGCATGAACAGCGCTGCTGCGTCATAAGATTCCGGCGCGTAAGCCGAGGTGCCGTCAAAGCCCGCTTCCTTTGCCATTTCGGCAAAGATTTCGGCGCCTTTGGAGTCCGAGCCCGCAATCTGGCCGAAGGAGCCATCCAGGTCCGGGCCAACGTTTGCCGGCAGGGTGTCGCCGATCATGCCGCCGGGAAGGCCGAAGGTGTCAAATGCACCGGAGTCCAGTGCGCCCTGGATGATGCCCAGGCCGCCCTGGTCCAGGTAGCCTGCAACCACCAGGATGTCGCCGCCGGCAGAGGCCAGTGCGCCGACTTCAGCCGAATAGTCGCCCTTGCCGTCTTCATGTGCGGTCACGATGGTGACTTCGCCGCCAACGCCTTCGAACGAGGTCTTGATCGCGTCCGCCAGGCCTTTGCCGTAGTCGTTGTTGGTGTAGGTCAGGGCGATCGAATTGATGCCGCGCTCTTTCAGGATCTCGGCCATCACCTGGCCTTCACGCGCGTCCGACGGCGAGGTGCGGAAGAACAGGCCGTTGTCTTCCATGGTGCTGAGGCCGGGCGAGGTCGCCGACGGCGAGATCATCACCATGCCGTTCGGGATCGCCACGTTCTGCAGGATGGCGCCGGTCACGCCCGAGCAGTCGCCGCCGATAATGCCGTTGGCGCCTTCAGCAATCAGCTTTTCGCCGTTTGCCACGGCCAGGCCGTTGTCGATGCAGCCGGTGTCGGCGCGGACCGGAGTCACGGTGGCGCTGTCCAGCAGCTTGCCCGACTTGGTGACTTCGGCCATTGCCAGTTCGGCGCCGTCGCCCATGGCGGGGGCCAGCGATTCAATCGGGCCGGTGAAGCCGAACAGCACGCCCAGTTTCACTTCCTTGGCGTGGCCGCCGGCAAATGCGGTGCCAGCCGTCAGCGCAGCGGCCGCGGTGGCCATCAGCAGTTTCTTCATTTGAAAACTCCCATTGTTGGAACAAAAATGTTCACATCGGACCCTAGGCAAGGCGGTTGAAAAAGAAAAGACTTATCGAACCGGAACTATTTCCTCGGGCCGTTTGGTTGAAGCTGCATCTCCATAGGATCCCCGGATGCAGCGCGGGCGTGCCTCTACAGGGGAATCAGAGAAAGGAAAAGGCCCTGATGCTGCGAAAATCCCTTCTCCTGACGGCTGCCGTAACGTTTTTGACGCTTTCCTCTGCGGCCTGGGCAGAAAATCTTTCCAGCAGTCTTGGAGAGCTCACCATCAGCCGCATGGCAGAGGGCTTTGACGTGCCTTGGGCGCTTGATTTCCTGCCGGATGGCGGCGTGCTTGTCACGGAGCGCGACGGGCAGCTGTTCTACGTCCGGGAAGGGCGCAAACAGCGCATCGCAGGCGTGCCTGCGGTGGCAGCGGAGGGGCAGGGCGGCTTGCTGGACGTTATGGTGCCGCGGGATTTTTCCCAAAGCCGCGAAATCTTCCTGACCTTTGCCAAACGCCAGGGGCGCGGCGCAGGCACCGCGCTGGCCTCCGGGCGGCTGAGCCGGGACAACAGGCAGCTGACACATGTCAAACTGCTGTTCGAAGCAGCGCCGGGAGCGCGCGGCGGGCGGCATTTCGGGGCCCGCGTTGTCGAAGCACGGGATGGCACCCTGTTTGTTTCATTGGGTGAGCGCGGCGACCGGCCCAGCGCTCAGGACTTGCAGCGGCATCAGGGATCGGTGGTCCGGATCAATCGGAACGGTACGGTGCCGGCTGGCAACCCGTTTGCCGGCCAGGCCGGGGCGCAGCCGGAAATCTGGTCCTACGGCCACCGCAATCCGCAAGGGATGTCTCTGGACTTGCAGGGAAATCTCTGGGTAGCGGAACATGGCGCCAAGGGCGGCGATGAGGTGAACCGGGTGCGCAAAGGTGCCAACTACGGCTGGCCGGTGATCTCATACGGGCGCCATTACTCCGGCCTGAAGATCGGCGAAGGCACTGCGAAACCGGGGATGGAACAGCCGGAGTGGTACTGGGACCCCTCCATCGCCCCCTCTGGCATGATGATCTATTCCGGAAGGATGTGGCCGCAGTGGCGTGGGGATATCTTCGTGGGATCACTGAAATTCGACTATATCTCGCGCCTGTCCGGCGGCCCTCTGCGCGAGGCAGAGCAGCTGCGCAGCGATGAAACCGGCCGTATCCGCGACGTCCAGGAAGCACCGGACGGCAGCATCTGGTTCGCCTCCGAAAGCGAGGGGGCGATTTTCAGGATATCCAGATGAGCGGAGCTACATTGTCAGAAAAGGCCAATAATGTAACAGCATAGGGACCCCGCCATGAAAAACCTGATAGCAGCTCTCTTCCTCGCCGCCCTGCCGGGGCTGGCTTGGGGGCAGGACAGCGTCTTCAAGTCTTATGACAGCTATGAGCGCTTTGTGGACACAGTGATCAAGACCCGCGATTTCAAGCAACTGATCACCCGGCTGGGCGGGCGCGACGAATACACGCCTGAACAGCTGCACAGCGCACATGGGCGGATGCAGATGATCTACCCGCGGGACTTTACTAGCGGTGGTGTGGCGGCGCAGCAGAAACTGTTGAACGGCTTCAGCAAAGAGGTCCGGATCTACTGGAACGACGCCACTCTGAGTTATTGCTATTACTACGCTTTCATCCACGACTACGGCGACGGGATCGTGGTGCTGAAATTCGACCTCAACACCAATTCCGACGTGATCTTCGGGAAGCTTTAGAAACTTCCCGAAACCTCACTTTTCAGGCTTTATATGTCGCCGCCTTGCTGCCGCGTTCGCGGTAGGGGGTGGTGTCGTAATGCGCCCGGTAGCATTTGGAAAAATGCGACGGCGAAGCAAAGCCGCAGGCCAGGGCCACGTTGATCACGCTCATGTCGGTCTGCATCAGGAGGTTGCGCGCTTTTTGCAGCCGCAGCTCCATGTAGTAGCGTTTCGGCGAGCGGTTCAGATAGCGGCGGAACAGGCGCTCTAGCTGCCGGGTGGACATGCCCACGTCCTGCGCCAGCACCGAGGGGCTGATCGGCTCCTCGATATTGGCTTCCATCATCTGGATCACCATCGACAGTTTCGGATGCCGTACACCGATGCGGGTCGGGATCGACAGCCGCTGGGTGTCCTGGTCGGTGCGGATTGAGGAATAGATCAGCTGGTCGGCCACCGCATTTGCCAGCTCTTCGCCATGGTCGTTGGCAATCAGCTTGAGCATCAGGTCAATGGACGACGTGCCGCCGGCAGTGGAGACCCGGTTGCCGTCGATCACGAAAACCGACTTGGTCAGGTCAACCTCATCGAACTCCTCGGCGAAACTGTCGGCATTCTCCCAGTGGATGGTCGCCCGTTTGCCGTCCAAAAGCCCCGCCTTGGCCAGCGCATAAGACGCTGTGCACAGCCCGCCCATGGTCAGACCCTTGCGGGCCTCACGGCGCAGCCATGCCAGCAATTTCTTAGTCGTAGCTTCCTGCACATCAATACCGGAACAGACCATCACCACATCGTCTCTGTGCAGTTCGATCAGGTCATCATCCAGCTGAAAAGTTGTACCTGCCGAGCAGGTCATGGTGTCGCCGCCTTCACCGATCAGCGTCCAAGTATAGCTGTCGTCGCCGTTCATCCGGTTGGCGATCCGCAGGCATTCAACAGCTGATGCGTAAGACAGCATCGTAAACTTCTCAAGAAGCACAAAGACAAACCGTTTGGGCTGGCCGGCTTCAATTCCAGAATCAGCAGGCTTGCGTGGCGTCTGCATGGCGGGCGTCCTTCAAGAAACAGGTCGGGCCGCGGGACGTGCGCCGCGGCAGGTCGGGAAACCGTGCTCACAGCTTGCAGCCCGGGTCAAGTGGGCTCAATTCTAAACTGGTCTCTCCGGTGCGGATTTTGTATAGAGCACCCGTTATATCTTAAAGACCTCTTATGCGGAGATAAAGTCATGAGCGAATGGCAAAAATCGGACTGGCGCAGCAAGCCGCGGGTTCAGATGCCGGACTATACGGATGCGGCAGCCCTGAACGCTGTCGAGGCTCAGCTTTCCAACTTTCCGCCGCTGGTCTTTGCCGGCGAAGCCCGGACGCTGAAACAGCACCTGGGTGCAGCTGGCCGCGGCGAGGCCTTTCTGCTGCAGGGCGGCGACTGTGCGGAAAGCTTTGACCAGTTCAGCGCCGACGGTATCCGCGACACCTTCAAAGTGATGCTGCAGATGGCGATGGTGCTGACCTATGGCGCCAAGGTTCCAGTGGTGAAAGTGGGCCGCATGGCCGGCCAGTTTGCCAAACCGCGCAGCGCGCCGACGGAAACCGTTGATGGGGTCGAATTGCCCAGCTACCGTGGCGACATCATCAACGAGCTGGCCTTCACACCCGAGGCCCGCATTCCCAACCCGCAGAAGATGCTGCAGGCCTATACCCAGGCCGCGGCAACTGTGAACCTGCTGCGCGCCTTCTCGACCGGCGGCTTCGCCGACATGAGCCGGGTGCATTCCTGGACCCTGGGTTTCACCGATGAACAGGAAGTTCAGAAGTACAGTGAGATCGCCAGCCGGATCCAGGATTCCATCGACTTCATGGCAGCTGCGGGCATCACCGCAGACACCACTCATGAATTCTCGACCGTGGACTTTTACACCAGCCACGAAGGTCTGCTGCTGGAGTACGAAGAGGCGCTGACCCGCCTTGACTCGACCTCCGGCAAATGGCTGGCCGGTTCCGGCCACATGATCTGGATCGGCGACCGCACCCGCCAGCCAGACGGCGCCCATGTGGAGTTCTGCCGCGGCGTTCTGAACCCGATCGGCCTGAAATGCGGCCCGACCACCACTGCAGAGGATCTCAAGGTGCTGATGTCGCGCCTGAACCCGGAGAATGAAGAGGGCAAGCTGACCCTGATCGCCCGCTTCGGTGCAGGCAAGGCGGGCGAGCACCTGCCGCGCCTGGTCAAAGCCGTGAAGGAAGAAGGCGCCAACGTCACCTGGGTCTGCGATCCGATGCATGGCAACACCATCAAGTCTTCCACCGGCTACAAGACCCGGCCCTTTGACAGCGTTCTGCGCGAGGTGCGCGATTTCTTCGGCGTCCACAAGGCTGAGGGCACCATCCCCGGCGGCGTTCATTTCGAAATGACCGGCCAGGACGTGACAGAATGCACCGGCGGCGTTCGCGCAGTGACAGAAGAGGATCTGAGCGACCGCTACCACACCGCCTGCGATCCGCGCCTGAACGCCAGCCAGTCGCTGGAGCTGGCCTTTCTGGTTGCTGAAGAGCTGTCGGACCTGCGCGCAGCACAAAGCACCCGTCAGGCAGGCTGACGCCTCCAGGGAGAAGGGTCTCATCCCTTTCTTAGCTTAACCAGCGCTGAAGACAAAAATGCGCCCCGGGGTTCTCCCTCGGGGCGCAGTACATTCAAGTGCTATGACCTTGAACTTGAATGAGGAAACGAGTACGGCAGCTGAACTGCCGCCAATTGTCAATCGCGGCTGACCACCAGGCGCAGGTGCGGTGCGCCCTTGCGCTTGCCTGCCTCCGCTGTTTCATCCTTTGCGGCCGGCTTGCTGGTCCTGGTGCGCTCCAGCAAGGCCCGGGCTTCATCCATGATCGAGCGGTCGTTCTTGAACCGTGCCTGTGTCTCGGCAAAGCCCGGATTGGGCTGGTTCACATCGTTGGGCTCTTCTTTGGAGGCACGCGGCTTGGCCTTGAATTCAGCCGATCCCGAGGCCTTGGCAACCGCACGCATTTCGATCGAGGAGATCGAGAACCGCTGCGATGTCGCTTTTGCGTCCTCATCGCCGAACGCTACCAGCACCCCCAGAACCCTGCTGATATCGCCCAGGTCGCTGCGCAGCGGCAGCAGCAGCATGCGGGCCTCGCGCGGTTTGCGCATGCGCGGGCCTTCGATCTGCAATTCCATTTCAATGATCGCTGGTGTGTCGAACATATGCTCCATCGCCGAGCTCAGCTGCTTGCGGGCCTCAGCGGTGAAAAACGCGGTGATTGGCATGCCGCGCACTTCCATGCCGGCCATTTCGTTCAGCATCGAGCCGGCCAGGCGGAAGCGGGCAATGCCCGGTGCGATCCGTTCCAGGATGAAGGTTTGGCTCAGGATGTTCTCCAGGCCGCGCGGATCGATCTGCGCGCGGTTCGGCACATCATCGCCCCGGCGCAGTGCCGTCCAATAGGCTTCGGCCTGGCGCAGCGGCGACAGCGACCCGCCATTACGGAAGCTGTTCATCGAAACTACATTTTCCTGTCCTGAGGACATGCCATTCCCACTGCGGCTGCCAAACATCATCTCATTATCCCCTAAAAACCCTGGGCCCGGTCTTTCCTGCCAGCTCGCTGCTGTCTTAAGACTTAGGGCCGTTTTGGTTACCCTGGAGTTAAGATGACACAATATAATTCAAATTTGGACTACTTCTTTAAGCAATGGTTAACGCGCGGGTAGGCCGGAAGAAGCGATTGCGCTTGCGCCCTATACTTTTGAGACAGTAGAGCAGTTTAATCACCAGCGAAAAGAGGGCATATCCTATGACCATCCGCAGCATGACCGCCTTTGCCTCAGCGCAGGGCAGTTCAGATCAGCACAGCTGGAGTTGGGAGCTCCGTTCGGTCAATGCCAAGGGGCTGGATATCCGCCTGCGGGTGCCCGACTGGCTGGAAGGTCTTGAAAATCATACGCGTTCTGTCCTGGCCAAGGCTCTGGCACGAGGCAATGTCTCGTTGACTCTGCGCATTTTCCGCACCGAAGACAGTGCTGGCCAGGTCCAGGTGAATGCCGCTGTGCTGCAATCTGTGGTCATGGCGTTGGCGGAGGCGCAGTCGGTTGCCAGCCAGAACCGGGTTGACGTTCGGCCTGCCTCTGCAGCCGAACTTCTGTCCTTTAAAGGCGTGCTGGAGCAATCAGCCGGCGATGACGATCCCGCGCCTTTGGTCAAGGAATTGAGCAAGGAACTGGAAACGCTTGTGGCAGAGTTCGTTAACATGCGCGAAGCCGAAGGCGCTGCACTTGCCCAAATCCTTAACGGTCAGCTGGAGCAGGTGGCTGCGCTGACCCTACAGGCCGGAGAGCGTGCGGATGAGCGCAAGGCGAAAATGGCTGAGACACTGAAAACGAACCTGGCCCGCGTCATGGACAACGCCGATGGCGCCGATCCGGACCGGGTGGCGCAGGAACTGGCGCTGATCGCGGTGAAGGCAGATGTCACAGAGGAGCTCGATCGCCTGGGCGCTCATGTTGCCGCTGCACGCGATCTGCTGGGCAAGGGCGGCGCGGTCGGGCGCAAGCTTGACTTCCTGATGCAGGAGTTCAACCGCGAGGCCAACACGCTTTGTTCCAAAGCGCAGCATAGCGGCTTGACGGCGGTAGGGCTTGAGCTGAAAACCGTGATCGACCAGATGCGCGAGCAGGTGCAGAACATAGAATAAGAAAAGGAGTGCCCAGATGGCGGACCGCCGCGGCCTTTTGATCATCCTCTCGTCGCCTTCGGGCGCCGGCAAATCCACCCTGGCGCGCCGCCTGATGGCCTGGGACCCGGGCCTTGCGTTCTCCGTCTCGGCCACCACCCGCGCCCCGCGCCCGGGTGAGGAGCACGGCCGCGAGTACTACTTCATGTCGGAAGACGAGTTCAAAACCAAGGTTGCCGAGGGCGGCATGCTGGAGCACGCCCACGTCTTCGGCAACTTCTACGGATCACCCGCGGGCCCGGTAAAGGACACCATCGAAGCCGGTCAGGACGTTCTGTTCGACGTGGACTGGCAGGGTGAAATCCAGATCCGCAATTCCGACCTTGGCAAGCACGCGCTGTCGATCTTCATCCTGCCGCCCTCGATCACCGAACTGCGCCGCCGCCTGGAGACCCGGGCTCAGGACAGCGATGACGTGATCTCCAAGCGGATGATGAAGAGCTGGGACGAAATCAGCCACTGGGGCTATTATGACTATGTGCTGGTCAACGACGACCTGGATGAGACCGAAGCCAAGCTGAAAACCATAGTCGAAGCCGAGCGCATGCGGCGGATCCAGCAGCCCAAGCTGCAAGACCACGTCCGCGCCCTGCAAACCCAGTTTGAGGAACAGTCATGACCCTTTACGCGCTTGGGCCGAACCAGCCGCAGATCCACGAAGATACCTGGGTCGCCCCTGATGCCAACCTGATCGGCAATGTGGTGATGGAGGCGGGCTCCTCGGTCTGGTTTGGGGTCACCATCCGTGCCGACCATGAGGAAATCCGCATTTGCGAAGGCACCAACGTGCAGGAAAACGTGATCATGCACATTGATGCAGGCTACCCGCTGACCATCGGCAGGAACTGCACCATCGGCCACAAGGCGATGCTGCACGGCTGCACCATCGGTGAGAACTCTCTGGTCGGTATGGGCGCAACGATCCTGAACGGTGCAAAGATCGGCAAAAACTGCCTGATCGGGGCAGGGGCCTTGATCACCGAGAACAAGGAAATCCCCGACAACTCGCTGGTGATGGGCAGCCCTGGCAAGGTTGTGCGGGAAGTGGATGACGCCCTGGCGCAGAAGCTCACTGCAAGCGCGCTTTTATACCAGGACAACATGCGCCGCTTCCGGGCTGATCTGAAACCGCTGTAAACAGCCCGGTTTTCACGCTGCGTGAACGGATCCTGCCACATGCCGGTTACACAGCGGCGCTAGGAAGGCCGGACGACTGAAAGCGGAGACCCTATGACGACGGAGCAGATAGACGGGTTCCTGGCAGCCATCCCGCTGCCGTCGGTGCTGGTGGACCAGACCGAGCGGATCATTGCGGCCAATGCCGAGGGAACAACCCTGCTGGGGCAAGGCATCCTGGGCCGCCACTTTGCCACAATCCTGCGCCAGCCCAGCGTTGCCACGGCAATCGAGGCCTGTTTGCGGGACAAGGTGCCCAAGACCGCCAAGCATCTTTCCAACGACGGCGCCCAGGACACGGCCTTTGCGGTCACACTGCGCTATGTGCCGGGGATCGGTGCTGTCGGCGGCGGCGCGGTTCTGGCCTGTTTCGACGACATCACCGAACGCCAGCAGGCAAGCCAGATGCGCCGCGACTTTGTCGCCAACGTCAGCCACGAGCTGCGCACGCCGCTGACTGCGCTGATCGGTTTCATCGAAACACTCCGCGGTCCCGCCAAGGAGGACGCTTTGGCCCGCGACCGCTTTCTTGGCATCATGGAGGGTGAGGCCAGCCGGATGAACCGCCTGGTCGGAGACCTGTTGTCGCTGAACCGGGTCGAAAGTGAAGAGCGGGTCCGCCCCAAGCAACAGGTCGATCTTACCGGCCTTCTGTCCTCGACCCTCAAAACGCTGGCTCCGGTTGCTGAAACCCGGAGCGTAGAGATGGCGCTGGAGGTGCCGGAAGACAGCGTCCATGTCACCGGCGATCCGGATCAGCTGCAGCAGGTTTTCACCAATCTGGTCGAGAACGCGGTGAAATACGGCGGCGACACGGTACGGGTGGCTTTGACCTTTTCCGAGCGCGACCCGGCTGTGCGGGCGCCTGCCGCACGGGTGCAGGTGATCGACAATGGAGCGGGAATCGATCCCGTCCACCTGCCACGCCTGACCGAGCGCTTCTACCGTGCCGACAGCCACCGCTCGCGCGAGATGGGGGGCACCGGCCTGGGGCTTGCCATTGTAAAACACATCATCAACCGCCACCGGGGCCGGCTGCGCGTCGAAAGCGAACTGGGGCAAGGGTCTGTTTTCACGGTAGTTTTGCCAAAGTAACCCGAATTTGGCCGTTCTGAACCAAAGCCGCTGCCGGAAAAAAACCGGCGGCGGCTTTCCCGTTTATGTCAGATTTTTTGCCGCCAAATCCCGGTTTGTCATGTAGCTGTTACACTGCCGTCACAAAAGCCTCATCAGACGCTCTTACGAGAGGCCCCAAGATCATCGTGGGGGTGATCGAACATAGAAACTCAAGGAGACAAGAGATGTCCTTTGTGAAACTGACCGCATCCGCTCTGGCGATTTCCGCCGTATCTGCCACCGCAGCCGCTGCGCGTGACCAGGTTCAGGTTGCCGGTTCGTCCACCGTTCTGCCCTATGCCTCGATCGTGGCGGAAGCCTTTGGCGAGAACTTCGACTTCCCGACCCCGGTTGTGGAATCCGGCGGCTCCTCGGCAGGCCTCAAGCGGTTCTGCGAAGGCGTCGGCGAGAACACCATCGACGTGGCGAACGCCTCGCGCAAGATCAAGGACAAGGAACTCAAGGCCTGCGCCGAAAACGGCGTGACCGACATCATCGAAGTCCGCATCGGCTATGACGGCATCGTCTTTGCCTCCGACATCAACGCGAACGGCTATGAGTACACCCCGACCGACTGGTTCCTGGCGCTGTCCGACAAAATCCTGGTCGACGGCCAGCTGGTCGACAACCCGAACCAGACCTGGGCCGACGTGAACGCCAGCTTCCCGGCCGTCGACATTCAGGCCTTTGTTCCGGGCACCAAGCACGGCACCCGCGAAGTGTTTGAAGACAAAGTGATCCTGGCCGGCTGTGAAGCCACCGGCGCGTTTGAGCACCTGCTGGCGCAGGCCGAAGGCGATACCGACAAGGCCAAGCACAAAGCGGCTGAGAAAGCCTGTATCGCTCTGCGCACCGACGGCAAGTCGGTCGATATCGACGGCGACTACACCGAGACCCTGGCCCGCATCGAAAGCAACAAAGACGGCATCGGCGTCTTTGGCCTGGCGTTCTATGAGAACAACACCGACAAGCTGCAGGTCGCAACCATGTCCGGTATCGTTCCCTCGACCGAGTCGATCGCAACCGGCGAATACCCGGTGTCCCGCCCGCTGTTCTTCTACGTGAAGAAAGCCCACATCGGCGTGATTCCCGGTCTGAAAGAATACGCCGAGTTCTTCGTCGCTGACGAAGTTGCGGGCGAAGACGGCCCGCTGGCCGAATACGGCCTGGTGTCCGATCCGGAACTGGAAGGCACCCAGGAAGCCGTTGCCAACGAAGATGTCATGGGTGGCAATTCCTAACCGCCCCGCGATAGATTGAATTGCGCCGGGGCGGAGTTGTCTGCCCCGGCGCTGTTGTACCCGGTACCCGACGCTGTTTCCCTTTCCGTCACCGCCTATCGGAGCCCTCCATGCCCACTATCTGGCTCGTTGCTCTCCTGCTCGCCCTGGCCGCCGCAGGATTTTACTGGGGCCGCGCCCGCGCGCTCCGCACCGCCGGGGGCGATGCAAAAGACCTGCATTCGCTGCCTTCCTATTACGGCTACCATGTCGCGCTGACCTCCTTTGTGCCGGCCATTGCGGTTCTGGCTATCTGGCTGCTGGCCCAGCCGCTGTTCATCGAGAACCGCGTCTCCGGCATGATCCCGGCCGCGGCAGTGCCCGAAAACTCCACCCTCGGCCTGGTGATGAGCGATGTGCGCCGGGTGGCCGAGGGGCTGGACCTGGCGGTCGAGCAGGGGCTTCTGACCCGGGCTGAGGCCCGCGATCTCAGCAGCGGCAGCCAGGATGTACGGGCCCTGCTGGGCGAGGTTGGCGTGGCCTTGGGCAACGATGTGCGCCCCGAGGTGCTGACCGCGGCGCAGGCCTTCCGCAACCTCTCCAATACCGGCAAGACTGCAATGTCGGTGGTTGTGGCACTGCTGGCGTTTGGCGGGTTTGCCTGGGCTTACAGCAAGACCCACAAGGATTTCCGAGCCCGCAACGTTGTCGAGCGCGGCGTCTTGGCGCTGCTGATCCTCGCGGCCTCGCTGGCGATCCTGACCACTGTCGGCATCGTTTTGTCGATGCTGTTTGAGACCAAGAACTTCTTTGGCCTGCACAGCTGGACCGATTTCTTCTTCGGTTCCACCTGGGCACCGAACTTCCGCGGCGACAGCGAGCTGTCGATCCTGCCGCTGCTGTGGGGCACCCTCTACATCTCCTTTATTGCTCTGCTGGTCGCGGTGCCGGTTGGCCTGTTTGCAGCCATTTACCTGTCGGAATACGCCAGCAACGCGGTGCGCTCCTTTGCTAAGCCGCTGCTGGAGATCCTCGCAGGCATCCCGACCATCGTTTACGGCCTGTTTGCACTGCTGACCGTTGGCCCGGCCCTGGCTGGCTTGTTCGCAAAGGGCGGCCTTCTGGGCGTTGAATGGATGGCAGGCGCCACCTCGGTGCTGACCGCGGGCCTGGTGATGGGCATCATGCTGATCCCCTTCGTCTCCTCGCTGTCCGACGACATCATCAATGCGGTGCCGCAGGCGATGCGTGACGGCTCCCTGGGCCTTGGCGCAACCAAATCGGAAACGGTGCGCCAGGTGGTGATGCCGGCCGCGCTGCCGGGCATCGTCGGCGCCGTGCTGCTGGCAGCTTCGCGTGCCATTGGCGAAACCATGATCGTGGTGATGGGGGCTGGGGCAATTGCCAAGTTCTCAGGCAATCCGCTGGAGTCGATGACCACTATCACCACCCGGATCGTCAGCCAGCTGACTGGCGACACCGACTTTGCCAGCCCCGAAACCCTTGTTGCCTTTGCCCTGGGCCTGACGCTCTTTGTCCTGACCCTCGGCCTGAACGTCCTGGCGCTCTACATCGTGCGCAAATACCGGGAGCAGTACGAATAATGACTGACCTGAGCCAAAACACTGCGTCCGAGCCCCGCAAACACGGCGGTTCGCTGCTGGAGCAGACCCCGCGCACCAAGAAACGCAACGCCGCCGAGAAGCGCTTCCGCGCTTATGGCATTGCCGCCATCGCGGCCGGCCTTGTGATGCTGATCATCCTGGTCACCACCATTGTCGGCAAAGGCACCGGTGCCTTCCAGCAAACCTTCATCACGCTGCAGGTGGAACTGCTGGAAGCGAAGCTCGACAAGAAGGGCGAGCGCAATATCGAGGATATCAAGAAGGTCACCACCTTCGGCTACGCCCCGATCATCAAAGGTGCGGTGGCCGCTGCGGTTGAAGAGCTGGGCATTGAGACCAGCCTCAAGCCCAAGAATCTGGCAGGCATCCTGTCCAAGGATGCCGCCGCCCAGCTGCGCGAATACGTGCTGGCGAACCCGGATCAGATCGGCCAAACGGTTGAGTTCCGTTTTCTCGCCTCAAGCCGGGTCGATGGCTACATGAAAGGCCGCGTGCATCGCGAGAGCATCGGCAAGGACAAGAACATCTCGCCGGAACAGCTTGATCTTGTTGACGCATTGGCCGCTGCCGGTGTGCTGGAGAAGACCTTTAACCTGGACTTCATTCTGGGTGCCGATGCCTCTGACGCGCGCCCTGAAGCGGCCGGCATGGGCGTCTCGATGCTGGGCTCGCTGTTCATGATGTTTGTGGTGCTGGCGCTGGCGCTGCCGATCGGCGTTGCCGCCTCGATCTACCTTGAAGAATTTGCGCCGCAGAACTGGCTCACCGACATGATTGAGGTGAACATCTCCAACCTTGCTGCGGTGCCTTCCATCGTGT
This sequence comes from Leisingera sp. ANG-Vp, assembly GCF_000813725.1. Taxonomy (GTDB): domain Bacteria; phylum Pseudomonadota; class Alphaproteobacteria; order Rhodobacterales; family Rhodobacteraceae; genus Leisingera. Next base: position 137,820 of record NZ_JWLD01000002.1, read on the forward strand.
TCGGCATCCTCGGCCTGGCGGTCTTCATCAACTACATGCACCTGCCGACCTCGGCGCCGCTGGTGGGCGGTCTGGTGCTGACGCTGATGACCCTGCCGACCATCATCATTTCGACCCGCGCCTCGCTGAAGTCGGTGCCGCCGTCGATCCGCGATGCAGCTCTGGGTGTTGGCGCCTCGAAAATGCAGGCTGTGTTCCACCACGTGCTGCCGCTGGCTGCACCAGGCATCCTGACCGGCACCATCATCGGCCTAGCGCAGGCGCTGGGAGAGACCGCGCCTCTGCTGCTGATCGGCATGGTTGGCTTCATCGCCTCCAACGCGCCGGAAACCCTGGCCGACGGCCTGCTGGCCCCGAACTCGGCCATGCCCGCGCAGATCTATGAATGGGCCAAACGCGCCGACCCGGCCTTCTATGAGCGCGCCTGGGGCGGCATCATCATCCTTCTCATCTTCCTGGTGACCATGAACACGCTGGCCGTGATCCTGCGACGCCGCTTTGAACGCCGCTGGTAAGGGGGCATAGTGTAATGAACGACATGACCTTGATGGAAAAGACCGTGGACACTCAGAAAATCAAAATCGCCGCCAAGGATGTGAACGTCTACTATGGCGACTCCCACGCGATCAAAGACGTGAATGTCGAGATCGAGGACAAGACCGTCACTGCCTTCATCGGCCCTTCGGGCTGCGGCAAGTCGACCTTCCTGCGCTGCCTCAACCGGATGAACGACACGATCGACATCTGCAAGGTGAAGGGTGACATCCTGCTGGACGGCGAAGACATATATGACAAGCGGGTCGACCCGGTGCAGCTGCGCGCCAAGGTGGGCATGGTGTTCCAGAAACCGAACCCGTTCCCGAAGTCGATTTATGACAACGTGGCCTATGGCCCGCGGATCCACGGCTTGGCCAAGAACAAGGCAGAACTGGATGAAATCGTGGAGAAATCTCTGCGCCGCGGTGCCATCTGGGACGAGGTGAAAGACCGTCTGGACGCCCCCGGCACCGGCCTGTCCGGCGGCCAGCAGCAGCGCCTGTGCATCGCCCGTGCCGTTGCCACCGAACCGGAAGTTCTGCTGATGGACGAGCCTTGCTCGGCACTGGACCCCATCGCCACCGCGCAAGTGGAGGAGTTGATCGACGAGCTGCGCAGCCGCTATTCGGTGGTGATCGTGACCCACTCGATGCAGCAGGCTGCCCGAGTCAGCCAGAAAACCGCGTTCTTCCACCTCGGCAATCTGGTGGAATTTGGCCTCACCGGCCAGATTTTCACCAACCCCGAAGATCCCCGCACTGAAAGCTACATCACCGGCCGGATCGGCTGATCTATAGGAAAATCAACATGGTAGAGCAGCATATTGCATCCGCTTTCGACCGCGATCTGGAGGCGATTCAAGCCCGGATCATGAAAATGGGCGGCCTGGTAGAAGACGCCATCCGCGAAGCCGCAAAGGCCTTGGAAACCCGCGACGAGGAGCTGGCTCTGGAAGTCCGTCAGGCGGACAAGGCCATCGACGGTCTGGAAGAGCTCATCAACGAGGAAACCGCCCGGCTGATCGCTCTGCGCGCGCCCGCGGCCTCGGACCTCCGCCTGGTGCTGTCGGTGCTGAAGATCGCCGGCAACCTGGAACGCATTGGCGACTATGCCAAAAACATGGCCAAACGCACCGGTGTTCTGGCTCAGGGCCCCAGCACCAGCGAAGGCGCTGCGGCGCTGCGCCGGATGGCACGTGAGGTGGAGCGGATGCTGAAAGATGCACTCGACTCCTACATCCAGCGCGACGTGGAACTGGCTGCAGATGTCATCGCCCGCGACCGTGATGTTGACCAGATGTACAACGCCCTATTCCGCGAATTCCTGACCCATATGATGGAAGACCCGCGCAACATTTCGGCCTGTATGCATTTGCATTTCATCGCAAAAAACACCGAACGCATGGGCGACCATGTGACGTCGATTGCCGAGCAGGTGATCTATCTGGTCACGGGCGAAAAGCCGGAAGAAGACCGCAAGAAAGCCGATACCACCTCAACCACGGCGCAGGAGATCTGACCCATGGCTGCCGATCAGCCCACCGTTCTGGTTGTCGAAGACGAACTGGCGCAGCGGGAAGTGCTGGCTTACAACCTCGAAGCTGACGGGTTCCGCGTGATCCGCGCTGAACATGGCGAGGAAGCGCTTCTGGTGGTGGAAGAGGATATGCCGGACATCATCATCCTTGACTGGATGATGCCGAACCTCTCCGGCATCGAAGTTTGCCGCCGCCTGAAAACCCGGCCCGAAACCCGCAACATCCCGATTATCATGCTGTCGGCCCGGTCCGAGGAGGTGGACAAGGTCCGCGGCCTGGAAACCGGCGCCGACGACTATGTGGTCAAACCGTACTCGGTGATTGAGCTGATGGCGCGGGTGCGCACCCAGCTGCGGCGGGTCCGGCCGTCCACCGTGGGTGTGCGGCTGGAGTATGACGACATCGTGCTGGACGCGGAAACCCACAAAGTCAGCCGTGCCGACAATCCGCTGAAGCTGGGGCCAACGGAATTCCGTCTGCTCTCCACTTTCATGGAGAAGCCGGGCAGGGTTTGGAGCCGTGAGCAGCTCTTGGACCGTGTCTGGGGACGCGACATCTATGTCGATACCCGTACCGTGGACGTCCATATCGGCCGGCTGCGCAAGGCACTGACCCTGCACGGTGGCAGCGATCCCGTGCGCACTGTCCGCGGCGCTGGCTACGCGCTCGGCTGACAAAACGGCATCAGGGGGGACAGGCGGTGCACGCATGTCACCCCCCTATTCCTTTTCCAATCAGTTATCGAGGCAGCGGATCCTCAGGCTGCGCCTTGCCTGCCAGCCACTCCCGGAATTTGACTAGCGCCGGTGCTCCGGATTTCCGCTCCGGCCAAACCAGATAATAGGCGCCCTCGGTCTCGGCTGCTTCCCCGTGCAAGGCCACCAGGCGCCCTGTCGCCAGGTCTTGCTCCACCAGGTAATCCGGCATCAACGCCACCCCAAGCCCGTGCAAGGCGGCTTGAGTGATGGTTGCGAATTGATCATAGATTGTACCGCTTAAATCCTCCTTTGCGCTGATGCCCTTGCGTTCAAACCAGTCGCCCCAGGCCGTTGTGCGGGTTTGAATATGCAGCAGCGGTAATTTCAGAATGTCTTCCGGTGCGCTGATGGATCGGCCTTCCAGCAGCCCTGGCGCGCAGACCGGCAGCAGTTGTTCGTGCTTGAGCAGCAGCGACCGCGTGCCCGGCCAATCAGCGTTGCCAAAATGGATAGCTGCATCAAAGGGTTCGGTGGCAAAGTTGAAAGGCTCCAGCCGGGTTGACATGTTGATGGTCACATCCGGATGCAGCCGGGCAAACTCCGGCAAGCGCGGCATCAGCCAGCGCATTCCAAAAGCGGGCAGAATGGCCAGGTTCAAGGTCCCGGCCAGCGGCGCTGCCTGCAGCCGCAGGGTTGACTGGACAATCTGGTTCAGCGCCTGCCGGATTTCGGCTGCATAATCCTGAGCCTCGGAGGTTAATGTCAGCCGCTTCTGGTCCCGTTGCACCAGCTCCATCCCCAACTGCTTCTCAAGCGTTTGCAATTGCCGGCTGACGGCGCCTTGGGTCAATGCAAGCTCCTCAGCGGCAGCAGAGGCGCTGCCCAGCCGGTCAAGTGCCTCCAGGGCGCGTAAGGAAGAAATGGAAGGCAAAAACCGCCGTGGTGTGCTCATGTATGAGTGTTTCGCATATATGTTTGCCAAAGTCTCGCTGTTTTTCCCGGTAACCTCCCGTTAGGGTTCTGTCCAATTCACATCCGAAAGGCAGGACAATGACCGACACTCCCGAACTGCGCGCCAAGGATGCGCCGGACCTGGGCCGTTTCACCTGGGAAGATCCTCTGCGGCTGGACGATCAGCTGACCGAAGACGAACGCATGATTGCCGCATCGGCCCGCAGCTATTGCCAGGAAAAGCTTCAGCCGCGTGTCCTAAGTGCCTATGAAAATGAGGAAACCGATCCGGAGATCTTCCGCGAGATGGGCGAAATGGGTCTGCTTGGCACGACCATTCCGGAACAATACGGCGGCCTGGGCGGCAACTATGTGTCCTATGGTCTGGTGGCGCGCGAAGTGGAGCGTGTCGACAGCGGCTACCGGTCTATGATGTCGGTTCAAAGCTCGCTGGTTATGTATCCTATTTACGCATACGGCAGCGAAGAGCAGCGCCAAAAGTACCTGCCGAAACTGGCCGCAGGCGAGTGGATTGGCTGCTTTGGCCTGACCGAACCGGATGCCGGCTCCGATCCCGCAAGCATGAAGACCCGCGCCGAGAAAATCGAGGGCGGTTATAGGCTTACGGGGTCCAAGATGTGGATCTCCAACGCACCGATTGCAGATGTCTTTGTTGTCTGGGCAAAATCCGAGGCCCACGGCGGCAAGATTCGCGGTTTTGTGCTGGAAAAGGGCCTGAACGGTCTCAGCGCACCGAAGATTGAAAACAAAGCGTCGCTGCGGGCCTCGATTACCGGCGAAATCGTGATGGACGGCGTTGAAGTCGGCGAGGATGCGCTGCTGCCGCACGTGCAAGGCCTCAAAGGTCCCTTTGGCTGCCTCAACCGTGCGCGCTATGGCATCAGCTGGGGCGTGATGGGGGCTGCCGAGGCCTGCTGGCACGCGGCACGGCAGTACGGGCTGGACCGCACGCAATTCGGCCGTCCGCTGGCCAATACTCAGCTGTTTCAGCTCAAACTTGCCAACATGCAGACCGAAATCACCCTGGGCCTGCAAGCCAGCTTGCGCGTCGGGCGGCTGATGGACGAGGCCAATGCTGCGCCGGAGATGATCTCGATCATCAAGCGCAACAACTGCGGCAAAGCGCTGGAGATTGCGCGCCATGCCCGTGACATGCATGGCGGCAACGGCATCAGCCTCGAGTTCGACGTGATCCGCCACATGGTGAATCTGGAGACAGTGAATACCTATGAGGGCACACATGACGTGCATGCTCTGATTCTGGGCCGGGCCCAGACCGGTTTGCAGGCCTTTTTCTGACCAGCCCATGCAGCGCAAAGTTTTGCTTTGTGCTGCATTTCTGCAAAACAGATTTGTGTTTCTGCAAAATCCAGCGGTCGGGGAGAATCTGCAAAGACTTCCGGCCGCAAAGCATGCTTAAAAGAACCTGTTTTGTATCCCAAACAGTAAACGCCGGCGGCGGCATATGTTGAAAACCAACTGGAAACTGAAGGGCTGGTTCGTGAGAAGGTAAACATTGAAACAGCGCTACTGAGTTTGCGCAGCCAAAGTTCCTGAATTCAGCAGCCTGATTGGCAAAACTTCAAACCGTGTCACGCGGCCTGGATATTGCCTGCTGTCTTGCACTTTCGCACAGTTTGGCGGGCACGCTTTATGAAAGACAAACATGTCTCGGCATTTTTGCATGTTCGTTTTGCGCGTTTGCAGAGCCAAATATGCAATGCGCCGGCCTAAATGTAAGGCTCAGCTTTGCAGGAAAGAGGTGTGCGTTAACAGTAGGTTACCACTCTCCAAGGGAAGTTGGAAGCTGGTTTTCTATTGTTAGCAGTCAGATGTCTGAAGTTTGTACCTTCCCGCCTGGCGCCAGTCCAACGCTTGGCAGAAGGGGGTCCGCCAACAGAAAACGGGCCGGGGATTGAACCCCGGCCCGCTGTAAAGGGTGCAGCTGCAATTAAGCCGACAAATGAATGTTGAACTTTTCCCGGATCGCCATATCGGTTGCGGCATCAAACCGCGCTGCGGCGCGCTGGGAAAGGATCTGCTCTTTCTTGGCGGTTGCCTTAGCGATCAAATCCGGTTTGTCGAGCTCTGCCCATTCCTTTGGCGAGGTGCGGTCGCCCAGATCGGGGTAGACATAATCCACCTGCATCCGGCTAAGGGTCTGGTCAGTGCCAAGGTAGTGACCAGGGCCGCCGATACAGGTGGCACGCATTTGATCCAGTGCCAGTGTTTCGTCGTTGACCTCGATGCCGCGGACGCAGCGCTGCGCCTGGCCGAGCAGGTCATTGTCGAGGATCAGCGACTCAAGGCAGAAACCGAGCAGCGAGGCGTGCATGCCAGCCGCTTCGTAAACCATGTTTAGACCAGAGAGGCCGGCCATGACGGCAGAGCACATCTGCTCCCAGCCGGCCTGCATATCGGGCAGCTTTGAGTCCGATGCGCCTGCGGCAGCGCCGCCCGGCAGGTTGTAGAACTTGTGCATCTGGGCACAGCCCGCGGTCAGCAGCGCCTGCTCGCCGGAGCCAACGGTCATGGCGCCGGTGCGCAGGTCCAGGCCGAAGGGCCAAGTGCCGACAATGGCCGGGGCGCCCGGCTTTACAGCGTTCACATAAACCAGGCCGGCAAGGCATTCGGCAACCGCCTGGGTGATCGCACCGGCGATGGATGATGGCGCCGTTGCGCCAGCCATGCCGGCAGACAGCAGCAGAACCGGCATGCCGCCCTTGATGCATTCCTCCATCACCTCGCAGGATTCCGTCGCGAATTTCATCGGCGGAACCACAAAGCAGTTGGAGTTCGACACGAAGGGACGCTCGCGCCATTTATCTTCGCCGCCGGCAATCATGTGCAGCAGTTCCAGGCCAGGCTTGACGAAGTCCGGCTCAGTGAACGAGACACCAACATGTTTGGTTGTACCGGCACAGGTGGCGTAGATGGAGTTCAGGTCCATTTCGCGGTTGTCGGGAATGTCGCGGCACACCATCGGCCGCTGTACGAAGTGGATGTTGTCCAGCTGGTCGCAGATGCGCGCGGCGTCGTGCAGGTCCTGCACAGTGGAGTCGCGGTACTCGCGGCCGTGCACGTCGACCATGCTTACTGCCGCGCCTGCGGTGCCGTAGTGGACGCGGCCGCCAGACAGCTCCAGATCGTTCTTGCCGTCGCGGCTGAACAAGGTGACGGAGCGGTTTGCCTTGGCAATGGTGTCTTCGACCAGAGCGCGGGGGAAACGGATACGGCCGTCATCGCCCAGGATCGCTCCGGCGCCAGTCAGGTATTCAATGCCGCTTGGCGGTGCGTCGGCGAGACCGATTTCTTCCAGCGCCGTCAGGGCAGCCTGGTGGATTTTCTCCATATCCGCCTGGCTCAGCATTTTCAGCGCAGAGGATTCCATGCCAGGGCGAACCGGGCGCAGGTGCTCTGGCAGCGCAGCTGCTCTGGCTGCACGGCGCGCGTTGCGCCCGCCGCTGCGTCCAGCGCGGGAGGAGGAGGCTTGATCGTTCATTCTTTGGAGCCTTTCAGGAAGTTGAGTTGAAAATTCTGGAATTCCAACTCAGTGCGGCCGGCCTCTGGCTGCACGACCGCGTGCCGCACCAATGGTGCGGTAGATCAGGCTGACAAAGCAGCGTTCTCCTTGCATGCGGACTCCTGTGTCTTTGCCTGCAATTTGGCACGCGTTTGCGAAGTTTCTAGCACATAAGCGACCATGGTGAAAAAAGCGACATGTTTTTCATGCGGGGGATTTCTTAAGACGGAACACCGGCGTGCGGTCTGTTTGAGTAAAATGTTATTATTTTTAATGGTGTAACCGGAATTTTTAACGCTTTTCAGGGTGAGGGGTTCTTGGCAGTCTGGCGCCGGGAACCAAATATTAAGCATTAATGGCGATACTGGAGCCCTTGGGGATGGCGCGCTGAAACAGCGCATTTCGAAAAAAGGCACAGCCACATGCCGAAGGTTAGGAAGACCAAAAACTGTCTGGCAATTCCCGCGGCGCTTGCGGTTGCCGCCCTGTCAGCCCAATCCGGATCAGCAGAAGGCTGGGAGCGGCCTGAAACTGGCAGCGGTTTTCCGGCGGCAGTTATCTCAACTGATATAGGATCCCGTTCCTTCCAGCTGGCCTACGGCCGTGAAATCGGAGAAATGGTCTTTAGTGGTGAAGTCGTGCGTGCGAACTCAGGCGGGCTGACACGGGCTATGGATGCAGATGAAACACGTCATCTGAGGCTGCTGGCGGGCTATGATTTCGGACCTGCGACAGGATTGGTAAGCCTTGGGCGGCTGCAAGCACGCTCCTCCAGCGGCAAACGCGACGGTCTGCTTTTGGGTCTGGGAATGCGGGTCTCTGTCAACCGGGCTTTGCAGCTGACCGGAGAACTTCTGCATCATGAGGCTGAACCGGTTCATGACGGCGGCAGGCAGCGGGGCGAAACGCTTTCGGTGAGCGCGGCGTTCCGGTTTTAAGCAACCTGGCACAAGCCTTGCTTCGCTAGGGAGCTATCTTCAGAATTTCAATAGCTTGGCGGAAACCCGCTTGTGCAATCCGGCGGAAATGCGCAGATTCCGAGTGCATTTCGGCCAGTCACTGCCAGTTCAGAGGACGTGATTGCAGGGGCTCTGGAAGTTCCTGTTCCAAGACCTTTTGTAGCCTTCACCGGCGCACAGCCTGCGCCGGGACTGCAAAAGGAGAAGTCTGAATGACTCGTTTCGTAGCTATGACAGCCATCGCCACCGTTTTGGGCAGTGCGGCATTTGCCGGCAATGTGAGCGAGCCGGCAATTGAACCCGCGCCCGCACCGGCGCCTGTGCCGGTGGCCAATGACGGCGGCGATTGGACCGGATTTTACCTGGGCGGCCAGGTCGGCCAGCTGGATGCGGATGCCAGCAGCGGCGCGTCCGGAGACGATACCGCATATGGTATTCACGGCGGGTACAACCATGATTTCGGCCGCTTCGTCCTGGGGGGCGAACTCGACTATGATTCAACGGACCTGGATCTGGGCGGCGGCGCGACCATCGACTCCGTGGCCAGGGCCAAGGTGAAGGCAGGTTATGATTTCGGCAATGTGCTGGCCTATGTCACGGGCGGTGTCGCCGAAGCTGACAGCTCGCTTGGCAGCGAAACCGGCGAGTTTTATGGTGTCGGCCTGGCCTACCAGGTGACCGACCAATGGCAGATCGGCGGCGAAGTGCTGGAGCATAACTTTGATGAGTTCGGCAGCTCGGGCGTTGGATCCGATGCCACCTCTGTTTCACTGCGCGCATCCTTCAAGTTCTGAACGGACTGAGGTGAGGGCGCAGCACTCCTGTTCCGCTGCGCCCCTGGCCGCCCGGCCTGAGCCCAAGACAGGCGGGGCGGCCTTTGCATTTTATGGTAAATGCCTTGGCTGGGCTGCAATCGCGTGGTAAGCAGCCTTTATGAACCAGATCTGCACCACCATTATCTGCTGCATTACCTGCTGACATATCAGCGGGCTGGTTTCTGTCGTTTTCATTTCCTTGACAAGTTGCTAAGCCCGCGCTGCGCGCAAAGGGTGATGCCGGTCTGTTTTGGCTGGGCATGGAAAAGGAACCGGGCATGGAAACCAAGGACAGAGTGATCAAGCTGCAAAACACGAAGACCCGCAAGAAAGAGGTCTTTGAGCCGATCGACGCCAGCAATGTGCGGATGTATGTCTGCGGCCCCACGGTTTACGACCGGGCCCATCTGGGCAATGCGCGCCCGGTGGTTGTATTCGACGTGCTCTACCGGCTGCTTCGCGAATTTTATGGCGAAAACCAAGTGACTTACGCGCGAAACTTCACGGATGTTGATGACAAAATCAATGCCCGCGCAGCAGAAAGCGGGCGCCCGATTGGCGATATCACGGCAGAAACCACCCAGTGGTTTCTGGACGACATGGGGCAGCTGGGCGCGCTGGAACCCAATCACATGCCGCGGGCAACCGAGTATATTCCGCAGATGGTGGCGATGATTGAGGATTTGATCGCCAAGGGGCACGCCTACGCTGCCGAAGGCCACGTGCTCTTTGCCGTCGACAGCTGGAAAAACGGCTATGGCAAACTGTCCGGACGGTCTGTGGATGACATGATCGCCGGCGCCCGCGTGGAAGTGGCCCCTTACAAGAAGAACCCGATGGATTTTGTCTTGTGGAAGCCATCCACGGACGACCTGCCAGGCTGGGACAGCCCTTGGGGCCGCGGGCGTCCGGGCTGGCACATCGAATGCTCGGCAATGTCCTATGAACTGCTGGGCGAGACCTTTGACATTCACGGAGGCGGCAACGACCTGATGTTCCCGCATCATGAGAATGAGATTGCGCAGAGCTGCTGCGCCCATCCGGAAGGCGAGTTTGCGCGGTTCTGGCTGCACAACGAGATGCTGCAGGTGGAAGGCAAGAAGATGTCCAAGTCGCTGGGCAATTTCTTTACCGTGCGCGACCTGCTGGACCAAGGATACCCGGGCGAGGTCATCCGCCTGGTGTTTCTGCAAACCCACTACCGCAAGCCGATGGATTGGACCGACAAAAAAGCCAAGGAGGCTGAGGCAACCTTGCGCAAGTGGCGTGCGCTGACCGCGGGCATCGAGCCCGCGTCCAGCGCTGCTGCCGCGGTCCTGGAGGCTCTGGCGGATGACCTCAACACCGCAGGAGCCATAGCTGAACTGCACAAGCTGGCAGCGGCAGGCGATGCTGAGGGGCTGCTGGCATCGGCACAGATGCTGGGATTGCTGACAGGCGAAATGGGAGCCTGGCTGGCTGCATCTTCTATCGACCTTTCTGCCCACGAAGCGCGGTTGTTCGAAACGCGTCAGAAGGCAATGGAAAGCAAGGATTTTTCCGAAGTGGACAGGTTGAAATCCATCTATATCGACGCTGGGTTGGAAGTTCGGATGAGCAAGGCCGGCGTGGAGCTTGTCCCCGGCGCGGGCTTTGATCCAGACAAGCTGGAGGCGCTTTGATGGGCAAGGAACGCCTCTATCTTTACGACACCACCTTGCGGGACGGGCAGCAGACCCAGGGGGTGCAATTCTCGACCGCCGAAAAAAAGCAGATCGCCCAGGCGCTTGATGACCTAGGTATCGACTACATCGAAGGCGGCTGGCCGGGCGCCAACCCGACCGACAGTGCGTTTTTCAGCGAGGCGCCCAAAACACGCGCGACCATGACGGCTTTTGGAATGACCAAGCGGTCCGGCCGCTCCGCCGGCAATGATGACGTTCTGGCTGCGGTGATGAATGCCGGCACCCAGGCGGTCTGCCTGGTGGGCAAGAGCCACGATTACCACGTGACCCATGCGCTGGGGATCGAACTGGAGGAGAACCTCGACAACATCCGTGCTTCGGTGGCTCATATCGTGGCCCAAGGGCGCGAAGCGCTGTTTGATGCCGAGCATTTCTTTGACGGCTACAAAGACAATCCGGACTATGCTCTGGCGGCCTGCCGTGCGGCTTTAGAGGCGGGGGCGCGCTGGGTGGTGCTGTGCGATACCAATGGAGGTGCGCTGCCAGCAGAGGTGAGCCGGATTGTCAGCGACGTGGTTGCGGCTGGAATCCCGGGTGAGAAGCTTGGCATACACACCCATAATGACACGGAAAATGCCGTTGCCTGCTCTCTGGCCGCGGTTGATGCCGGCGCCCGGCAGATCCAGGGAACGCTGAACGGTCTGGGCGAACGCTGCGGCAACGCCAACCTGACGGCGCTGATCCCGACACTGCTTCTGAAGGAGCCGTATGCCAGCCGCTTTGAGACCGGCGTGAGCGGCGACGCGCTGGCCGGCCTGACCAAGATCAGCCGGACCTTGGACGACATTCTGAACAGGGTTCCGGTCCGGCAGGCGGCCTATGTGGGCGCTTCCGCCTTTGCCCACAAGGCCGGGCTGCACGCCAGCGCGATCCTCAAGGATCCTACGACTTATGAGCATATCGACCCTGGGCAGGTTGGTAACGCTCGCGTCATTCCGATGTCCAATCAGGCCGGGCAGTCCAATCTTCGCAAACGGCTGGCAGATGCCGGCCTGAGCGTGGAAAAGAGCGACCCTGCGCTGGCCCGGATCCTGGAGCGGATCAAGCGGCGCGAGACTGACGGCTATTCCTACGATACTGCCCAAGCCTCCTTCGAGTTGCTGGCGCGGGAAGAACTGGGGCAACTGCCCGAGTTCTTTGAGGTCAAGCGCTACAAGGTCACCGTTGAGCGCCGCAAGAACAAGTACAACCGGATGGTCAGCCTTTCGGAGGCGGTCGTCGTGGTGAAGGTTGACGGCGAAAAACGCTTGTCTGTCAGTGAGTCATTGGATGAAACCGGCAGCGACCGGGGGCCGGTGAATGCTTTGGCCCGCGCTCTCATCAAAGATCTTGGCCGCTATTCAGCGCAGCTTGAAGACATGCGGCTTGTCGACTTCAAGGTGCGGATTACCCAGGGCGGCACTGAAGCGGTGACGCGGGTGATTATCGACAGTGAGGACAGCCAGGGCCGCCGGTGGTCTACCGTTGGCGTCAGTGCGAACATAATCGATGCGTCTTTTGAGGCGCTGCTGGACGCGATCAGGTGGAAGCTGATCCATGACGGTGCGGCAGGGCAGGCGGATGCAGTTTGACGCCGACCTGACGGCCTGCGCGGATCTGGTTCAGCAAGGCGATCCGGACCGTTTCCTAGCCACAATGGCCGCGCCGGTGGAGGCGCGGCCGCTGCTGTTTGCGCTTTATGCTTTCAATATTGAGCTGGCCCGGGCGCCCTGGGCCAGCCAGGAAAGCATGATTGCCGAGATGCGGGTGCAGTGGTGGCGTGATGCCGGGGCAGAAATTGCCGAAGGCAAAACGGTCCGCCGCCACTATGTTGCGACACCTCTGGGCCGGCTGCTGAAGCCGGATCTGGCCGCTTGCATCGATGATATGGCTGAAGCGCGCCGATGGGACATCTACAAAGATCCCTTTGACGATCAGGCGGAGTTTGACCGCTACATAGATCGCACCAGCGGTTCGCTGATGTGGATGGCTGCGGCTTCACTTGGGCCTGCTGATGAAGAGGCTGTGCGGGAATTCGCCTATGGGGCGGGCATCGCAAATTGGCTGCGGGCGATCCCGGAGCTGGAAGCCCAGAAACGGATTCCGCTTTTAGATGGAACCCAGGAAGGTGTGCAAGCTTTGGCGCGTAAGGGTTTGGAAAAGATCCAAAATGCTAAATCCAAGCGCAACAGCATTTCAAAACCGGCAGCGCCGGCGATGCTGGCAGGATGGCAGGCGGAAGCTGTATTGCACCAGGCAATCTGCCAGCCTGAACGAGTAGCACAGGGATTGCTTGGTCAAAGCGAGATCAGGCGTAAGGCAAGCCTGATGTGGAAGGCCGCTTCGGGCCGCTGGTAATAAGACCTGCATTCTCCGGCAAAGGCGCCCATTGGGAGCCTTTGCCGCCAGTATGGGTTAGGCCTCCTTTGGCCGCAGAACCAGCCACATCAAGGCACCGCCAGCCAGAACAAGGAACGGGCCCATGGCCAAGTTGACCGCGCTCCAGCCGTCCACCGGATTGCCGCCCGAGCAGTTCATCAGACCGCCGGAGGCCAGGGACGCCATGGTAACCCCGCCAAACACCAGGAGATCGTTCAGCCCCTGCATACGGCCTTTCTCATGGCTGTCATGGGCACCGGCCAGCATGGTTGTTGCGCCGATGAAGCCAAAGTTCCAGCCCACGCCCAGAAGAACCAGTGCGATAAAGAAGTTCTCCAGGTCAACGCCTTGCAACGCGACGGCGCCAGCGCCTGCCAGGATGACCAGACCGGCGGCCACGATTTTTTCCACGCCGAAACGGGCAATCAGATGCCCGGTGAAGAAAGACGGCACATACATCGCCAGCACGTGGGAGGTGACCACATCCGCAGCGTTGCCCTCGGTAAAGCCGCAGCCGACCACCGCCAGCGGTGTCGAGGTCATGACCAGGTTCATCAATGCATAAGACACCATGGCGCAAATGACAGCCACAGCGATGACAGGGGTTTTCAGCAGCTCCATGCGGCTGCGGCCCTTGGGGCTGTCTTCACTGGGGGCAGGCGGCTTGGGGATGTCCAGAAACAGAAACAAAGCTGCTCCCAGAACGTTCACGGCGATTACCGCCAAGTAGGTGCCCAGGAAGGGGACAACAAAGGCCTGGCTGGTGGCCTTGACCAGCTGGGGGCCGATGATCGCGGCGGCAAGCCCGCCGGCCATGACGTAGGAAATCGCCTTCGGCCGGAATGTTTCAGAGGCAGTGTCGGCTGCAGCAAAGCGGTAAAAGCCATGTGCGCTCATGTAGACGCCGGTCAGCAAGCTGCCCAGCAGGAAGATGGGAAAAGACCCCAGGTAAAGCCCGTATGCTCCGACGAGGCCGCCAAGCGCGCCGAAGGCAGCACCAACAAAGAAACCTGCCCGGCGTCCCCAGCGTTGCATGATGGCGGAGATTGGCGTTGCTGCAAGCATCGAGCCGCCAACGATCAGCGAGATCGGCAATGTTGCAAAGCAGGGGTTGGAGGCCAGGGACTGGCCGGCAAGCCCGCCAATGGTAAAGATCATTGGCATCTGTGCGCCAAGGATCGCTTGCGCCAGCACCAGGATGGCAACGTTTTTCTTGGCGACCGCGTCGCTGGGGGTGGTCATGCTCATGGTCATGTGGGATGCGTAGCTGTGAATATGTTCAGGGGCAAGCCGCCGGGACGCCGTGAGCGATCACGCTTTCTTTCAGGCGGCGGTGCAGGGGAAGTAACGTGGCGTCAGAGAAGCGGACCTTTGTTCCCGGGATCGGGCGGATCATTCAGTGCGATGATTGCGTTTCCGAAGGGGCGGATTGGCTGGCTGAAAGCGATAGCCGCTTTGCAGATGCACTGAAGCTGACGGGTCCGCTGCCGCTCAGACGCAGACCTGAAGGCTTCGCCCAGCTTTTGAGTGCGATTGTCAGCCAGCAGGTGAGCGTGGCCTCAGCCAACGCGATCTGGAAACGGATGCAGGACGCCAAGCTGACCGGACCGCGCAAGATTATGTGGGCGTCCGATGATGATTTGCGCGCGGCCGGTTTGAGCCGCCAGAAGATCCGATACGCCCGCGCATTGGCAGAAGCGCGTATCGATTTCAGTGCGTTGCGCAATGCTCCTGATGATCAGGTCATAGCCACTTTGGTGCAGGTGCCTGGTATCGGTGTCTGGACAGCCGAGATCTACGCCATGTTTTCGCTGGGGCGGGCTGACGTGTTTGCTCATGGCGATCTGGCGTTGCAGGAGGCGGCGCGGGTGCTGTTTGATTTGCCGGAACGGCCAAAAGAACGGCAGATGCGGCAATTGGCCGAGGCGTGGTCGCCCTGGCGTTCGGTTGCGGCGCGCATTCTCTGGGCCTATTACCGGGTGGCGAAGGACAGGGAAGGGATCCGATGACTCGTGTACTCAATGCCGGCCGTAAGGAACCGGTCTCCGGCGACACCCGCTCGATTGTGGTGTTCCTGCATGGCTATGGCGCAAACGGTGCCGATCTGCTGGGGCTGGCTGATCCGCTGGGCGAACACCTGCCGGATACATTGTTTGTGGCACCTGACGCGCCTGAGGCCTGCGCTGGTGCGCCGTTCGGCTTTCAGTGGTTTCCGATCCCTTGGATTGACGGGTCTTCGGAAGAAGAAAGCATGCGCGGCATGCAGGCGGCTGTCGAAGATCTGAACGCATTCCTGGACGCCCTGATGGTTGACGAGGACGTGCTGCCTGAGCAGGTGGTCCTTTTCGGGTTCTCGCAAGGCACAATGATGAGCCTGCATGTGGCGCCGCGGCGCGAGGATCCGGTTGCGGGGATCGTTGCGTTTTCCGGGCGTCTGCTGGCACCGGAATTGCTGAAGGATGAATTGGTCAGCAAAATGCCGGTATTGCTGGTGCATGGCGATCAGGACGATGTGGTTCCGGTGCAGTCGCTGCCGCAGGCGGCTGAAGCTCTGCAGGAGGCTGGTTTCCAGGACGTCTTTGCGCATATCCAGAAAGGCACTGCGCATGGTATTGCACCGGATGGCCTAAGCGTTGCGCTGGCGTTCATGCGGGACAAACTGAGCCTGTGAGCCCGCGCTGATCCGGCCGCTCCCGGCCTTTTGCTGCCCTATCGGCGTTGGGGGCACACCTGGCCGGGTCCAGCGCCGCGGATGCACAGAAGTTTCTTGAATAGAATTAGGCCGGAAAAGTCGAATTCTCCGGCCCCTCAAAGTTTGTCAGTAATCCCACAACTGCGGTTCTGAAATCTCCAGCGAGTTGCCAGCAGGGTCCCGGAAGTAAATCGACCGGACGCCATGAGGCCAATCGAACTCTGCCTCGATGGCTATGCCTGCTTCCAGCAATCGTGCACGCATCTGCAGCAAGTCTTTGCGCGGTTGAGCAAAACAGACATGCCCGGGGCCGCGGGCGCCATGGGGCGGGACCGGCAGCTGCGGGTTCCCCGGCGGCTTCACGGTCTCTTCGGCATTGAAAAGAAGAAGGACAGAAGCTCCGCAGCGGTAGAATAGGTGGCGGTTCCCTATGCGCTGTATCTGTTCAAGACCCAGAGTGCCGCCGTAGAACTCTTCTGCGGCATCAAGGTCATCCACATAAAGGGAAGCTTCAAGAATTGCTTTGGGTGCAGGGGCTTGCGAAACCATGAGGGCAGGGTATCAGCGCCGCCGCGGCCTGTCACCCTGCGCACTGCGGGAGCCGGAACCCTTTGGCTTGCGCGGCGGTTTCTGTGATGGTTTGGGCGGGCCAGGCACGCGCGGGGGATCCAGGTCCTCCCACGTGCCTTGCGGCAGGCCGTCCAGGGTCCAGGCGCCAATGCTATAGCGGATCAAGCGCAGCGTAGGATGCCCGGCTGCTGCCGTCATCCGCCGGACCTGGCGGTTTCTGCCTTCGCGGATGGTAAGTTCAATCCAGCTGTCCGGAACGGTTTTCCGCACCCGGACCGGCGGCGTCCGCGCCCAGAGGCCGGGTGGTTCGGGGATCAGTCTGGCCTTGGCGGGCTTAGTTATTCCGTCTTTTAATTCAATGCCTTCGGACAGTGCCTTAAGAGCTGACTCATCCGGGACTCCCTCCACCTGAACCCAATAGGTTTTCTCCATCTTGTGTTTGGGGTCGGTGATCCAGGACTGCAGCCGGCCGTTGTCGGTCAGCAGCATCAGGCCTTCGCTATCCCTGTCAAGGCGGCCGGCGGCATAGACGCCCGGGCAGTCGATAAACTTGCTTAGAGTCGGCCGCGGGCTGTCCTGGCTGCCGCGGTCGGTGAACTGCGGCAGGACATCATAGGGTTTGTTGAAGCGGATCAGGCGGGTCATGGCTAGCCAATAGGCCGGAGCAGATGGCAAGGCAAGCGGGCAGCTTGTGGATAACTGTCACGGGCGTGTCACGGAATCACCATAGTCAAACTGCGACATATTGTGGATCATCAGGGCTTGTCAGGCGCTAACCACGATATATAGTCAAAGTTAGGCTGGGGCGGGTTCCCCGCTCTGGTTCCGGGAAACGGAAGATCAGGGCGAGGAAGACGTTCACGATGGATGGCGATTTCAGGGCAGAGTTTGTCAGATCTCCAGGGGCGCTGAAACAGCACCCGGCGCTGGTACTGAACGCGGATTACCGGCCGTTGTCCTATTACCCCTTGTCATTGTGGTCCTGGCAGGACGCGGTCAAGGCTGCCTGGCTGGACCGTGTGGCCATCGTGGCCGAATACGACGAGGTGGTGCACAGTCCGAGTACCGAGATACGAATACCGTCTGTGGTCGTTCTGAAAGATTATGTGAAACCTCAAAAGCGCGTGGCCTTCACGCGCTTTAATTTGTTTTTGAGGGATGAATTCCGCTGTCAGTACTGCGGCAGCAAGGGGGAGCTGACCTTCGACCATGTGGTGCCGCGCGCGGCAGGCGGTGTGACCAGCTGGGAGAATGTCGTGGCGGCTTGCAGCCCATGCAATTTGAAAAAGGGCTCAAAATCGCTGCACCGGGCGGGGATGTCGCTGCGCAAGCCTCCACGCCGTCCAGGAGCCGAGGAATTGCGCAATACCGGCCGCAAGTTCCCGCCGAACCACCTGCACGAAAGCTGGATGGACTTCCTTTATTGGGATACCGAGCTGGATGCTTAACGGCCTATTGTAAGGCGTTGACAAAACAGGTTTCCGGCCTCTTCAGCCCCGTGTTTCTCCCAAACGGGCGGCAGATATTCAGATCCCCTTGAACGCTGCCTGCACGGCCTGACGGAAGCAGGCAAAGACTGAAAAGGCCGGAGATGCCGGCGGCCTCGGTTCAAGCGGGCCGCCGTTGCACGATGTCAGGCTTTGGCGCGCTGAAGCATGCCAAACAAATCGCGGGGATCGTCCGGATCGGCGAGCATGTCGAGATCTATGAAGTAGTCAGTGCCCTTGATGCGGTCTCGGATGTAGCGAAGAGCAGAGAAGTCCTCGATTGCGAAGCCGACGCTGTCAAACAGGGTGATCTGGCGGTCGCCGCTACGGCCTTGCTTCTGACCCGTTATCACTTCCCACAATTCCGTAACGGCAAAGTCTTCCGGCATTTGCTGGATCTCGCCTTCAATGCGGGTTTGCGGGGGGTATTCGACAAAAACGTCCGAACGGCTGAGGATGCCCGCCGCCAGTTCTGTTTTGCCGGGGCAGTCCCCGCCGATGGCGTTGATGTGCACACCGCTGCCAACCATGTTGTCGGTCAGAATGGTGGCATACTGCTTGTCTGCGGTGCAGGTTGTAAGGATCTGTGCGCCTTCGATGGCCTCCTCGGGTGTCTTGCAGGAGACGACTTCGATCCCAAGCCCTTGCAGATTGCGGGCGCATTTCTCTGTTGCCGCGGAGTCCGTGTCGTACAAGCGCACGGATTTCAGGCCGATAATGGCTTTCATTGCCAGCGTCTGGAACTCGGACTGGGCGCCATTACCGATCATCGCCATTGTATCCGCGCCCTTTGGTGCCAGATACTTGGCGGCCATTGCTGAGGTTGCGGCTGTGCGGAGGGCGGTCAGTATGGTCATCTCGGTCAGCAGCACCGGATAACCGGTGTAGACATCCGCCAGCAGACCGAAAGCAGTGACGGTCTGCAGACCTTCAGTGGTGTTCTTGGGGTGGCCATTCACGTATTTGAACCCATAGGCTTCACCATCTGAAGTGGGCATCAGTTCGATGACACCAACGTCCGAATGACTCGCCACACGCGGCGTCTTGTCAAACAGCTCCCAGCGTTTGAAATCCTCTTCGACGTAACCTGCCAGATCCTGCAGCATCTGTTCGATGCCGACGTGATGAATGAGGCGCATCATGTTGTCGACGCTGACAAAAGGCACCAGGGCCTTGTCTGATGGCTGTGTCATGCGAAAGTCCTTTCACGGGGGCTGAGGTGGATGCCTGCCAGCATGCAGCGCACCGACCCGCCAGCGGTTTCAATTGTTGGAATGGTCAGTGGCAGCGGTTCTGCGCTCTGTTCAATGATGGAAATCTGATCCGGCCTCAGCGCTTTCAATGCCTTGGCTGAGAGAGCCAGAACGCGTTTGCCGCCGGTGAGTTCCAGGGCGTTGCCCGCGAAGTTCGAAATCTGCTCGGCGGTGAGATCAATGACCCTGCGCCCGGTTTCCTCCAGCCGCGCGGCCACTTCAGCCCGGCGGGCGGGGTCCACGATCATATCCAAGCAGATCAGCGCGTATTCCGTACCGATCCCCATCAGGACGTTGGTGTGATACACGTCCCGGCCTGCTGCATCCTTGGCTTCGAACACCATGGGTTCAAAGTTGAAATGTGTGCAAAATCGCTCCAGAAGAACCGGATCGGCGCGGTTTGATTTCACCGTGTAGGCGATGCGGCCAATGTGGTCGAGCACCATTGCCCCGGTGCCTTCCAGCGACAGACCATCCTGTTCAAGCCCGGAATAGTCGATAACGTCCTGCACACGGTAGTCACGCTTCAGCAGTTCGATCACGTCCCAGCGGCGTTCTTTGCGCCGGTTCTCGGCAAACATCGGGTAGACTGCCACGTGACCGCCGGCATGGGTGGAAAACCAGTTGTTGGGAAACACGCTGTCCGGTGTCCCCGTGCCAGTGTCATCGAACACATGCACAGTCACGCCCGCGCGGTCCAGTGTTTCCACAGCGCCGTCGAACTCTGCCATGGCTTTGGCAGCCACGGATTCTGTTGAAACATTATCCAATGTTTGAAATGCATTATCGGCCTGAGTTTCCGGATTGGAACGGAAATGGTGCGGCCGGATCATGACGACAGCAGATGGCGCTTGCAGGCTGGTCACTGGTAGCTCCGGGTCGGACGGTCAAAGACGCGGCGGCCCAAGGCTGAGGCACAGAGGTCCACCATCAGATGCGCAGTGCGGCCGCGCTCGTCGAGGAAGGGGTTCAGTTCCACCAGGTCCAGCGAGGTCATCAGGCCAGAGTCATGCAGGATCTCGCAGACCAGATGCGCTTCACGCACAGTGGCACCGCCGGGGACGGTTGTCCCAACCGCCGGGGCAACCGAGGGGTCCAGGAAGTCCACATCAAGCGACACATGCAGCATGCCATTGGCTTGCGCGACTTGCTCAAGAAAACGGTTCAGCGGGCCAGCGATGCCGTTTTCGTCGATGTCGCGCATGTCGTGCGTGCGGATGGTGCTGTCTTCCAGGGCAAGCCGCTCCTGGGTGTCAACGGACCGCAGGCCGATCATGCAGACGTTTTCCTGCGGCACCGGGTTGGCAACCTCAGGAAAGCCATCGAAACCCTTGCGGCCAGTGAAATATCCCACGGGGGTGCCATGCAGGTTGCCGCTGTCGGTGGTTTCCGGTGTGTGGAAGTCTGTATGGGCGTCGAGCCACAATACAAACAGCGGCCGGTTCTGCCTGGCTGCAAAATTCGCAGCACCGGCAACCGATCCAAGCGACAGCGAGTGGTCACCGCCCAGGAAAACCGGCAAGCCGCATTCCAGTGCATCCTCAGCAGCCTGCGCCAGGCGGGATGTCCAGCCGATGGTCTCGTTTCTGGCAAAGACGCCACCTTCGTCGCTATCAGCTGCGTGCCTGTCCGGAGTGACGTTTCCCAGGTCTTCAACCGTATGCCCCAGGCCCTCCAGGGCTTCGGTGATGCCCGCCGTGCGGAAGGCGTCCGGGCCCATCAGGCAGCCGGCCCTGCGTTTGCCGCTGTCAACCGGTGCGCCAATCAGAATGCAATGTTGCGATGTCACGGGTTCGCTCTCTCAAAAAGTCAGCTTTCCTACTAAAGACTTCCGAAATGCGGTGGATTCCAGCGAGCAAATTGGTCATAACGGGATGCAGTTGATCGTTTTGAGGTGAGGAATGGACAAAACGGATGAGCGGCTGGTGTCAGCACTGCGCCACAATGCACGGGCCTCGCTGTCAGACCTGGCGCTGGAGCTGAATTTGTCGCGCACAACGGTGCGGGCCCGGATCGAGCGGCTGCAGACGCGGGGCGATATCCTTGGGTTCACGGTTGTCCTGAAGGAGGACGTGCTGCGCGATCCGGTGCGCGGGCTGATGCTGATCGGGATCGAAGGCCGCGGCACCAGCCGGATCACGCGGCAATTGCAAGGTTTGCCTGAAGTGCGGGCGATTCACACCACAAACGGCCGCTGGGACCTGATTGTAGAGCTGGGCACCGAAACCTTGGAGACACTGGACACAGCTTTGGCGAAGATCCGCACCTTCGAGGGCGTGGTCAGCAGTGAAACCAATCTGCTACTGGCAACCAAGAAGGACAGCTAAAGTCCGGGAACTTTCGAATGCGGCCAACAGGCTGGCGGCCGCATCTCATCTTTCCAGCAAGTTAACCCTGTTTGCGGGCATGGTTGGCCGCGGCAATCCACAATAGCGCCAGGCCAAAGGAAGCAATTGCGTTCCAGGTCGCCATCGACAGCGTGAACATCTCCCATGGAACTTCATCGCAACGTACCAGCGGTGCAGCCATGATCTGTTCCATCAACTGATCGGGGGACAACCCGCCAATCGGGCCGGAGGTGCATGTTGACGGACCCTCCCACCAGCCGCGTTCAACCCCTGTGTGGTATGCGCCAACGCCGGCGGTTGCCAGTGCAGCCAAAGCTCCCAGATAAGGCAGAATTGCACCGGGGATGATCAAGGCCAATACTCCGATCCCGGCGGCGGCGGCATGGGGGTAGCGCTGCCAGTAGCAGAGTTTGCAAGGCGCCATTTCTCCGATGTACTGGAAACCCAAAGCGCCAAGCAATAAGGCCGCCGAGCCACCTGCGGCCAGAACAATTAGAATTCGATGCATGATCAGATGAACCTCACCATCAGGAAGCCGCCGAACAGGACCACCATAAAGGCGGAGAAAACAAGGCCGAGGCGGCGTTCAATGAAATCGCGGATCGGTGCTCCGAACTGCCACAGCAAACCAGCGACAATGAAAAAACGGAGTGCGCGCGCGAGGATAGAGGTGGCAATGAACGTACCCAAGGGCATCCCTGTCCAGCCTGACATGATGGTGATCACCTTGTAGGGGAACGGTGTGATGCCCGCACCAAGCACGGCCCAGAACCCAAAGTCATTGAACCGGGTATTGAATTCGGCCATGGCGTCACCTTTGCCCATCGCTTCCAGCACAGGCTGTCCAAGGCTTTCATAGAAGAAGGCGCCGATCACATAGCCCAAGACACCGCCCGCAACGGAGGCCACCAATGCAACCAGTGCAATCAGCCAGGCACGCGAAGGCCGGGCCAGAATCATAGGGATCATCAGGACATCCGGCGGGATCGGGAACACCGAGCTCTCGATGAAAGCGATTGCGCCCAGCCACCAAAGTGCTTTGGGGTGATCGGCCAGAGACATCGTCCGGTCGTACAGCGGTTTCAGCATCCTGGGGCCTGCATCCTCATCGGCGTTTGCAAAGGGAGGTGGCATGTGTGCCGGGCTCCGTCAACCTTTGCTGCCCATGAAATTGCCACAGCGCGGATTTTCGCGAGCAAACACTTGTTTTGCCTCTGGACCTTAGCCGCGCGCTTAGCTAGGAAAAGCACGTGGCCCAAGTGGCGGAATGGTAGACGCAGGGGATTCAAAATCCCCCGCTGGTGACAGCGTGCCGGTTCGAGTCCGGCCTTGGGTACCAATAAAAACAAAGGCCTGCAGCGTGTTCTTGCTGTGGGCCTTTGTTT
Organism: Leisingera sp. ANG-Vp; assembly: GCF_000813725.1. Taxonomy (GTDB): domain Bacteria; phylum Pseudomonadota; class Alphaproteobacteria; order Rhodobacterales; family Rhodobacteraceae; genus Leisingera. The sequence continues at coordinate 160,678 of NZ_JWLD01000002.1, forward strand.
TGTCTTCCCGCTACTCCCACAGACGACTCCCACATCTCGTTTCGTTCTTGTTCCGTCCGCGGCGTTAGGATCGGCGCTTCTGAGCCGCCCGAGACAGCGCTTTACGACTGGCGCGCTTGCGATAATAGGCTACCATCTCGGCGCTTTGTCCGGTCACGGCCTGAATTTCAGCGTCACTGCAGCCAGCCTCTGCGAGGCGAACAATCGCCAGCTTGCGAAGACCATGCAGAACGAATGGCTTTGCCTTATCGCCAAGCCCGTTCCGCCAGGTGCGGAAGGCCTTTTCAACAGAGTCGTAGCCCAAGGGCTGAGAGAGGTTTTTTGCCAGGACATGCCGCCCGGTGTTCGGCAAGGCATCGATGTAGCGGCGTAGGTCTTCTGGGCAGTAGGTTTCGAAAGATTCACCGGCTTTTTCGTCCAGAACCTCCATCCATTCAGCGCGGAACTGGTCCCGGCGCATCTTGATCGCAGCGTTCGGCCTTTGGCCGGTACCAAGGATCAATTCTGCTGCGGTTCTAACGGATTGCGGTGCGTCCTTAAGCTTGTTGATCAACCATTCCGGCCAAGGCTCATACTCTCGTTGCCGGCCAAACATACGGATGCCGGACGCCGGGTTCTCGCTGAGAGGCCAATCAAGCTCCTTCTGTCCGTAGTTCCAGAGCAGTCGGATCGTCTGTAGGTATTTGTCAGCCTTGCGGGGAGTATCCGCCAGCTTGTCATGCGCGGCGCGGACGGCCTGCCGTGTGGTGCGGCGCACGTCTTTGTCTGCATTCTTTTCCAGGATCCGGTCCATATCGCGCCGGTAGGTCCGCTTTGTGCTTTCGGCCAGGTCGCCTTGAATGCGGGGATCTTTGCGCCAGGCAACAATCAGCTTGCGCCAAGTGTACTTTGCTGGCTCCTTCTGTTGGTCGTGGTTCCCTGAGCGGCACTCCCAATAGAGGGCGTCCAAGCGCTCGGCGTTACCCTTCCAGTCGAGCTTGATTGCCTTCTCCTTGCGCTTACCGCCCTCGGTCCACGTGACACGGTGATAGGGCTCCCAGGCCCCTTGACCCTTGCTCCACTTCCAAGCCAGGTTTGGCTTTCTGATCCGGGGTTTGGCAGGCTTCTTCAAAGTTCAAAGTCCTCGGCAGGGCGTGCAGCGTCACCGCTGAGAATGGCCCGCAGATCATCCGTACGCCAGCGTTCCACACCATCTGCTAGCCGAACTGGCCGCGGCAAAGCTCCGCAGCTCACAAGTTTACGAAAGCGCGATACAGACAGATCCAGGTAAGCAGCTGCATTGGCCTCCTTGAAGGCAGCCGGCTCATGCTTTCCCATCTATTTCACCTCCTGTAGTGCGGCACGTGCGAGTTAAATGCACCGGCCATCTAGTAACTGCGTCTTGAAAGCAACCGGGCGTGAGTTTGCATAAGGGAGTGAACCAGGTCTGGCGGGTGTCAGGCAGGACGCGGAGTGCGGCTGCTTCATGCTGGTTCGGGTGCCCGGTTGCTGTCAGGGCGCAGTGCGGATGCGGTCTTGTGTGGCGGCGATCCAGTCGCGGTCTGAGCCGTACCACTCCACCCAGAGGGCGCGGTCGCGGTGGATGGCAATCTTGGACGTGTCGAAGTCGCCCTGGTGGTGGCCGTCGCAAAGCGGGATAGCCTCGTGATCCGGTACGCGCTCGTTGCCGTGTCGCTCGCAGATCGGGTGATGCGCTGTGGTCGGCGAAAGCTGGGTGAACCCGAAAGCTTCGCAAATACAGCAGGGTAGGGCGCGGACTTCGCGCAAGTATTTTGGGTTGTCCCGAGCCTTCGGCTGCTTCAACCCCAGCGGCGGCTTGTTCATGATGTTCATTTCGCCACCTGCAGCCAGGGGTCAAAGCCCATCTCTGAAATGAACCGCAGCTGCGCCTTGCGGAAGTACTGGGCGAACTCGCTTTCGTTCATCTTGCTGAAAGCCGTCGACTGCACGCGGACTTCCCATTGCCCGGTCAGAGGGCTGAAATACTCATCGACATAGCCGCAGTACTTCTTGAGGTCGGCATGCAGGCGCTCGGTTGTGGGCCAGACGTCGCAATGCTCGATGGCGGTGTGCAGGCCAGCCCAATACGCGGCGTTCCGGGGCAGGCCGCGGCCCTTGCGCGGTTTGGCGGTCAGGACTTGACCGGGCACCAGATCCTCCAGCATGGGGGTGCTGTGGCGGCCGTAGGGCTCAAGGCCGCCGGGTGTCTTGATCAGCAGGATATCGGGAGCCTTGTCCATTATGCGGCGTTCTCCGCAGTGCTGAACGGATCGTCCTCGGTCACCGCGTCGTCATCCTCCGCGGCGGCCAGGTCGGCTTGCACGGCCATCTTCTGCAGTGCGTCGAGCTTGATCTCGGTGCCAGGCAGCAGGCCGTTGATGACTTTGCGCGCCCAATTGTCGTTCGCTTTGACCTTCTCGCTGTTCCACCAGGTTGTGAAAGCAGCCTTGCCGCGTTTGGCCGCCTTTTCAGCGTCATGCAGGACGGCGTTGATTTCCTCAGCGGTCGGCTCTGCGGGCATCTGCTGCCCCTGGGGTGCTGCCAGCGGCGTGACCGTGTGCTGCTTCTTCCGGCCGCGGGTCTCAGTGAGAAAAAAGGACTGAGGTGCCTCCATGTGGGAGAGCTGCGAGATGCGGATGCCGCCGACCTTCATGCCGCCGTATTTCACCTCCGGGTCGAGGTAGAGGGTCATGGAGCGGCCGACGTAGGCGGCGCTGTCGTCGCCCCAGACGCGGATCAGCAGCCGGCGCATGGTTTTGCAGGGCTTGAACGGCTTGCCGTTGTCGCCTTCGAACTGGATCCAGACGGGCTGGTCCTCGGTGGCGTTGACCCGGACGGCGGTCACGCGGATGGTGCGGTCGCCGCCGATCAGGTCTTCGGCGTTCAGCTGGTCGGACTTGGCGGCGATGGTGTGCAGAATAGAAGTCACAGGATCATCCCTTCATAGTCGATGCGTTCAGTGGGGGTGTAGACGGCGGCGTTGGCAGTGGCGGCCTGGTAGTCGGCAATGATGCCCTGCACGGTTTCCTCGAAGTCCCCAGCGGCCTTCACAATGGCTGCCTGATAGTCCGCGTCGGGTTCGACCCGGTGAACCATCATCGGCAGGCCGTGGGAGAAGCTGATGAAGTCGCACCAGTCGCGCCCGGACAGCAGCAGTCCTGCCTGCACCTGGGCCATGTACTCCTTGGGGATGCCTTCGCCGCGCTCCCGGGCGGTGATGCTGGCAATGTGCAGATGCGGGTCGCGACTCTTGACCTCGATCAGCCCGTCAGCGCCCACCAGGCCGTCAGGCGAGTAGCCGAAGTGCGGGAAGCGGTCATTGGTGATGAAACCCACCTCGATCACGCTGGCGTACTTCCGGGAATAGAGGTCGCGGGCGACCTCCTCGTCGATATGGCCGCGGAGCATCTTCTCAGAGGTGAACGGATCTTCCTCGGGAATGCCGGTGATCCGCTGCACGGCGATCTTGTTGGCCAGGGCGCGGGTCTTGTCGTTTGCCGCCAGCTTGAGCGTGGGTGTCACGATCTCGCTCACCACGCTGGCCGTCAGCACACCGCAGCGCAGCTGGTGCCATTCGTCCGTGCCTTGCTCTGCGTTGTGCAGCTTCACGGGTGAAAATTGGTTCATGTCTCGCTCCTTTGGAAAAGACCCCCGGCGGCACAGAGTTGCGGCAATGCAGCCGCCGGGGGCGAGTAGGGCGCCAGGACGTAGGACAGGGAGGCGCCCGACTGGGGAGGTTCAGGGAAAGCAAACGGGCGGGAACAGATGCGCCCAGGCAGCGTTGGCCAGAAAAAGGGCCAGGAGGGCGAGGGAGGCAGCTATCACCACTGCCGCGCCCCAGGACCGCAGCCAGGGCCGCGGATCCTCTTGGCCCCCGTTGAAGTCCTCAAAGACTTGCGCAGAGCGGCCCCGGTTTGCTGGATCGTGTTCTTCCCGGCGGGCAGTTCCGTGTGAGCGGTGGCTGTCAGCTGTGCCCGCCGGGGCACTGGCGGCCATACGGCGGGCCAGTTCTGCTATAGGCTTATTGTATTCCATGACGATCACTCTGCGGCAATAGCCAGGAACGGTTCGGCGGCGCGGAGTATTGCCGCAGGATCGAACTTGGCGTCTTCGTCGTCGTAGATGTTCTCGAAGTCGTTCAGCTCTTCCGGGAAGGCCTCTTCCTCGTAGTAGGCCTCGATGCGGGTGACCTCTTCCTTTCCGAAGCGCAGAGCCAGCTCGTCGCGGCTGTAGAGCATGTCATCGACCAGGGCGAAGGCGATGGACGTGTATACCTCCCAGCCGCCGGGCTCGCCGGTTTCCCGGTCAGCTGCAACGCGGCTGGCGGTCCAGCAGAATTCGGCAGAACCCTCGAAGTAGTCACCGCTGCCGTCTTCCAGTTCGATGTGCTTGAAGGCCGTTCCGTGCATCTCGGTTCTCCCTTTGCTTGAGAATTAAGATAATCCACAAAAAGTGGATAGGCAATGGGAAAAACCACAAAAAGTGGATTTATTGCTTGTGGTGAGCTTCAACCTGACATCACCTAGAGCGGGTAGGAAAGGGGGATGGCTTAAGAGTGAGGTAGGGGAGGGTGCCTGGGTTGGGGCAGGGCGTAATTCGAAGTTGGGGGAAGCGGGACCTTCCGGTCATTCGCCGCAGCCTTGGCAGCCCCTTAGGTCAGCTTTGCGCAGCAAGCGGTCTTTGCAAAATTATGCAGACGACCCAGCCGCCGTTGAAGAGAACTGAAATGAACGGGCCTCCAAGGGCCCAAAGCGGACGCAAACCAATGCATGAGAATTCTTTAGAGTTCCTGGTTTGTGGAGGAAAGGTCTCTCATATCATAAACGTGAAAGTTGAGGCCATCTTGGCCATAGAGCATTAGGAAATCTCTTGTGTCGTAGGTTGCTACATGAACCGACGGAGTAAGGTCTAGTTTGGTAGAAATCTGGTTGGCCAAGTCCAACAACGTTGCATCGACAAAATCTACACGGAATTGGCGTGAGTATTGCCTTGCTGCTTCCATTGATTCCGTAGTCTCGCCAATTCTGATAAGTTCCCCAGGCGTCATGACCCATTCCATAAGGTGTTGAGCTAGATCAGGTCGTTTTCGGCTCCCAGCTAGAAAACCTGATGTCTCCACGACTACAGATCGTGTTACAGCCCAACTGAATTCCGCCATATCAAGTGCTGCAATAGTATCTTCGTGTGTCTTCTCGCTTGGGTCGCAATAAGACACAAGTACATTGGTATCGAGCAGCGCGATATTGCGAGGAAGATCAATATCCGGTTCCAGCGTTTTCCAAATTGGCAATTTCAAGCACCTGCTTCAATTCCAGCTGCGGCTAGCGCTGTCGAAACGAATGCATCGAGCTCTGAGTTTGCAGCGTCCCTCATAGATGCATTGGCACTGGACGCAATAACCCGGTTCGTAAGCACTATAAGGTCTTCCATGAATTCTTCATCCTCGAGCAAGCGGCGCAACACTGGGATCTTCTGCAAATGCTGTGGTTCAAATTTCTGAAACCCTCCTCGAAATTCAGGGGTCGTGCGCTTAACCAACTTACTGATCGGACCGCTGTTCAGGTAACCGAGCAAAGCAATAAGCATATCATCCGATTCTGGAACGACGGCCGTCCCGCCTACCATGAACAATTCTCCTGCTTCGTCTACGGAAAATGATGTCTCCCGCGCCAAATCTCGAATAAGAAGTTTGGGGGCTCTCAACCAAGTCTCGTCTCGCCGGCGGACTAACTCATACCAACGCAAACCGGAGGACTTGATGCTCGTTCTGTTGGCCAGAATGGTTCTGTAGCTCTTCAGATACTTCAGTGTTTGTGGGAAACTCTCCTCAAGTTCAGTCTCAGAAAGGCAGACACCTGATTTGTAAGGGTAAAGCAAATACTTATTGTATTGGAGATCTGCGTACCTTGAAATTTCAGATCCAAAAACAACGGGCTCTAGCAATCCTCGCTCAAGAACAAAGCTATCTCCCAATCCGTTTCTGACACCGACGAACTCATCGCCTTCGTCTTCGATTTCTAGTATGAAGACGTCGTTGGCACCTGTTCGAATTCCTTGCACAACTGCTGAAAGCTCGCTGAGTGGCAATGAAGCTTCGGAAATTCTAATTTGTTCGAGCTTCTCTTCATATGAAAGGAGCATCCATGGCCCCGGACCACGGGGATGGCTTGCCGAGTAACGTTTCAAGTATCGTTCTTCAGTATCTTCCGACAACAAGAGTTCGGAGATGTATCGTTCTGGCAGCTCCTTGACTTCCACAACATCCAAGTGTTCGACTTCCGGCGCAAGTAGAGCCCGATGAGCAGCAACAACACAACCGACGTAAGCGCTGGTGCCTTCAAAAACTTCGTTTGATCCAAAATCGATCAGTTCTTTAATGTCCATGCGATCGGTCAGCAGAGCGCGGATGGGACCAGCGTTTTTATTTCTAAACAGTCTGTTAGGCATCACCATGCCCAGAATCCCGTCCGGGGCAGTTACTTGAGTTGCTTGTTCCAGAAACAGATACGAAAAGTCGTATCTGCCTTTTGCAGAACTGAATTTGTGCTCTAGGCCTTCCCGGTCAGCTACGCGCGATGTTGCCAGGAAGGGTGGGTTCCCAAGACAAATATCAAAACTATCGGATAGACCGGACCAACTCTCAACATCCAAGCCGTCACCTTGGACAATTACCTTCGACAGGTTTGGAAGTGGAAGAGGGTCCGGTTCTTCTGCCAACCGGTTCCAGATGTTTAGGCGAGCGACAGTAACTGCCTTTTCATCAACGTCGACGCCGGAGATGCATCCTCCCTCGATTAGCTCGTGCGCCCAATTTCGGGTTGAATCTAGTGCTTTCAATCGAGGCAGAAGAATGTCGAGGGCGCTCACTAGAAACGATCCCGAACCACACGCAAAGTCAATAATCTTGGGGAATTTCGTAGCATCATTGGTCTTATAGAACTCATCGATACTCGACGATGCTAAATATCGTGTCAGGTATTGCGGAGTGTAGTAAACACCACCTGCCTTACGTACACTGATCCGTTCAACATCAGTCGTTTCACCTTGAAAAAGATCAAGCTGCCGAGAAGGAGCTTTAGGACTCAATATCGTGGAAAGATACTTCTCGTAGGCAAGCCCCAAAACATCGGAGTCTATCCACGAAAAATTGTATCTGTGGTTATACGCCCCAATTCGACTAGGGTAATATAGATCATATATCACACCGGAAATGACATGGGCCGGAATTGCATCAAGCTCAATTCTATCGAACAGCTCGCTCCCCACATAATTCCGGGCACCCTCGAAACTTTTTATGAGCTCACTTTGCTCAAGTTGCCGCCCCTCTCCGAAAGCTCTGATTAGTGGCTGCACTTCGGGAGCTAGCCCCTTATCCTCTATTGTTCTTAGCACGAACAATTTGGCGAAGAGGGTTTGGAGTTGCGCATCTACATTTGCGCTTGAACTGCTTTCTCGAAGTGCAGTTTCCCTCCATCCGTCTAGCCTTTCAACAAGTTCATCATCTACGGGCTGGAGAAGCCGAGTAGGTGCTGTAAATTCCTTGAGTGCCGCCTTGTCTGCTTCACCATGCAGCAATCTTTTTGGTTGAAATACTGATAGTTCCTTTTGCCTGTCGACGATTTCGTTCCAACCAATTGTTGGAAGTAGGTACCAATCATCTTGAGACATCCAATGGGAGTTGAACGGGGTAACTCCATTGTCGTCGGCGAACAACCCCCAGCGGGTCGACGCGTGGTAGCCGTAAAATGCTGCAAGCCGTCTTGCTTCAGAATGGGGCTGGATTTCTGGTGTTTTAACTGGGCTTGCGAAAAGTGCGGCTGATTGAAAGCCAATTTTGCCGCGCACAGTCTGAAGTTCTATCCCTCCTTGAGCCACGTTCTTTGCGCCCAAGTCTTGGGCTTCCCAGCCCAAGGCTGCGGCGAGCCTTCCCGGTGCGGGCAATCCCCCATCAAGGACTTCAGACCTCAAGGTCTCCAAATTTGCTGAGAGATCCATCTTGTTTTACACCCGTGATTTCACACTCGCGTTTGCATGCGAGGTCTTTTGTTTGATATTGAATACGTCTTTGACGATGAGAGGTCCACAGGGAGGTGAATACTAGTTTGAGGATGTTCTGAGGTGTTGCTGTCCACGGTAGGTTCAGGAAGAGAAGCTTCCGTTGGCAGATTGTACAAACGAATGCTTGAAACCGTCCCAGATGCTATATGGCCACGTCCGCTTCGGGCTGTTACCGACACGCTGCACCTGCGAGGTCGACTGCCCGGGGCGATGGCGGCTGAGGGCTCAAGCCCCTTCCGGGGCGCCTGCGAAAGACGGAACACCCACTTCCAGAACAACCTCGCATGCATCCTTGAATGGGCGAGCCAGGTCCGAGTTTCGTTGGCGTGGGAACTTAACCCACTGGCTGTCAGAAAAGGTTTGCCGACACCCGCAGGACACAACCAGACCTCAGCACTGCGGACTAGATTCGGTAATCGCGTTTGTGGGAGGTGTGTGGTGGTTCTTTGTGACGGTGCATTGTCCCAAATATCTGATTTTGCACGGTATAAGATGCGTTTCACTTTAAAAGGTGCGAAGGCCGCCCTTGAACGCCAAAACGCTTGACTGGTCGTCTATTTGGGCGCTGGCATAGGGGCATGCAGCAGGTTTTGCCAAACTTCACCCCGGCTTCGGTGGGCGATTCTACAACATCTAGCGCGCGTAATGCCGTACGTTCACGGTCCACGTGCTGTGACAGTACTATATCTAGCGGCTTGCGATGTTCTTCTTTTGTTCTTATTCAGGTGCTGCAAAGTGCAGGATGAGCCTCGGTCCCTGACCTCGCAGCGCCCCTCGCTTCCCCATTTCGCTCCGGCGGAAAAGTTGGCCACATGTCTGCTGTGGCAGGGTGAGTTCAAAAAAGTGGGGGAAAAATGAGCCGACCAATCGAATACTCTATTGTGGACTCAAGGCTAGACGTTCTGATCAAGCTGGCGGATCGCACTGGTTATTCGCTCGATGAGCTTGTTTCGGCGATAGGTCGGTTGGATCAAAAGACCTTCAAGGCCTGCTGTGAGATGCCGTCCATCCTGCCGCGGTATATCGCGTCCAAGGTCAGCCCGTAGCGATCGCAAAGTACTTCGGCAGCTTCAACTGGGATGCGGCGTACGCCCTTTTCCCAGTTGTTGTATTGGGTCTGTCGAAAACCGTGCTTCTCGGCCCAGGCGGCTTGTTTGAGGTCTGAGAAGCCGACCCTGATAGCTTTCAGTCGGGCGCCGATTTCGGCGTATTCAGGATCATCTGTGGTCATACCTGCTTTTCACAAAATGTGGATTTTTTCTCAATCTCCGAATTGTGGTCTGGACGCAATCCACAATAAGTGGATATATTGTGGCCATGACCTACACTTCAGAGCAACTGATCAACAAAATTGGTAGAGAGAACATCTCCCTACGGATTGGCGTCGGACTGACGGCGGTCAGCAATGCCGTAGTTCGAGGTAAGATGCCTTCCAGCTGGTATGAAGGGGTGAAAAGGGAGTGTGACCTCCAGGGCATTGAATGCCCAACGTCTCTGTTCACCTTCAAGCGCCCACCAAAGCGAACGATCCGCAAAAAGGTGCGCCGGCAATGACCCGCGCTCCAACCTCAGGTGAAATTCCTCCTTCCTCTGCACACACACTCTCTAGCGCGCCACTTCCCAAACCCGCAAAACAACGAGGTTGCTGAGCATGGCTGATCAAAGGGCCTACCTCCACACATTGGTGCGCGGCACCGTTGCCAAGCACTTCCCCGGCAAGCAGAACTGCGCGGCCCGGGAGATAGCCGAGTTCTGGGCGGGCAGGGAGCTGGAAGACCACGAGGTCGACTACGGCGGCTTCTCCCGCAAGATGAAGGGTTCCCGCGAGTTCTCACTGAACGACGTGGTTGCCTTGATGTCGATCACCGGCAGCCGGCGCATCATCACGGTTCTGCAGCAGATGCAGGATCAGATGCAGACGCCCCTGGAGCCACGGGAGGCCCTGGCGGCCGCAGCTGCCAAGGAGGCGGGTGAAGCTGTCGCCGCGGCTATCGGCACGCTTGACCACTCAATCGTAGCCAAGGAGGCCGGGGACGCAGAGCAGGCGTTCCGGCGGATCCGCGAGCAGGCGGAAGCTGCGCTGGGTCAGAAGGGGCAGGGGTGATGTCAGTTCTTATGGGCAACCCGCACTTCGAACTGCGGAACCTTCTGCAACGCGATGGCCCTTTGAAGGGCGTCGACGAGCTTTTCGGCTGCTCTGATGCTGCATCTGAGGTTTCCGGTCACCTCGTGCCGTTCACTAACGCTGTTATCAGGTTGCCCATCGAGGAACTTGGTTACCAGTTCAATTTGGATAACCCCGTTGCCTTTACCGATCGCCCCACAGGTGTCGAAGTAGACCAAGTTGTCACGCATGTTGAAATCCCTCGAAAACAATTCAAACTGACTGTACGACGGCACCACTCAGGGCGGCAACAACAAGTTGCACTCACCCTTCAAAAAGCTCCCTATGCGGGAGGGGGTTATGCTCTCTCTAGAGGGAAACGCCTGCTGTCGCCTGACATCTCAGACTTTGAGATCAACAATAAATCGAAAGACTTGGTCGTGTGTGGTGCGGCCGTCGACGGTCATGGCCTTGCGGCGTCGGCCGGTGCCTTGAGCGAGCTGCCTGAGGCGGAGATGCTCCTCCTCCCTGGTAAACTCGATGGCCATTGCCAGGACTTCTTGGAGGTCGGCGATGTTCGCACATTTGACGCACCCTGCGGTGCTGCTTCCACAATTCGACGGACCAACGATAGATACGGGCGCCTGGCAAATGCCGCAAAGAACCGAATGGTCCACTCCATTGATGGAGATACCGATGTTTGAATTGTCTTTCATCAGAACCCCTCATTTCAGGAACTGGCGTACCTCACAGGGCGCGCACAATTGGAGCGGTAGAAAGAATTTGGTTCCGCCTTGATCCTTCCTCGAAGCCCGAAACTTCTCAGGAGGCAGTGGTCAATCGAGCGGTAGAAGACGTGACCAGCCGGGCCTGAATTCGTCCCGGTCATCTCCCCAAAATCTGAAAAGCGAAACCAACCTGAAGCACGGGAGGCGGCCTATGGTCAGCACACCGAAGGTCAAAGAGAAACACGGTGATGCGAAAACCCGGTTCTGCGTGGAGGAGCGACTGGTTCTCACCACCGCAGGTTCAAAGGGTGAGCCTGTTACTGAACTCTGCGCTCCCGCTGCAGCGTTCGAAGCTGTGAGAGTGCCTTCTCTTCAAGGGTCTCCGCGAAATCATCAACCTTTTTGCCAACCAGGATGTTGTCATCTTCGCTGTTGCCAAATGACGTTGCGAGCTCCTGAACCGGGCGGAGTGCGGATGTGATGTATGCTTCTGGATCCGCTTCCGGCAGAGCACTGCGGGCGAGAACCGTGGCCACGACTTCGGTCAAGGCTTGGGTTCTGGCGTTGGAAATCCGGGCCATTGCCCAAAGTGCTTCCATTTTACCGTCGTTCATCAGAATTCCTTTCGTTGTGAAAAGGCGTGTTTTTAATGGTGCGCTCAACCCTGCCGATAGTAAAGCCTTTGTTCCTGCAAGGTTTAGAATTCCGGCTAGAGGCCACTGGAAGCCCTCCCGCTTAGGGCGTTCAATTGTCGAAGGAGGCGCATCATGAGCCACAAGGCAAACGCATGGCTTGCACTCCTTCCTCCGGAGGCTGTCAAAGCCGGCGCGTTCCGCATCCTGTTTCACCTGTGCGATCACCACAACGATGATCGAGACCCGGAGACTGCATGCTTTCCTTCCCAGGAGACGCTGATGCGCAAGACCGGGTTGTCGAACGGTGCCTTGAACAATGCTCTCGCAGCTATGGAAAAGGATGGGCTTATTGCCCGTCGTAGGTCCACGGTTCCGGGATCCTCCAAGCGCCGCACCTACTACATTTTGGGGTGCGATGGGCCGATTGAATCTGAGCAAACTCCAGAAAATGGAGTTAGCTCAAACTCCAGCCCAGTGGAGGCAGCCCCCGAGCAAACTCCAGTTTCGAGCGAAGCAAACTCCAGTTTTGAGGCGAGCAAACTCCAGCCCACTGGAGAGTATCCTGTAAAGGAACCGAAAAAGGATCAGTATTGCGCGGCTGATGCCACGCACCACGGCGAGTTTGATTTTGGATCTTTCTTTGACCGGGTTTGGCGGGCCTGTCCGAACAAGGACCACTGGGCGGATACCGAGGAGGCGGTCAAAGCGCTGATCGATGCCGGTGAACAGCCGGGCGATGTGCTCGCAGCGACCGAGGCCTACCGCAAGCGGGTTGCCGGCTACGACCCGCAGCGGATCAAGCTCAGTCAGAACTTCTTCGCCGAGGACTTCTGGCGGGGGCATGTGCCGGCGGCTGAGAAGCGGGCGGACCCGCAGAAAGTTCTGGAAGCACGGGCGGCTGACATCCGGGCCCGCAAGCCCTGGGCCCGCACAATCCTGCCCAGCCAGGCGGGGGAGTGCATCCAGGAAAAACTCATCACAGTGGCAGAATGCCGAGCGGCGGGGATCAACGTTTGAGCAAGATCGACAGCAAGTACGAAGCCGACCGCTTCGTCATCGAAACACAGGACGAGCGCGACGCCGAGTACATCCTGGAAGTCATCATGCAGCGTCAGCGCTATTCGGCCAGAACGCGTGATGAACTGGCCAGCGCAATTTCACGGGTCAGGGCAGGGCGCCCGCTCCGCCACAAGCGAACAACCGGGCAGAAAAGGAACCACGCATGACCTGGTATCTGGGCATCACAACCACGAAGAAAGTCACCCTGCCGCGCCATCTGCACTTCGAGGTGGAAGCTGACGGAGAGAAGGAGATGGTAACCCAAGAGCGCGGGGAATTTGCGGTTGAACGCCAGCTGCGCGCCCTTGGAATTGAGGCGTTCGCTCCGCGCAAGATCGAGTTCAAGCGCCAGGGCAAGAAGCGCCACGCCGAGCCGGTCACCAGCGCCTATCTGCCAGGCTACATCTTCGCGGAGATCCCGCCGGAGGTATTCGCCCAGGCGATCCAGTGCCGCGGCCTGAAACCCTCGCTGATGATGGTCAGCGGGCAGGAGGTCCGTAAGCACGTGCAGCCGTTCTTTGCGAAAGTCGCGGAAGAGAACGCAGAGGCGCAGAGGATCATCGATAGCCGGGATCGCGCGGCCATGTGCCAGTTCAGGCCCGGGGCGGCGTTGGAGGTGTTGGCCGGGCCGTTCATGGGACGCATTCTGAGCTTCACAGGCATGGTTCAGGAAGCCGGCGACATGCATCCAATGATTGAGGCGAACACGGGGATGTTTGGTCAGTCAGTCCGGGTCAAGATCGACCCGATTGATGTGAAAGGGGCGGCCTAAGGTTAAACAGTTTGGCGGGACGGAGCTGACTTTCGCCGCAAATACAGCCTGGGCAACGAGTAGCGTCCGCTTTACGCCGGTCGCGACGTGCTGCACAAGCGAAGAGCGGGCCGCGGTCAGTCCCAGTTGATACCGTACGCAATGGCCCACGTCGAAAGACCTTCGCCGTAGCGTCCGTCTGCGCGGGCGGCCGGATCGAGCCCAAATTGCATGATGCAGCATTAGCACCAATGTCTGCTCGCTGGAGGGCAAGCCTCCAGTGCCAATAACGACCGTTTTCGGACAGTACACTGCAGTTACCTAGCAAGCTGTTGATAGCAGTGCTGTCTAGCTGGCAAAGGAATTGTCCTATTTCAAAGACGCCTCTCCCGACATTAACTCCTAGAGCCATACTGTCACGCTTTGCCGCGCCTAAAAGTTCATCCCGGTTCCTTGGCCGGTCTGTGCAGTCTCCTCCCGCCGAAGGGGACACGCAATGTCACACTTTGACGAGCCTGATCAGACGGATCTTGCTTTCGCGGTCATAGAAACTGTCTTCGTCAAACTTCGCAGAGCTCAGAAGAATTTCGGCATCTTTGGTGTGCTTCTTGCTTCGCCAACCCTCGTTGCGGTTGTTACGTTTGTTGATATGTATACGAAGCTTCTCCACCGATTTTCCGAAATCTTTTCTTGCTACTAAGAAGGATTTCATGGCTTTACCGCGCAAATTCACACGCTTCTTCAACTCTGCCACTATCTTTGTGATTTCCTTCTGGAGCTTGTCTTTCTTGGTGCCCGTTTCCTTCCTGTAATCTGCGAGCTTTTTGCCGAAGATGGCCCCGAGCTCCCTAACAATGTCATTGTTCAAAACAACATCATCCCAGTGGCCGGTGGCCTTCTTTTTGTCAGCGGTGACGTCGTTTATTAGCGCTGTAAGTTTCTTTCCCATGGTTTTTGTCCTTCTGTCAGAAATCAGACATCGTCAGACACGTCTTTGTTCTCAGCTGCGAGCTTCTTGCCTATCTTCTCAAAGTTGCTCGATTTGTCCTTCTTGATCTTGATCTTCGCATCGCTCTTTAAGAGCTTCTCCAATTTCTCCAGCTCTTTCATATCGAGGGTCATTCGCTGTGCCTCCCTTTCACGTTTCTGCGCTTCTATTGCGCCCGGCTAACGTCCGCAGAGAGGATATGAACCTCCCTGTGGTCAAAAAAACATATGCTTGCCCTATCGCTCAACATGGGGTCCGACACACCTCAATTGCCTTGCCAGAGCAGAGATGAGCGCGATTGAAACCTACGCTGGGTGAGGGTGAACTGATCTTGGCATACCCAATTAGGAGCGCGGTCAACATAATCCAGAACTAAAAGCCAGCACTGCTGACCAAAAACTTTGCCTTCTTGCCATCACCCTTGACTTGTCAAAGCCGGGTAAGGCCTGAGGTTTTTTCTACTGGCGAAAATGGCCGTTTTTTAGCCCGCTCTGAACCCCGAGTCAGACCTTGGTGCAGGCATGGCGAAATGGTGCTTTCCCGCACGGCGATCTTATCGGAACCAGGTGTTGAGTGTCTACTATGCACCGGTTTGTGACGTGCTGTGCGCGCAAAAGCCTGGCAAGTGATCAGGGTCCGCATAGGGCTCCTTACAGATAGCTGACTGTCTTGCGGCTGGGTCGCTTAGACGCAACGTGAGTGCCTAAGCAGGTCTTGCGAGCAACTGGAGTGGTTTAACCTGCCAAGCGTAAGTCAACATCCGCACTATCAAAGTCGGCCTGGGACTGGATAGATGATGGACCAACTTTGAAGGTCGTGGCCAGGTTCGCCAGAGCGCGGGCGTCGTGCTGCATGGTGCGGGTTGCTGCGGTGGTTTCCTCCACCATTGCGGCATTCTGCTGGGTGACGCTGTCCAAATGCGAAACACCAGTGTTGATTTCTGTAAGCCCGGTAAACTGCTCTTCTGCAGACGAAGACACTTCCGAGGTCAGTTCGGAAACCCGCTGCACGTCCCCAACGATGTGGCTCAGAGATCCGCCGGCCTCGTTGACAAGCTGCACACCTTCTTCAACATGGCCGACACTGACCGAAATCAGGTCTTTGATTTCCTTTGCTGAATTGGCGGCCCGCTGGGCAAGTGCACGAACTTCAGAGGCCACGACCGCAAACCCGCGTCCAGCTTCCCCTGCACGGGCAGCTTCGACGCCAGCATTCAAAGCCAGGAGGTTTGTCTGGAAGGAAATATCGTCGATTGCACCAATAATCTGGGACATCTTTTCGGAGGACTCCGCGATCTCCTGCATCTTGGAGACGGCATCGCCTACGACGGAATTTCCTTCCTCGGCAAAAGTTTGCGCCTTCGAGGCCACGTCGCTTGTTTCGGTGGTGGCCTCTGAGGAAGCCCGCATGCTTGCTGTGATTTCCTCTACCGCGGCCGCTGTCTGTTCAAGCGTCGCCGCCTGAGTTTCAGTGCGCTGTGAAAGTTCCTGAGCAGACTCTGCGATTTCATGTGCTGCGCTGCTAAGGGCACTTGTAGAGGATTGAATCGTGCCGATCACCTCTGCCAGGCTGGACATCAGCCGGTTAACGGTTTCCCGCACGCCGTTGTATCGCTCAGGATAGCTGCTGTTCTCTGGGCCGGGAACAGGTTCCGAGAGATCCCGCGCTTCCATCCTTTCAATGCCTTTTGTGATGTAATCGAACGCGGTATCCTGCTCGATGCGCTGCGCGGCAAAGTAGGCTTCGATCACATAGTGTGTGTCGAGTGCGAATGCACGGTTCAAAGCCCCCAGCATGCCAAACAGGCGGCTGCGCCCCTTCGAAGAAATAGCGGTGCCGTACTGTTGCCCCAAGACCTCCTGGATATAGGAAGTGGCCCTTGCGTATCCTGAGAGATAGAGCTCGAACGGAAGCTGGATTTTGAAATGCACACACCCGATGGTTTCTGCGGAGGAATAGTACTCGTCAGAGAAATCACCGCTGAGCAAAAGCTGCCAGTGCCGTTTTTGAGCGGACTTGGCATGGTTCAGAACATCGTCATTGGGAAAGAACTTTGAGGCGTCGGCGTCGGCCTGAGCGAATTCGTAGAACTTGTCGAGAACTTGGTCGAGGTGCGGTTCCACCTTTGCATTTGCACGGATGAGGTCATCCTTTTGGGTGCCATCAAGTGCAAATTTCGAGATCGTTTTTTGGCGGTCGCTAGCAATCACTTCGTCTCTCCAAAAGTTCCGTTCCAATGAGTGGGCAAAACTTTTAGTGTTCACTCCTTAAAATACCTTTGCGGTGATTTTGCTTCGTGTTTACTGAGGGTTATTGCTCAATAGAAATGATCTGACCTTGCGTCAATTTGCGACATCGAATCGACCTCTTTCGAGGTTTGGTCAACCTTTCTACAGCCGAATGCTGAACGTCTGCTTGGAACCTTTCAAGCTTCGCTGCACATGCCAGAGGATGCCAGGGGCGGACGACCACAAAGGGCTCGACGCGGCCGCCCGCTGCCGCGAGCCCGAACGCCCGCTCCTTTGATGGATCTCCAGCGAAACATAAACGCTTCAGCAACCGTCCGCACGCATAAAGGGAGTTGAGAGCGATTTCCTCCCTCTTGACTCTCACATCTAGGCAGAACACTGCGGCCGCCCTCACTGGGGTGGTCGCGCTCCTTTGCTGAACGAAGCCACAACCTCCAGATTCGCAGGAGCAACATACTCGTTTGTATAGAAAGACCGCACGATTTAGCTTCTCCTGTAAACCGATGACCGGTAGCTCAGGAATGAAACGAGACTACGATGGGCTGAGCGTAACAACAGACGGATAGCATCATGACCAATAAATGCCAGTCAGATGAGGCGTCAGCCCAAATACCGCAAGACAGCTCCCTGCACTCGAAGAGCTACTTCTGCTATCGATCTTTCACAGCAACAACAGGTGATGACAGAAAATTTCAGCCCTTCCTTCCTAACATTGAGGAAGGAAAATTCTTGAATTGGAGGCTCTAGCTGCACCACCGCCATCTCCTCGTCGCAACGGAGTAGTTGCTCCTTTGGTGGATCTTGGTTTCGCCCTTAACAGTTCATCAACCATTTTCCCGCAAGAAGTGTGGTGGGGATTTTAAGCTCCCTTTCTTCCCAAAACGGTCAGACTGGCCCAGTAACACCCAAGCTGTTGCTGGGCCTTTCTCCTTTTGCGGATTATTGATGGGTCAACAACTTTCCCTCAATTAAACTCTCCTATTAGGGGAGTAAGGGAAACCCGTTCTCCCTTATCATCTAGGCGATGATCCCTGCGGGCGCATGCCGCAAGCGTCCGCAGGTCTCGCTGGTTGCCAACCTGGCACAATCGGCCCTCTAACAGTTCTGCCCCTTCCAACTAAGCAAAAAACTGGGCAAGCGATCCGGTCATGCACCTCTTACATGGGCGGCCTCTCTTTGAGCGACCTAAAAAATTCCCCGTTAAAAACTGAGGCCTTGCCCTCACGTCAACTGACCCGTAGGCCGATAGGGGCAGCGGCCCGCATTTAAGTAGTGCTTGTTCAACTAGCTTCGCGGGCCGCATCCTTTCTAGGCGAGCTTCTAAGCCACAAGAGCTTTCGCTAGGCCGGACAGTTGGGTGCGTTGAGCTTCAGGAATACTGTGGAACGCTCGGATGAGTTCGACAGCTTCCTTTGCCTCCAAAATGTCGGCGGAGGGATGACCTTCTGCAGAGACATCTTTGGCTGCGTTCAGACCCTCAAAGAAAAAAGTCACGTCCACATCAAGAGCAGCAGCAATTTCCCAAAGGCGAGAGGCGCTGACCCTGTTTGCGCCAGTTTCGTACTTCTGCACCTGCTGGAACTTGACGCCAACCTTTGATGCCAGATCCTGCTGGGTTTTCCCAACAAGCCAGCGGCGGGAGCGAATTCTCTTACCGACGTGAACATCAACGGGATGAGGCATGGGATGTTCCTTTTGCGAACTCTGAACGATAGTTTAGCGCTTCATAGACCAAGCTCACGCAAAAAGGGAACAGGGGAAACACCGTTCCCTCGGATCACCCTGGCGATGATCCCTGCGGGCGCCCGCCGCACGCGCCCACAACTTTGTTGGATAATGGCCCCGCTCCTGAAACATCGTTTCGGGCTCAGATGAGTGGGGCGCATCTTCACCGTCAATCTCGTCTAACCTGGCAGGCGTAAGTCGGTGCCCACGCTTTGAAAAACAGCCTGGGCCTGGATTGGAGTTAGGCTAGTTTCGAAAGTCGAGGCCAGTTCCGCCAGAGCTTGGGCGGCAGGCCGCCCGCGCCAGCAATGGGCTCAATGTGTAGAGATCTGAATTTGCTATGACAGGCAATTATTAGCCAGGCCGACTTGTTTCGGAGCGAAGATCTTTCGGGAGTGGCTTTGGTGCAGTCCTCGGCATTGAGGCCTTTGAGCCTCCGGCCTCCACCGGTCTCTAGCGAGCACAGAAGAACTCCTCAGAGTTTCGCTTCCAAAGCTCAACCAGATCAGCCCCACTCGCGGTGGTTTTCTGGTTCACGTGCAGCTCAAAGAGATCAGAAGACAGTAGTGAAATTGCTCGATAGATATCAATGGGTTTTGGCAAAGGCTGCGGATTGTTAGCAACCAGTGGACGCTCCAAATGGTGTGCAATACTGGTTAACGCAAAGGCTATAGTGAGGCCGGCAACCTCTGGGTATTGCCGCGCAAGTGAAAGCACGACTCTTTGAGGAGATTGACCGTACTCAATCAGCTGTTTTGCAGCGAATTCTTCCAGTTCACAAAAACGTTGATGAGTTAACAATCTTCACACCTTCACCATTTGCGGCAGCATTTGACCACCTATTAACTTTCCGCAAGGGAAACTTCTAGGCGCCATCTCTTCGAGCTCTTCTCTTCTGAGGTATTCTATAGGCAAGGACTGGCCACTAGTTTCATCGCTATGCCCACTTTGCGCATGCAGTTGCATGTTGGACTTTACTTTCCGCTGTCTCGGCCCCTCGTAGTTCTGAGCGGCCTAGTAGGTATGGTGGGTCCAAACCGAAAGGGGCGAAGTATACTGTCTTGGATTGTGAGTTTTGGCTGTGGGCAGGCATCCAGCGATCGATCAGTTCTTCTGATCCCAGCAAGGAAACGGCCAGATGGAACCAAGCCCATAGATGAAGCAGACCCAGCAAAAGGGGGGCGCATGCTGGGTCTGCTCTGCCTTGGCGGAGGTGGAGTAGCAAAAATGCTCCGATGTCCTTTTTGCAGTACGGATGTTGAGGAAACGTTTTTGCTTCATCAAAGATACGAAAAAGGGGAAGTGGACTTATGAAGCATAAAGGAAAGACGAGGAAACTTGCCAAGCTTGGTGAAATTGTTTTGCTGTTGGTTGGATTTGGAATCCTGTTTCATTTGACCAAAAGTGCTTATCACGTCGTCCTGGTGTTGTTTCAATGAGTTAACGCCTTCCCGTACCTCTTTGGCTTCAAGAATGTTGTTTGTTTGGCCTTGGGTTCGGAAAAAGGGCAGGTGGTCCAAATTTCTTCACCTCTATTTCTTGATGCTGACTCTAGATGTGGTATTGTATCCTTAAATGCCGAACTGCGCGCGTATCGCATGGCTTAGGGCCGGCCGCGTGGCGTACCTGACGGGATATTCAGGAACTGGCGAAGCTCGGGAGCTTTGTCGCAAAAGCTCTTCATGTATCTAAAAGGCAGCCTCAATTGCTTGGTTTCGATGTGCAGAGGCAGCCTGCTGTAAAATTTTCGTAAAATTCAGCCCTTTGTGAGCGAGTAAGTTAACAGCGTGGGATTTGGTAAATATTCTCACCTGTATCTTGTGGCCAAGTCTGCGATGAGTGCGATGAGTTGTGGTGTGGGGCAACTAATAGATTAGTACTTTCTTTACTGGCCATGCATAGCGTGAGAACAGTCATCGAACATCGAGAACAGTCTGCCGTGTAGTTTTTATAACGTCGGGGCGCGGCAGTTAGGGACTTGTGGAAGCGCGGAGCTGCATTGATCCGGCTTCTGTCCCACTGTGGCCGAAATGTTCGACGAGGGTTCGCGCTGATCTTCAGGCAGAACTCAATATCTATCGTACAGCCTCCGCAAGGAACATCCTGGAGGCTCAGGAGCTTACGCAATGGAGTTGCATGCTGAGTAGCTGCAATTTGCTTTGCGAAAACCGAAACGCATTTTGTGCGATGGATGACCGCGGTCTGGCCACTTGCTCCGGCCAAAAGAAGAAACTGAGGCCAATCGAGCTCTTCGATCCTGGAGGCTTACCCCTCCATTCATCAATCGCCGCGCAATAGATCTGGTTTGAAACCAGACAGTGTTTCGCCGCGGAAGGAGCTTAGTCATGTGTCCAATTTTTATTAGTGGGTTCGAACCTGGTACCTTTGGGGTGACATCTCTGCCATCCGATCCTGAAACTTCGGCAACACGAGACCTAACGGAACAAGTCAAGGCGCGCGTTCCACCTGAAGACCACACCGAGTTTGAAGAAGAACCTTCGTTTGATGAACCGGCTGATGAAGACGATATACGAGCCTTTGTCGATAGCCTGGACAACGAAATGTTCGCAGAGGTTATGAATTTCTTGGCGGAAGAGGGCTATGAAATCATTCAACCCAGGGATCAGGAGTGTGAAGTACTTCAGTTCCCAACAGGATCCCCATCTCAATAGGTCACTTACTGCACCGCCTAATCGGCATTCGATGCCTGAACACAGAGACGGTTACCAGTTAGAGCAGCGTTTCCATTTAGGCGGCGCTGTTTCTTCTGCCTTTGTACTGAGGCATCCTCGGCAACAGTTTTAAATTCTCAGAGGCGGAAGCCATTCTAGGCCAGACATTCAAGGCTCAGCGCGGGCAAGTTAACAAGATTTTCCAAAGGCAACTTTGGTTGTCGGCGGAATACCGAAGTTTTGGGTAGTTTGTAGTACAAAGCGAACCTTTTCGTGCGGGATGCCCTCCAAACTCCACAACAGACGGGAAGTCGATCATGGCGCTCACTGCAAAGCAGGAGGCATTTGCTCTGCATTACTTCGAGCATGGAAATGCCGCGGAAGCCTATCGTCAGTCTTATGAGGTGGAAGAGAACGCCCGTGACTCTTGGATCTATGTTGAGGCCTGCCAGCTCTTAGACAACCCTAAGATAGCCCTAAAGCTACAGGAGCTAAAGGAACAGGCTAAAGATCTGGCTATTTTCAACCGCCACCAGGCTCTCGAAGAATTTGAAGCAGCACGACAACTTGCAATGAAGGCAGGTGCCGCTTCTGCAGCGGTATCCGCTGTGAACGGCAAGGTGAAGCTTTTCGGCCTTGAGCCAAAGCGGAGCGCGCGCGTTGAACACACCGGCCCGAACGGTGGTCCGATCCGAACTACCGATGAGAGCAAATCCGAGGCTGAGTTGATTGAGCAAGCACAGAAACTTGGCATCGATCCAGCGGTTCTTGGACTCGTTGGAGGCGCAGAAGAAGAGGACTGACCTTGCGCCGGGCGGCTCGCTGCTGCCATTCGCGACCTGGTTCTTTCCCGAGCGCGAGGGCATGGCGCTCTTGGTGGGGCCGCATCACCGGGTGCTGTCGCGCACGCTGGACAGGGTTCTGAAGGGGGAGATTTCCCGGCTGATCATCACGCTGCCGCCCGGGTACACCAAGACCGAGTTCGCGGTGGTGAACTTCATCGCAAAGGGGTTCCAAATCAATCCGAAGGCGCGGTTCATCCACGCCACCTTCTCGGATGACCTGGCCCGCGAGAACAGTGACAAGGTGAAATCGCTCATCGAGACTGAGGCCTTCCAGGAGCTGGAACAGGTTTCGATCAGGAGGGACAGCAAGGCCAAAGACCGCTGGAAGACGGCCGAGGGCGGCGGGCTTCTGGCAAAGGCAGCCGGCGGGCCGATCACCGGTTTCCGCGCCGGGTACATGGATAAGGGCAAGTTCACCGGCGCGCTGGTGGTGGATGACCCGCTCAAGCCGGATGACGCATTCAGCCCGAAGAAGCGGGAGAACGTGAACCGGCGGGCAACCAACACATTCCGCAGCCGTCTTGCGCACGAAGGCGTTCCGATCATCGCCATCATGCAGCGACTGCACGATGACGACTTCGCCGGCCATCTGCTGAAGGGGGGCACAGGGGAGGTCTGGCATCACCTTGATCTGCCGGTGCTAATTGAGCCGGGCATGGAATATCCGCCCGAATGGACGCATGGGAAGCCAATCGACCACGGCCTGCCGCCCGGGCCCCTCTGGGCAGAGAAACACACCGAGGCGGAGATCGAAGTCCTCAAGGCCGACGCCTACACCTACAACAGTCAGTACCGGCAGCGCCCCGCCAACATCGAGGGCGCCCTGTTCAACATGGACGGCTTTGGCGAGTGGCGTGAGCTGCCGCCGATGGAGTTCACTCGGATCTATGCGGACACCGCGCAGAAGACTGCGGAACGGAACGACTATTCGGTGTTCCAGCTCTGGGGAAAGGCAAAGACTGGCGGCATCTACCTGATCGCCCAGGTGCGCGGCAAATGGCTGGCACCGCAGCTGGAGGCAACGGCCCGCACCTTCTGGTCCAAGGCCGTCAGCGATGGCTGGCAGCCGCGGGGCATGAAGATCGAAGACAAGGTTTCGGGAACAGGCCTGATCCAGTCACTCAGCATGGCCCAGCCGGGCAAGCAGCTGATCCCGGTAGAGGGGATACAGCGCGACAAGGACAAATACACCCGGGGCCTCGACGCGGCGCCGTGGATCGCGACCGGGCACGTGCATTTGCCCGCCGACATGGAATGGACGCCAACGCTCAAGGCAGAGCTGCAGGCATTCGATGGTCTGGGCACCGGTCACGATGACCAGGTGGATCCGCTCATGGATGCCATCGCCGACATGCTGAACACTGGGCAATTCTCCTGGGAGGGCGCGATTTGAGCAAGCCGCACTATCGCATGACAGCAGACGGGCAAATTGCTCCTGTGATCCGGGCGCAAGATGGGTTCCAGAACCTGGTTGCAAACCTCGGAACCGCCAGGGACAAGGCCGCGGCAAACGGCTACTTCGTGCCGCACCTCAGCGATCTGGACCTGCTGAACGCCTACCGGGGCTCCTCAGTGGCGAAGGCTGTTGTGGATGTGCCGGCAGAGGATGCCTGCCGCGAATGGCGGGAATGGCACGCCAAGAAAGAGCAGATCGAGACGCTGGAGGCTGAGGAAAGCCGCCTGGGTATCGTTGCAAAGGTGCTGGATGCCCGAAAGCGGGCGCGGCTCTACGGCGCCGCCGCGATCTACATCGGGACCGGGGAGTCCGATCCCAGCAAGCCCTTGAGCGCTGAGAGCATCCGCAAGGGTGACTTGAAGTATCTGACGGTCCTAGACCGTATTGAGCTTGGGGTGAACCAGCTCCAGCTTGATCCATCCCGGCCCGGGTATGGCCTGCCGGAAATGTTCCAGCTGTCCGGGGCCTCCGGCCAGGTTGTCGATATCCATCCGTCCCGCCTGGTGCTGTTCAAGGGAGAAGAGATCCCGAACAACGCTATTGCCCAGTCCTTTCTCGGCTGGGGTGACAGCGTCCTGCAGACCGCCCTGGAGAAGGTCGGCCACCTCGACGGCACGGTGGCAAACGTCGCCTCGCTGGTGTTCGAGGCCAAGGTGGACGTGGTGAAGATCGCCGACTTTACGGAGAGCCTGCGCAATGGTGGCCAGGCCTATGAGCAGCTGATGCTCAAGCGGTTCAACCTGGCTATGACGGCGAAAGGCATCAACGGCGCTCTCATGCTGGATGCCAAAGAGGAGTATCACCAGAAATCGGCGAATTTCTCGACGCTGCCGGATATCATCGACCGCTTCATGCAGATGGTCAGCGCCGCCTCGGAGATCCCCATGACGCGGCTGTTCGGCATGTCGCCCGGCGGGATGAACGCCACCGGTGAGAGCGATCTGCGGAATTACTATGACCGGGTGAAGCGGGAACAGACGCTGGAGATGCAGCCGGCCCTGCGATTGCTGGATGAGTGCCTGATCCGCTCGGCACTAGGAGTCCGTCCACCAGAGGTTCATTTCACTTGGCGCCCTCTCTGGCAGCTGAGCGAAAAGGAGATTGCTGAGAACGCCGACAAGCTCATGAGCGCGCTGGAGAAGCTGGAGCGCATGGGCAACACGCCAGCGGAGGCAATCAGCAAGTCTGCGGTCAACGCTCTGACCGAGAGCGGGGCTTTCCCAGGCTTGGAGGGATACGCCGGGGAATTTGGCGGCGGTGGGCCGGATGATGACGACGAGTCTGCAGCCCTCGGAAAACTGAGCAATCAAAACAGCGAAGAAGAGGCCACGGAGTCATGAGTGAGTTTCAGTTCTCCGACAGCGCCACGCTGAGCGGCACCCGAAAGCTGGAAGACGGATATCTGGTCACCGAGGCTTTCGCAGTCCGCACCGGAATTCAGCTCTACAGCGGTGCCGAGGTCGGCCTGGCTGACAAGGATGTGGTGCGCGTCTACCGCCCTGAGGATGAGGTGCGGGCGCCGGAAAGCCTGGCCACCTTCAGCCATGCGCCCGTCACCATGGGCCACCCGAAGCGGGTCACCGCTGACAACTGGGCGGATCTGGCCAAGGGGGAAGTTTCCACCGAAGCCAAATGGGAAGGCGGCAAGATCAAGCTGCCGCTGATCATCAAGGACGCTGCGGCCATCGCCGCAGTTGAGGCTGGCACCCGTGAGCTGTCCGCTGGCTATGTCTGCCAGCTGGAATTCAAGGACGGCACGACCCCCGAGGGGGAAGCATATGACGCGATCCAGCGGAACATCCGAGTGAACCACCTCGCAATCGTGCCAAAAGGCCGGGCGGGGTCTGAATGCCGTATCGGCGACGGTGCGGACACATGGGGCGCGGCCCCGATCACCCTGGACAGCGAGGAGGAAAATTCCATGTCCAACCAGACCATGACGGTGGTTCTGGGCGATAAGGCCGTGACGGTCGCCGCCGCAGATGCCCCGGCAATCGAAGCGTTCAAGGCCGCATCGGCCAAGGAGCTTCAGGACACCAAGGATGCCCATCAGGCGGTCCTGGATGCCAAAGACGCCGAACTGGCGAAAAAGGATGCCGAGATCGATGATCTGAAGGGCAAGCAGTTGTCCGATGCCGACCTTGACAAGCGGGTTGCGGCCCGCGCCAAGCTGGTTGGCGATGCTGTCAAGGTCGACCAGAGCGTGAAGACCGAAGGCCTGTCGGACGCTGCGATCCGCAAAGCAGTCGTTGCCGCAAAGCTGGGCGATGCCGCGATTGAAGGCAAATCCGATGCCTATATCGAAGCCCGGTTCGACGTGCTGGCAGAGGACGCCGCCAAGGGTGATCCCTTTGCCGACACCCTGAAGTCCGGCATCGAAAGCGGTGCGGGCGCTTCGCTGGCGGACAAGGCCTATCAGGAAAGCCTGACCGAAATGAGCGATGCCTGGAAGGGCGGCGCCGAGCAGAAGGGGGCATAAGCGATGGCTGTGCAGACCAACTATTCCGACAATATGGCGGCCGCCCTTGCGGGCATGATCGCCAACTCCGAGCCGAATGTGCTGATCTCGCGCGAGGTGGAGGCCGCCGCGGGCCTGGGGTTCGGCGTTCCCGTGATCCAGGGCACCTCGGACAACCAGTGCGATGCTGTCTCGGCCAGCACCGACAGCGTGATCGGCATCACCGTGCGCGACCAGTCCACCACCGATGACACCTTCGCCCAGAACGAGTCTGCGCTGCTGATGCGCAAGGGCGTGATCTGGGTGACCGTGACCGATGCCGGCGGCGTGTCCGCGGGTGATGAAATCTGGGTGAAGGTGGCGGACGGCACCTTTTCCAATACCGATGAGGGCTCGGATGGCTCGATCAAACTGGCCGGCTGCCGCTGGGAAACCAGCGCTGCGAACGGCGCCCTCGCGAAAATCCGCGTCAATCTGGACGTGCCGGCCGTTGCCGGTGCCAGCTAAGGAGGCTGAGCAATGAACAACATGACCACCCAGCAGTTCAACGACGCCATGCAGGCGTCGCTGGGCTTCGCGGTCAAACAGACCTCGCACATCGAGGCTGGCGTCTACCGCACC
The DNA here is from genome assembly GCF_000813725.1 of Leisingera sp. ANG-Vp. Classification (GTDB taxonomy): domain Bacteria; phylum Pseudomonadota; class Alphaproteobacteria; order Rhodobacterales; family Rhodobacteraceae; genus Leisingera. Next base: position 187,027 of record NZ_JWLD01000002.1, read on the forward strand.
AAGTACCCGGAGCTGAACTACGCCGAGCTGATCCCGGTCGATACCTCGGCGGGCGAGTTCGTGAAGTCCGTCACTTACTATTGGATGGACGGCGCAGGCGCCGCGAAATGGCTGAACGGCAACGGCAAGGATGTGCCGCTCGTCGGCGCCCAGATGGCGCAGCACGAAACCGCTGTCCACACCGCGGGCATCGGCTACGGTTACGGCTTCGAAGAAGTGAACCAGGCGCGCCTGCTTGGCGTCCCTCTGGATGGCGAAAAGGCCCGCCTGGCGCGCCGTGCCTACGAGGAAATGGTCTACAACGTTTCCCTCAATGGCGACGCCGACAAAGGGTTCGAGGGCCTGTACAGCTACACCGGCGTGCCGCAGGCCTCCGTTGCAGCCGACGGCACCGGTAACTCGACGCTCTGGGAAAACAAGACCCCGGATCAGATCATCCGCGATGTGAATGCGGCGCTGACGGGCATCGTCACCGCAACCAAGGAAACCGAGCTGGCAGACACGCTTGTGCTGCCCACCGAGCGGTTCAACTACATCGCCTCGACCCGGCTGACCGACAGCACCATGACCATTCTGGAGTTCATCCAGAAGGCCAACGTTTACACGGCTCAGACCGGACGTCCGCTGACCATCCGCGGCAAGCGCGGTCTGCTGACCAAGGGGGCAGGCGGCACGGCCCGGATGATCACCTACCGCCGGGCGCCGGACGTTCTGAAGCTGCACATCCCGATGGTGCACCGGTTCTTCCCGGTGCAGATCGAGGGCTTCCAGTTCACCATCCCGGGCATGTTCCGCCTCGGCGGCCTTGATTGGCGCCTGCCCAAGGCTGGCTCTTACCGCGACGGTATCTAAGCCGGACCGGGGCCGGGAAACCGGCCTTGCATTCCTACAGTGGAGGAACCATCATGAAGATCATCAACACCACCAAAGGCGATCTCGGTCTTTCCGAGGTGCACATTGTTCCGGCTCTCGGTTTCATCGAAATGACCGAGGAACTGCTGGAGCAGGCAATGGTTTCGCCGGTTGTCCAGGCCTGGTTTGACGAGGGCATGCTGGTCGAGGATGGCGGCACCTCCGATGCGCGCCAGCCGGTGGAGATGACCGGGCGAGAGGCAATTGTTGCTGGCGTTATCCGCGGGCTCGGCGAGGACGACTTCACCAAAGGTGGCAAGCCCGAGGTTGACGCAATCAATGACGTTCTCCCGAAAGTCGCCGAGCCGGTAACCGCGGCGGAGCGCGATGCGGTGTGGGCAAAGATGGAGGATGAGGCGTGAGCAATCCTCTCGATTCCATTGGAGCGCCGCATGGTGCGACCGCCCCGGCACGCGACATTGTTCCGGTCAGCGCCCCTGCGACCGATGAAGCGCTGGCAACGCCCGCCCGATCGTTTCTGGTCCTAACCTCCGGAACAGTGAGCGTGACGACCCTGGAGGGCAATGACCGGACTTTCGACGTCGAGGCCGGGCTGCATATCTCGTGCGCGATCACGCATGTTCTGGCCGCCACTACGGCCGACATTCTGGCGTATGTGAAATGACTGCAACCGTAGCTGGGTGGATCGCCTACGCCGCGCCCCGGGGGGACACGGTGGCAGATGACGCAGCCAGTGCCTCGGCGCTGGTGCGAGCGCAGGATTACATCGACTTCCACTATGCAAACCGCTTTGGCGGGGCTGTGGCCGTTGATCAAGATGTGCTGGATGCTTCGGTCTATGAGGCCGCGAAATCTGAACTCGCCACCCCGGGCTTTTGGTCCAAGACCTACACGCCTGATCAGCAGAAGGTTCTGACAGAGGTGAAGGGCATCAAATGGACCGTTCGGGGGGATGCCAGCGGCACTGATGCCGCAACGCCGGTCAGCACCAAGATCGAGAGCATGCTGCGGCCCTATCTGGTGCCTCTTGTTGGAGCGTTTGCGGTATGAGCGGCGCCGATATCGCCGAAGAGATCGCCGCAGCGCTTGCAGAGGCAGGGGAAGCGGTTGGAGACGGCCCTTTGCTCTGCACGCTGCGCAAGGCGGCTGAGGGCGCTAAATTGAACCCGCGCAATGTCGGCGCCGATGGTCTGCCGGTCACGTCGGCTGATACACTTCATGAACTGACGGCAGTTCAAAGCTTTCAGCAGGTCCGCGATGCTTCCGGCACGCTGCTGGCGCAACAGGTCCGCAAGGTCACCGTGAATGCTACCGGCGCTGAGCCGAAAGAAGGCGACCACATTGCCGTTGGGGTTGCATTGGCGGATGCTGCAGAGGACACTAAATACTTACGCATTGAGAAGGTGATCCCGTTCGCTCCCGGCGGCGTGGCGCTTTCGTATGACTTGGAGCTGGAAACCTGACCGATCTGGTACAGCAGAATGCAGACCTGTTTCAGGGCATTACCAGCCCCTCGCAGGCCTATACTGTGTACCGCCATCTTGAGGACGGGAATGAAGCGCTTGCGGCTCTGGCTGCTGCTTACCCGGTCGAGATCTTCCAGGATGCAGACAAGCAAATCCAAAACGCGTTTCTGCTGGGCGTGCTGATGGGGCTCGCGGTCAACATCTGATAATTCGAGAGGGTGCGATGGCATCTCAGCGACAGGCCTTAGAAGAGGCGCTGCGCAAACTTGAGCCGCGCATTCGGCGTGCGTTCGAGGATGCGATGCGGCGTGCATCCCTGGCGGTCAGTTTGACCCAAGTGGCCGAGCTGTTAGAGGCGGGGAGGCTGGGCGAGGCCGCGCAGTTGCTGCGCCTGGATCAGTCGGTGCTTTACCCGCTGACAGAAGCTCTGCGCGGCGGGTTCATCGTCGGCGGCAACCTGGGCGCAGCCGTAGCGCCGAAGAGCCTGGTTGGCTTTTTTGGTTTTAATGGCCGCCACGAGCGCGCCGAATCTTGGATCGCGCAGAACGGTGCCCGGTTCATCCAGGGGATTACAGAAGAGAGCGCCCAAACTGTGCAGGCCGCGGTCCAGGCGGGAATACAGCAGGGGCGTTCTTCCCGTGTGGTTGCGTCCGAGCTTATCGGCCGGCGTGTCGGCAGCCGCCGGGTGGGCGGTCTTCTCGGGCTTACCGCGCAGCAAGCGGACAGCATCATTTCCGGCCGGTTCAAGCTGGCCAGTGGTGATCCCGCGCTGATGCGGGAGTACCTGGGGCTGAAGTTGCGGGACAGGCGGTTTGACAAGACCATCCTCAAGGCGGCCCGTGAAGGGCGAGCAATCACCGGGAAACAGTTGGATCAGATCATGGAGGCGCATCGCTCGAAGTCGCTGCGCTACCGGGCGAATGTGGTGGCGAAGTTCGAGGCGCGTGAGGCGCTGGCAGCCGGTCGCGAAGAGGCCATGCTGCAGCTGATTGACCGGCCGGATGTGGAGGAAGTCACATGCCAGTGGCAGCACAACAGGAGCAAGGAGCCGCGCCCGGATCATGTGGCCATGAGCGGCACCGTCGTCTCTCTGGGGGAGGGCTTCCAGTTTCCGGACGGCACGCGAATGCAGCGCCCGCACGATCCGAACAGCCCTCTGCGGCACCGGATCGGCTGTAACTGCATGGGTATTTACAGGGTGCGACTTCGGAGGGGCGAATGAGCAAGAGCTTCGAACTGCAGCTTGCGGAGTGGGCAGGTCAGACGGAAGGCGACATCAAATTTGTCGCAGCGGAGGCAACTCAAGACCTGATGGAGGCAGCGCAGACTACCCAGCTGGGCATCACTCAGGGCGCCACCAGCTTCGAGGAGGGTAAGATCCCAGTCGGGCCGACCAAAGATCTGGTCAACTCGCTGATGAGCGGCCTCAACGGCTCGTCTATTGCTGATGGCCAGGCCAGCTATGCGGTCGCAATTGGCAGCTTCGAACTGGGCGATGTAATGCAGTTCGAGTGGACCCAAGAGTACGCAGCCGCAATTGAGTTCGGGTGGACAACCAGCACCGGCAAGCAGGTGCCCGGCCGGCACTATGTCGGGGCGAACGTGGCCCGCTGGCAGGAGTTCGTTGATGGTGCCGTGGCGAGGGTTCGCAAATGATCCGCGAGAGCGATATTTCCGACGCCCTTGAGGCGCGTCTTGAGGAGGTTGCAGACCTCCCCACCATCATCTGGGAAAATGAGGACGCGGATACCGACCCAAAGAAGGAATACATTGTTGTGGAAGCGGTAAGACTGCCTCCGCAGGACAGCACGCTGAACGGGGATGGGGCGATTCACCGGGGGTATATGCAGGTCGCTGTTCTGACCGGGCTGGGCAAGCTGGCCCGCCGTGGAGAGCGGTTGGCTGATAGCATCAAAGCCCAATTCTCCATGGGTCTGAAACTGGACGTCGATGGCGGGAAGATCACCATCAACCGCCCGCCGTTCATTGGCAACGGTTACAAGGATCGCACCCATTGGCGGGTTCCGATCCAGGTCCACTACGAAGCATCTTAAGCAGCCAATGGAGGTCAAATTGACTGGCAAAACCAAACCGCAGGACACAGAGCAGAAAGCGGCGACAGCCCCGAAGCGCGTGGAGCTGGTGAACACCAACAAGCGCAACGGTCAGATCGGCCAGACCGCACGCCCGCTGGAAACAGACGCAGCCGCCTGGCTCGCCAAAGGCTGGGCGCGGAAAACGGCGGGGAACGCCGAGTAACCCCAACGGCTCGCGGGGCAAAGCGGGCATTCCCCACAACCTGAAATAAACGCCCCCGCGAGCGGGGTCTTTCTGCATGGAGAATTGACATGACGCAGAACTTTATCGGCGACACCATCTATGTTGCTAAGGCATATCCTGCCGCCAACACCGCTGCTGCTTTCGAAGCCCTGACCTGGGTGCAGGCCAAGGGCCACATCACCCTGCCGCAGCTGGGCGTTTCCCATTCGATGATCGATATTCCCGATCTCGCGACTGGTTTCACCGACGTTGTGAAGGGCGCGGGGCAGGGTGTCGATACCACCATGACTTTCCGTGAAGTCGATGGTGACGCCGGTCAGGCCGACATCACCCAGCAAGCGGACGACAATGACGGCATCTTGTGCGTGAAAATTGTGTCCGGCACTGGCGTGGATGCTGGCGACGGCCCGGCACCTGTGGCTGGCGATAAGGTGCAGTACGCGCAGGGGATCGCGCATAGTCACCAGCCCAATCAAGGCGACAACAACTCGCACAAAGGCTTCCAGGTCGGTTTCCGCCAGAAGAAACCGACCGTCAACGCCACCGAGCCTGCCTAATTCGCCTCCCCTCGGGGCGGATAGAGGCCGGTGCGGAAAGTGGTTTCACTCGCTCCGGCCCACTTTGAAACCTGAAACCAAGGGATACACACCATGGATTTTGCACGCATCAACACCCGCCGTGACGCGGAGCAGGGCGCGACCTGGCATGTTGAGTTTGACGGTGAGCCGCTGTTCAACAAAGACGAGGCAATCGAGATGGATTTTCTGGGCCTCGAAAGCGATGCCGGCCGCCGCGCCTCCGCCGCAATGGTCCGAAAGCTCGACAAGAAGAGCAAAGGCAAGCGCAAGAGTACGCAGTTGAGTGTGCAGGAAATGATCAACGCAGCCGAGGACAGCGAACAAGCCCGCGCCGAGTTCTATTCGAGGCTTTGCACCGGCTGGCGCCGCGTGACCTATATTGAGGACGAGGATCTCGACAACCCGGAGGCCAAGCCGGTTCCGATGGAGTTCTCCAGGGAAAACGCGCTGAAACTGTTCAGCACCCGCACCTGGCTGATGGAGGGGATTGATCGTTTTTTGGGCGACAAGAGCAACTTCACGCGGGAAATCGTGACCAGCTGATCCTCGCTGCTCAGCAGCTGGGGTTCCTGCACAGCGCGATCGAAATCAAAAAGGCCGATGGCAGCATTGAGCGCACGGAACCCCGGCGTATCCAGGCATACTTGGATGCAGGGCAGGAACCGCCGTTCCCCGAGCTGAGCGAATACCAGGATCTGATCTGGCGGGCCTTCCTAGAAGTTGGCCCGTCCATGCTGGGCGCCATGGATGAGGTTCCGCTGCCCTGGTCCGAGGTCGATGCCTACGCACGCCGCAGTCCGGAAATCATCCATGCCTGGGAGGTGCAGGCGCTGGTCAAGATGAGCCGGGAATACTTGTCCGAACGGCGTAAAGGCGCTGAGGCACTGACCATGGCCCCGATGGAGCGGGATTGAGTTGATCAAGTTCAGCTCGGCCGAAACTTGCAAGCAAACGGAGCCCACTTTGGGGTGGTTTCTCAGCTCGGGGATTTCCGAATGACCGATTTCGCACGCCTTGGTATTGCAGTTGACTCTGGCCAAGTGGTCCGCGCCCGGGATGAGCTCGGCCGCTTTGTGCAGGCGGGGCGCAATGCGACGGTTGCGAATGATAATTTCGCAACCTCCGCAGCGCGCAGTGCAGCAGCTGCAGCAGGTGTCACATCTGCCTTGCGGAGCGCTGTTCGCCAGATGGCTGCCTTTGCTGGTGTAACGGCCAGCGTGCGGGCTGTTGGCGGGGCTGCAGAGTCTTATACCAAGATTACGAACAGCTTGCGCGCCATGGGCATTGAAGCCGGGCAGGCCGCGGGCGTTCTGCAATCCATCGCGGACGTGGCCAACCGGACCCGGGCCCCGCTGGATGCCACCGCACAGCTGTATCAGCGTATCAGCATCGCGGGCCGGGATCTTGGAGCCTCACAGGCCGAGGTCTTGAGGTTTACGGAGAACGTGGGTCTGGCCCTGGCGCAAACCGGCACCTCATCGCAGGAGGCATCCGGCGCACTTCTGCAGCTGTCCCAGGCGATGGCTGGCGGTACGGTTCGGGCAGAAGAGTTCAATTCGATCCTGGAGGGTGCGTTCCCGATCGCTCAGGCGGCAGCGAATGCAATTGACGGCGCCTCCGGCTCTGTCGGCCGTCTCCGCCAGATGGTGGTTGATGGCGAGATTTCCAGCCGGGAATTCTTCGAGGCTATCCTGAGCCAGACCGACATGCTGGAAAAGGCCTTCGAGCAAACGGTGCCCACGATCTCGCAAGCCTTTGGTGTTCTCGGCAACAACTTCACCATGTTCATCGGTGAGATGGATGCGGCGACCAGTGCCAGCGGCGCAGTTTCTGAAGCAATTCTGCTTGTAGCGAACAACCTCAACGCGGTTGCAGGTTTTGCGGTGTCTGCAGGTTTTGCGGTCGGAGCAGCCTATGCGCCTGCAATCTACGGCGCTGTGACAGCGACAGGAGCGTGGATTGCATCCCTCATCACCCTGCGCGGGGCGCTGATCGCTTCCGGCGTTGGGGGGCTGGTTGTCGGCGCCGGCCTTCTGATCGGGAAATTCCTGGACCTGATGCAGGCAACGGGCGGGTGGGGTGCTGCGATGCGCGTGCTTGGCACCGTGGTCGATGGTGTTCTCGAAGGCGTCAAAGAATCTGCCAGCGCAATTCAGCCTGCCCTTGATGCCGTCTGGAATTATGTCGCTGCAGGCTTCCTGAAAATGGTCAGGTCAATTTCGAGGGCGTGGGCGGATTTCCTGCACTCAGTGACGCAGGGCGCAAAGCACCTGGACTTCCTGCCAGGCATGGACTCAACGATCCTTGCCCTGAACAACGCGGCAATTGTGGCTGGATCAGGCGTTCACTCGCTGACAGCCAAAATTGATGGGTATCAGGACGCTGCTGGCAATGCGCTAGACAGGTCGCGCGCCCTGATTGAGAGCGGTTTCGAAAAGGCGTCTGCCGCGCTCGCCACTCTCAACCTGGTCATTGAGCAGCATGGTGAGAGTAATGGGGTGGCAGCCGATGCTGCCAACGACCTGAACAATGCCCTCCAGGATCTGGAAAAGGGCGGCAAGAAAGCCGGCAAGGGGCTGGAAAAGGTGAAATCCGAAGCCGAAGCCTTTGCTGAGGCAATGGAGGAGGCCGCCTACACAACCGAAGATTTTGGCAGGGCAAAGGCTGATATCCTTATCGGCGGGATTGATGGAATCTCGAACGCCTGGGGTGACTTTGTTTCGCGCGGGTTCAGCGACTTCAAGGATTTTGCCGAAAACACTCTGTCGAGCTTCCAGGGCATGCTGGCGCAGATGATTGCCATGGCGGCCCGCAACCGGATCATGATTGACTTTGGGTTCGGTGGGGTTTCTGGCGGCACTGCTCAAGCGGCGGGTGGCGTACTCGGAGGCGGGGGCGATGGGCTGCTTGGCGCCGGAGGTGGACTTCTCCGCGGAGGCTCTTTGTTGGGCGCTCTCGGCAGCGGTGCCAGCTTTGGCATTTCGACGCTGTTCTCGGGCGGTATTGGTGCCTATGGCGCGTTGCTGGGCGCGCAAGGGGCGACGGCTCTGACTGGCTCCCTAACCGCAATCGCCGGGTTCGGGGGTGCTCTCCTGCCCGTGATTGGCGGCTTGGTTGCTTTGAAAAGTGCCTTTTCCCGCGAATACCGCGGCTCGGGTATCGAGGGCGCCTTCACTCCGAACGGTTTGGAAGACGGGCAGAGCTTCGATTTCCACAAGGGCGGCTGGTTTCGTTCCGACAAATGGGACAAGAGCCCGCTTGAATTCGAATTCGAGCGCACGCTTGATCTCGCAATGCAAGGCCTCTCGGACGGCGTTGTCAGCATGGCAGACACTCTTGGCCTGGGCACGGACGCGCTGAAGAATTTCGAGAAAGAGGCCTTTTCCTTCTTCACTAGCGGCAAAACTCAGGAAGAGATCCAGCAGCTCCTGCAGGAGGAAATGCAGAAGACCGTCGACCAGATGGCGGAGCTGATCCTGACGAATGAGGATTACATCCGCATCGGTGAAACGCATCTTGAAGCGCTGAGCCGCATGTCTTCGGCGCTGATGGGGGTTAATGATGTTCTGGATCTCCTCGGCCACACGGCCTTTGAGGCATCACTGGCCGGCGGGGATGCAGCATCAAACCTGGCGGAATACTTTGGCGGCCAGGAAGCGATGGCGGCGGCTGCCAACACATACTGGGGCGCGTTTTATACCGAGGCTGAACGCGCGGAGACCGTCACCCGCCGTCTCACAGATCAGTTTGAGGCGTTGGGCCTTTCCTTGCCGGAAAGCCGGGGAGGGTTCCGGGAACTGGTCGAAAGCATCGATCTGACTTCGGAAAGCGGCCGCAAGCTCTATGCTCAGCTGCTGAACATGTCTTCGGCGATGGATCAGGTTCTGCCGCAGGCCGGCGGCTTTTCGATCGAGGCAATGGCGCTTGTGGAGCAGATCCAGCTTGCGATCAGCGATCAGATCAGCCTGTCCCGCGAGGCGGCAAGCGAAGCCAGGCAGACAGCTCAGATGTGGCTGCGCACGGCGGATTCCCTGCAGGACTTCTTGGGCCGGCTGCTCAATACAGAGCTGACCTCAGCAAGCCCGTCACAGGTGTTTGCGCAGAACCAGGCCCGTTTCCAGGGCGCGTATTCGCTGGCGATGGCTGGGGATGCCGAGGCCGCGCAGGATCTGCAGGGCTTTGCCCAGAGCTATCTGGAAAGCCTGCGCGCCATGTCCTCATCGGGCTTCGAGTACCGCCGTGCAGCGGCCCAGGTGCTCAGCAAGGTCGATCAGGTGGCCACGGCCGCGGCCGACACCGCCAGCAGTGAGGAAATCCTTGCTGGCCTGCTGGATGAGCAGATCGAGGTGCTGACGGACCTCGGCGAATACCTCCAGTCCGCTGACGCCGGCATGGCAGGCTTTGACGAGAACATTGCAGGCTACCAGGACCAGCTGCAGGCGCTTGGCGCTGACATCATGGCTGCCAGCCGGAACCCCGGTATTGCTGAAGTGTCGCCCACGGGGGCAATGGCTGATCTGTTTGGCGATCTGACAGGCGGCATGCTCGGCATTACCGGGCCGATGGGGGTGCTGTCCCATATGCTCGGTGAGCTGCAGGGGGCCGTGGATGCAGACCGGCAGCAGCGGGAGGATGCCCTCAGGATTTCCGGGCTTCAGGTGCAGGGCGGGGATGCGGTGCTCCGCACTCAGCAGGCGCAGGGCGTGGTGGATCGGTTCAATGCGCTGCGAAGCGAGTACGGCATCACCTTGACCGGGCAGGACGGTACCGTGTCGGTCAATGATGCCGGCCGCATTGTCACCTCTTTCGACTACTACGGCGGCGGGGATGTGGTTGGCTTCAAGGCCGCTCTGCGCAGGCAGTTCGGAACCGAGTACATCGGCCGGGTGTTTGGCGACACCAACCAGGACGTGGGTTTGGCCGAAGCTCAGGCAGAAAGACTGCGGCAGCAGATCCGCAACCTTGGCGGCATCCCGGCCTTCGCCCGCGGCACGAACTTCGCACCTGGCGGCCGGGCGCTGGTTGGTGAGGAGGGGCCGGAAATCATTGATTTGCCCCGCGGCTCCCGTGTCCACCCGTATTCCCAGAGCCGGAATATGCTCGATAACACTGAGCTAGTGGCCGAACATCGGGCGATGCGCCGCGAAATGGCGCAGATGCGCTCCGAAAACACTCAGCTTCTCCTTCAATTGCACAAGCACATCAAGAAACTGGCTGACCTTGAGCGGAAGCGAGAGGTTCTCGGCGCGCCGGTACGGGAGGTAACGGCATGAAGATGATCAGCCCGATTGTCATGACGGATGCAATCCTGGGACAATCCAATGTCACTGAAACCACCACCTGGAGTGCCGGCAGTACCTACGCCAAAGACGATGAGGTGGAGTTCAGCGATACCCACCGGCGCTATGTGAGCCAGCAAGACGGGAACACAGGCAACGACCCGAAGACCGATGACGGCACCTGGTGGATCGACATGGGGGCTTCCAACCGCTGGCGCGCATTTGATCAGAGGCTGGGACAATCGGTCACCAAAACCGGCACTATCAGCTACACACTGGATGTGCCGACCCGGGTGACCGGCATAGGCTTGCTGGGTGTTTCCGGCTCATCTGTCCGGGTGAGGCTGCAAAGCGTTGGCCCGCCCGTGGAGACGGTCTTCGATGAAACCCGCGTCGGCGTCGACACGATCGAGATCGTTGACTGGTTCTCCTATTTCACCTGGGAGCCGGAATATGAGACGGAATTTCTGTTCACCGACCTGCCGGGCTTTGCCGGAAACCGGATCAAGATCGACATCGATGCGGGCAGCGGCACGGCGGCCGTCGCCCAGATCGTGCTGGGGCGGCTGGATGTACTTGGCACCACGCTGCCCGGCACTGAGGTCGGGATCGAAGATTTCTCGACCAAGGAACGGGATGATTTCGGCAACGCATTCCTGGTGGAGCGCGCCTTTGCGGACACGGTGGATTTCCAGTTCGCGGTTGAGATTCCCAGCGACCCGGCACAGCGGCCGGAACGGCGGGTCCGCAAGCGCCTGGCCGCGCAGCGCGCCACGCCAACCCTGTACTTCGCCGATGAGGGGCTCCTGGAAACCGGGGCCATGGTGTTCGGCTATTTCCAAGATTTCTCGATCCCGCTGGAGAGCGCCGGGGTCGCTACTTGCACACTCGAAGTTGAGGGCCTGACATGAGCTTTACTTTCCCGGCGGCGCCCACACCGCCCAGCACCGGTTCGCCGGCGACCTTCCAGCAGCGGGCGGATGACTTCGTAAATTGGATGTCCACGGTTGCAACCACCATTGCAGCTGCTGGCGAATTGCAAGCGCTGGATGACTTCGACATCGGCAGCAATGCCAATGGCAACTATGCGATCATCCCTGGAGGCCTGCAGGTTTGCTGGCACAGCCTCACCCTGTCGCAGCAGAGCATCAACTACTGCAACGCCTCCTGGACATTCCCTGCGGCCTTCTCGGCCCCCGCTAGCGCCTTCTTTGTGCCGGACCGGGGCAACTGGAGCATCACGCCCGGTGCAAACGAGCTCGGCGCCAGCCTTGTCCGGCTGTCCGGGGCTGCATCGGTTGAGTTTGAGCAGTGGCGTGTTGACGGCAAAACCGACTTTGGCGCGGGCGACACAATGACCGTCGATGCCTTTGCCATTGGCCTTTCATAAGGAGCAGGACATGAAGATCACTTTCTCTCCTATTGCCGTGCCAGAGGGTGGGCAGGAAACCATCGGATCAGTCAGCGGTGACATGATCACGGTGAGCGGCGTGGCCTATGACCTGTCGGGCGTGCCGGAGGGCGGCTATGCGGAACCGGAAGGCGACCACCCCTTTGCCGGGCACATTGCCCGCGTTGATGGCGAGCTGCACGTTCCGTTGCAATGGCGGTACTCACGGGCGACGGCAGAGCGCACCCAGCCGCACAAAATCCCTGTGGTTACGGTGACTGACGGGCCGCTCCCCGATCCGATCCTGCGCAAGGCAGAGGAGGAGGGCGCATGAGTTTTTCCCTGAAGATCACGACGGCGGCCGACCTGGCCGCCACAGCGGCAGAAGATCTCGCGCTGTCCCGCAAGGCCGAATGCCGCCAGCGCATTCTGGCCGTGATTGATGAAACGGCGCAACTCAACTTGTTAGCCGCTGTGGCCGCGTCAGCGCTCGACGACGCGCAGATGGCGATCTACCGATCCGGAGTGGCCTGGATCAAGGCCATGCGCGAGGCGCAGGCAGACGGCAACTGGCCGGATGTGCCGCACGGCGTGGCTGAGCTGGCCGCAGCGTTCTGAGGGAGTGGTCCATGGATGAAACTGGCTTTGTTGGCTGGCTGTCCTCTTGGACGGGCGGCGCGGCAACTACGCTGATCGGCGCCATCACGGGGCGGTTGATGTGGCACTCCGGCGAAGTGCGCAAGGGCGCCCGGCGCTTCTTTGGTCCGGAATTGTTTTGGGAAATCCCGGTTGCGGTCGGGATGGCCATCATAGGCGAGAGTATCGCCAGCTATCTGGAGGTTGGCCAGCCAGTCTCTACCGGGATTGTGGCCTTTGCTGCCTACATCGGGCCGCGGGGCGCCGAGGCCATTCTAAGCAAGTGGATCGCCAAGGCTAAGCCCTGATCCTTCCCCGCAATTCACTTCAACAGAACTGAGGTTCCCATGACATTGCACAGTTACGACGTGCGCTGGCTCCAGCGCGCGCTGAAGACGCTCGGCCTTTACTCCGGCCGTATCGACGGGATTGCAGGGCCGAAGACACAGGCCGCGGTAGTCGACTTCAAACGCGGGCAGGGGCTCCGGGCCCGGTTCTACGTCGGGCCGATCACGCTGGAGCGGCTGGCGGAAGCAGTCGAAGAGCAGGCCCCGTGCCGCTACGGGCCCGACACCGCGCCGGAGCCGCCCTGGCTGGTGGAGATCGGCAAGGTGATGGGCCTGCATGAGGACCGCGACAACGCCGAGCTGCGCGCCTGGCTGAAATCGGATGGCTCTACTCTCGGTGACCCGTCTCAATTCCCCTGGTGTGGTGATGCCGCAATCACCGCTCTTGAACTGGCGGTGCCGGATGAACCGCTGCCCGATGCCATCGAGCGCAACCCGTACTGGGCGCGCAACTTTGCCCAGTACGGCATCGAGTGCGGGAAGGTATATGGCGCGGTAGCCAGCTTCACCCGCGGCAAAGGCGGGCACGTCGGTTTTGCGGTCGGCTTCGACCCTGCGACCAATCGCTACCTAATCCGCGGCGGCAATCAGTCGGATTCCGTCCGTGACAGCTGGCTGGCTGCAAGCCGCCTGCTGGCCCTGCGCTGGCCCAAGACCTGGCCAGCCGCCCATCAGCGCCCGCTGCCCATCATGGATGCCAGCGGCGCAATCCTCTCCACCAACGAAGCCTGAAGAAAGGAAAGCACCATGCTTGAAGGTAAGAAGACATACATCGTGGCAGGGATGATCCTGCTGAGCGTTCTGGTTGAGCGTGGACTGGGCATCGATGTGCCCGGGATCGAGGTCGCCGACAATTGGGCGCTTGTGGTCATGAATGCGCTGGGGCTTGGCTCTCTGCGCAAAGGCATTGCCTCAGGCCTCCTGGCGCGGATCGGCTGATGCTCGGGCTTGGTCTCTCACCCGTCTCGGCGGCGCTCAGGCGCCGCCGGTTCCATCCGGCCGACCTATTTGCCGGTGGCGTGCAAGGCGTTCTTCTGGACCCTTCAAACCTGTCCACGCTGTTTCAGGATGCCGCCGGGACGTCGCCCGCTGCCTCCGCAGGGGACCCGGTGAAACTGGTTCTTGAAAGGTCGCAAGGCCTGGCGCGTGGGGCTGAGCTTTGGGCCGGTGGGGCGGCCTATCTCACCGGCTCCGGGTTCACCGACAATGGAGACGGAAGCTACACCCACACAGGGAACTCTTCCGGCTCTGTCCGCATTGCCGGGGTCTTCACCGCTGGAACCTGGATCGAGGTTGCAGCCGAAGTTTCTGGCGGCAGTTTTGCTGTTCGTGCTGGTGACTCTGGCGGCTCGTTCAACTACTTCACTGCGACCGCATCGGGCACCTTCTTTCTAAAGGTCGAGAGCCTTTTATCGGATAACGATCTGCGGTTCGTAACCACCGATGACAACGCCACGATTTCCGGGATCAGCGTCAAAGTGATCAAAGGACACCACGTCGCGGCGCCGTCAGACGCCGCAAGGCCGACACTGCAAGCGAGTGGCTCGCTCGCCGACGATGCTGTCGACGATGCGCTGATCGTGCCTCTGACAGGTACATACTCGGCCTACATCGCAGCAGGTAGCTCCCTGACTGCTGCAGAGGCCGTGGCGATGGCCGCAGACTACAACGTCCTCAGGGATGATCTGATTGGGGCTGTTGTTGTGCCTGATCCATTGTCTGCCGCGCAGCAACAGCAGCTTGCAAACTATTGGCGGGTTGCGCTGTGACTGCCTACACGCGGCGGATCGCATTTTTTGCCCCAATAGGTCAGGCCGACGCCTGCAACCGGGCCGCAAATGCCCTTGGCGAGTCCGGTCCGAATTTTGAGGTTCGTCTTTCGGCGACCGGGACTGAGCCCGCAACACATACGGGCGGGTCGGCTGCTGAAACCGAGTTGTTTATCTCGGTGGTTTCTGCTGCGCCAAACATGCCGCCGGGAGTGCCCTGGCCGGAAGACCTGGTTGTCGCCGATTGGCAGGCTGTGGCGGACGCCTTGGTGTTTGTTTCAGACTCAGCAAGGGCAACAAATGCGCGTCAACAGTTCGAAGTGTTGATTGAAGCGCATGGACTGAAGCGGGTCCAGCCGGACGGTAGTGAGTAATGCATCTGCCTATCTAAAAAGAGGCCCGTTGAGAAGCGGGTCTTTGCTTTTTTGGGGTGAATTGAATTTTTAAGTGCCCAATGATCACCGTGAGAGGTGGTCGGGGTTAGCAATGCCAATTTTAAAGGGGGTAAGATTTTCGAAAAGTTTTTTTATAATTATTTGTGTTTTTTACAATTATTTACGGAGAAGGTGAGAAATGAGCGGAGGAATTCCTGTTCGATCCTGCATGGCCGTTAACTATCCTTAAATAATGTTCGCATTATGTTCTTCCTGGGTTCTAATTTTGTATCACGCGGTTTTTTTGCCCTTTTACACCTTAAGATGGTGTGTTTGGGGGGTGAGGTTCAGCGTGAGAGATATGAGGTGGGAGATCTAGGTGATGGCTTCTTATTCGCTCAAGGCTACAGGTGCGCAGTCCTTTTATGTCAAGTCAGGGATGTTTGGTGGAAACATAATTGGAGACACGAATGAATTGTCTGGTGTCCCCGGCGAGGGTTTTCAGGAAGCCGTTGAAAGCTTGGGGTTAACTCGTTTGAGATTTCCGGCTGGAAAGGCTGAAGGTGAAAATATCACAAAACTAGACCATTCCAAATCAGGCTCAAGTAAGCTGCCGTCAGATTTGGTTCACTACCTGGATTGGATTAAGAAAACTGGCACGGAAACTACTTTGGTCATCCCCGCGCTTCAAGAGAAATCCAGCAATGAAGACCTTCGTGAGTGGTCGAAACTTGTACTCGATTACATGGGGGATGATGCCGGTCTCATCGTTGCCTATGAGATTGGGAACGAATACTGGGGGACTGCAGACGAAGTCGAGTATGGAAATAACGCTAGGGAAATCATCAGCTCTCTTCAGGAGAGTATGGATGATGACGGCATTGCTCACGATCCTGGCATCTGGATTCAAACTGCGAACACAGCTGGTTCGTCATCAAACTACAAGGGCACCAAAGTTGGGTCTGTGAGTGACAATGACGCTATCCTTGCACTTGGTACTTGGGATATTGATGATAGGCCTTCCGATTGGCAAGACGGCCAAAGTGCAAGCCAGTTCTACAACGCCCTAAACTCTTACGAAAAGAGTGTTGTCAAAGCAAATCTCGAGCTTCTAGAGCAACTGGATGAGGATCATGACATTTCGAACGGCTTCCAAGCCGGCGCGGCCGGTTGGGGTGTCGACGGCATTGTCGCACATTACTACTATAATAAAACGCAAATTGGATTTGGCAGCGACGACGATGCCTGGGAAAATAACTATTTGAACCTTCGGTTTTCTGTATGGGAAGCGATGTTGCCAAAGAGCGTCGACGTTCAGGTGACGGAATGGAACGTTCGTGCACGCCACGCGAGTGAAACTGGGTTGAAGTCTGCCGGGGTTATCCAGGAGCAATTTCAAAACATGTTGGAAATGGGTGTCGATGGCGCCGACTTTTGGGCAGTAAGGCACAATACCACAACGGCAGTGGCAGGAGATCACAGGGATGAGAACTCCATCTCACTCACGCCTTCAGGATATATGTTTAATTACATGAGTGAAAGCCTATCTGGCAATGGAAGTGATTTGATGTCCACCCTGGATGTTTCAGGTTACGAAAGTGAAAACTTCGAAGTTAACGTTTACGAGAGTGATTACAAAACCGTAATTTACGTTACCTCTCGGTCTGAAGTTTTCGATCAGAAGATAAACTTGGACATTAGTAAGATTACTAATGGAGCGTACAACTGGACCGGCCGCCATGTTGGTATCGATCCATCCAGCTCCGACGGGCTCAGCGAACATTGGGCATACGATTCAGATGGTCAGGAGATATCAGGTACGAGAACGAAACGGCGCGAGATCTCTGCGGAAGAGAGGGTCGAATTGCGTGAATTGCTTGGTAGCAGTCTTGCAGATGATCATATTAAGATTGGGGACGATGGCGAATACTTAACTTATCTTCCTGATGTGAATGGTATCATACCGAAGGTTGCCAATCCAAAAACACTCTCAGACTTTTACTTTGCCACTGAGTCTGATGTTTTGGCGCTCGAAACCAAGCTTTCGAAAAGCGACTTAGGTAACAGCGATCAGAATTTGTCGGTCGAGTTGGATCCCTTTGAGTTTGTGGAGATCACCGTTGATACCACTCGAAGGGTCAATGGTACCAGCGGCAATGAATTTCTGGAGGGAGATTGGGGAAGGGACGACATTCGCGGAGATAGCGGAAATGATACGCTGCGAGGAGGGGGAGGCAACGATACGCTGTTCGGAGCTTTCGATTCTGATCGTCTTGAGGGTGAACAAGGTCGCGACTTGCTGGCAGGAGGAGCAGGCCAGGACACACTTTTAGGTCAAACTGGACATGACACTCTACGCGGTGGCCTGGGTGATGATCGGCTTTGGGGAGGTCTGCAAGGCGACCGCCTACATGGTGAAGCCGGAGCTGATCTGCTTTATGGACAGGGCGGCTTCGACATTCTGTGGGGAGGCTGGGGCAATGACCGGTTGTATGGCGGAAATGACGGAGATCAGCTTTTCGGCGGTTTGCATAATGATCGTCTTGAGGGGCAAGACGGCAATGACTGGCTGGAAGGTGGAGACGGTTGGGACACACTACTTGGAGGCCAGGACGACGATCGGCTTTGGGGTGGCTTGATGGGAGACCGGCTCTTTGGTGAAGCTGGAGCAGACATTTTGTTTGGACAAGCAGGGTACGATGTATTGTGGGGAGGCTGGGGTGACGACCGGCTGTACGGTGGTACCGAAGGAGACCGGCTTTTTGGGGGGCAGGGTCGAGATCGTCTTGAGGGGCAAGATGGAAATGACTGGATGGAAGGCGGCGACGGATGGGACACGTTGCTGGGCGGCACGGATAACGACAGCATCTGGGGCGGCGCGAAGAGTGACCGCTTGCACGGTGAAGCTGGGGCGGATCTACTGTCGGGAGGAGATGGGTTTGACATTCTGTGGGGAGGTTGGGGTAACGACCGGCTGTATGGTGGTGCTGATGGCGACCAGCTTTTTGGAGGGCTGCATCAGGATCGTCTAGAAGGGCAAGATGGCAATGACTGGCTGGAAGGTGGCGAGGGGCAGGATACACTGCTGGGCCAATTCGGACAGGACATGCTGCGCGGCGGTAATGGTAACGATCGGTTATGGGGAGGAAAGGGTAACGATCGCTTGCAGGGTGGAAATGGCGCCGATAGTCTTTATGGCCAAGTTGGAAATGATACGCTTTGGGGTGGAGAGGGCAGGGATCTGTTGTACGGCGGTGCCGGAGCTGACGTCTTTGTTTTCGAGGCGAAACATGGTTCCGATACCATTTCCGATTTCACACGGGATAGCGATCTGATCGATCTCAATGGGCTGGCAAACGGTTTCTTTGACCTGAACTTCAGTTCCAGTGGCAACGGCACATTGATCCACACTGGTGGAGGGCAGATCCTATTGGAAGGGATCCAGCCATTTCAGCTCGACGAAGGGGATTTTCTTTTCTAGGTTGCTGATTGGTCTGTTCTGAAATGTTCCAGGCTCGCTGTGGGCTGATTTCAGTTAGCAAAGTAAGGTTCTCTGAAGACTTCGCGGCCGTACAGAATTTGGCCAAGATTTCTTCAGGGTGAGCTAGTCTCATCGGCCTGCATAGACAGTGGTTTTGTAGCAGCGTTTCCAAATGAGGATGAGCACTGGAGTGTTGCAACAAGGATGCGCCTGAACCAGGCAAGCTTGGCGACAGTACCGATCGAGAAACTACCGAAGGCGATTACTGCTTTGGAAGCGGCTCGGCACTATCCATGAACACCGGGCAATAGTTATCAGCAAAACAACGATGCATTAACGATGTTTGATCTCGCTGTTAATCCCTGCTTAACTTTCGAGCGGCAAATTTGATCGTACTTGAGCTTCGTCTGTCGTCAAGCACCCAAAATGCACACTAGATCATCCGGTAACCTCTGGTTGGGCAGTTGTGGCTGGTGTTCTTTCAAGAGTGTATCCGACAGCCAAATCGCCTGTGGGTGGGATGATTTAGGAGCCTTAATGAGATGTACGTTTTTCGTAGCGGAAGTATCGTCGGAATCAGCCCAGAGAAGTCTGGGCAAGCTCTTCCCGAAGTTGATGGCGACTGGGTGCTTGTCCCCCATGCCCGCGGTCAGGGAACATCTATTCAGGAACATGTTAGGGCTTCAAATTCCCCGAACCAACCTAGTTGTGAAAAGTGCTCAGACAGTGGCGACGAGTTCCTTGATGCTCTTATCGACGGGTTGAACACTCATTCGTTCTTACGGCTCATGGGGTGGCTCCAGACGCAAGGTTATCAGGTAAGAACTTCGGAAGATGTGACTATGGCGAACGAACGTGGTCCTGGACCCGACTGAAGGGCTTCTGCTGTTCTTCCAGAGTAATGGTTGCTGCGCGAACCAAAACGTTGTGCCACTCCCACATTCACCCTTTGTTTCTGTTTTGTCTGCGGGAGAGAATTTCCGTAAGCTTTTGAAAAGAAATAGATTCGGCAGAATTCAAAATCCCCCGCTGGTGACAGCGTGCCGGTTCGAGTCCGGCCTTGGGTACCAACAAAAACAAGGGCCTGCAGCGTGTTCTTGCTGTGGGCCCTTGTTTTGTCTTTCAACGACTCCCTCATTATGTCCCGCTGTTGTGTCCAAGGTGTCAGAAGGCAGCCTTGCGGCGTTCTGCCGAATTTTAGGCGTCATGTGGGACGGCGTTGATTTCCTCGGCGTCCCTTTGCGGGGCGGATGCTTCCAAGTGCATTTGCTGAAAGCATGGCCGAGCCCCCGGCAGGCTGTTCCGTGTGAGTGGCCTTGCCGTGAGGCTCCCACCGGGGGCAAGCCGGCCCCCCGGCGGACCAACCCAACTTCTACAGTATCACATTCCATTCAATTCACTCAGAGCCAATTGTTTGAAAGGACGCTCTCGAAACCGTTCACGGCACCGGCACCGGCACCGGCACCGGCGTCGGCACGCTCAGAGTTCTGGCCATAAAGAGATAGCAGAGCAGCAGGCTGACCGTGCATCTGCTCCTGCCAAGCAGCCCAAGGCTCTCAGAGCTCCTCAGGTAAACGTTGTGCAATAGGCAATTGTGCAAGCTTACTTGGCAGACTAGCTGCCCTTCGACCTTGATCGGGTTTGGGCTTGCTGCTCGCAGAGCCCTTCATTTCAAGGTTTTGCCGAGTACTCGAAGCCAGTTGCCATGGCAAAGTTTGGTCATGAGTTCATCACCATATCCGCGTGCTTTCATTGCTTTGCGAAGCATGGGAAGGCCAGAGATGTCCTTGATGGCTGCAGGCACCGTCGCGCCGTCAAAGTCGGCACCAAGTCCGACGCGGTTTTCACCCAGTACTCCGATCAGGTGGTCCAAGTGCTCTATCATGCGAGAGACAGGTGTTTCCGGATCCATCCGGCCGTCCCCTCGCAGAAAGGCAACCGCAAAGTTCAAGCCGACCATGCCGTCGCTGTCACGGATGGCGTGAAGCTGCCTGTCGGTCAGGTTTCGGCTGTGCGGGCACAGGGCATGGGGGTTGGAGTGGGTCGCAACAAGCGGTTTGCTGCTATGGCGGGCAACATCCCAAAACCCGGCTTCATTCAGATGAGACAGATCGATCATCATCCCAAGATCATTGCATTTTTCAACCAGGCGGATGCCATCTTCCGTAAGCCCCGGGCCGGTGTCCGGGCTGCCCGGAAACCGGAAGGGAACGCCGTGGCCAAATATCGTCGGACGGCTCCAGACCGGTCCCAGCGACCGCAGCCCGGCAGCATAGAGCACGTCCAGCATATGAAAGTCGGGGTCTATGGCTTCGGCGCCCTCCATGTGCATCACCGCGGCCATGATGCCATCTTGCATGGCACTGCGGATGTCAGCAGCCGAACGGCAGATCCGCAGGCCCCCTTGCGTTTCCAGCCGTGTCAGTATGGCAGCCTGGGCCAGGGCGGTTCTGGCGGCCCGCGGCCAGTCGACGGCAGGCGGCAACGGCAAGTCGTAGCTCTCTGCCATCATGTCTTCCATGAAGGAGGCATCACCATCGCCGGGGACAAAAATGGCAAAGAAACCGCCGCAGAATCCACCCGCCTTGGCCTTTTCCAGATCGATATGGTGACCGCCGCCGCCAAGAAAGCCGCTGCCGCCGGCCAGGACGTTTCCAGACTGGATTTGCAGCAGCAGGTCGTTGTGGCCGTCAAAGATCAGCGGGTGCTTCATTGTCCCTCCAGCATAAAACCTTCCAGGGTCAGCGGCTGTCCTTCAGCCCGTAGTCAGCGAAGGCGGCGATGACCTCGGCCATTTCCTCCTCGCTGAGGATGTGCGGTTGACCAAGCGTGAGGCTGGCCGCATAACCCTTTGCAAGTGTTTCAAGTTCCACCATTCGCCACAGGGCGCGCGGCAAGCTTTCTCCGGTGCTGACGGCGCCATGATTTGCCATCAGGCAAGCGCTGCGCTCCTGCAGGGCGAGGATGATACTGTCCGACAGCTGCTGGCTGCCGAACAGAGCGTAATCTGCAACCGGCACGTCATTCCCGCCAAAAGCGGCCACCATGTAATGGCAGGCAGGAATTTCCTGCCGGTTCATCGCTAGAGCACTGCAATAGACCGGGTGAGCGTGGACAACCGCGTTGACTGAGGGCTTTGCCTGCAGGATCGCCAAATGAAACGGCCATTCGGTTGAAGGCTTCAGCTGGCCCTCCGGCGGGGAGCTGCCGTCTAGCGGCATCTGTACAAGCATCTCCGGCGTCATTTTTTCATAGGGCACCCCAGAGGGGGTGATCAGCATATGGCCGCCCGCACGAACCGAGATGTTGCCAGAGGTGCCCTGGTTTATGCCGGCAGAATTCATTTCCAGGCAAGCGTCAATGACGGCCTGCCGCAGTCCGGTATTGTCCTGATACGGCGGTTTCACTTGCGGCACCGGGTCAGGCGGATTTGGCGGCGGCCATTTCAGGGAACAGGCCTGCAAGCCCTTCCTCGGAAGCGTCGCAAATCCCGCGTTCGGTGATCAGGCCGGTGACCAGCCGGTTCGGCGTCACGTCAAAGGCAGGGTTGCCGCCGGGCGTGCCATCCGGCGTGACCTGAACCACGCCAATTCCGCCATCTTCGGTTTTGCCTTGAACATGGGTGATTTCACGTTCGCTGCGCTCTTCGATCGGAATTTCCGCCACGCCGTCGGAGACAGTCCAGTCGATGGTCGGCGAAGGCAGGGCGACATAGAAGGGCACACCGTTATCTTTGGCTGCCAAGGCTTTGAGATACGTGCCGATTTTGTTGCAAACGTCACCGCGGCGGGTGGTGCGGTCGGTGCCGGTGATCACCAGGTCGACTTGCCCGTGCTGCATCAGGTGGCCGCCTGCATTGTCGGTGATATAGCTGTGGCTGATGCCGTGGCTGCCCAGCTCCCAGGAGGTCAGAGCGCCCTGGTTGCGGGGGCGGGTTTCATCGACCCAGACATGGATCGGGATGCCCGCGTCATGGGCTTGGTACATCGGGCTGGTGGCCGTGCCCCAGTCGACGGTTGCAATCCAGCCGGCGTTGCAGTGGGTCAGCAGCCGGACCGGCTCGCCCGCGGGTTTCTTTGCTGCGATCTCCTTGATCAGTTCCAGGCCATGGGAACCAATGCTGCGGTTGATCTCCACATCCTCATCAGCAATTTCATGCGCCAAAGCCAGGGCAGCCGCCGCGCGCTCACTCTCCGCCAGCGGGCGCAGGTGGTTGCGGCAGCGGTCCAGCGCCCAGCGCAGATTGATGGCGGTGGGGCGGGTTGCGTTGAGGAAACTCCAAGCATGGTCCATAGCCGCATCCGACGGATCCTGACGCATTGCCAGCGCCATGCCATAGGCCGCGGTGGCGCCGATCAGCGGCGCACCGCGCACCCGCATCTCCACAATGGCATCTGCGAAGTCCTGCAGGGTGTTCACAGGCTGGACGCGGAAATCATGCGGCAGCCACCGCTGGTCGATGATCTCCAGCACGTCGTCTTTGTGATTCCACCAAAGCGAGCGGTAATGCGTGCCATTCACTTTCATCGGAGGTTCCCCTTCCCAAATCAATTCCGCAGCGAGGGTGCCCGGTGCCGGGCTCGGCTACCGGTTTCCCTGAATTGGCCGCTGCGTGCAAGGTTTCGATGAAGCCCGGGTAAAAAAGTATAGTTTCCGCGGCGGAAAGCCTGCCTTTGGACGTGTGCAACTTGCAGAAGAGACCTGCACGTTATTCAATGCGATTAACGGTTTGGATACAAAGCGGCGGCCCGCAGCAAAGGCCGCCCGGATTTTTCTGGCAGATTGAAAGGCTCAGTAATGAAGCGTTTTTGGAACAGGGGCCTGCCCGGCGCAACCGGGCTCGCGGTAATCGCAGCAATTGGCTTGGCCGCTCCGGGGGCACTGGCGCAGCAAGGGGCGGCGCCCAAGGTTTCCGTGGCTCAGGCGGTGATCAAGCCGATCAAGGACACGTCCTCTTTCATCGGCCGCGGTGAAGCGATCGACAAGGCCGACATCATGGCCCGCGTCAGCGGCTACCTGGAAGAGGTGCTGGTCAAGGACGGTGCCGAAGTTGAGCAGGGCGACGTGCTGTTCCGCATCGAGCGCAGCGCCTATGAGGCCGTTCTGGAAAGCCGCCGGGCAGAACTGGCGCAGGCGGAAGCCAATCTGGAACTTGCCTCGCTGGACCTGGCCCGGAAGCAGGAGCTGTTTGAACGCGGCTCGGTGCCGGAAGCGGACCGGGACACCTCCCGTGCCAATGAGCTTGTGGCTGAGGCGCAGGTGCGTGCGGCCCAGGCTGCGATTCAGCAGGCAGAGCTGGACCTGAGCTATACTGAGATCCACGCGCCGTTCTCCGGCCGGGTCGGCCGGGTCGAGGTCAGCATCGGCGATGTGGTGAGCCCCAGCGGTTCGGCTTTGGTCAACATCGTGCGGGAAGCACCTGTTTACGTGTCTTTTTCCGTGAACGAGAAGCAGTTCGTAGAAATTCTGCAGCAGCTTGAATCCGAAGGTATTGACCGGTCGGACACAGAGACCGCGCCTGAAGTTTTTGTCGTGCTGCCGAATGGAGCCGAGCTGGAAGAGAAAGGCAAAATCGCCTTTGCCGGCAACCGGGTTGATCCGGCAACCGGTGCCGTGACCATCCGGGCCGAGTTCCAAAACGGCCACCGGCTGATCCTTGATGGCGCTTTCCTGACCGTCGGTTTGCAGTCCCAGGAAGCAGTGGACCGGATCGTCATCAGCCAAGCGGCGATTCAGCGCGACCAGCAGGGGCCTTTCGTGCTGGTGGTCGATGAGCAAAACCAGGTGCAGCAGCGCTATATCGTGACCGGCGATGTGCAGGGCACGGGAATCATCGTGCTGGACGGTTTGACCAATGGCGAGACCGTTGTTGTCGAAGGCCTGCAGAAGATCCGCCCCGGCGTGGAAGTGGATCCGGTGCTGGCCGGGCAGGCTGGAGAGTAAGCGATGTTTTCCTCCATTTTCATTTCGCGGCCAAAGTTCGCGATTGTCATCTCCCTCGTCCTGACGGTCATGGGGGTGATCGGCTACTTCGCGCTGCCAGTGGCACAGTTCCCTGAAATCACCCCGCCGGTGGTGAATGTCACCGCCAGTTACCCCGGCGCCAATGCTGAAACCGTAGAAAAGAGCGTTGCGGCCCCTATTGAAGCACAGGTCAACGGCGTGGACGGGATGCTCTACATGTCCTCCACCTCGGCGGACAACGGCAGCTATTCTCTGTCAGTGACCTTTGAAGTCGGCACCGATCCGGACATTGCGTCGGTCAACGTGCAGAACCGGGTTGCGCAAGCCGTCGCCGCGCTGCCTGCGGAAGTCACCGCAAACGGCGTGGTGACACAGAAAAGCTCTTCCAACATGCTGCTGGTGACAGCGCTGACCTCGCCCAATGGCTCATATGACAGTGTGTTCCTGTCGAACTATGCCGCCATCAACCTCAAGGATGCCCTTGCGCGGGTCGAGGGTGTGGGCAAGGCCGACATCCTGACCAACTTTGAATATGCCATGCGGGTCTGGCTGGATCCCAACAAGATGGCCGGCCTGGGCATATCGCCCGGTGACGTGATCAATGCGGTGCGCGAACAAAACATCGAAGTGTCCGCAGGGCAGGTGGGCGCTCCGCCGGTTCCGGGCGACCAGGTGTTTCAGTACACCATTAAGTCCAAGGGCCGCCTGACCGAGGTGAGCGAATTCGAGGATATCGTGATCCGTACAGGTGATGGCGGCAGCACGGTGCGGCTCAGCGACATTGCTCGCGTGGAATTGGGCGCCTCCAACTACAGTTCATCCGGCTACTATGACGGCGTGCCCGCCACCATTCTGGCCGTCTACCAGGCCCCTGGGGCCAATGCGCTGGCGGTATCAGAGGCTGTTCTGGCAGAGATGGACCGGCTGTCGGCGGATTTCCCTGATGACGTCTCTTATGCGGTGCCCTTCAACACCACTGACTTTGTCGAGCAATCTCTGAACGATGTGATCTCCACGCTGATGATGACATTTGTGCTGGTGATCTCTGTGGTGTTCATCTTTCTTGGCTCCTTCCGGGCGACAATCATTCCGGCAGTTGCGATCCCTGTGTCCTTGATCGGCACCTTTGCCTTCCTGCTGGTGCTCGGCATGTCGCTGAACACCATCTCGCTGTTTGCGCTGGTGCTGGCAATCGGCATCGTGGTGGACGACGCCATTGTTGTGGTTGAGAACGTCGAACGCATCATCGCCGAAGAAGGCCTGCCGCCGGCTGAGGCAACCCGCAAAGCCATGGGCCAGATCACCGGGCCGGTGATCGCCACGACGCTGGTGCTGCTGGCGGTGTTTGTGCCGGTGACCTTCATGCCGGGCATCACCGGGCAGCTCTACTCGCAGTTTGCTGTGACCATCTCGGTGGCGGTGGTGATCTCTTCTGTCAATGCGCTGACACTGTCTCCGGCGCTTTGCGGTATTGTGCTCAAGGCGCGGTCCGGCCCGCCCAAAGGGCTGCTGGCACTGTTTGAAAACATGATTGGCGGCGTGCGCAGCGGTTACCTGAGTATCGTAACGCGTCTGTTGCGGCTGCCGGTCATCGGACTCGCGATCATCGCAGCTGTTGCTTTTGGAACTGGCAGCATCTTCAACACAACCTCCAAAGGCTTCCTGCCGGCCGAAGACAATGGCTATCTCTTTGTTGATGTGCAATTGCCTGACGCCGCGGCTCTGGGGCGCACCGAAACGGTCACCAGCCGGATCGACGAGCAGATCAGGAAGATCCCCGGCGTTCAAGGCACGGTTCTGGTCAACGGATTCAGCCTGCTGAATGGGGCCGGGGCCAATGGCGCGATGATCATTGCCAATCTCGCGCCTTGGGATGAGCGGCAAAGCGAAGCGCTGCACCCGAATGCCATCCTTGGACAGATCTATGGCATCGCCAACGGCGAGGCCGCGGCCAGCATTGTCGCTTTCAACCCGCCCCCGATCTCGGGCCTCGGCATGTCGGCCGGCGTGGAAATGGCGGTTCAGCAGACGGCGGGCGGCACACCGCAGGACCTGGCACAATCTGTTGGCTCACTGGTCTATTCCGCGAACCAGCGGCCGGAAGTCGCCCAGTCCTACACCACGTTCCGGGCCAATGTGCCGCAAGTCTTCGTGGATCTGAACAGGGAGAAAGCCAAAACGCTTGATGTGCCCATTTCCGAAGTCTTCCAGACCATGCAGGCGCATCTTGGCTCCTATTATGTCAACGACTTCAACCTGTTCGGCCGCGTTTACAAGGTGATGCTGCAAGCAGAAGGCTCCTACCGCGACAAGATCGAGGATATCGGCGGCCTGTATGTGCGCGCGCAGTCCGGTGAAATGGTGCCGCTGTCGACCCTGATCGATGTGGAGAACGTGCTGGGACCGGTGCTGCTGAAGCGGCATAACATCTTCCGGTCTGCCACTGTGACAGCAGTTCCTGCCCCCGGCCTGTCGACCGGGGATGCTATCCGGGTGATGCAGGAGGAAGCCGCCACAGCTCTGCCGCCTGGATATGCCTTTGAATGGACCGGCACGGCTCAGCAGCAGCTCGACTCGGCAGGCCTGGTGACAGTGATCCTGGCGATGGCGGTGCTGTTCGGATACCTGTTCCTTGTGGCGCAATACGAAAGCTGGACCATGCCGGTGGCGATCCTGCTGTCTGTTATTGTCGCGTTATTCGGAGCGGTGGCTGCGGTGGCGCTGGCCGGCAATGACATCAACCTCTACACCCAGATCGGGATGATCATGCTGATCGGCCTGGCCTCAAAAAACGCGATTCTGATTGTGGAGTTTGCCATGGAGCAGAGGGCAGCTGGCCTGACGATCCGGGAAGCTGCACAGGAAGCTGCCAAACAGCGTTTCCGGGCGGTGATGATGACCGCGCTGTCCTTCCTGCTGGGGGTGGTGCCGCTGATGGTTGCCTCCGGCGCCGGCGCTGCCAGCCAGCGCGCGATTGGCATCGCAGTCTTTGGTGGCATGCTGGCTGCCACTGTTGTTGGCGTGATCGTTGTCCCGGTGCTTTACGCAATGATGCAGGGCATGCGGGAACGGGTTAAGGGCACGCCGGCGGCCAGCCCGGCAGAGTAAAAACAAGAGACCCCGCCAGCCTATCGGTTTGCGGGGTCTTTACGCGTTGGCGTATTGTTTTTCAGTGGAGGCTTTTTGCACTTGCTGAGCCTGCCGCGCGCGCAAGCCGCGCTCGTGCGCGGCGGATAGGATAAGCTCCCACTTGCGCGGCGTGCAGCGGAACTCCGGTTCCACGTCGCACGTCAGCGGCGCGTTTGCCCCCTTGGGCATTTTGCGGGCCTCAGCGGACACACAGCGTTCCAAAGCCCAGAAATCCGTCAGGGACGGATTGGCATAAATCACTTGGCTAAGCAGCATTGCTGCAAGCTCCCTGTCAATCTGTTGGTCACGGCCAGGGTTTCTTGAACCACGGCTCAATTTTTTGTGTGATGCTTATTAGCGTCACGCAATCGGTTTGTCACCAATTTCTTGACGGGGGTTCGTCGTATTTGCGTTGTTTTATCCTCGCAGATTCAGCGCCCGGAATGGCAGGTTCCTGATGTCTGCGTGCAGTCCGGAGAATCGCGGCCAGGTTTCAAACTGAAGCAAGGAAATTTTTCGTGGCTTTACGGTTTCGAACCGGTCAAGTTGACGGGGAAAAATACGTAACTTGCGTCAATAAAGCGGAAATTACCGCAACAAGGGGTGCGTCAATAAATAGCACCCTTGACTTGGAAGTGTGCCGGTGAAACCCTGCTGCGCGTGCAAAATAAACCGCACGCGCCTTGCCTGGCGGGCAAAATCCCGGGCCGTGGAAGGGGCAGGAAACCACTTTCGCGGCCGTTCCAGACCGGGCTGCAAATCATAAGACAAGTGGGAGAGACTTGATCATGAAACACACCAAGCTGGCTATCGGTGCATTGGTGGCGGCGTCCTTTTCGGCACCCGCAGCATTTGCTCAGGAATACATCACCATCGGCACCGGCGGCGTGACCGGTGTTTATTATCCGACCGGCGGCGCCATCTGCCGTCTGGTGAACAAGGGCCGCAAAGAGCACGGATTCAAGTGCGCTGTCGAATCCACCGGCGGCTCGGTCTACAACATCAACACCATCCGCGAAGGCGAGCTGCAGTTCGGTGTGGCGCAGTCCGACTGGCAGTACCATGCCTATAACGGCAGCAACAAATTCGAGGAGAAGGGCCCGTTCGAAGGTCTGCGCGCCGTGTTCTCGGTGCACCCGGAGCCTTTCACCGTGGTGGCGCGCGCGGACGCGGGCATCTCCAGCTTTGATGACCTCAAAGGCAAGCGTGTGAACATCGGCAACCCGGGGTCCGGCCAGCGCGGCACCATGGAAGTGCTGATGGGTGCCAAGGGCTGGGGCATGGAAGATTTCGCCCTGGCAACCGAGCTGAAAGCGGCGGAACAGTCTGCAGCGCTCTGCGACAACCAGATCGATGCGATGATCTACACTGTTGGCCACCCGTCCGGCTCGATCCAGGAAGCCACCACCGCCTGTGACTCGGTGCTGGTGACCGTTGATGGTGAAGCCGTGGATCAGCTGGTCGCCGACAATGCCTTCTACCGCACCGCGACAATCCCCGGCGGCATGTACCGCGGCTCAGATGCCGACACTCAGACTTTTGGCGTCGGTGCGACCTTCGTCACATCAGCGGATGTCTCCGAAGATGCGGTCTATGCGGTGGTCAGCTCGGTGTTTGAAAACTTCGACGCATTCAAGAAACTGCACCCGGCCTTTGCCCACCTGAAACCGGAAGAGATGATTGCAGACGGCCTGTCGGCACCGCTGCATGCCGGTGCGGCCAAATACTACAAAGAAAAAGGCTGGATCGAGTAATCGGCCAGGACTTTTGAACGGGGCGCAGCAGCGCCCCGTTTCGTTCCCCAGGGATGGGGAGATTATATTGAGGCCGCGCCTGCAGGCAGCGGCCTAAGGGGAGATTATCCATGACATCCGATGCTCAGGGAAATCGACCGCTCAGCGAAGAAGAGCTTCAGGAACTGGTCGCGTCCTCAGACGCCGGCGCCCGCAATCCGGTAGGGAGTGTAGGGGTTTTCCTGGCAATCGTCGCAGTTATTTGGTCGCTTTTCCAAGTCATTCTGGCCTCACCGCTGGCCAACCAGCTGCTGCCAGGCAGTGTGATCAACAATTCGCGGCAAATTCACTTGGCGTTTGCGCTGTTCCTTGCGTACGCGGCATATCCGGCATTGAAATCCAGTCCCCGCGGATACATTCCGATCCAGGACTGGGTTTTTGCCGTTGTTGGCACCGGAATCGCGCTTTATGGCTATATTTTCTATCAAAAAATCGTCGACTCTGGCGGGCTGGCCGACGACGTTGATAAATGGTTCGCTCTGGCTGGGCTTATCCTGCTGTTCGAAGCGGCGCGCCGTGCTCTTGGTCCGGCGATGGCGATCATTGCTACCATCTTCCTTGCCTATGTGTTCTTTGGCTCCTCAGATTGGGTGCCTGAAGTCATCCGCTGGAAAGGTGCCAGCCTGAAAAAGGCGATGAGCCATATGTGGATCACCTCCGAGGGCGTGTTTGGCATCGCTCTGGGTGTGTCGACGAAATTTGTCTTTCTTTTCGTGCTGTTCGGTGCGCTTCTGGATAAGGCCGGGGCAGGGAACTACTTCATCAAGATGGCGTTTGGTGCCCTGGGCCACCTCCGTGGCGGTCCCGCTAAGGCAGCCGTTGTGGGGTCTGCCGCAACCGGCCTGATTTCCGGCTCCTCCATCGCCAATGTGGTCACAACCGGCACCTTCACCATCCCGCTGATGAAGCGCGTAGGCTTTACCAGCGAGCAGGCCGGCTCCGTTGAGGTGGCTTCTTCCGTGAACGGTCAGATTATGCCGCCGGTGATGGGGGCTGCAGCCTTCCTGATGGTGGAATATGTCGGCATTTCCTATGTCGAGGTGATCACCCATGCCTTCCTGCCAGCTGCGATCTCCTACATTGCTCTGGTCTATATCGTGCATCTGGAGGCCGTGAAGCGGAACATGCCGACACTGGGCAACCGCGAAGTGCATCTTGCCCGAACGGTCCTGGGCATGTTCAGCTTCTTTGCCGTGTTTGCAGGCCTGTGCTACGGCTCCCAGTTTCCGGTGGACCTGGCGTATGCCTGGGTGCCGAGCTTTGCAGGGCTGGTCATGTTCGCGGTCATTCTGCTGATCTATGTGGCCATGGTCGCACTGTCATCGCAGATACCTGATCTTGAGCCCGATGATCCCAACGCGAAACATGTGGAACTGCCGGATGTGGCTAAAATCTACAAGGCCGGCCTGCATTACCTGCTGCCGATCCTGGTTCTGGTGTACTTCCTGATGATCGAGCAAAAATCGCCCGGGCTGTCAGCATTCTGGGCCACGGCGCTGTTGTTCATGATCCTTCTGACCCAGAAACCTCTCAAGGCCGTCTTCCGGGGCGAAAGCGATACCGCCAACGCCTTCATGGAGGGGGTGCAGGATCTTTGGACCGGATTGATTGACGGTGCCCGCAACATGATCGGGATCGCATTGGCGACTGCCACTGCGGGGGTTATTGTTGGCACCGTGACGCTCACCGGCATTGGCCAGGTGATGGCGGATCTGGTCGAGAACATGGCATATGGGCTGACCTATATCTCTGCTCTCGGCGTGCATGCGATCAGCCCGGTGACCGATCTGATCGGGATAACCAGTTTCGAAGGTACGGTTGCGGAACGCGCAACAGATATGACCGGAACCACGCTGGTGTTTGTTCTGGCTTGTGTGGGGTTGCTGTCGCTGGTGCTGGGAATGGGGCTTCCGACGACTGCTAACTACATCGTGGTCAGTTCGCTGATGGCAGGAGTGGTGGTCGAGCTGGGTGCCCAGTCCGGACTGATCGTGCCTCTGATCGCGGTGCACCTGTTTGTGTTCTACTTCGGGATCATGGCTGATGTGACGCCGCCAGTCGGGCTGGCAAGCTTTGCTGCGGCTGCGGTGTCTGGCGGTGATGCGATCCGTACCGGATTTACCGCATTCTTCTACAGCCTGCGCACAGTGGCGCTGCCGTTTGTGTTCATTTTCAACACTGATCTTCTGCTGATCGATGTGACTTGGACACAAGGCATACTGGTTGCGGTTTCAGCCACAATAGCCATCCTGGTCTTCACCGCCGGCACCATGGGCTATTTCGTCAGCCGCAGCCGGATCTATGAGAGTATCCTGCTGGTCTTTGCCGCCTTTGCGTTGTTCAGGCCGGATTACTTCATGAACCGGATCATGCCGCCCTATGCCGACGTTCCGCCTGCAGAGCTTGTCCAGGCGCTGGAGGCAGCGGAGCCGGGGGCAGAGATGAGGATCACCGTGCAAGGACCTGATTTCGACACCTCCGAGATCAAGTCCACTACACTGATCGTCACCGCAGACGGCACTGGCGGCCAGCAGACGGTTGATGCCTTCGGCCTGCTGCTTCTTGAAGAAGACGGCGCGGTCAAACTGGATGAGCCGATGTTCGGCACGCCTGCGGCCCCCAGCCTGGAGAGCTTTGATTTCTATGCCGACGAACCAGTGCAGATCGTCTCCATTCAGGCCCCGGCCAGCCAGTTGCCCAAGGAGCTGATTTTCCTCCCGGCCTTGCTGCTGGTGGCGCTGATTGCCCTGCTGCAGCGTGGCCGCGGGCGGGAACAGGAAGGAGTTACCGTATGAGCAAGCCCGTTCTTTGCGCCTTGGAATTGAGCGATCAGGCATCTGACGAAAAGGTTCTGGCCCAGGCAGCGCGCCTGGCAGAGCTGGACGGTGCTCAGCTGGACGTGGTCAACGTCTTGCCGGATTTCGGAGAAAGCTGGGTGTCGGGCTTTTTTGAGGACCATCACCATGAGAAGGCGGTGAAAGATGCCACTTTGCGCCTCAGCGAACTTAGCGCCAAGGTGCTGGGCGAGGAGAGGAACGCCACGGTACGCCACCTGGTTGCTACTGGCACTGCCTATCAGGAGATCCTCAAAGTTGCGGAAACTGCCGGCAGCGGGCTGATCGTGATTGGCGCACATAAGCCGGATCTGAAAGATTACCTGCTTGGGCCCAACGCGGCCCGGGTGATCAGGCATTCAGACTGCTCCGTCTTTGTGGTCCGCTAACGAGCAAAGGGCGCCTTCGGGCGCCCTTATTCGTAGCCTGTCATCTCTAGGTAGCCTTTGCCGCTGTGGCTGCCAGTGACCGAAACCGGGCCTTCCCAATAGGAAAACGAAGTGCCCATCCAGCTTTGCGGATTAAGCGCTTGGACGTCCACGGAAACACCTTTCTCCGGCAGACTGGCCTGCCAGCGGGTTGGGATCCCGCGTCCGTTTACCTGGCTGAATTCCAGGGGCTTAGCCTGGAAACTACCTGGTGCCAGCGGCTCCGCTCCGCCATCTTTTGAAATCCAGGTGCCGGACGTGAAGTTGCCACTGTCCCCGCGCAGCACAAACCCCATCAGTTTTTCGCCGCTGTCAAAGCTTAGCGAGAACCAGTCCCAGCCGCTTTGATCTTCAGCCAGCGGCTGGCTGGACCATTCTCTGTCAAGCCAGCCATGACCCGTGACATCAACAGGACCGTCCGGGAGCGACAGCGTTCCGGTAACCTGGTAGTGCGGCTGGGAATAGTAGTAACTGGCCTGTCCGCTTGCGGACTTGACTGAATACCCTTTGTCCCCGTGCAGGACAATCGGGCCGTCGGCCTGAAGTTTTAGGTCATAGGAAAACGCGTGATCGCTTGCGGTTACCCTTATCTTTTCAAGGCTGTTTCCCTCTGAGCGCATCTGCCAATCGTCAATCCAGGCCTCAAACGGCTCTGCGATGACACCGGCTTGTCCAACCCCTCCACGTGCAAGCCGCTCAGCAAACAAATGGCGGGTGGGTGAGGTGGCAGCGGCATGAGCCATCCAAATTTGCGGGCTTTGCCATCCCTCGGCGTCTGCGGGCGCCAGGGCCGATCGGAACAATGTCCATTGAACGCCATAGCTGCGGCCGTCCACTCCCTCGAGATTGGCCGTTAAGTACCACCATTCGATACGGAAATCCGGATGGGCACCGTGATCGCCCGGAAAGTTCAGCAGATTACCGCGCTGCGGAATGGCAAACCCTTCAGCCTCAGTTCCCAGACCTGCGTAACTTTGCGGACTGGCTGCCGAAGCCCAAAGACTAAGGGCAAATGCGAGAGCGAGTTTAGCGTTCATTGGCAAACACCTTGAGCAATTCAGCCGGGTCCAGCTTGCTGAGGCGGCGTGCGGGCAACGCAGCAGCCAAAACCGCTGCCAGTATCGCGAGCAGAAACAGCCGGAGCCAATCAGCAGGAAACAAATGCATCGGCAGCTCCCAGCCGAAGGCCTCCACATTGACCACCGCCAGCAATGCCCATGCCAGAACGAGGCCCAGCGGCAGAGCAAGTACCGCGGTTAGTGCAGCCAGCAGCACGCTGCGCAGAACTTCCGCAAGTGCCAGCTGCCGGCGCGTAAGCCCCATTGCCCAGACCGGAGCCAATTGCGGCAGCCGCTGGCTCCACAAGGTCAGAAGGCTGCTCAGCATCGCAAATGCCGCCACGCCCAGCGTCAATAGGTTGAGCGCGGCGGTGATAACAAAGGTCCGGTCAAAGATTGCCAGGGAGCGGCCTTTGATACTGGCTTGATCGACGACATTTTCCCGCTGTATTTCAAATGTTTCCTGGATTGAGTTGATAGTATCCGGAACTTTCTCCTGGGGCAGCCGCAAGCCGAATTGCCTGTTCGGAATCTCTGGAAACCTTGCAAGAAGTTCTGGCAATGACACAATCGCCTGGCCATTAGGATTGCCATAGTCAGAATACACCCCAGCAATGGTCAGCTCCCAATCGGGGGAAAGACGGAGACTGCCGCCTGGGACGAGGCCATGACGCCGGGCAAGCTGCTCATTGACCAGAAGACCATCTCCAGCAGCAACTTGATCCCAGACATCCGGGAGGCCATTCAGCAAGGGCCAATTGTCACGATAGGTCGCATCGTCCACAATTCCGTACACCCTTAGCGGTGCCCCTTTGAACCGGATGTCTTTACGGCGGATTGGCAGCGCTGTTACCCCGCGCTGCTCAAGCCAGGCGGCAAGTTCGGCTCCCTGAACATCACTGTTTGCGGTGACATAGATTTCAGCGGACAGACGCTGGTCCAGCCAGCCAGTGAAGGTGAGGCGGAAACTGGAAACCATTGTTCCAACGCCAATATTTGCCGCCAGTGCCAATAGCAGGGCCATTAGGGCAAGCGACATGCCGGGCAGCTGCGCCCGGGTGTCTGCCCACAGCCAATCGCCAAATGGGTTGCGGGACAGCTGTGCCCCCAACCGGAGACCGGCAGAGATCAGCAGAGGAAGCATTAAGGCTGCTCCCAGCATGATACCGCCAAGAAACACGAAACCGGCTATAAGTCCCTGAAAGTTAGCCAGAACAAGAATTCCTAAAAGGATACTGACCGCGCCGGTTATGGCCGAAAGAAAATGGCTGCGACTGGCTTGCTGTCCCCGGGCCCGGGTCGCAGGCCCGGCCAGCAAGGGCATACGGGACAAGGCAAACAAGGCTTGGGCGCCGGCCAGAAAGGTCCCGCCAAGCGCCATTCCCATTCCCCCAAGAGCCCAGGACGGCCGAAGGGACAAGCTGCCGTCAACTGGCGCGCCATAAAGACCAGCCAGAGTAGCGCTCACTCCCGGAAGAAGGGCCGCGGCCACAAAATAGCCGCCGGTCAGCCCGACCAGCCCAGCACAAAGTGCGATAGCGGCCAGTTCTCCGGCAAACAGCATCATAAGGAGCCGCATGGGCAATCCCAGGCCGCGAAGGGTCCGTATCAGACCGCGGCGTTGTTCCAGGCTCAAGCCGATTGCGCCTTGAACGATAAACAAGCCAACAGCAAAGGACAGCAAGCCAAAGGCTGTCAGGTTGAGGTGGAAGCTGTCCGTAAGCCGCGCGGTTGCCGCTGATGCGTTGCCGGCAGAGATCCGGGTCAGCTCCGGTGCAAGCGTTTCAAGCCGCTGCAAGCCCGGGACCTGATCAGGCAGCACAAGGAGATAACTGAGTGTGTCCGGCCGGCGGAGCAGTCTGCTGGCCAGGCTCATGTCCGCTACCAGGATTGAACGAGGCAAGGCTTCGGCGCGCGTCACGGGAAAGGGTGGGTTCGCGGCTTCAACCAAGGACGCGGTCTCTGGATGCGCAAACACCCGGCCCGGCGGCAGCAAAGCATCCAAAGGGGTGGCATCGTCCAGCTGAGCCGCTTCGGAAAGCGCTGGAACCAAAGGATGGCTCAGCAGGTCAACCCCCATGATTTCAAAGCTTTGCCGACCGATCCTAACAGTGCCCTCCAGCACGGGCGCGAGCTGCCATCCGGCCCGGCGCAAAGCGGCGTACTGCTCCAGCGGGATGAAATCATTTTCTGGGACCAGCCGGTCAGCGCCTGCGGTGCCAAGCTGCTCCGCCGCCCTTGCATAGCTGGCGCGCGCCTCGCTGTTTATCGCTTGCACAGCCGACCAAAGCCCGGTTGCCAGCGCAATCCCGGCCAGCAGGGTAGCCAGTTGCATCGGGTGGCGGAACCAGTGAGACAGGATTGCCTGCAAAGCGGCCCGGATCATGCTGCCATGCCATGTTGCAGGTGCAGCCGCCGGTCCAGCATTTTTGCAATAGCGGCCGAGTGGGTCACCAGAAACAGTGCCGTGCCGCTTTCACGGACCAGTTCCAGCATCAGCTCCATTACCGCCTCGCTGGCGCTTTCGTCCAGGTTTCCGGTTGGCTCATCCGCCAACAGGAGCCGGGGCCGCACCGCGAGCGCCCGGGCAATGGCCACTCGCTGCTGCTGCCCGCCCGAAAGCTGTTCAGGGTAGCGGTCAAGCAGGCTGGTCAGTCCGAGCTTTTCTGCCAGCCTGTGCCCCCATTCCGCCTCCCATCTGCGGCCGAGACGCGCGTGGAGTGCAATATTCTGCAGCACATTTAGTGAGGAAATCAGATTAAACTGCTGGAAAACCAAGGAAACCTTCTCGCGCCTAAGAGCCGCGCGCTGGCTGTCGCCAAGCCTTGACAGACGGGTGCCTTCAATTTCGATTTCACCGCTGTCGAAACTGTCCAGCGCCGCGGCCAAATGGAGCAGCGTGCTTTTGCCTGAACCGCTGTCGCCGGTCAAAGCCAGGCTTTGTCCGGCTTCCAGATCCAGAGACACACCGCGCAGAACGGCAGTTTCCGGCGTCTGGCCAGGATAGGATTTTGTCACTTCTCGGATTCTCAGAACCATTCTGGAGCTGCCTCCGGCGCTTAGGGTCGTCGCGTCCTAAAAGGCACTGAATACCCATGCCCCGCAGAAGTCCAGTGCGGCACTTGTGCAGTTTCCGCCGGCAGCAGCCGTCCAATTCAAAATTGGGCATTGCAGAAAAGATTTCCGAGGTGCAGCTATAGCTTAGCAGTGCTTCACAATGGCGGGAGGACAGAGATGACGCTATGGAACCAGTTGTTGTGGGGATCGCTTTACCTGAGCGCATGCCTGATCCTGGAAATTAGCGTGCTGGTCTGGTGCGGCGCCGTTCTGAACAAGCTCGCTGGCCGGTTTGTCAAACCCTACAGAGCCTGGCAGATTGGCCTGATGCTGGTTGTCGCCATCTTCATTATTCTGGGCGGCCATACCGCGCAGGTCTGGATCTGGTCAGCTGCTTTCGTCCTTGTTGGAGCGATCGGTGACTGGAATACTTCCGTCTATTTTTCTTTGGCGACCTATACCACATTGGGTTACGGCGATGTGGTTCTGGGGCCGGCGCTCAGGATTTTCGCCGCGTTTGCCGCTGTCACGGGACTGTTTGGGTTCGGCATCAGCACCGCCTTTCTGGTGAGTGCAATGGGACGGATTTTTTCCATGCACCGGCAGGAGAATGAGGCCAGGAACTAGAGAACCGGCGCCAGCAGGCGCGCGGCTGGGGCAAGCAAGCGGATTGCCAGCTTCTGCTGGCCGAGCGGCACCGTGAGCTCGGTTGCGCTTCGGAAGTCGTTCCGCAGCATTTCCGCCACTTCGCTTGCGGAGGCCGCATCAAAGAAAAGTGCCATGGTCTCAAAGTTCAGCCGGAAGGAGCGGTAGTCCAGATTGGCGGTGCCGACACCCGCTATGGTGTCGTCAATCACAAAGCACTTCTGATGCATGAAGCCGCCCTGATAGCGCAGGATGCGCACGCCGGAGTCCCTTAACTCATCAAAAAATGCAAAGCCAGCTAGCCACGGGAGGTAGTGGTCAATGGTTTCAGGCAAAAGGATCCGCACATCCAGCCCTCTGAGCGCGGCATGTTTCAAGGCGGCAAAAACGTCCTGGTCCGGCACGAGATAGGGGGAGGCCATCCACACCCGGCTTCTGGCAGCCGTTATGGCGGAAAAGAACATCATCGAGCCATTGCCGGTATTGTCGCCTGGGCCTGTAGCGACGATCAGGGCAGGGCGGTCCTGTGCCGACGGTTCCGGCTGCCAGTTGAGCAGGTCAATTACCGGTTCCTGCGAACGCCAGTGCCAGTCCTCGGCAAAGGCCAGCTGCAGCTGCTGTACAACCGGGCCGTTCAGCCGCACATGCGTGTCCCGCCAGGGCCCAAATGCAGGGTCCAAGCCGAGGTATTCATCGCCGGCGTTAAAGCCTCCTGTAAATCCAGTATGTCCATCAATGATGACCGTCTTGCGATGGTTCCGGAAATTGATTCTTAGCCGGTGCCAGGGGCGCCTGCGGCCGGCGGGATCCAGAGTATTGATCCCCGCGGTCTCCAGCGCTTGGAAATACTCCTGGGGCAGGTGGCGGCTGCCGATACTGTCTACCATGAACCACACTGTGACACCGCGCTCTGCCGCCGCAATCAACCGGGCCTGCAATTGCTGG
Source organism: Leisingera sp. ANG-Vp (assembly GCF_000813725.1). Lineage (GTDB taxonomy): Bacteria > Pseudomonadota > Alphaproteobacteria > Rhodobacterales > Rhodobacteraceae > Leisingera. The sequence continues at coordinate 225,353 of NZ_JWLD01000002.1, forward strand.
CCGACACCGTCCGCATTCAGGATGTAGTATTGAACGAGAATGTACTCCGACGCGTTTTCAATGGCGTCGAAAATTGATGTAAATGTCTGATGGCCATTGGTAAGCAGCTGCATTCTGTTTCCGCGGCACACCTTTGAACCTGCAATCCGTTCAAAGGGCACGGTGTTTACGGCCAGCTTTCCAGCGCCTTCGAAGCGGGCGCTGGTGTAGTTCCGGGCAGCTGTTACCGCGTGCTGTGCCGCCTTTCGGGCGCGCCAGTACCCTTTGAACCGGTGGTGGCCGAAAATCATATAGGCCGGCAGGGCCGCTACAGGTGCCGCCAATAGAAACACGACCCAGCCAATAGCTCCTTGCGGCGTCCGCGCAGTACGGGCTGCGCTCAGGGCGGCCAGCCCTGCTGCTGTCCAGGTCGCGGCCAGCGCTCCCGTGCTGAGAACAATCCAGAACATGCTTAAGCCTAAAAATTCTTCCTTTACTTCAAACTAGTACCCGGCGAACTGTACCGCCACTTCCGGAGCAGGACCAGAATAACGCAGTTGCCAAAAAGGAAACGGGCCGGCTGGCAATTCTCAGACGGTTATGGAAACGTGCAGCCATGCCGATCCTGCCTCCTTTCCGCCGCTGGCCCGCTGCGCTGCTGGCCGCTGCCCGCCGCTTCAACAGAAAGAACGGATGGGTGATGAGCAGCCATATCGCAATGTCGATGATGCTGGCGCTGTTTCCCTTTGTTTTGTTTACCGTTGCACTTGCGGGGACTGTTGCGGGCATCCTTTCTCAGGACGTGGAGCGGGAGAGCATGACCGAGCTTGTGTTCGGCGCCTGGCCGGATTCGGTTGCCCAGCCTATTCTGACCGAACTGGAAGCGGTTCTTGTGACCTCGAGCCCGCAACTGGCCACGTTGGGCGGGCTGTTTGCTTTGTATTTTGCCTCCAATGGGGTCGATGCCGTCCGCATAGCTCTGGTTCAGGCTTATCATGACATTGACACCAGACCGTTCTGGAAAACACGGGGCATTTGCATTGGCCTGGTGATCCTGGGAGGTGCAGGCATACTGGCCGCAGCGGTGTTTGAGCTGCTGCTGCCGCTGTATGTGCGCTATCTTGCAGATCTTCTGCCGTTCGGCCAGCTGTCCGGGCATTGGGAAAAGGGGCTGAGCGGCATGCTGGCGCTGCTGCTGCCGGCGTGTGCGGTGCTGGCATTCCATATCCTGCTGCCTGGGCGGATTCACAGGTTCCGCCGTATCCTGCCTGGCGTAGCCCTCACTTTGCTCCTGTGGCTGGCGGCGGGCAGCGGATTTGCCTTCTATGTCAGCTCCTTTGCTCAGTACTCAGCGACCTATGCCGGACTGGCTGGAGCGATGGCCGCGATGATATTCCTATACCTGAATGCTGCGATTCTGATCCTGGGCGCTGAGTTTAACGGTGCGCTGATCGATATCGCAGACGGGCAATTGCCATAACCCTTGGGTATTTCTGCAACTGTTTCCATTTTCGCAACAATAAGGCAGCTTTGCCACAATTCGGTCGTTTTACAGACCCAAACCCCTTCTAATTTGCTGGAAAGCGGCGGATCCAGAAGGGGCCATCATGACAAAATTGCAAGATAAGCTGCGCCATATGCGGTTGTTCGAACTGATGCGGCAGCGGGAGATGGCCAGCCATGTAAGCCGAAAGCTGCGGGTGTCCAGGCTAACCGACGGTGAGGCTGAGGAGGCGCTTTTGCTGCGTACTCTGGCTACACGGTCGCTGACAACACCGCACAGCCGCCGGGTCTGAGCAAGCTCAGCCCCGGAACCCCGTGGCAACCACAAATTTCTCGGAACTGTCCGACCGTGAGGAGGGCGGTTTCATGTTGAAGACTTTGGTGAACTTCTGCTTCAGCAGCTTTTGCAGCTCACCCTCGGCGCCGCCGGCCAAAACCTTGGCGACAAAGGTGCCGCCGTCCTCCAGAACGTCAAAGGCGAAATAAGCTGCGGTCTCGCACAGCGAGATGATACGCAGATGGTCCGTCTGCTTGTGGCCGGAGCTGGCCGCCGCCATGTCCGACATCACCACATCAGCCTTGCCGCCCAGCCATTCCTTGACCTTGTCGTCAGCGCCATCATCCATGAAATCCAGCTGGTGGAATTCTGCACCGGCCAGCGGCTCAACTTCCTGCAGATCGACGCCGATGATGCGGCCGACAGCTTTACCCGGCTTCTCGCCAAGCGAATTGATCCGCTTCACGGCCACCTGGGCCCAGCCGCCCGGCGCACAGCCAAGATCCACCACCCGCGCGCCGTTGACAAGGAAGCGGAATTTATCATCCAGCTCCATGATCTTGTAAGCCGCACGGCCGCGGTAGCCTTCGGCCTGTGCGCGTTTGACGTACGGATCGTTCAATTGCCGCTGCAGCCAGCGGGTCGAGCTGAGCTTGCGCCCGCGGGCGGACTTCACTTTGACCTTGAGGTCGCGCTGACCGCGTCCGGAGGTGTTTTTGCCAGTTGGTGTCTTTGCCATTTTTCCGCCTTCCGGGCCGGGCCCGGGACTTCAGAATTCCAAGCCATGGGACATAGGGTATTTCGACAGGATTTAGAAGGGGCCGTCTTCCAGAACCCCGTCCGCACTCATTTGCGCATAAAGCAGACCCTCGCGCAGGCCCCGGTCCGCCACAGACAGGCGATCGGTCGGCCAGCACCGCAGCAAGGCCTGCAGGATGGCAGAACCCGACATGATCAGCGCTTGGCGGTCCTCGCCGATGCGGGGATCGCGGCGGCGGCCCTGGGGGCCAAGCTCCAGATACCCGCGGATCACCTTGTCGATCTGGTCGCTGGTCATCCGCAGGCCATCGACCTTGGTGCGGTCGTAGCGCTTGAGGCCAAGATGCGATGCGGCCACCGTTGTCACCGTTCCGGAGGTGCCGACAATCTGGAAACCGGCCCGGGCTTGCTCATCCTTGTAGGGCGCAAAATCGGCCAGGTTCTCCTCGAAGAACCAGCTCATCAAGGCAAAGCGGGCAGAGTCGTCTTCAACGTCGTTGAACTGATCGCGCAAAGTGGCCACGCCCAGGGGGACCGAGATCCAGTCCACGACCTTGGCGGCAGGGAAGGGGCTCTCGCCCGGATGAAAGCCGTTGTGCAGACGCATGATCGCAGAGGGCCGGTCCCGGCGCGGCACCGAGGAAATGTCGATCCAGACCAGTTCGGTCGAGCCGCCGCCGATATCGACCACCAGTAGCTGAGTGGTTTTGGTGGAAACCAGCGGTGCGCAGGAGATCACCGCAAGACGGGCTTCTTCCTCCGGCTGGATGATTTCCAGCGTCAGCCCTGTTTCCCGTTTGACCTGACGGATGAATTCACGCGAGTTTTTGGCGCGGCGGCAGGCCTCCGTCGCGACCAGCCGCATCCGTCTGACCTTGTTGCGCTTCAGTTTCTGCTGGCAGATCCGCAGCGCCTGGATGGTGCGCGCCATCGAAGACCGCGACAGCCGTCCGGTCCGCTCCAGCCCGGCGCCGAGCTGCACCGACTTGGAGAAACTGTCGACCACATGAAAACCGCTGCCCTTGGGCTGGGCGATCAGCATGCGGCAGCTATTTGTACCCAGATCCAGCGCCGCATAAAGCGCATCGGGATCGGGCCGGGCCGGTGCAGGGGTCTCAACCGCCTTGGGAAACGCGCCCGCACCTTTCGAGCGCCTGGGCGCCATGATTCACGCCCTCCGATTATCGTGTTAAGGATGACAATAGGTGGGCGCGCGCAGCGGCGCAAGCACCGGGCAGCAGAAGCAGAGCAATTTCCGCCCGGTACCGGATATCTCATAATCCAGATGAATATTTTTGCGCCTGAGCCCTGTGGCATTCGCAGGTGTACAAAGCTAGGGTCGCGGCAGGAAAAACGTCGCTCTATCTCTTCACGTTGTCGAAATTCGACCAACGTGCCGGCGGCTGCCACTCTAGAACGTGGTCTATCCAGGTGAGGAGGAAATCAGGGTATGCCCGACGTTACGATCGTATACTGGCGCGACATCCCCGCGCAGGTCATCGTTGGCAAAGGCCGCCGCGGCGCCAAACGGCAGCTGGAAGAGCGGTTTGAGCAGGCCATCGACCGTGCGGCGATGAAGGTGAACGCCAAGGACGCCGACGCCTATCTTGCCGAATGGCGCAAGGCAGCCCCCTTTGCCGCAGAAGGCGAAGCGGCCGATATCGCCGAAGCCGAGGCAACCCGCCTGGAGACAGAATACGATCAGGACCGCCTGAAAGCGCTGATCGCAAACGACGGATGGGCGTGAGCCTGACACCACTTATGGGAGGCCGTTATGGCTTTGCTGAACTTTAAGAAACGCGATTCTGGCGCAGGCCAGGCTGTCACCCCGGAAATGGAGGCCTTCCTGAAGGGCTATTCCATCGAGGTGATGCCGCGTACTGCCGCCAAGGTCGAAGATTTCCGCGACCTGCTGCCGGCCGGTACCCGCGTTTATATCGCGCATATCGAAGGCACCCCGATCGAGGACATGGTCGCCACCGCCAAGCGGATCGCTGGCGAAGGCTATGACGTGATGCCGCATTTCCCGGCGCGCATCATCAAAGACAAGGCGACTCTGGGTGACTGGATCAACCGTTACCAGGGCGAAGCGGGCGTCAAGCAGGGCCTGATCCTGGCTGGCGGCGTTGCCAAGCCGCACGGCGACTTTGACAGCTCCATGCAGCTGCTTGAAACCGGCCTGTTCGACGAAGCGGGTTTCACCAACCTGCATGTTGCCGGCCACCCGGAGCCGAACCTGGACATCGACCCCAACGGCGGCCGCGCCAACACCTATTCGGCGCTGGACTGGAAACAGGAATTCTCCAAGCGCACCGACGCCGAGATGGCGCTGGCAACCCAGTTCTGCTTTGAAGCGCAGCCGGTGATCGACTGGGTGAACGAGCTGAAAGAGCGCGGCATGAACCTGCCTGTGCACATCGGCATCGCAGGCCCGGCCAAGCTGCAGACCATGATCAAGTTTGCAATCGCTTGCGGCGTTGGCCCGTCGCTGAAAGTGCTGCAGAAACGCGCCAAAGACGTCTCCAAGCTGCTGCTGCCGCATGAGCCGGGCGAGATTCTGGCGGATCTGGCAGCTCACAAAGCAGCTAACCCGGACTTCCAGATCGAGAAGGTCCACTTCTTCCCGCTGGGCGGCATCAAGACCAATGCCACCTGGGCGATCAACAACGGCGGCGAGTCCGCCAAGCCGGTTAACTCCTGACACCCTGAGGATCAAATATGACCCGTACAGTCGTAGAATCAAAAACAAAAACCGCGATCCTGGGCTTTGATGAGCCCTTCTGCGTGATCGGCGAGCGTATCAACCCCACCGGCCGTAAAAAGCTGGCGGCCGAGCTGGAAGCCGGCGACTTCTCCACCGTTGAGAAAGACGCGCTGGCCCAGGTGATGGCTGGCGCCAATATCCTCGATATCAACGCGGGCGTTGTCTACAACTCCAACCCGAACCCGAACGAGACCGAGCCGCCGCTGATGACCAAGATCGTCGAGCTGGTGCAGGGCCTGACCGATGTGCCGCTGTGCATCGACTCCTCGGTTCCGGGTGCACTGGAAGCCGGCCTGGCCGCGGCCGAAGGCCGTCCGCTGCTGAACTCCGTGACCGGCGAAGAAGACCGCCTGGAAATGGTGCTGCCGCTGGTCAAGAAGTACAATGTTCCGGTTGTGGCGATTTCCAACGACGACACCGGCATCTCCGAAGATCCGGAAGTCCGCTTTGCCGTTGCCAAAAAGATCGTTGAGCGCGCAGCCGACTTCGGCATCCCGGCGCATGATATCGTGGTTGACCCGCTGGTGATGCCGATCGGCGCCATGGCAACCGCCGGCCAGCAGGTGTTCGAACTGGTCCGCAAGCTGCGTCTGGAGCTGGGCGTGAACACCACCTGCGGTGCCTCCAACATCTCCTTCGGCCTGCCGAACCGCCACGGCATCAACAACGCCTTCCTGCCTATGGCAATGGCTGCTGGCATGACCTCCGCGATCATGAACCCGGTTGCTCTGCCGATCACCCAGAAGAAGATCGCCGAGAAAAAAGCCGAAGTCGAAGCTGCCGGCATCATCCTGCCGGAAGGCATGGACGACGAGGCTTTCGTAACCATGTTCGGAATGGGCTCCACCAAGCCGAAGGCCGGCAAGGAAATGGAAGCCATCCGCGCGGCCAACCTGCTGACCAACAACGACCCGCACGGCGGCGACTGGATCAAGTTCAACAAAGCACCGGCTGCTGAAGGCGAAGAAGGCCGCGGTCGTGGCGGCCGTTCTGGCGGACGCCGCCGCCGCGCCTAAGGCAGCTCTGTAAGCTTTCAAAACCTCCAAGCCTCCGGCTTGGGGGTTTTCTTTTGCCGTATGCAATGGCGGCGGCCTTGACGCCATTTCCGCTGCCATACATAAAGCTGTTCAAAAATAGGACTTTGCATGCGGTGTGTTCTGCACATTGGCCCGTCAAAAACAGGCAGTTCTTATATTCAGAATTTCCTGACACAAAGCGCTGACACCCTTGCGGCACTGAATGCGCGGGTGATCCGCTTGACGCAGGCTGCAATGTTTGAATTCGCCGTGGCGTTCAGCCACGAGTATGAGGCCCGGCCTTCTTTTGTCCGCATCGGCGTCACAGCGAAAAATTTTCCAAGGAAACAGAAGGACCTGCGGCGGAAAATTCAAGCGCAGATCGAACAGGCGGCTGCAGAGGGTATCGAAGTCTGCATCATATCTTGCGAGAGTATCTCGAATATCGGAACGGGAGAGCCTCGCGATCCGGCCGTTCAGGCTATGAAACGATGGCTGCAACGCTTTTTTGATAGCGTCACAGTCGTCGCGGTTTGCAGGCGTCAGGACAAGCGGGCGGTAAGCCGTTACAAGAATGCAGTAAAGAACCTCGGCTCCACAGAGCAGAACTGCCTGCAAACGGTTCCAAGCCTTCATTTGGACAGGCTTTTGGCTCCTTATGAGCATTTCTTTGGCAAGGGCAATATCAAGCCGCTGCTGTTTCCTGACAGTGTCGAAGAGAACAGGGATTTGATCGCCGACTTTTGCTCTGCTGCCGGCCTTGACGGGTTGTACAATGCAAGCCTGGCATCTGAACCGCCCCGGAACCCGGCTGTTGATGGCAGGGCCATTGAGCTGATCCGCCAATTGAATCGGCTTTGGCCAGACAGAAACCCTGATCAAATCACTATTGCCTGGAAACGGGCCATGAAGATACTGATGTCGGTAAGCGCCACATCGGAAACAAAAGTGGCTCCGTCCCGCGAGCAGGCGCAGAAGTTCCTAGAAGCCTTTGAAGATGGCAATGAAGCTGTTCGGGCCAGGTACTTCCCTGATCGCGAGACCTTGTTCCACGCGGATTTTTCGAGCTATCCGGATAAGGCGGTCTATCCGTCTTTTTCGCAGGAAGAAACGGTAAGAGTATTGGCTCAGCTGCTGCAGGATGAACAGCTGGAGCGCCTGGCCCGGCGCGGAAAGCGGCAATCCTAAGAGGGGCGAGGGCAGTTTGACTGGATCCCTGGCACCTTGCCGCCTCAGTAAATCCTGTCCACCGGCTGTCCAAGCGCCAAGGCGCCTGTGAATTCCGTTTGAGCTTCCTTCTGCAGCGGGTGATAGCGCGCTGCCTGAATGTCGCGGAACCGGCGTTCAAGTTCCGCTTTGCGGTAAAAGCCTGCTCCGCCGGCCAGTTCCATAGCCAGTTCAACAACACGGATTGCATTTTCTTCAACCAGGCGGCGGCCGATCATGACATCGTTGACGGTTTCTGCCGAAGGCGCATTGCGCTCAGAGGCGGCGATCATCGTCTCGTGGGCCATGCCTGCGGCAGCAAGCGCAGTGTCCAGGCGTCCCGCAAGCGATTGCAGCCGCGGTGCTGCCGGTTTCTTTCGTGCCATGCCGACAGCAATGTCACGGGCGCCTTCCGCCACGCCAAGGTAGACGGAGTAGATCAACGGTGTGGCAATGGATGAAACCAACTGAAGCGCGGGATGCCATTCACCTGCCTTGCGCCTGAGGGCAATGTTCCCGTCTGGGACAAACAGCCCCTCAATCCTGATGTCCTGAGATCCGGTTGCCCGCATGCCCAGCGTGCGCCATGTGTCCAGAACTGTAACTTCCGGCGCTGTCATCGGGACGGCGAAATGCAGAAAGGCTGCTTCGCTGCCTTCGCCGCAGATTGCGCCCGTCATCAGCAGATCCGCTGCGGGCGCGCCAGAGGAAAACACCTTGTGCGCCGTGACCCGGTAGCCGCCTTCGACCCGTTCAGCCTTGCCGGATCCGCCAATCCAGTCCGACCCGCCTGAGCTCGAAAGTAAAAGCTTCTCCTTCGCCACCCTGCGCAAAAGCGGCGCGACCTGTGGCTGTGCTTCTTCCTGGTGCCGCCATCGCCAGGCAGGAATGGCGACCTGATGGGTATGCATGGAAAGCGTGAGGGCGGTAGAGCCGCAGGACTGTGCAATTGTCCGCAATACCCTGGCTAGGGTGCGCACATCGGCACCGCCTCCGCCCAGTTCAGCCGGAACCGCTGCGCTGATCAGGCCGCTTTCCTTCAAGTCGTTAAAGTTGGCTTCGGCAAAGCGGTCATTTTCGTCAAGATCGGCGGCTCTTTCTGCAAAAAGCACTCCAAGCCTTGCTGCCGTCTCGGCAAAATTTTCAGCAAGCGGTCCGTGATCAACAACTTTATCCATGTTTTCAGCCTTCCCAAAATTTGGAATGCATTCACATTGGCGTCCTTTTGGAGGTGCCGCTACCCTATAAGTTGCGCACGCAAGAGGGCCGCCATCTGTCAGGTGAATTTTAACTCTTCTTTTGCGAGGTGCCTGGCAAGTGCGGCAGGTGCACCGGCAGGTAAATTGTCGGCGCGGCAGCAGGGCTTGGATGCGGATTGGCTCAGAAACCCGGCCAGACTCGCCTTCCGCGAGGGGCGTGAGCGTCTCTCGGCTCGGGCGTTCGTCGAAGCGATCTTAGGGGTAAATGGCGGAGAGACAGGGATTCGAACCCTGGGTGGGCTTGCACCCACAACGGTTTTCGAGACCGCCCCGTTCGACCACTCCGGCACCTCTCCGCGGGGGTCTGGTGGGGCAGCGTTTAAGGTTGATTCCGGTAGGGCGCAAGGGGGAAATGCAGCTTTGGCAAAAAAAGCCGGTTTCCCGTTGTCAGCCAAAGGTTTTTGCCTAGATTTACCTTATGCGCAACACAGCCCGAATGCCCGCCGTCCTGACCCGTGCCCTTCTGTTTTTCAGCTGGGCATTCATTGCCGCCCTGCAGCCGGCTCATGCAGCGGATCGCGACCGTCTGGAAGCTTTCCTGGAAGTGACCGGCTTTGACGTTGCACTGGACAGTATCGCTCTGTCTGCCTCAAGCGCACCGCTGATGCTGGGTTTTGATGCGGGGGCCTTCGGAAGCCAATGGACCAAAATGTCCGAAGAAGTGTTTGATACCTCGGAGATGCGCGTCCTGGCGCTGGAAATCCTGGAGGAGACCTTGGATGATGAGGCGCTGGACTTTGCGGCTGGTTTTTATGCAAGCGACCTTGGGCAAAGACTGGTGCGGGCCGAGAATGCCTCGCATCTGATCGAGGATGACGAGGTCAAGCAAATTGCCGGCAATAGGATCATTTCCGACCTGGTCAAAGCCGGAAGCAAGCGCGTCGCCATGTACCGGCGCATGGGCACTGCAATTGATGCTGCTGGCACCGGGGTAAAAGCGCTGCAGCAGATTCAGTTCCGTTTCCTGATGGCGGCTGCCGACGCGGGTGTGATCGAATTGGAGCTGGACACGGACGCGCTGCGGGCGCTGATGAAAGAGCAGGAGGGGGACTTGCGCCTCAGCCTTCAGGCCTCCAGTCTGGCGGCCTCTGCCTATACTTATCAAGAGTTCTCCGATGCCGAAGTGGAAGCCTATGTGGAAGCGCTGGAGGAGGCACCGATGCAGCGGGTTTATGAACTTCTGAATGCCGTCCAGTATGAGATCACAGCCAACCGGTTCGAGGAGCTGGCGCACCGGATGGCAGAGCTTACGCCAGGCCAGGATATCTGATCCAGGCAGCAGGCCGCTGCCTTGGTGGAAAACAGTTGACAGCACAGCCAATCCGCCCCATAAGCCCGCATCCCGGCCCGGAATCCGCGTGCCGGGGTTCATTTGTAATACGCCCCGCTAATGGGCGCGCTGTTCGAGGCGGCATCTGCCGAAACACCCGCAAGGGGGCCGTAGGACGCGGTTAGAAAAGGAAAAACGCACATGTTTGCGGTCCTCAAGACTGGCGGCAAGCAGTACAAAGTTCAGGCGGGCGACGTGCTCCGCGTTGAAAAATTGGCTGCTGATGCTGGCGAAACCATCCAATTCGACGAAGTTCTGATGCTGGGCGGCGACGCACCGGTTGTTGGCGCTCCGCTGATCGAAGGCGCTGCTGTTAAGGCAGAAGTCATCGACCAGATCAAAGGCGACAAGGTCATCAACTTCGTCAAACGCCGCCGGAAGCACTCCTCCAAGCGCACCGTCGGCCACCGTCAGAAGCTGACCTTGGTCCGGATCACCGAGATCCTGGCGTCCGGCGCTTCCAAAGCGGCTCCGAAAGCTGCTGCCAAAGCTGCACCTGCTGCCGCTGAAGCCGCTGCCTCGGACGACCTGACCGCTCTGACCGGCGTCGGCCCCGCAGCTGCCAAGAAACTGGCAGAAGCAGGCCTCACCAGCTTTGCCCAGATCGCAGCCTTGTCCGAAGACGACATTGCTGGTATCGAAGCAATCAAAGTGAAGCCCGAGTGGGTTGAGCAGGCCAAAGAGCTGGCCAAAGGCTAAGGAGAGAGAGAATGGCACATAAGAAAGCTGGCGGTTCCTCACGTAACGGCCGCGACTCCGCGGGCCGCCGCCTTGGCGTGAAACTCTATGGTGGCCAGGCGGCCATCGCAGGCAACATCATCGTGCGTCAGCGCGGCACCAAGTTCTGGGCCGGCGAAGGCGTGGGCATGGGCAAGGATCACACCCTGTTCGCAACTGCCGACGGTGCTGTAAGCTTCCGCAAAGGCCTGAAAGGCCGCACCTTTGTATCGGTTCTCCCAGTGGCGGAGGCCGCTGAGTAAGCCGACCCGAACGGTAAAGAAATCTTTAGGGGGATCGGCTATACAGCCGGTCCCCTTTTCTGTTTTCCGAATGCGAGTGAACCATGGTTTCCCCAGCAACGATGAAGGCCCCGTCTGCTGCTTTGCGCCGGCCCGGTGCTCACGCTGCATCAACGGGAAGTTTTGTGAAATTTGAAGGCGCTATGCCTTGCCGCACCGGCATCGCATGCACATCTGAAACGAAGCGCCGCAACAACAAGGGCAGATGCCGCCGGAAGACTTTTGGCAGAGGAGGAGCACGTCCATGAACCTGGAGCAGATCGTGACCCAGCAGGTCATCGAAACTGAGCGTTTTATTCTGCGCCCGCTGCGCAGATCCGATGCCGGGCTGATCTCCCACTATGCCGGTGAAGAACGTGTGGCGCGCATGACCCGGTCGGTGCCGCATCCGCTGCCGCCTGGCGCTGTTGAAGCTTATGTTGCGCGCGCCATGGCTGAAGACCGTGACGAGGATGTCTGGGTAATCGACGGCACTGCTGATGGCGATGCCGAACTGAAAGGGGTGATCGGGCTCAAGCGGATGGACCGCAACCAGTCCGAGGTCTCTTACTGGACGGCACCGCCGTTTTGGAACACTGGCCTTGCGTCCGCCGCTTTGAAGGCATTGGTCGAGGCAAATCCGCAAGGCAACGATGCGATGTTTGCGGTGGTGTTTCAGGACAACCCGGCCTCGGCGCGGGTGCTGATCCATTGCGGCTTTGACTACCTGGGCGACGCCGAAAGCTATTCGGTGGCCCGCGACGCAACTGTCCCAACCTGGACCTACAGCCGAAAACTGTGATTGGCGCGGCGCGCGCTTTGCGGTAAGGCAAACCAAACATCCCGCAAGTGTCCCAAGCGCTTGCGGGACACTTGTACTGCGCGGACAGGGCAGGGTGCCTGCCGCATTAAGGAGCTGTCATGAAATTCCTCGATCTGGCAAAAGTCTATATCCGCTCGGGCGCCGGCGGGAACGGCTGCGTCAGCTTTCGCCGTGAGAAATACATCGAGTACGGCGGGCCGGACGGGGGCGATGGCGGCAAGGGCGGTTCTGTCTGGGCTGAGGTGACCGAGGGTCTGAACACCCTGATCGACTTCCGCTACCAGCAGCATTTCTTTGCCAAGAACGGCCAGTCCGGCATGGGCCGCCAGCGCACCGGCAAGGACGGCGACGACATTATTCTGCGTGTCCCCGTGGGGACCGAGATCCTGGATGAGGACGAAGAAACCGTTCTGGCCGACCTCACCGAACCCGGTGCCCGCGTGCTGCTGGCCAAGGGCGGCAATGGCGGTTTTGGCAACTTGCATTTCAAATCGGCCACCAACCAGGCGCCGCGGCGGGCCAATCCCGGCCAGGAAGGCGTTGAACGCACTATCTGGCTGCGGCTCAAACTGATTGCAGATGCGGGCCTTCTGGGGCTGCCCAACGCGGGAAAATCCACTTTCTTGTCGGCAACCTCTAACGCCCGCCCCAAGATTGCCGATTACCCGTTCACAACGCTGCACCCGAACCTCGGCGTGGTTGGCATCGACAACACCGAATTTGTGGTTGCCGACATTCCAGGACTGATCGAAGGCGCCCATGAAGGCCGCGGCATTGGCGACCGTTTCCTGGGCCATGTCGAACGCTGCGCGGTGCTGCTGCATCTGGTGGATGGCACTTCGGAAACTGTGGTCGAGGATTACGAGACCATCATCGGCGAGTTGGAAGCTTACGGCGGCGAACTGGCCACCAAAACCCGGATCACTGCGCTGAACAAGGTTGATGCAATTGATCCCGACGAGCTGCAGGAAAAGCGCGCCGCGCTTGAGGAAGCTGTCGGCGGGCCGGTGCTGCTGATGTCCGGTGTCAGCCGGGAAGGCGTGAACGAGGTGCTGCGGGCTCTGCGGAACGAGATTGACGACGACCGCCTGCGTATGAAACCCGCCGAGGAGGAAAAGCCTTGGCAGCCCTGAGTTCTGCCAAGCGGATTGTCGTCAAGATCGGGTCCGCCCTTCTGGTCGACCGGGACACAGGCGAGCTGCGGGCCGGCTGGCTGCACTCCCTGGCCAATGATGTTGCCTGGCTGAAATCGCATGGCACGGATGTTGTTCTGGTGTCATCTGGCTCAATTGCCTTGGGCCGCGGTGTTCTTGGGCTGCCGCGTGCGGATTTGCCGCTGGAACAGTCCCAAGCCGCCGCCGCGGTTGGGCAAATCCGCTTGGCCCGCGCCTATGAAGAAGCGCTTGCGCCCCACCGGATTACCACTGCGCAGGTGCTGGTGACGCTGGAAGACAGCGAAAACCGCCGCCGCTACCTGAACTCGCGGGCAACGCTTGAGACGCTCTTGAGCATGGGCGCGGTTCCGATCGTCAACGAGAACGACACCATCGCAACGGACGAAATCCGCTATGGCGACAATGACCGGCTGGCAGCACAGGTTGCAGTGACGGTTGGCGCTGATTGCCTGATCCTGCTGTCCGATGTCGACGGTTTCTACAGCGCCAACCCCGCGCTGGATCCCGATGCCAGGCGCTACGACCGGATTGACGAGATCACACCGGAGATCGAGGCGATGGCCGGCGATGGCGTCTCCGGCTTGTCCAAAGGCGGCATGATCACCAAACTGCTGGCGGCCAAAATGGCAACAGCAGCCGGCTGCGCCATGGCGATCACTGAAGGTTCGCCTTTGAACCCACTGAAATCACTTGAGGAAGGTGCGACCAGCACCTGGTTCACGGGGCAGGGTGATCCGCAAGGCGCCCGTAAGCGCTGGATCAGCGCAATGAAGACCCGCGGGGTCATCACAATCGACGAAGGCGCGGCACGTGCGCTCAAGTCGGGCAAGAGCCTGCTGCCCGCAGGCGTCCGTCATGTGGAGGGTGACTTTGGCCGCGGAGATCCGCTGGCCATCCTTGGCCCAGACGGGCACAAACTGGGGCAAGGGCTGTCACGCTATACTGCGGACGAGGCCCGTGCCATCCAAGGGCGCCAGTCGCAGGAGATCGAGGCCACGTTGGGCTATCCCGGCCGTGCCGCGCTGATCCACCGCGATGATATGGCGCTTTGAGAGACTGGACAGATAGTTTATTCCAGCCGGCAGGCCGAAGACGGGCCAGACAGGGACCGGCAAGGGTGCGAGACATATGAAAGACAATGAGAACATCCCCGCCATGATGACGGAGCTTGGCAAACGTGCAAAGCAAGCGGCGCAGATCCTGGCCACAGCCAGTGCGGAACGCAAACATGCGGCGCTGATCGGCGCCGCTGAGGCGGTCTGGAGCCGCCGGGCTGAAATCATCGCGGAGAACGCCAAGGATCTGGAGTTCGGCCGGAACAAGGGTCTGTCCGACGCAATGATGGACCGGCTGATGCTGGACGAGGCCCGCATCCAGGGCATCGTCGACGGCCTGCGGGCGGTGGCTGAGCAGCGCGACCCGGTTGGCGAAGTGATGGAGGAGTGGGAACAGCCCACCGGCCTCAAGATCCAGCGCGTCCGCACTCCTCTGGGCGTGATTGGCGTGATCTATGAAAGCCGCCCGAATGTGACGGCCGATGCCGGCGCACTGTGCCTGAAATCTGGCAATGCTGTGATCCTGCGCGGCGGCTCGGAAAGCTTCCATTCCTCGCAAGCCATCCATGCCTGCCTGGCAGAAGGATTGAAATCTGCGGGCCTGCCTGAAGATTCGGTGCAACTGGTGCCGACCCGTGACCGCGCAGCAGTGCAGGAACTGCTGACAATGACCGATTACGTTGACGTCATCGTGCCGCGCGGCGGCAAAGGGCTGGTCGGCCTGGTGCAGCGCGAGGCGCGTGTGCCGGTCTTTGCCCACCTCGAAGGTATCGTTCACATCTACCTCGACAAATCCGCCGATCCGCAGAAGGCGTTGGACGTCGTACTGAACGCCAAGACCCGCCGCACGGGCATCTGCGGCGCTGCCGAATGCCTGCTGATCCATCAGGACATCGCCGGCACATTGGGCAAGGCTGTTCTGGAAGCGCTGTCGAGTGCCGGGGTCGAAATCCGTGCCGAGGCAGGATTGCCTGGCCCTGACGGCATGGCGGCGGCCAGCGACGCGGATTGGGGCAAGGAATACCTGGACTCGATCATCGCAGCCAAACAGGTTGCAAGCATTGATGAAGCGATTGAGCACATCCGCACCCATCACTCGCAGCACACCGATTGCATCATCACCGAGGATGAGGCCGCAGTTCATAAATTCTTTGCTGAGCTCGATAGCGCTATCCTGATGCACAATGCTTCAACCCAGTTCGCCGACGGCGGCGAGTTCGGGATGGGGGCAGAGATTGGCATTGCTACCGGCAAGATGCACGCCCGCGGCCCGGTGGGCGCAACCCAGCTCACCAGCTTCAAATATCTGGTGCGCGGCAACGGAACCACCCGCGCCTGACTCCCAAAAATGCAAAACGCCGGGCAAGTAGCCCGGCGTTTCTTTGTGCAAATTGCAGCGCTTAAAACTGCATCGTGATATTTTCAAGGTTCAGTTCCAGCCGCACGGTCCGGCCCGCTTCCTTGGCCGCCTCCGGCAGCAGCGCGAATTGGACCAGTGCGGGAGTAATCTCGGCGTTTGAACTTCCGCCGCTGACCCGCGCCCAAAGTTCATCATCGACCGTGACTTTGCGGCCTTCGCCGACCACGGTCCATTTGCTGTCGGCACAGAAAATTTTGACCGTGCCGCCATAGGGCAGGGCCGATTCCAGGCACAGTGCGGACAGCAGTGCCAGACGCGCCTCGCTGCGGGTACAGCCCTCCAGCGGGGACCATTGATACTGGATGCGTCCGCCCTTGCTGACATCTTCAAGCACGGAAACCACCTCGGCCCGAGGTGTCTGCTGATTGCCGGCGGCGCCAAAGGCAATGCGGAAGAAGCGGATACGGGCATTGGCATTGGCGACGCTGTCGGAGATCAGTTCCAGTTCAGGTCCGGACATGCTGCCGGCCATGCCCAGCAGTTCCAGCCCGTTGTTGATGGCGCCGACGGGGCTGATCAGATCATGGCAGATCCGAGACCCTACCAAAGCGGCCAGATTGGCGTTATCTACACCCATAACTTTTACGTCCTCCGAATTGGGCCACCCGCCAATGAATGACCTCAACGCTATTCTAGCCCCCGGCATGTTTGTCCGGCACCCGGACCACCCCGAATGGGGCGTCGGCCAGGTGCAATCAAACGCAGGCGGCAAGATCACCGTGAATTTCCCCGATCAGGGAAAGCTTGTGATTGATGGAGCGCGCGTCTCCCTTATCCCCGTCTTTGAGCCATAACGGTTTATGAAGGGTTAACGAACTCTTTCAAACTTACCTGAAATCTTGCGCTTTCTTTGCCGTATGGGCTAGTTGCGCGCAAGCCTGAACCACGCAGAGTTACCGAATGCAAGACCGTGCTCCGGAATTTTCCGTGAAAATAGCAGAAACCGAGGCTGAGCTGCAGGCTGCTCAGGCCTTGCGCTATGACGTGTTTGTCCGGGAGCTTGGCGGCGGCGGCGACTTGGTTGACCACGACGCGGGGCTGGAACGCGACCGGTTTGATCCTTTCTTCGACCATATGCTGGTGACAGATGAGACCGCCGGGCAGGTGGTTGGCGTATACCGGCTGCTGCGGAGTGACCAGGCTGCGAAGATCGGACAGTTCTATTCCGAAGATGAATATGACCTGTCGGTGCTGAAATCTTCGGGACGCAGGCTGCTTGAACTTGGGCGTTCCTGCCTGCACGCGGATTACCGCGGCGGCATGGCAATGTTTCACCTTTGGTCCGGCCTGGCGGCTTATGTCGAAGCACACGGGATCGACGTGTTGTTCGGGGTGGCAAGCTTTCATGGAACGAACCCCCAATCCCTGGCCAACCCGCTTGCAATGCTTCACCATAACCACCTTGCGCCTTCCGAACTTCGGGTGCGGTCAAAATCGTTTCAAAATATGGACTTGGTGGACAAGGCTGACCTAGACCGGAAGCGTGCGATGGTTGAAACGCCAGCGCTGATCAAGGCCTACCTGAGGCTTGGCGGTTTTGTCGGTGAGGGTGCCTTTATCGATCACACATTCAACACCACAGACGTTTGCCTCATTCTGGATACAGCACGGATGAATGAGCGCCAGCGCAAGATCTATGCGGGAGGCCGCGGCCGGGAATGAGCATGAGCTGGCAAAGCGAGGAGGCGCCGGATCCGGCCCGGATCACGCCTGCGGGGTGGGTGCTGGTGGTCGTGCGCGGGCTGCCTCTGGCAATTCTCGTCTTTGGCGGGCTCCTGGTTTTGCTGGCAGCCCGGCTGATCGAGCGGCCTCTTTTCGGTTTGCAGCGCCCGGTAACCCCGTTCATCACCCAGTTCGTTTGCCGCAACGCATTCCGCATTATGGGGATCGCTTACAAGACTCGCGGAAGCCTGATGCGGGAACGCGGTCCTGTGGTGGCCAACCATTCCTCCTGGCTGGACATCTTTGCGCTGAATGCGCGCAAGCGGATCTACTTTGTTTCCAAGGCCGAGGTGGCCAAGTGGCCGGGGATCGGTTGGCTGGCACGTGCAACTGGCACAGTGTTCATCGAACGCAATCCCAAGAAGGCCAGGGAGCAAGCGGAACTGTTTGAGCAAAGGCTGGGCGCAGGCCATAAGCTGTTGTTCTTTCCTGAGGGAACTTCAACCGATGGATTGAGAGTTCTGCGTTTTAAAACAACACTCTTTGCCGCTTTCTTTACGGAGCGTCTGCGCAATTCCCTGCATGTTCAGCCGGTGTCGGTGGTTTATCATCCGCCCCAAGGCGCTCCGCACCGTTTCTATGGCTGGTGGGGCGACATGGATTTCGGGCCGCACCTCCTTAAGGTCTTGGGCACTCTACGCCAGGGCTCGGTGGAACTCATCTACCACCCGCCTTTGAAAGTGGCGGACTTTCCGGACCGCAAGGCCCTGGCAGCGCGGGCAGAGGAACTGGTCCGTGCCGGCCACGAAGAGGCTTTGAAAGCCTGAAAACACAAGCTGAAGCGCAATTTCAGCTGTTCGGCCCTTGCCACGCTCCCGGAACTGATCTATAGGCGCGCCTACGAACCCGCAGGCGGGGTTTGGCCTGATCAGGGGAGACATCCCTGACGGACCCCCGGTTGGAGCTTTTGCTCTGAACCCCCGCCGAGGATAGAAACCGGAAAGGAAAGAATAGCATGGCTCTTCCCGAGTTCACCATGCGTCAGCTGCTGGAAGCTGGCGTTCACTTCGGCCACCAGACTCAGCGCTGGAACCCGCGCATGTCGCCGTTCATCTACGGCTCGCGCAACGGCATCCACATCATGGACCTCACCCAGACTGTTCCGATGCTGGACCAGGCTCTGCAGGTTGTCCGTGACACCGTTGCCAAAGGCGGCCGCGTCCTGTTCGTCGGCACCAAGCGCCAGGCCGCAGGCCCGATCGCAGAAGCAGCGGAAAAATCGGCTCAGTACTACATGAACCACCGCTGGCTGGGCGGCACCCTGACCAACTGGAAAACCGTTTCCCAGTCGATCAACCGCCTGAAGGAAATCGACGAGAAGATGACCGGCGGCGCCGAAGGCCTGACCAAGAAAGAGCGTCTGGGCATGGAGCGTGACCAGGAGAAGCTGCAAGCCTCCCTGGGCGGTATCCGCGAAATGGGCGGCGTGCCGGACCTGCTGTTCGTCATCGACGTGAAAAAAGAAGCACTGGCCATCGCCGAAGCCAAGAAACTGGGTATCCCGGTTGTGGCTGTTGTCGACACCAACTGCTCCCCCGACGGCGTTGACTTCATCATCCCGGGCAACGACGACGCATCGCGCGCCATCTCGCTGTACTGCGACCTGGTGGCCCGTGCGGCTCTGGACGGCATGTCGGCTCAGCTGGGCGCCGCCGGCGTTGACCTGGGCGCGCTGGAAGAAGCACCGGCAGAAGAAGCCGTTGCTGAAGAAGCAGCCGCTGACGCCTGATCCGTCCTGTCACGGAAATGACATGCGGGGCAGGGTACCACCTGCCCCATATCTGTTTTTGAATTGAGGAGAGCCTAAGATGGCAATCACTGCAGCAATGGTGAAAGAACTGCGCGAATCCACCGGCGCAGGCATGATGGACGCAAAAAAAGCACTGGTCGAAAACGACGGCAACATGGAAGCCGCTGTTGACTGGCTGCGCACCAAAGGCCTGGCGAAAGCTGCCAAGAAATCCGGCCGCACCGCCGCTGAAGGCCTGGTTGCCGTTGTTGTCGAAGGCGGCAAAGGCGTTGCTGTCGAGGTGAACTCCGAGACCGACTTCGTTGCGAAGAACGGCGAATTCCAGGAAATGGTTGCAGGCATCGCCAAAGCAGCTCTGGGCGCCGCTGACGTTGAAGCTCTGGCAGCAGCCGACCTGGGCGGCAAAACCGTTGCAGACACCCTGACCGACAAGATCGCCACCATCGGCGAGAACATGTCGCTGCGCCGCATGGCTCAGATCGAAGGTGAGACCGTCGTGTCCTACGTCCACAACGCAGCCACCGCAGGCATGGGCAAGATCGGCGTTCTGGTTGCCATGAATGGCGGCGACGAAGCCTTCGGCAAGCAGGTTGCGATGCACATTGCAGCCGTGAACCCGGCAGCTCTGTCCGAAGCTGACCTGGACGCAGCCGTGGTTGAGAAAGAAAAGCAAGTCCAGATGGACATCGCCCGTGAATCCGGCAAGCCGGAGCAGGTCATCGAGAAGATGATCGTCGGCCGAATGAAGAAGTTCGTTGCGGAATCGACCCTGCTGAACCAGCAGTTCGTTGTGAACCCGGACCTGACCGTGGAAGCAGCTGCCAAGGAAGCCGGCGCCACCATAACCGGCTTTGTCCGCGTGGAAGTCGGCGAAGGCATCGAAGTCGAGAAAGAAGACTTTGCGGCAGAAGTGGCGAAGGCCGCTCAGGGCTGATCTGCCCCTTTGCATTCTGTTATCGAAACCGGCGGGAGTTCCCGCCGGTTTTTTTGTGCGCGCATTGCCAGCTAGGGACAGGTGATTGCCTAGGCTCCCGAGTCGGGCAGGCCTTGTGACTTGAGTTCCGGATTCGGTGTGCC
This sequence comes from Leisingera sp. ANG-Vp, assembly GCF_000813725.1. Taxonomy (GTDB): domain Bacteria; phylum Pseudomonadota; class Alphaproteobacteria; order Rhodobacterales; family Rhodobacteraceae; genus Leisingera. The sequence goes on from NZ_JWLD01000002.1 coordinate 245,466, forward strand.
AGGAAGGTTGAGAGGCGAGGGGCCCCACTGATGGGGATGGGTGGGACCCCTCTGGTATCTGGAATAGGCGCGGATCAATACGCGCCTATCCCCGACCAGGTAGGAGAGCCTTGTAATCGCAAGGGTCGATACCCAAAGTTCCTTGGCCAAAGCCACCACTCACGGAACATGTGCAACATGCAGCGGATTAAACTCAGGCGGTAGTATAGAATTCCTTACCTTTTTTGACGCTGTTTGGCGTCTGCTGATTAGCGCTGATTTACAGTTCGCCACCGGCGGAAAGTCCGCATAACGCACATCGTAAAAAGGTAATTATTTGCAGTATCTTACCCGGCGTTCCTTGCATTTTTCCGCCGGAGTTGCGGGGAAATCAGGCGTCTACCACATACATTTGGTTGTGGAGCGCTGCTTTCAAAACAGCCTGGGCCGTTGTCTCGACAGAGAGGGATTCCCGGGCAAGCCTGAGGTGTTTTTCGATCGTTGCCGGGGTCAGGCCCATCAGCAAGGCAATGTCTTGCGTGGTCTTGCCGTCACCGACCCATTGGAGAACTTCACGCTGCCGTTTGGTCAGGCTGCGGTTGGGGGCAGTATAGGGCAGGGTGAGGATCTTCAGATGCGCAACATTGTTCATCAGCACGATGTCTTCACCGCGCTCTTCCCAAAGTGCATCAACTTCGTCCTGGGTCATACCTGGCTGGGCAGCCAGGGAAATCGCTCCCTTGTACCGTTTGGAAGCGGAGTAAAAGCTCACGGTGTAACCCGCGTTCATGTCCAGCTTCTGATTGAACTCATGAACTTTTTTGGCTTGCGGAGTCAGGGTATCGCTTGCCGCCATATCCTGTACAATGCGCCAGCTGCCTGCACCTTCGTTCTCCAAAGCCCAGCGGAGCATCGGTGCATGGAAATAGAGTCCTTGGTGCAGGAAGCCGTTCAGATACTCACTTTCATGATTGGAGAGAATGACAAAGTCATCCGGATCCCCCAACGAGGTCTCGGTTTTGTACCGGGTGTAGCCGTAGATCAGTCTGTCGAAGCCGAATTCTGCCATTTGCTGGACATGGCCGTGCCAAAGCTGTTCGAGGCTTTCGGCGCCGCAAACGAAATGCAGGTACTTTTTAACTTTCATGCTTTTCCGGCCTCTTTCAGATGTGCCGCCAGCGCATCCAGTGCCAGCAGGTATCCCTGGGCGCCAAATCCGCAAATCTGCCCTAGTGCTGCCTTGGCGATGAAGGAGCTGTGCCGGAACGGCTCACGCGCGTGAATATTCGAAAGATGCACCTCAACGGCCGGAACCTCGACAGAAATGAGTGCATCCATAAGGGCAATGGATGTATGGGTATACGCGCCGGCATTCAGGACAATCCCCTGATGGCGGCCTTTGGCGGCGTGAATCGCATCGATCATCACGCCTTCATGGTTTGACTGCAGGCATTCGACCTCATAGCCCAGCGTCTTGCCGTGGGCCGCACAGGACTGCTCAACCATCTCCAGCGTGACCGAGCCGTAGACCTCCGGCTGGCGGGTTCCCAGCAGGTTCAGGTTCGGTCCGTTCAAAACCAGAATACTTGGCATCGGCAGTTTTCCTCACAGTGTCTGTTCTTGAACTTCTAAGGCAAATTCACTCCGAAAGCGAATACCCAAAGACGCGTAAAACCGAAAAACCGGTTTTGAGGTAAATAATGACGCAGTTCAGCCGTGGCTGTGCAGGAGGCTGACAAAAAAGTGATTTTTCATCGGTTTGCTCCGATTAATTCAGAAGAGCTTTCCGCTTTCGGAAAAAGAATTTAATTAACCCGGGCAGGCCGCAATTCAGTTTTTTGCCAAACAGCACGCCGGCGCTCATTCTTCTCGACCTTCGCTGCCAAGCGGATCATGATACCGAAGATGTTCAGGTTACATTCCGGGGCAAACATGGATTCTGCACGTCTTGACCGCATTCGCTCCTGGCAACGCCGGTACGTGGATGAGCGTAAGTATGCGGGCAGCGCACTGATGATCCGGCATGGCGGTGAAGAGATCTATTTTCATTCCGCCGGTCTGCGCAATATCGAGGAAAACCTGCCGTTTTCCCGCGACACGCTTGTCAGGTTCTACTCGATGACCAAGCCAGTGACGTCGGTGGCCCTGATGATTCTTCTGGAACGCGGATTGCTGCATCTGGATGCGCCTGTCAGCGAGTTCCTTCCCGAGTTCAATGGAATTCAGGCGTTGGTGCCAGGGGCAGAAACAATTGAGCAAACCGAACCCAGCCGCCCTCCAACGCTGCACCAGCTGCTAACCCACACCAGCGGGCTGAGCTATTCGTTCAATCCCGGTGTTTTGCCATTGGCCATGAATGAAACGGGTATTTTGTTCAGGCCTGACCAAGGTGAGCTGGCGCCGATGGTTGGGCAGCTGGCAGAGCTGCCGCTGGCGTTTCAGCCCGGCAGCCGCTGGGAATATTCGGTAGCGACGGACGTGCTCGGCCGGGTGGCCGAGGTGGTGTCCGGAAAATCCTTGGGCAGCTTTTTTGCGGAAGAAATCCTGGAGCCGCTTGGCATGAAGGAAACGGGTTTCCAACTCCCGTGCAGGGCAGGGAACCGCTTTGCGTCGCTCTATACTCCGCTGGCAGGCGATGCGATGGAACTTAACTCTGCTGAGACCGGGGCCGAAAGCCTGCGTCTGACAGACAGCTATCGAGTCAGTTCTTTTGCGAAGGTTCAGATGCATTCTGGCGGTGGCGGGCTGGTGGGCACAATTGATGACTATATGCGGTTTTCAGAGATGCTGCGGCGCCGCGGCGCCTATGACGGAGGGTTCATCATCAGCCCGCAAATTGTTGATTTCATGATGACTAATCACTTGCCTGGTGACATTTCCTCAATGGGGCCGCAAAGTTTTGCGGAGCAGCCGATGGAAGGAATGGGGTTTGGTCTAGGCGGTGCTGTCGTGCTGGATCCGGCACGGGCCCGCTGTCCGGGTTCGGTTGGGGATTTCAGCTGGGGCGGCATTGCTTCGACCTTTTTCTGGATCGACAGGCAGTTGGACCTGTCGGTCGTGTTTTTGACCCAGCTGGCCCCGTCAAGCTCATATCCGTCACGCCCGGAACTCAAGGCTTTGGTTCACGGCGCCGTGACGGCATGATTTCCAACTCCGGCGCATCGGTTTAAGATGGGCAGCCTGTAATTGAGGAAAGCCGGCCGGATGACAGACACCGCGAAAATTCTCTTGGATCTGCTTGATTTGGAGGAACTGGACAGCAACCTTTACCGAGGGTCCGGGTCGGGCGGAGAAACGCCAACTCGGATCTATGGCGGCCAGGTGATTGCGCAGGCATTGGCTGCGGCTTATGTTACTGTTTCCGAAAAGTTATGCCACTCACTTCATGCGTATTTCATCCGTCCCGGTGATCCGTCACGGCCGGTGATTTACGAAGTTGATCCGGCGCGCGATGGCCGCAGTTTCACTACGCGCCGCGTTGTTGCCATGCAAAATGGCAAACAGATTTTGAACTTGGCTGCTTCTTTCCATGCTCCGGAGCCAGGCTGGGACCACCAGCATACTATGCCGGTTGTGCCGCCGCCGGACGGGCTTGAGCCGCGGCATGAGATCCTGTTGCGCAATGCCTTCCGGGTGGAGAGCGGCAAGCGCGGAGAGTTCATCCGGCCACGTCCGTTTGAAATCCGGGAGGTCGAGCCGCGCGACCCTCTGACGCCGGAAAAGACCAGTGATTTGAACAACATGTGGGTGCGAATGGAAGCTGCCAAAGGTGCGGGTCCTGAATTGCAGCATATTCTGATGGCTTATGTGTCCGACTTTGGTTTGCTTGGCTCATCCTTGCGGCCGCACGGGCTGACGTTTCACAAACCTGGCGCGATGACGGCAAGTCTTGATCACGCAATGTGGTTTCATGGGCCGGTGCAATTTGAGAATTGGCATCTGTACACGATGGATGCGCCATTCACGGGCCATGGACGCGGTTTCAATCGCGGAGCCATCTATACAGAGGGCGGTAAACTCGTCGCCAGCGTGGCACAGGAAGGTTTATTACGCCCTTTAAGCACCTGAAAACGCTTCATCTTATTTTGCGTGTGTAAAGCCTCCGGTCTCTGCGCCATTATAAATAATAACATAATTCTGATTATAAGATCTGCGCTAATCAGGTCCAAGCGGTACCAAGGGAAAAGAAAAAGGCCTCCTCTGAGTTACAGAGGAAGCCAGTTATCACCGATCAGGCTCCTTCATTGACTGCCCGAGTGTATTCTTACCTGGGCCTTCTCAGTGTTCAGAACAGGCGCACCCGTTCCGGATGGTGTCAGAAGCTGTCAATCAAGCTTCTGGCTGCCGTCTGAACCGCCGTGAAAAATCCAGCGGCCCAGACGGTATTCTTCAGCTGCAGCCCGAGGTGCCGCCGCAGGTGTTGCACTTCATGCAAGTGCCATTGCGCACCAGCGTATAGTTGCCGCATTCACCGCAGGCTTCACCCTCGTAGCCTTGCATTTTTGCCTTGGTGCGAGCGTCCATGCCGCTGTTGGGCTGCACAGTTGCCTCGCTGGTCTCCGGCACCAGCGACTGCAGTGCGGCAACCGGATCGGTGCCAGTGCCCAAGGCGCCCGCTTCGGTTTGGCCGCCCTGCAGCACCACCAGTTCCTGCGGCAGACGCTTGCGCAGATAGCCGGTCGAGGAAATCTGCTTGAGAACTTCCAGCGACCGCGTGGCGGCGCTTTCGCTCAGTTCGGAGACATTCGACACGCCTTCTTCCTCACCGCGGCCCAGGTCGTCGAACGTTGCGCCTTCAGGCTTCACATGCGCCAGATCTGTGCGGTCCAGATAGCTGACCGCCAGCTCGCGGAACACATAATCGAGGATCGAAGTTGCGTTCTTGATCGAGTCGTTGCCCTGGACCATGCCCGCAGGTTCGAACTTGGTGAAGGTGAAGGCGTCGACAAACTCCTCCAGCGGCACGCCGTATTGCAGGCCAACCGAGACCGCGATGGCGAAATTGTTCATCATTGCCCGGAAGCCTGCGCCTTCCTTGTGCATGTCGATGAAGATCTCGCCGAGGGTGCCGTCGGAATATTCACCGGTGCGCAGGTACACCTTGTGGCCGCCGACAACCGCCTTCTGGGTGTAACCCTTACGGCGCTGCGGCATCTTCTCGCGGTGGCTGCGGACCAGTTCCTTGACCACGACTTTCTCGACCACTTTCTCGGCCAGAACAGCGGCTTTTTCCTGGGTCGAGCCGCTCTCCAGAATTTCGGCGGCCTCGTCGTCATCTTCGACCAGGGCTGCGGCCAGAGGCTGGCTCAGTTTGGAACCGTCGCGGTACAGAGCGTTTGCCTTCACACCCAGGCTCCAGCTCAGCTCATAGGCTTTCTGGCAGTCCTCGATGGTCGCGTCATTGGGCATGTTGATGGTCTTGGAAATCGCGCCCGAGATAAAGCTTTGCGCTGCCGCCATCATGGTGATGTGGCTGTCAACACTCAGGAAACGCTTGCCTTTTTTGCCGCATGGGTTGGCGCAGTCAAAGATCGAATAGTGCTCTTCCTGCAGATGCGGCGCACCTTCCAAAGTCATCGTGCCGCAGACGTGGTCGTTGGCGGCCTCGATGTCGGCCTTGGTGAACCCCAAGTGGCGCAGCAGGTCGAAGGTCGGGTCGTTCAGCTTGGGTGCCGGGATGCCCAGAACGCCGGTGCAGAAATCTTCGCCCAGGGTCCATTGGTTGAACACAAAGCGGATGTCAAAAGCCGATTCCAGCGCCGCATCCACCTTGGCCAGTTCATTGGGGCCAAAGCCGTGACCGGCCAGCGAGGTGTGGTTGATCCCCGGCGCGTTGCCGATGGAGCCATGGCCCACCGCGTAGGAGACAATCTCCTCGATTTGAGCCGAGCTGTAGCCCAGCCCTTCCAGCGCCGAAGGCACCGAGCGGTTGATGATCTTGAAGTAGCCGCCGCCGGCCAGCTTCTTGAACTTCACCAGGGCAAAGTCCGGCTCGATGCCGGTGGTGTCGCAGTCCATCACCAGGCCAATAGTGCCGGTGGGAGCAATCACAGTGGTCTGGGCGTTGCGGTAGCCGTGTTTTTCACCCAGCTCCAGCGCCTCGTCCCAGGCGCTGGCTGCCAGATCGGTCAGCAGCGCATCCGGGCAGTTTGCGATGTCCAGCGGCACCGGCTTCACCGACAGGTTTTCGTAGCCTTCGGCGTTGCCCTTTGCAGCATTGCGGTGGTTGCGGATCACCCGCAGCATGTGGTCTGCGTTTTTCGCATAACCAGGGAACGGGCCCAGCTCCGAGGCAATCTCCGCCGAAGTGGCATAAGACACGCCGGTCATCAGCGCGGTCAGTGCCCCGCAAAGCGCCCTGCCCTCGTCCGAGTCATAGCCGTAGCCCATGTTCATCAGCAGCCCGCCGATATTGGCATAGCCCAGACCCAGGGTGCGGAAGTCATAGGAACGCTGCGCGATTTCCTGCGACGGGAACTGCGCCATCATCACCGAGATTTCCAGCGTCAGCGTCCACAGGCGGCAGGAATGCATGAAGTCATCCGCCTGGAACAGACCGCCTTTCAGGAAGCTCAGAAGGTTCAGAGACGCCAGGTTGCAGGCGGTGTCGTCCAGGAACATGTATTCTGAACAAGGGTTTGAGCCGCGGATTTCACCGTCTTCCGGGCACGTGTGCCATTCGTTCACAGTGTCATGGAACTGGATGCCCGGGTCGGCGCAGGCCCAGGCAGCATGGCCCACCTTCTCCCAAAGGTCGCGGGCTTTCACCACCTTGGAGATCTTGCCGTCTGTGCGGTTGATCAGCTCCCAGTCCGCGTCTTTTTCGACCGCGTGCAGGAAGGCGTTGGTGACCCGGATCGAGTTGTTGGAGTTCTGGCCGGAAACGGAGCTGTAGGCCTCGGAATCCCAGTCAGTGTCATAGGTCGGGAATTCGATCGATGTGTGGCCCTGCTTGGCGTAATCCAGCACCCGCTTGATGTAGGTTTCCGGGATCGCCACTTTCTTGGCTTCGCGGATGGCCTTCTTCAGGCCTTCATTGACCGCCGGGTCATAGGCATCCGCCTCAGCGCCGTCCCAGCTGCGGATACCCTCGAAAATGCCGTTCAGCATCTTCTCGTGCATCTTGGAGCCAGCCACGATCGAGGCCACTTTCTGCTCTTCGATCACCTTCCACTGGATGAAGTCTTCGATATCCGGGTGATCAGCATCGACGATCACCATCTTGGCCGCACGCCGGGTGGTGCCGCCGGACTTGATTGCGCCAGCTGCACGGTCACCGATCTTCAAGAAGCCCATCAGGCCGGAAGATTTGCCGCCGCCGGACAGGGGCTCGCCCTCGGCGCGCAGGTGCGAAAAGTTGGTGCCGGTGCCGGAGCCGTATTTGAACAGCCGCGCCTCGCGCACCCAAAGATCCATGATGCCGCCGTCCTTGACCAGGTCGTCGGACACGGACTGGATAAAGCAGGCATGCGGCTGGGGATGCTCATAGGCGCTGGCGGATTTGGTCAGCTTGCCGGTTTTGTAATCGACATAGTGATGGCCCTGGGCCGGGCCGTCGATGCCATAGGCCCAATGCAGGCCGGTGTTGAACCATTGGGGCGAGTTCGGTGCCGAGCGCTGGGTCGCCAGCATAAAGCGCATCTCGTCGTAATAGGCCCGCGCGTCCTCCTCGGAGGAGAAATAGCCGCCCTTCCAGCCCCAATACGCCCAGGCGCCAGCCAGACGGTCAAAAACCTGCTTGGAGGACGTCTCACCGCCCAGGACCGCACCATCAGCAGGAACCGAGCGCCACAGAAACTCCGGCACGCCTTTCTCGCGGACCTTCTTCAGGCGCGACGGCACCCCGGCCTTGCGGAAGTACTTTTGAGCGATGACGTCACTGGCCACCTGGCTCCACGAAGCTGGGATTTCGATATTGTCGAGCCGGAAAACGATCGTGCCATCCGGGTTGCGGATTTCCGAGGTGGCAGAGACAAAAGCCAGATCCGCATAGGCATCCTGGCCGGGTTTGGTGTATTTCCGTTCGATCTTCATGCTCTGCCCCTTCTCAAGCACTCATCGTTCATTTTTTCAGCGGTGCCCCCGCACCAAGCAGCCCCGGTTGCGGAACACGCAAAATCCCCGTGCACGCCGTATTCAGCGTGCTTGCGGCCCTCGCCGGCCATTCTCCAAAGGACTGTCTGCTGTTTTCAGCGTTGTTGCTGTGGCTCCGTAATCCACCAGATCTAGTGCCATCGCAACCGGTGTCCACAATTTGACGTATTAGGACACAAAGGGTCAACGTAAAATTTACATCCTAGTAACGATCTTTGCTGTTGACGCTTTCCGCGGATTGCAGGGTCTCCGGGAGGGCAATGATTCATCCACAGCCCGGGGTCCGCCGGTGCCGTTTGGGTGGTGTCCCGTATTCCTCAAATTTCTGCCGCTCAGGTAATGACTTGCTGCTGTGCGGAATATTCTTCGCCGTCTCCAGATTATGATTTCATACACGGGAGCCGGTGAGCGAGGAAGTTGGTGCCAGCTCTTCAACTTGATGGAGATATTGCTGTGCCATCACGTTGTGAACCCACGCGCAGAGACGGCTTGGTTAACCTTCTGATGCGGGGCAGCGGCAGTTGGTTAACAGCGCCTTAACAAAAGGTTAAGGAAGTATTAAAAGTTAAGATTGTGAAGCATCATCGGCGCTCAGCAAAAAGGCGAAACGAATCCCGGGGGCAAAACCGCTGCCACCGGATTCGTCTTCATTTTTCTTGAGAAGTGGTCGGGGCGGCGAGATTCGAACTCACGACCCCCTGTACCCAAAACAGGTGCGCTACCAGACTGCGCCACGCCCCGGACCGTGCGCCTTCCTATAACCGTGAAACTGATTTGAAAAGCCCTAACAGGGCCAAACTGCTGCCGTGCGCGAAAAAATTTTGTGACGCATCTCTGTGCCTGCCGAGATGCCGTACCTGCGGGCCAGCCCGCCGTTGATCTCAAGAACCGCAAACACAAAATCGCCTCCCGGAATCGGAGTCAGGTCACCGGGAACAGCGTTCTCATGCACCGAAGTCACTTGCCCGTTTTCATCCAGAAAGATGATATCCAGCGGGATCAGCGTGTTCTTCATCCAGAAAGCTGCGGGTTGCGGATGCTCATAGACAAACAGCATCCCTGCCCCGCGCGGCATGTTCTCACGGAACATCAGCCCTTGGGCGCGCTCCTGCTCAGTATCAGCGATTTCAACGGAAAATGCGGTTTGCCCCCAGGAGCCCCGCAAATCAACCCGGTCAGGCCGGCATTCGGACGCCGCTGCCGCACAGGCCAGGATAGAGAATGCAGCGCCAAGGCTCAAGGAAAGCAGGCGCCGCCTCATCAGCCTTAGTCCAGGCTGCCGGGCATCAGCGCGGCTTCCCAGGCCAGCACTTCCACGGCCATGCGGCCGCGCTTGCCGTCGATCACCCGCATCGCCAGCGCTTCGCCGGGCTGCAGGTCCGCAAGGCCGGACTGGCGCAGCACTTCAACATGCAGAAACACGTCCTCGCCGCGGCCGAACACGTTGGCAAAGCCGAACCCCTTGCCCTTGTCGAACCATTTGACCCGGGCGGGTTCCAGCGGTTCATTCTGCAAGATATCCATGTCCAGTTCGGCAAAATCGCTCAGAACTGGAGTGTCGTCGCGTTCGGGCGGCAGAATCGACAGAACCTCGACGGCTTGAACGCCGCGGCCGGTCTGATGGGTCACAACCTCAATCCGGGCTCCGTCAGCAACAGAGCTTTGGCCGAAGTTGCGCAGCACGTTCACGTGGAGAAGAATGTCCGGCCCGCCCTCGTCAGATACGACAAAACCGTACCCTTTGGCCGGGTCGAACCACTTCACCAGCCCTTGTACCTGCTGCAAGCTGCTGAGATCTTCTGCCACTTATTTATTCCCACCGCGTTTTTTTTATTTTGATGATGACCTGATGCGCGATTCTGACCTTGGAATTCAAGCTAAAAAGTCCTGAAATTGTCACGAAACTGCTATTGACCCTAGGTAAACCTTAACCATTTGCATCAGGGGTTGAGACGCATGATCTCCCATGCTGCGCTTGCATCCTTGCGCCGCCAGCGGAACCGGTCATGCAACCGGAATGCGCCATCGGCCCAGAATTCGATTTCCACCGGCACCAGCCGGTAGCCGCCCCAGAACGGCGGCCGGTCGGGATTAGTCCCTTTGGTGGCCGTGATTTTTGCCACTTCTGCCATAAGCGCGCCGCGGCTTTCCAATGGCTGCGACTGCTGCGACGCCCAGGCTCCAAGACGGCTCTTGAGCGAACGGGACTTGTAGTATTCATCTGCCTGAGGGCCGTCCTCGCGGGTGATTTCGCCGCGCACGCGAATTTGTCGGCGCAGCGATTTCCAGTGCATCACAAAGGCCGCCTTGCCGGCGTGATCCAGCTCTTGCGCCTTGGCGCTCCCGTAGTTGGTGTAGAACACAAAGGCTGCGTCCTCGATTTCCTTAAGCAGAACCATCCGGCTGTTGGGCAGGCCGGTCTCGTCCACCGTCGCCAGAGCGATCGCATTGGGATCATTGGGTTCGGCCTGTTCTGCCTCAGCCAGCCAGGACCGGGCAATGGCAAAGGGATCATCGCCTGCAAAAATACCTGTACGGTCGGACATCCTGTCACCTCTTAGCGGAATTGAATGCAACCTATGCAGCTTCCCGGCCGCCGGCAAGGGCGTGCACCCTTGAAGCGCCCCGCGCGTCATACTAAACACCGTCTAATTCAAGAGATCACAGGCGGAGAACCTGCATGTCTAGTCAACTGATGGCCGGTAAGCGCGGCCTCATCATGGGCCTTGCCAATGACAAATCGATTGCTTGGGGGATCGCCAAGGCCTGCGCCGATGCCGGTGCCGAGCTAGCGTTTTCCTATCAGGGCGATGCCCTGAAGAAGCGTGTCGGCCCGCTGGCCGAACAACTGGGCAGCGACATCGTCCTGCCCTGCGACGTCTCGGATGAGACCTCGGTCGACGCCTTGTTTGCCGAGCTGGAAGGCAAATGGGGCAAGCTGGACTTTGTTGTTCACGCCATCGGCTTTTCCGACAAGAACGAGCTGCGCGGCCGTTATGTCGACACCAGCCGCGCCAATTTCCAGATGACCATGGACATCTCGGTCTTCTCCTTCACATCTGTCGCCAAGCGCGCCGAGAAGATGATGACCGAAGGCGGCTCGCTGCTGACCCTCACCTACTACGGTGCCGAGCAGGTCATGCCTCACTACAATGTGATGGGTGTCGCCAAGGCGGCGCTGGAAGCATCGGTCAAATACCTGGCTGAAGACCTGGGCAAAGACGGTATCCGGGTCAACGCAATTTCGGCCGGCCCGATCAAGACCCTGGCCGCCTCCGGGATCGGCGATTTCCGCTACATCATGAAGTGGAACGAATACAACTCGCCGCTGCGCCGCAATGTGACCATCGATGATGTCGGCAATTCCGCGCTCTACCTGCTGTCGGATCTCAGCTCCGGCGTGACCGGTGAGAACCTGCACGTTGATGCAGGATATCATGTGGTGGGCATGAAGGCGGTCGATGCGCCGGACATCTCGAAATAACCTGAAATTCCGGAGCCCGGACGATTTCCGGGTTCCGGCAAGCTGACGCGACTTCGCCGGGAGCAAGAAACATGACCGACCGCCTGCCGCACGAAAAAGGCTTTCATATCAGCTGGGACCAGATTCACCGCGACTCGCGGGCATTGGCCTGGCGCCTGGACGGGCAAGGCCCTGATGACGGCGCCTGGCGCGCGGTGGTGGCCATCACCCGCGGCGGCATGGCGCCCGCAATGATTGTCAGCCGCGAGCTGGATATCCGCACCGTCGACACCATTTCGGTGAAGTCTTACCACCACCAGGCCCAGGGCGAAGCCGAAGTGCTGAAGTCGCCGGATGCCGGGCTGATGGGCGACGGCGAGGGCGTGCTGGTGATCGACGATCTGGTCGACAGCGGCAAAACTCTGGAGCTGGTTCGCCAGCTGTATCCCAAGGCGCATTTCGCCACCGTCTACGCCAAGCCCCAGGGGCGGCCGATGGTCGATACTTTCATCACCGAGGTGAGCCAGGACACCTGGATCTTCTTCCCGTGGGACATGGCGCTGCAATACGTCGAGCCCTACCGCGGCAAGGACTGAACCAGCCCTGTCAGGAGCTTCCCGAAAGGCGCGCAGAACAAGCGCGCCTTTTTTCATGGGCCGGCAGGCGCCGGCGCAATTGCCTGCTTGCCGGCTTGAGCTGCGGCAAAGCCCGTGCCAGACATAGTCCGGCGTGTTTTCAGGCGCGCCTAAGCTTTTTCCGTATTCCGGCGCCAGGAGCCCCGCATGCCCCGTCCACGCACTCAGGCCACCTTTGTCTCACCCATCGTCGAATCGCGCCGCTGGGTGGCCGGAACGGTGTTCCCGCCGGACCGGCCGTTGCTGAACGTCAGCCAGGCCGCTCCTGCTGAAGCGCCGCCGGAAGGATTGCGCCAGGCGCTGGCCGATGCCGCGCTCAATGATGTGAACGCGCATCTTTATGGACCGGTGCTGGGCAATGATCCGCTGCGCAAAGCCTTGGCGCAGCAGATCTCCGGCCATTACCAGGCTTCGGTGGCTCCGGACCAGGTTGGCATCACATCCGGCTGCAACCAGGCCTTTGCCGCCGCCATTGCTGCGCTCTGCGGCGAAGGAGATGAGGTGATCATTCCGGTGCCCTGGTACTTCAACCACAAGATGTGGCTGGATATGGCTGGAGTCACCGCTGTGCCGCTGCATGTCGGCGAAGGAATGCTGCCGGACCCGGCCGCGGCGGCGGCCTTGATCACGGAGCGCACCCGGGCGTTTGTTCTGGTCACGCCGAACAATCCCTGCGGCGTCGAATATCCGGACGGGCTGGTGCGTGCCTTCTTTGATCTTGCCCGTGCCAACGGCCTTTCACTGATCGTTGATGAGACCTACCGCGACTTCGACAGCAGGGACGGCGCGCCGCATGATCTATTCCGGACCGCAGACTGGGATCAAACCCTGATCCACCTCTATTCCTTCTCCAAGGCCTACCGTCTGACCGGGCACCGGGTCGGCGCCATCGCTGCCTCCCCAAAAATGATGTTCGAAATGGAGAAGTTTCTCGACACTGTTACAATTTGCCCCTCGCAGCTTGGCCAGGCCGGGGCTCTTTGGGGAATTGAAAATCTGCAGGAGTGGCTGGCGGGCGAGCGGCTTGAAATCCTTGACCGCCGGGCCGCCATCGAAGAGGGGTTTCCGGCGCTTGCGGCAAAAGGCTGGCGGCTGCTCGGATGCGGCGCCTACTTCGCCTACGTGGAGCATCCTTTTGATCTCGCATCAGAGGACGTGGCCCGGAAACTGGTAAGCGAAGCTTCTGTTCTGATGCTGCCAGGCTCCATGTTCATGCCCGAGGGCGACCCCGAAGGCGCGCGCCAGTTCCGGATTGCCTTTGCCAATGTGGACCGGGCAGGCATTCAGACGCTATTCGAACGCCTGACCGCCTTTAATCCCTGAACATCCAGCGGTTTGATCCGCAACCGTCTTGCCCCTCTGCGGGCAGCCGCGTATTCAGTCAGCGGCATTTCCCGCCGCCGGGCCTTGGCCCCGCGCGGCAGAACAATAAAGAGGGCATCATGGCCGCAGGCATGCAGAAGCTATCAAAAACATTTGTCTGGATCCTGATGGGGATGCTGATTGTCGGCCTTGCCGGGTTTGGCGCGGTGAATTTCACCAGTTCAGGATCCTCTGTTGCCCAGGTCGGCGATGAAGAAGTCAGCATCGGAGATTATGTCCGTGAACTGCAGCGCGAACAGCGCGCCTTGCAAGCGCAGACCGGCCAAACCATGCCGATGTCGCAACTGACAGCGTTTGGCCTCGACCGTGTTGTCCTGGGCCGCCTGATTTCGATTGCCGCGCTGGACCATGAGTCAAAGGATCTGGGCCTGTCTATCGGTGATGAAAACCTGATCCAGGAGCTTTCCGCCATTGACGCATTCCAAAGCGTGAACGGCGGGTTCGACCGCGAAGCCTACCGGTTTGCACTCAGCAATGCGGGTATGTCGGAGAAACAGTTCGAAGAAGACCTGCGCCGCGAGGCCGCCCGCACGATCGTGCAGAATGCCGTGCTTGCCGGCACCAAAATGCCGCAGACGCTGACAGACACGCTGACCGGTTTTATAGGCGCCCGCCGCAGTTTCTCCTACGTGCAGATCGCCGCCGGGGACATTGCCTTGACCGCGGAGGTGCCTTCGGATTCGGATCTGCAGGCGTTTTACGAGGACAACCAGGACCAGTTCCTGCTGCCTGAAGCCAAGGTGATCACCTATGCCGCGCTCCGGCCGTCGATGCTGCTGGACGAAGTGGAGGTTGACGAAACTCAGCTGCGCCAGCTGTTTGATGACCGCTCCAGCCAATACCAGGTGCCCGAGCGCCGTTTGGTTGAGCGTCTGGTTTTCGCGAACGAGGACGCTGCTGCCAGCGCCAAGGCGCAGCTGGAAACCGGCGGCGCGACATTTGAAAGCCTGGTCGACGACCGTGGGCTGACTCTGCAGGACATTGACCTGGGCGATGTGACCATGGGCGATCTCGGTGCTGCCGGCACTGCCGTCTTTACCGCGCAGGTTGGCGATGTGGCCGGCCCCCTGCCCTCGGATCTTGGCCCCGCGCTTTTCCGGGTGAACGGCCGCCTGGAGGCGCAGATCACCACCTTTGAACAGGCCAAGTCAGAGCTGCGCGACGAACTTGCCTCCGACCGCGCCCGTCGTATGGTCGAAGCCCAGGCTGAAGACATCGACGACCTGCTGGCAGGCGGTGCCACGCTTGAGGAGCTGGCAACCGAAAGCGGGCTGGAGCTTGCCCAGATCAACTGGACCAGCGAAGCCAGCGGCGGCATTGCTGCTTACGAAGGCTTCCGCGCTGCGGCTGCGTCCGTCTCTGCCGATGATTTCCCTGCCGTGGATTTCCTGGATGATGGCAGCCTGTTTGCTCTGCGTCTCGACGAAACGCTTCCTGAACGTCCTGAACCCTTTACTGACGCCAAGGAGAAGGTCCTTGCCGCCTGGCAGGCCGAGCGGCTGGCCACTGCGTTGCGCACTCAGGGGGAAGAGCTGCTGGCGCAAGCAGAAGCCGCAGGCGGGTTTCCGGAAGGTGCAGAGGTCAAGACTGAAACCGGCCTAACCCGTACCGCCTATATCGACACGGTTCCGGCGGAACTGGTCACCCAGGTGTTCGAGATGGAAGATGGCGCATTCCGCCTGGTGCAGGATGCAGACTCCGCTGTTGTTGTCCGGCTCGACGCGATCCTGGCGCCGGAAGACAGCGACGACATGAAGCTGCTCACACAAGCTTTGCAGGCGCAGATGGACCAAACCCTGGCTCAGGCACTGTTCCAGGCCTATATCCAGGACGTGCAGGCCCGGGCCGAACCCCGCATTGACCAGCAGGCGCTGAACGCAGCGCATGCAAACTTCCAATAATCAAGGCAAGCACCCATGGCCCTGACCCCCGATTTCGACACATTCTCCAAGGCCTATGAGGCTGGTGAAAATCAGGTCGTCTATACCCGCCTTGCCGCGGACCTCGACACGCCGGTGTCACTGATGCTTAAGCTGACCGGAGCGCAAAAAGACGCTTTCATGCTGGAGTCGGTGACCGGAGGCGAGGTGCGCGGGCGCTATTCGATCATCGGCATGAAACCGGATCTGGTCTGGCGCTGCCATGGCGAACAGTCATCGCTGAACCGCACGGCGCGATTCGACGCTGAGAACTTCACTCCGCAGCCTGGCAATCCAATGGACAATCTGCGGAAACTGATTGCCGAAAGCAAAATCGACCTGCCCGATGATCTGCCGCAGGCGGCGGCGGGCCTGTTCGGCTACCTCGGATACGACATGATCCGCCTGGTGGAGCATCTTCCTGATGTGAATCCGGATCCGCTCGGCCTGCCCGACGCGCTGATGCTCCGCCCTTCGGTGATCGCCGTTCTGGACGGGGTCAAGGGCGAGGTAACGGTGGTCTCTCCTGTCTGGTCCAGCGACGGGCAGACCGCCAAGGCCGCCTATGCCCAGGCTGCTGAGCGGGTGATGGACGCGGTGCGCGATCTGGAACGGGCCATGCCTGCAGAAAGCCGCGACCTCGGGGAAGCGCACGAAGTTGCGCCGCCGGTGTCGAACTTCACCAAGGACGGCTATAAGGCGGCCGTGGAGAAGGCCAAGGAATACATCCGCGCAGGCGACATCTTCCAGGTGGTGCCGGCACAGCGCTGGACCCAGGAATTCCGCGAGCCGCCCTTTGCGCTGTACCGCAGCTTGCGCCGCACCAACCCGTCGCCCTTCATGTTCTACTTCAACTTCGGCGGCTTCCAGGTGGTCGGTGCTTCCCCGGAAATCCTGGTCCGGGTCTTCGGCCAGGAAGTCACCATCCGCCCGATTGCCGGCACCCGCCCCCGCGGCGCCACGCCGGAAGAGGACAAGGCGCTTGAGGCCGACCTGCTGGCCGACAAAAAGGAACTGGCCGAACACCTTATGCTGCTGGATCTGGGCCGCAACGACACCGGCCGGGTTGCCAAAATCGGCACTGTGCGCCCGACAGAAAAGTTCATCATCGAGCGCTACAGCCATGTGATGCACATCGTCTCCAACGTCGTCGGCGAACTGGCCGAAGATAAGGATGCGCTGGATGCGTTCTTTGCGGGCATGCCCGCAGGCACTGTCTCCGGCGCTCCAAAAGTGCGGGCGATGGAGATCATCGACGAGCTGGAGCCGGAAAAACGCGGCATCTACGGCGGCGGCGTCGGCTATTTCTCGGCAGGCGGAGACATGGACATGTGCATTGCCCTGCGCACGGCCATCGTTAAGGATCAGAACCTCTATATCCAGGCAGGCGGCGGCGTGGTTTACGACAGCGACCCGGAGGCGGAATATATGGAGACCGTCCATAAATCCAATGCCATCCGCCGCGCTGCTGCCGACGCCGCCCGCTTCACCGGCAACGGCAACCGCTGACATGAAGCCAGTAGCCTAACGGCTTCTTTCTGGTCAGAAATACCCCCGCCGGAGGTACGGCGCCCGCTCAGGGCGCCGTTTCTGTTACTTGGGCAGTTTGGCTTCCAAACTTGCCGACACCGGCGCCAGTGCAACGCGGGAGGCCCGGTCCTGCAAGCCCCAGATCAGCAGCGCCGAAATCGTGTCGGGCCGCAGCCGGCCCAGCATGATCACAGCACCTTCCTGCCCGGCCCGGAAGGCTGCCTGGTCCAGAAAGCGCCGGATTGCCCTGGGGTTCTGGCCGGCACCGTCGAAGTCCCGGAACACCACGCCTGCAGGCACGCCGTCACGCAGCGCCAGTTTCTGCACGGTATTGAGACCGCTGTTCTGCGTGACCAGACCGAACCCGGCCGAAGCCGCCACCGCGGACACCTGGTCCGCAAGCGGCCGGTTGCCCTGCACACCGCTCTCGACGCCTTCCAGGATCGCTACGGCTTCTGGCAGTTTGCCGCGCCAGACCTCAAGCGCTGTTTCAGCATCCTGAGGCGAGGCGCTGCGCGGCAGATCCGCCAGCAGCAGAACTTCAAACCCGGCCGAACGCCGCGCCGCCATCTTGGTTGCCGCTTCCGGATCTTCCGGGTCGATTGCAAAGCTCAAAGGGTAAGGAAACTCTGCCAGCGCCTCGGCTCCGACGGCGCCGGCATCATCAATCAGCACAATCGACATCAGCGGGCGGCCATCCGGGTTGGCAAAGGGCTCGGCAAAGTCCGCAAAGGGACGGCTCTCCGCCAGCCCTGCCGGGGACGGAGTTGCATTCCCGGGCTTGTCCCGTTCGGTAAGAGGCACAACAGGAGTTCCGATTTGAGGTGCCAGGGCCTCCTCTTGCCCGGCGTCTGCCGCGGCTTCAGGTTCGTCAGCCGCAGCGATGTCTTCAGCACCTTCCGCTCCGTCCCCGTCAGCAGCAGCCGGCAGTGCGGGCACGGTGCCAATCACCGGCAGGGTGGTTGCCTGCGGTGCGCTGCCGATATCCGGCACCAGAGCGGACGCAGTGCCAGGTGCCTCCGCTTGTTCCTGAAGGGGCACTTGCGGTTCGGATTCATCCGTGCCAGCTGCAATTTCTGCAGAGGCCGTTTCGGCAGGCTCTTCCGGTGCTGCTGCCGGCTCCGTAGCCGCGACGATGGCATCCTCTGCACCCGGCGCTTCCGGCACCAGCGGCTGCTGCGACGCGGGCTGGCTTTCGCTGCCTGCTTGCACAAGTCCCGGCGCTTCAGCCCTGACGGGGCCATCGGAGCCGGCGCCGGCAGTTTCCAGCCCGACATCCGGTTTCCGCGCCGGGTCCGTGTCCGCGGAAGCCAAAGCACTCAGATCGTCGCTGCCGTTCGACGTTTCGGGCGCATAGGGCTGCGCTTCAACCAGATCCGCATCTATTCCCGGATCGCTCCCGGGTGCCGCCGAAGCTTCCTCCCCGCCGTTGGGCATCTGCGGCGCCGCACCGGGATCCACCTGTTCAGGCTGCACAGCTGCCTGCACCCCGTCTTCGGCTGCTTCGTTCGAAGGTTCAGGAGCCGGCGGCTGCATTGGCACCGACAAAGACCACATCGCCAGCCCGCCAGCAGCCAGCAATGCTCCGACACTCACGCCGCCCAGAAATCCACGCATGCCTGTTTTGCCTCTCAAATCCTATCTGCCGTGCTGCGTCATCCGGCCTGCCTGAACGCCGCCTCCAGCGGTCTTGCCCAGGCAATCGCCTCTCCTGCCCTTGACGCTGCCCCGTATCCCTGAACATGTATGTTGCGACCACTATACTGCGGCGCGCATCCTGCCCGCCACCCTTAAAAGAGCCCGTCCCGATGCTGCTGCTGATCGACAACTATGATTCCTTTACCTACAACCTTGTCCACTACCTGGGCGAGCTGGGTGCGGAAATGGAAGTGCACCGAAACGACGCCATAAATGTGCAGGAAGCGATGGCGATGAACCCCTCCGGCATCCTGCTGTCGCCCGGCCCGTGCGACCCCGATCAGGCAGGCATCTGCCTTGCCCTGACCGAAGCCGCAGCCGAAACCGGCACACCGTTGCTGGGTGTCTGCCTTGGCCACCAAACCATCGGCCAGGCTTTTGGCGGCAAGGTGATCCGCTGCCACGAAATCGTGCACGGAAAGATGGGTAAAATGCATCACAAGGATACGGGTGTTTTCAAGGGGCTGCCAACGCCTTTTGACGCTACCCGGTATCATTCCCTGGTTGTCGAACGCGAAACGCTGCCCGATTGCCTGGAAATCACTGCCGAGCTGGAAGACGGCACCATCATGGGGCTGCAGCACAAGGAGCTGCCCATTCACGGGGTGCAATTCCATCCTGAGTCCATCGCCTCTGAACATGGCCACGCGCTGCTGAAAAACTTCCTTGATGTCATGAAGGTGCCCGCATGAGCGACCAGCTGAAGCCGCTCATCGGAGCTGCTGCCGAACGCCCGCTGACCCGTGAGGAAGCCGAAACCGCCTTTACCCTTCTGTTTGAGGGTGAAGCCACGCCCAGTCAGATCGGCGGCCTGCTGATGGCTATGCGCACCCGGGGCGAAAGCGTCGACGAATTTGCCGCGGCGGCGGCCGTGATGCGGGCCAAATGCAACCCGGTGAAGGCCCCGGCAGGCGCCATGGATATCGTAGGGACTGGCGGCGACGGTAAGAACACGCTGAATATCTCCACCGCAACAGCCTTTGTTGTTGCAGGTGCCGGAGTGACCGTGGCCAAGCACGGCAACCGCAACCTTAGCTCCAAGTCCGGCACTGCGGATATGCAATCGCAGATGGGTATCAACGTGATGGTTGGCCCGGAAGTGGTTGAAAAGGCAATCAATGAGGCCGGTATCGGCTTCATGATGGCGCCGATGCATCACCCGGCTGTTGCGCATGTGATGCCAACCCGGCAGGAGCTGGGCACCCGCACCATTTTCAACATCCTCGGCCCGCTGACGAACCCGGCCGGCGTGAAACGCCAGCTCACTGGCGCCTTCAGCCGCAAGATGATCCGGCCAATGGCAGAGACGCTCAATGCACTGGGCTCCGACCGCGCCTGGCTTGTGCACGGGTCCGATGGCACCGATGAACTGACAATCACCGGCGTCAGCTGGGTTTCGGCACTTGAAGAAAACGGGGATGTCCGCGACATGGAAATTCACCCCGAAGACGCAGGCCTTCCGGTTCATCCCTTCGACATGATTGTCGGCGGAACACCCGAGGAAAACGCCATGGCGTTCCGGGTGCTTCTGCAAGGCACCCCGTCCGCCTACCGCGATGCAGTGCTTTTGAACTCGGCCGCCGCTCTGCTGGTTGCCGGTAAAGCGTCTGATCTTAAGGAAGGTGTCGCGCAAGCAGCAGAGGCTATCGACAGCGGTGCTGCCAAGGCGAAGGTCGAGGCGCTCGCCAGGATCACTTCCGCCGCATGACTGATCTTCCTCCCGGGCTGGGCGCTTGGTCCGGCCTGCCCTTCTTTGCCCGTGAATGGCCTGGGATCCGGTTGGCTTTGCAGGATGACCCGCGGGAGATCCTGCCGCCCGAACACCAGCGATTTGCAGCGCTGGAATTGACGCAGCCTGAAAATGCCCGCGTGGTCATTCTGGGACAAGACCCCTATCCGACGCCGGGCCATGCCCATGGGCTTGCCTTTTCAGCGGAACCGGATGTGCGGCCGTTCCCACGCTCTTTATCCAACATTTACAAAGAGCTGGAAGAAGATCTTGGCGTTATCCGTGCTAACGCCGATCTCCGCGGCTGGGCCCGTCAGGGCGTGCTGTTGCTCAACACGGCGCTTTCGGTTCCCGCCGGCGAGGCCAATGGGCACAAACATTTGGGATGGCATCACCTGGTGCATCAGGTTCTGGAACTGACCTCAGAGCGCCCCACCGCATTTATTCTCTGGGGAAATGCGGCGCAGAAGCTTGAAAAACATATCAAACCGGGCGATCACCTGATCCTGAAAACCGCGCATCCCTCGCCCTTGTCGGCGCGGCGCGGTTTCTTCGGGTCCCGGCCCTTCTCAAAAGTGAACAATTGGCTCGCCGCCCGCGGTGAAACTGCCATAGACTGGAACGCATGAACGGAGGCACTGGCATGACCCAAAATGTGCTGGACAAGATCAAGGCCTACAAGCTTGAGGAAGTGGCCGCAGACAAGGCCGCTAAACCGCTTGAAGCGGTGGAAGCGGAAGCCCGCGAAGCCTCGCCCGTGCGCGGCTTCGCCGAAAGCCTGATGCGGGCCAGCCGCGATGGCTACGGGCTGATTGCCGAGATCAAAAAGGCCAGCCCCTCCAAAGGCCTGATCCGGCCCGATTTCGAACCCGCAGAACTGGCCAAAGCCTATGAGGCCGGCGGCGCCACATGCCTTTCGGTCCTCACCGACACCCCCAGCTTTCAAGGGGCGAAGGACTTCCTCACCCAGGCCCGTGAAGCCTGCGCCCTGCCTGCGCTGCGCAAGGACTTCATGTATGACACCTACCAGGTCGCGGAAGCCCGTGCCCTGGGCGCCGATTGCATTCTGATCATTCTTGCCTCGGTTTCCGACGCACAGGCTCAGGAACTGGAGGCCAGCGCGTTTGAATGGGGCATGGATGTGCTGCTGGAAGTGCATGACGCCGAAGAGCTGGAGCGCGCCTGCGCCCTCAAGTCGCCGCTGATGGGGATCAATAACCGCAATCTCAAAACGTTTGAGACCACGCTGGACACCACCCGCGAACTGTCCCGCATGGTGCCCGCAGACCGCACCATTGTCTGCGAGAGCGGCTTGTTCACGCCAGAGGATCTGAGCGATATGGCCCGCTACGGCGCCCGCACCTTCCTGATCGGCGAAAGCCTGATGCGCCAGGATGACGTGGCCGGCGCAACCCGTTCGTTGCTGGCCAACCCACTGATGCCCGGCGCAATGTAATTCAAGGAGTTAGGCCATGAGCCTCACCCACTTTGACACCAAGGGCGACGCCCATATGGTTGATGTCTCTGACAAGGCCGTGACCTCCCGCATCGCGACCGCAGAGGGCCATGTCACCATGGCACAGGAGACCTATGCGATCATCTCCGAAGGCCGCGCCAAGAAAGGCGATGTGCTGTCGGTTGCACGGCTGGCGGGCATCATGGGGGCCAAGAAAACACCCGATTTGATCCCCCTCTGCCATCCGTTGCCGGTCACCAAAGTAGCGGTCGAACTGACACTGGATCCGGATCTTCCCGGAGTCCGGATCGAAGCCACCGTCAAAACCACTGGCCAGACCGGCGTGGAGATGGAAGCGCTCACTGCGGTCTCAACCGCTGCATTGACCGTTTATGACATGGCCAAGGCCGTGGACAAGGCCATGCAGATCGGCGGCATTCGCGTCACCCTAAAAGATGGCGGAAAATCAGGCAGGTACGAGGCATAAATGATTCCGGTCAGCGAAGCCCGCGCGCATCTTCTATCGCTTGTTGAGCGGCTGGAAACTGAAGATGTTCCCTTGGCCGAAGCCTCCGGCCGTGTTCTGGCACACGATGTGCAAGCCCGCCGCGACCAGCCTCCGTTTTCGGCTTCTGCCATGGATGGCTATGCGGTGAATGCCGCCGAGGTCGAGCTGCACGCGATGTTCAAGGTGATCGGCGAAGCTGCCGCCGGGCATGGGTTCGAGGGCAAGATCGGCGCAGGGCAAGCCGTACGGATCTTTACTGGCGCACCCGTACCGGAAGGCGCAAGTTTTGTTGTTATTCAAGAGGATGTGACACGCAGCGGCGACCTGATCACCATCACGGATGAGCCCGGCGCAAACACCAACATCCGTCCCCGCGGCGGTGATTTTCAGGACGGCCAGATCATTGGCGCCCCCAAGCTTTTGGCCCCGGCTGATGTGGCGCTTCTCGCTGCCATGAACATCGCCACAGTTCCAGTTACCCGCCGCCCGGAAGTCGCCCTGATTTCCACAGGCGACGAATTGGTGATGCCTGGCGGCACGCCTGGCCCGGATCAAATCATCGCCTCCAACACGTTCGGCCTCAAAGCGATGCTGGAAGACCTTGGCGCCCGTGCCCGCATCCTGCCGATCGCGCGCGATACAGAGAGTTCGTTGCGCACTGCCTTTGAACTCGCCGAAGGTGCCGACCTTATTGTGACGATTGGCGGTGCCTCCGTCGGCGATCATGATCTGGTTGGAAAAGTTGCGGCGGATCTGGGCATGGAGCGCAGTTTCTACAAGGTCGCCATGCGCCCCGGCAAGCCGTTGATGGCGGGCCGGCTCAATGGTGCAGCCATGGCCGGGCTTCCCGGAAATCCGGTGTCGGCGATGGTTTGCGGCCACATTTTCCTCGCTCCTATGATCCGCGCTTTGCTCGGGCTGGCTGCTGAAGACCAGCACCCAAGGACAGCAATCCTGACGGAGTCCCTGGCTGCAAATGGTCCTCGGGAACATTACATGCGGGCACTGGCTGAAGCTGGATCTATCAAGGCCTTCGCCAATCAGGACAGCTCGCTTCTCACGGTGCTGAGCAGCGCCAATGCCCTGCTGATCCGCCCGCCCAACGATCCTGCACGCGAAGCAGGCGAAGAAGTGCAATACATCCCTATCTAGCCCAGGTTTTGCTGTGCGAATTTGCACTCTTTCGCGTGCGTGCACTTTCGTGCGCCGCTTGATAACGGCTTCATGATACCTCCATATTGACACAAAACGTGAACATGCGTAGAACAAAAGAAAACTTGAGGCCTGGAGGGAGCGGCGATGCTCACAAAAAAGCAACTTCAACTGCTGGAATTCATTCATAAACGCCTGCAGCGCGACGGTGTTCCGCCCAGTTTTGATGAAATGAAGGTCGAATTGGACCTGCGCTCCAAGTCGGGCATCCACCGTTTGATCACCGCTTTGGAAGAACGCGGTTTCATTCGGCGCCTGCCGCACCGGGCGCGTGCCATTGAGATCATCCGCCTGCCCGAAAGCCTAGGCGGCGATCCGGAAGCGCAAGGGTTCTCCCCAAAGGTAGTCGACGGCGGACAAAGCAGAGGCATGTCCCCTGCTCCGGCCGCTTCGGATCCGATGCGCCAGGCTGCAGTGGAACTTCCGGTGATGGGCCGGATTGCCGCTGGCGTGCCGATTGAGGCAATCAGCCAGGTCTCTCATCAGGTGGCCGTGCCTGGCGGTATGATTGCCCCGAATGGCCAGCATTTTGCGCTGGAAGTGAAGGGCGACTCGATGATCGAAGCCGGGATCAATGACGGCGACATCGTGGTGATCCGGGAAACCGGAGCAGCAGACAACGGTGATATCGTTGTCGCCCTGGTAGAGGGTCAGGAAGCCACTTTGAAATATTATCACCGTCAAGGCGGCACGATCGCACTGCAGGCCGCCAACCCGGCCTATGAAACCCGCCGCTACCCCGAGAACAAAGTTCAGGTTCAGGGCCGTCTTGTCGGTTTGATCCGAACCTATTGACGTGAGTTTCCCGGACGGCGGAACAGCCTTCGAAGGCGGGCGATCTTCTCGCCTTCCGGCTGCCAGTTCGTCCATAATCTCTCCCCTGCAACATCGCGGGCCGTCAGCATGCCGGCGTTCCTGCTCAGCGCAATGCTGCCTGTCTGCCACATTACTTTGGGTGTGAGTATCAGACAGTCCTGGAGCTGCTTTGCCTCGACAGTCGAAACGATTATTTCTTCGTTTTTACAATCTTCTATGGCAGAAAGCTTGCGCTCTCCTGGCGCGTGAATCAGCTGAAACCCCGGCCCTTGCCACGCGGGCAATTCTGCTGCGAAACCCTGCCAGCGCGCGGCAGCATCTGCCTGGATGGCCGGATCCCCATCATTTTCGAGCCAGATTCCTGCTGTAAACCCTTGCCCTTTTGCCCGCGAAAGGGCCCGGCCGTCCGCCTCCATCACCCCGATCAGGCCCCCGGAGTCGGCAATCAGAACGTCCGGCCGCTCGCCGCCTGCCCAGACAGCCAGAGCAGCAGCCGCAGGCACAAGGCCCGCCGCGCGCAGCCGTCCCTGCCAGATCACGGCAATCAGCGCGCCCGACGTAAGCAGCGGCAGCACCCAGATGCCCGGCGCCGGCACATGGGACAAGGCGCCATCCAGGCTGGAGGCAAAGCGCGCCACACCTAGGATCCAGTCCAAACCCCATTGCATCACTTTCAGGCCGATGCCCTCGAGCCCAAAGGGCGCGAGACATACTGCCAGCACAGCTGACGGAATGACAACAGACCCCATGACCGGCACCGCCAGCAAGTTGGCCAGCAGCCCGTAGTGCGGAATGGTGTTGAAATGGGCTGCCGCAAAGGGGGCTGTTGCCGCGCCGGCCACTGCTGATGAGATCACCAAAGCGGTGACAGGACGCAGCCAGCGCGGTCCAAGCGGAACATCACTGTCACGCAACCCGGCAAAGACCGCCACAAGGGCAGCAGTAGCTGCAAAACTCATCTGAAATCCTGGGCTCAACAGGCTTTCGGGCCGCCGCAGCAAGACAATCACCGCCGCCGCCGCGACTGCCCGCAAGGTGATGGCCCGGCGGTTCAAAAGCACTGCTCCCAGCATCACAGCCACCATAATGTAGGCCCGTTCAGTCGCGACATTCCCGCCTGATAGTGCCAAATAGCCGGCTCCTGCGGCCAGTGCTGCAAGGGCAGCCAGTTTCTTTACCGGCCAGCGCAGGGCGAGCGGTGGAGCCAGGCAAAACGCACCGCGCACGGCGGCAAAGATAAAACCAGTCAGCAGCCCCATATGCAGGCCGGAAATTGCCAGCAGATGGGCTAGGTTGCTTTGCCGCAACGCTGTCAGTGTCTGGTCGCCGACACCACTGCGGTCGCCCGCGGTAATTGCTGCCGCAAAGCCGCCTGTGTCGCCAGGAATACGATGCTGCAAGTACTGCGCCAAACTGCGCCGAAGGCGTTCGACGGGCATCCCGTCCCCAGGCGCCTCGCTCAGCAGAACCGGAACCCGCGTATAGCCAAGGCCGCCCAGTTGCTTGAACCAGGCATGACGGCGGAAATCAAAGCCGCCAGGCTCTGCAGGCCCTTGCGGCGGCAGCAGATGCGCCGTGGTCATTACCCATGCGCCAGGAGGCGGCACCTCGGACGGCCCCTTCAGCGAAATCCGGACCCGGGCAGGTGTGTCCTCAGCCGCCACCCGGGCCAGCCGGACCTGGTCAAGTGTCAGCCGCAGTGTATCGGTCGGTGACCGGTCCACCGACACGACCCGTCCTTCAACCGGGCCATAGTAGCGGAAGTCCAGGACTGGTGCCGCGACCCAATGCGCGCGCGCGCCGGCAAGGCACAGCCCGGCAGCCGCAAAAGCAGGCGCCCAGCACAGAAAGGCAAAAGGCCGGGGCCGCAACGCAAAGAATGCACACAGCAGCGAAACCGCTGCGGCTGCGGCAAAGGCTGCGATACCCGGTTCGGATTTCAGAGAAAAGTAGCCCCCGATCCCGGCGCCGAGAAACACCGGAATCCACGGAAACAAATACCCCCGCTGCGTCTGCAGCGAGTCTGCGATGGTTGCGCTGAGCCGCATGCTTGCCCCCCGCCTTCTGGCCCGGTAGACAGGCGGAAACACTAAGCCTCTGATGGTTTCCAAAAGGTAAATCCCGCACATGACCCAACCGGTTGTCACCCGTTTCGCGCCCTCTCCCACCGGCTTTCTGCACATTGGCGGCGCCCGCACCGCGCTGTTCAACTGGCTGTTTGCCCGCGGCCGCGGCGGCAAGTTCCTGCTGCGCATAGAAGACACCGACCGGGAGCGTTCCACTCCGGAAGCCACCGCGGCGATTTTGCAAGGCATGGAATGGCTCGGTCTGGACCACGACGGTGACGTGATCAGCCAATTCGAAGGCGCGGACCGCCATGCCGAAGTGGCTAAACAACTGCTGGCCGAGGGCAAAGCCTACAAATGCTTTGCCACCCAGGACGAAATCGCCGCCTTCCGCGAGCAGGCCAAGGCCGAGGGAAAATCCACCCTTTACCGTTCGCCATGGCGGGACGCGGATGCCTCCAGCCATCCTGACATGCCTTATGTGATCCGCATCAAGGCGCCGCAAAGCGGCGTTACCGTTATCAAAGATCAGGTGCAGGGCGATGTGACCATTAAGAATGAGCAGCTGGACGACATGATCCTGCTGCGGTCGGACGGCACGCCGGTCTACATGCTGGCGGTTGTGGTGGACGACCACGATATGGGCGTCACCCATGTGATCCGCGGCGACGATCACCTGAACAATGCCGCCCGGCAGATGATGATCTATGAGGCGATGGGCTGGGACGTGCCGGTCTGGGCGCATATCCCCCTGATCCATGGGCCGGACGGCAAAAAGCTCAGCAAACGCCATGGCGCGCTGGGGGCGCAGGAATACCAGGCAATGGGCTATCCGGCTGCCGGTATGCGGAACTATCTGGCCCGCCTCGGCTGGTCCCACGGCGATGACGAATTTTTTACGGACGAACAGGCCAAAGCGTGGTTTGACTTTGACGGTATCGGCAAAAGCCCGGCCCGTTTCGACACCAAGAAGCTGGAAAACCTCTGCGGCCAGCATATCGCCGTTAGCGACGACGCCGCACTGCGGCAAGAGATTGAGGCCTACTTGGCGGCCGCTGGCCAGGACGGTCTGAATGACGCGCAGTCACAGGGGTTGGAAACTGCGATGTATTGCCTCAAGGACCGCGCCCGCACCTTCCCTGAACTGCTTGAAAAAGCGCATTTTATCCTTGCTTCACGGCCAATTGACCGGGATGCGAAGGCAGAAAAAGCCCTGTCTACTGTATCCGATGGTATACTGGGTGAATTGACGCCGCAGCTGCAAAATGCTAGCTGGGTCCGAGACGATCTGGAGGCGCTTCTGAACGAGTTCGCGGAAGCCCAGGGTACCAAGTTCGGCAAGCTGGCCGGCCCCTTGCGGGCTGTGCTCGCGGGCCGCGCAGTAACGCCTTCGGTGTTTGACATGATGCTGATTCTGGGCCGCGAGGAAACCTTGGCCCGGCTCGCAGACGCAACGGGCTGAAACCGGTCATTAACTCCCGGGTAAGCCTGTTTTGATACGACAACCCCTGCGCGAACTCGCGCAGGTGCTGCCCGCATGAAGAGGCCCCGAGCGGCAGCTTTCGTGCCTGTAACAGGAAGGGACATCCATGACCGAGACACAGAAATCTGCCACGCTCAGCCTGAACGGCGAAACCTATGAGCTGCCCATTTTCTCGCCAACGGCCGGGCCCGATGTTCTCGACATCCGCAAGCTCTATGCGCAGGCAGGTGTGTTCACTTACGATCCGGGGTTCACCTCGACCGCCAGCTGCGACAGCACCATCACCTATATCGACGGCGGCAAGGGCGAGCTTCTGCACCGCGGCTACCCGATCGACCAGCTGGCGTCGAAATCCCATTACCTCGAGGTTTGCTACCTGCTGCTCTACGGTGAACTGCCGACCGCAGCCCAGCTTGAAGACTTCGAGACGCGTGTGACCCGTCACACCATGGTGCATGAGCAGATGCACAACTTCTTCCGCGGCTTCCGCCGCGACGCGCACCCGATGGCGACCTTGGTGGGCGTGGTTGGCGCCATGTCGGCCTTCTATCACGACTCGCTGGACGTGACCGACCCCTGGCAGCGCGAAGTGGCCGCCGTGCGCCTGATCGCCAAGCTGCCGACCATCGCCGCGATGGCCTATAAATACTCGATTGGCCAGCCGTTTGTGTATCCGAAGAACGACCTCGATTATTCGGCAAACTTCCTGCACATGTGCTTCTCGGTGCCTTCCGAAGAATACCATGTGAACCCGATCCTGAGCCGCGCGATGGACCGGATCTTCATCCTGCACGCCGACCATGAGCAGAATGCGTCGACCTCGACCGTCCGCCTCGCCTCCTCTTCAGGCGCAAACCCGTTTGCCTGTATCGCGGCCGGCATTGCCTGCCTTTGGGGCCCTGCCCACGGTGGCGCCAACCAGGCCTGCCTGGAAATGCTCAAGGAAATCGGTTCCGTCGACCGCATCCCGGAGTTCATCGAACGCGCCAAGGACAAGAACGATCCGTTCCGCCTGATGGGCTTTGGCCACCGCGTCTACAAGAACACCGACCCGCGCGCCAAAGTGCTGAAGCAGTCCGCGGATGAAGTGCTGGAACTGCTGGGCGTCGAAGACAACCCGCTTTTGCAGGTTGCCAAGGAGCTGGAACAGACCGCTCTGAACGATCCCTATTTCATTGAGAAGAAGCTGTTCCCGAACGTCGACTTCTATTCGGGCATCATCCTGGAGGCGATGGGCTTCCCGACCTCGATGTTCACCCCGATCTTTGCGCTGTCGCGCACCGTCGGCTGGATCTCGCAGTGGAAAGAAATGATCGCCGATCCTCAGAACAAGATCGGCCGCCCGCGCCAGCTGTATCTGGGTGAGACCATGCGCGACTACACAGACATCGAAAAGCGCTGACCTTCCAATGCTCTGAAATAGACTGAAACGCCCCGTCCTCACGGGGCGTTTTTCATTTGGGCTGCGTGGAAAACAGCGCAGTTCCGATCACGTGACCCCGTTTCCCGAAGTCTTTGGAAACAATTCCGCCGCGGGCTTTCTCCGGTTTCAATGGCGGAAACATTATCTTGACGAATTTGACTCAAATTCTTCAGCCACATAGGGGGGAATTGTTAACGCTATTTGCAGCCACGGGGTTCAGGGCTTAGTCCTTGCTGCTCTAGTGGCCTGATACATTGGGACTCATTTATGGAATTTTTAGTCTTGCTTGGCTTAGGCCTCACCATCGGCGCTGTTGCATTGAGTGATGATGACGGTGGTGCCTGAAGGCGAGAGCATCACTGGAACCGATGATCAGGAGGAATTGACCGGAACCGGCCAGAACGACACGATTCAGGGCGGTGCTGGCGATGATGCGATCAGTGCTGGAAACGGAGACGAGCGGCTGCGCGGCGGCGCTGGCGATGACCTTTTGTCCGGCGGTCTGATGTACGAAGTTCCGCAGGATCAGGCCGCAGATGCGTTGGATGATTTTCAAAGCGGGCTGGATGTCAGATTCACGCCCGAGTTTTCTTCGGTGTCAGATGACGGTGCCAGTGATACGCTCGTCGGCGGAGACGGCCTTGACACCCTGATCGCGGGAGACGGTGATGTGCTGACCGGCGGCGGCGGAAGCGGCAATGACTTTGTGACGGGCTATTGGGCTGAAGGAAACACCGCCGCGGTTGTGACCGACTTTGATTTGGATGAAGACGCGCTGCTTTACTACTACCCGGAAGCCGAGGGCGCACCTGAACTGACAGTGGAAATCGAAGACAACGGATCAGGCGGCCAGGATTCAGTTTTGTATGCCGATGGTTCTGCTATCATGCGGATCAATGGCACAGGCGGGACTTTAAGCGTCGACGTGCATGTCAGAGCCGTCGCATCCTTCGCAGAAATCTAGCCAAGCCCCGCGCAAAACGGTTGCGCGGAGCTTATTGATTTAACGTCCCTCGAACTTCGCGGGGCGTTTTTCCATAAAGGCGGTGACGCCTTCCAGGAAGTCCCGTGTTTTGCCGCATTGCCCTTGCATATGCGCTTCTTCCGAGAGCTGTTCTGCCAGGGTTCTGCCGAAACTTTCCCGCAGTGCCGATTTAGTGGCTGCAAACGCTTTGCTGGGCCCCTGCGCCAGATAGGCTGCACGTTCCCGCCAGTGGTCCTCGAAACCGGCATCGGGAACAGCTTCCCAGATCATGCCCCAATCGTTTGCCTGCCGGGCGGTGATCCGGTCGGCAAACAGCGCCGCCCCCGTTGCCTTGGCTAGGCCGATCTGGCGCGGCAGGAACCACGTGCCGCCGGCATCCGGCATCAGGCCGATCTTGGTGAAAGCCTGCATGAAAAACGCGCTTTCACAAGCTATGACAACGTCCGCCGCCAGCGCCAGATTGGCCCCGGCCCCGGCAGCCGCACCATTCACTGCGGCCAGCACCGGCACCGGGCAGTCATAAATCGCCTGCAGCATGGGCAGGTATTCATCCCGCAGCGTGCGCTCCAGATCCAGGCTTCCTGCACTGGCGGCATCGCTTAGATCCTGGCCAGAGCAGAACGCATCTCCGGCGCCGGTCAGAACAACCGCACGCGCTTCTGCAGCTGCCAGGCGCATCGCATGGGTGATTTCCGCGCGCATCCGGCTGGTCAGCGCGTTTTTGCGCTCCTCCCGGTTCAGGGTGATGACCGCCAGCCCGCTTTGCAGCGAAAACAGGATTTCCTTATATTCCATGGGATTGCCTCACGTAACTTGTGCTAAAGGCGTTGCCCGCCCGGTTCCAGGCATCGTGACGCAAAGCCGCTCCGCCGGAAAGGCAGACCCGGCGTCAATCCTCCAGGATTTTCCGGAGACGATCCTGCTCTTCCGCGCTCAAGCCCTGCTCAGCCCCTTTGGGCGCCCGGGCCCGGCCGCGCACGTACAGCGCCGCAATCAGCAAGGCTGCAAGAAGCATCAAAGGCCCCGCTGCCCACAAGAGCCAGTTGGCTCCGCTGGCCGTCGGACGCAGCAGCACGTACTCGCCATAGCGGTCCACGATGAAGTCCATCGCTTCCCGGTCGCTGTCGCCGGCCACCAGCCGCTCTCTCAGCAGCACCCGAAGGTCGCGCGCCAGCTCGGCATTGGACTCGTCGATGCTCTCGTTCCGGCAGACCAGGCAGCGCAGGTCCTTGGACAGCTCCCTCGCACGGCCCTCCAGCGCCGGATCTTCCAGCACTTCGTCAGGCTCCACGGCCACAGCCATGGACGGCACAAAGGCCGAAACAGCCATCAACCCGGCCAGGGCAGCGATCAGAACACGGATCTGTTTCATTCGGCAGGCACTCCCGCTGAAGGCGTTTTGCGCGCACCCGCTGCCACGCGGAACCGCCGGTCGCTGAGGCTGAGGAGCCCGCCAAGCGCCATCAGGATCGAGCCGGCCCAGATCCAGTTGGCGAAGGGTTTGATATACGTCCGCATGGTCCAGCCGCCATCCGCCTGCTGATCGCCCAGCACCACATAGAGGTCGCGGGTTACGCGGTAGTCGATTGCGGCCTCGGTGGTCGGCATCCGTGCCACAGGATAGTCGCGTTTTTCGGGGAACAGAACGGCTTCAGGGCGTCCATTGCGGGTCACTTCGACCCGGCCCTTGGTGGTAAAGTAGTTCGGCCCCTGCTCTCGGCTCACGTCCTTCAGCACCAAGGTAAAGGCGCCGACCTGGAAGGGTTCACCCATCCGTGCAACACGGATGTCTTCCTGTTCCCACGCGGTCAGCCCGGCAATGGCAAAAATGGTGATGCCAAGACCGGCATGTGCCGTCGCCTTGCCCCAGTCTGCGCGGGGCAGCCGCAGCATCCGCTGCAGGCGGCCGGACTTGCCGCTGCGCAGCCACAGATCGGCCAGCGCACCAAAGACAACCCAGGACCCCAGAAACAGGCCCACCGGCCCCAGGGCGGAACGGCCGGTCTGCATCGACCAGGCCAGCACACCGAGCGAGACTGCCAGAAGGAACACATAGCGCAGCTGCCAGGCCGTCCGGCCGATCCGGCCGCGCTTCCAGGGCAGCATTGCGCCGATCGGCAGCAGCAGCCCCAGAACCACCATGAACGGCGTGAAAGCGGAATTGAAGAACGGCGGACCGACGCTCAGTTTCCGGTCAAACACCATCTCGGCCACAATTGGCCAAACGGTGCCGAAGAAGACCACAAAGCAGCTCACCGCCAGCAGGATATTATTGGCCACCAGCGCGCTTTCGCGGCTGACAACGCCAAAGATGCCCTTGGCCTCCATCGCCTGGGCCCGGGCTGCAAACAGGGTCAGCGCCCCGCCGGTAAAGAAGGCCAGGATGAACAGGATAAACACCCCGCGTTCCGGATCATTGGCAAAGGCATGCACGCTGGTGATGATGCCGGACCGCACGATGAAGGTGCCGACCAAAGAGAAACCGAAGGCAAGGATTGCCAGCAGGATCGTCCAGCTTTTCAGCGCCTCGCGTTTTTCGACCACGATGGCTGAGTGGAGCAGCGCAGCCGCCAGCAGCCAGGGCATGAAAGAGGCATTCTCGACCGGATCCCAGAACCAGAAGCCGCCCCAGCCCAACTCGTAGTAGGCCCACCAGGAGCCCAGTGCGATCCCGATCGTCAGGAAGATCCAGGCCGCCAGCGTCCAAGGCCGCACCCAGCGGCCCCAGGCGGCATCAATCCGGCCTTCGATCAGGGCGGCGACGGCAAAGGAAAATGCCATCGAAAGGCCCACATAGCCGAGATAGAGGAACGGCGGATGGAAGGCGAGGCCCGGGTCCTGCAGCAGCGGATTCAGATCCTGCCCGTCAAACGGCGGCACCGTGAGCCGCAGAAACGGATTGGACGTGAACAGGATGAAAGCGAAAAACGCCACTCCAATGGCCGCTTGCACAGCCAGAACCCGCGCCTTCAGCGTGGGCGGCAGCCCGCCGCCAAACACCGAGGCCAGCGCCCCGAACAGGCTGACGATCAGCACCCACAACAGCATCGAGCCCTCGTGGTTACCCCACGTGCCCGAGATCTTGTAAAGCATCGGCTTGGCGGAATGGCTGTTCAGCGTCACCAGCTTCAGCGAGAAATCCGAGGTGATGAAGGCCCACATCAGCGCTCCGAATGAGAACGCCGTGAACAGGAATTGCGCCTGCGCCGCAGGCTCAGCCACGGCCATCCAGCCGGGCCAGCGTTTCTGTGCGCCGATCAAGGGGATAACGGCCTGCACGATCGCAATCATGAAGGCGAGGATAAGGGCGAAATGGCCGAGCTCTGTAATCATAAGCCCCATATACGCCTGTCCGCGCGGGGCGCCAATGGCAATCCCCGCGCCAAGCCGCCGCAGAGGGCAAAATGTGATCAGCCCCGGCGGCTTTTCCAATCCTCCAGCGCCGGGTTGCTGCCGCTTTCGGTTGCTTCCAGCAGAGCAGAGGCATCGGTGCCGGCGGAGGCCGCTCCAGGAGTTTCCGCCCGCAGCCGGTTCAAAGCCGAGATATTCTCTACCGCCTGCGGCACCCGCGCCATGCTGGCAGCCAGGCCATGCTGGAATTCCTGCGTTTTCAACTGATGCCGGGCGCCGAAATAGAAGGACACAATCACCCCCAAGAGCCACCACAGCGGTTCGGGCACCAATGCCAGCCCCTGCATCCGCGCTGCAAACCACACGGGGTCGGTCAGTGCTGCCCCCATCAGAGCCAGCGTACCCAACGCCAGCATCGGACGCGGCAGCCGGTTCACCCCGTCCATGAAGCGGTCGAAGCGGCTTTTCTCAGGCTGCTGAAACTCTGCGCCAAGCTGGCTCAGTGCAGCGATCTGGACTTCATGCGCCCGCGCGGCACCAGCTTCGGAGTTCTCCCGGAACACTTCAACCGTTTCGCGCAGCACATTGCGGCGGCTGCCGAAAATCAGCGCCATAACATCGGTAATCAGCCCCATGACGCGGTCCTCTGTTGAAACTCCTGCGGGCTCAGATGATATCCGGACGAAATGAACTCTTCCGCCCGTTTGATCCAGCCGCCTTTGCCGCCGCTGCGGCTGCGGGCATATTTTCGGCTGGCGGGACGGCGGTCCGCCAGGCGGAAGTAATAGTTGCGCCGGGCAATCCCGTAAGCATCGCACAGCGCCTCCCCGCCGACCCGTGCGGCTTGCCCCGCGGCTGCGGCGGTCTGCGGCCCGATGGCGCCGTCAACCGCAACCGCATAGCCCATTTCCCGAAGCAGCCGCTGCAGGATCCGCACCGCATTGCCGCCGGCATTGACGTACATGTCAAACACCGTCGCCTGAAGGCACGGGGGCAGGCTGGCGATCCTGGGCGCCTCGAAGTAATGGCGAATGAAGATATCCGACGCCTGGTCCCGGCTCAGCGCCCGCACATCCCTGGTGTCGATGAGGCTGTCACCGGTCAGGTCCAGTCCCAGCCGCCGCAAGGTCCCAATGGTCACACCGTATTTTGTGGCGCCGCCGGGATCATCCGGATCATTCACATAACCGCCTTCGCGCGCCACGATCTCCGCGGCGATTTCTTTCACACTCAGCATCGCATCTCACCCGTTTTCAGCCCCGCAACCCTGCCGGAAAAGTGCTAAGATCGGGCGGCACCGCCGTACGCCGGATGCGCAACGCCTTGTGAAGTGCGCTGCAGCGCCGCGCAACGCGCGGCGCCGGGCCCAACGCAAAACGCCTCCCGGCAGGGAGGCGTTCTTGGGGCGGGAGCACCTTTTGCAAAAGGTATCTCAGGTCTCGGGTTCCTGATAGACTCCCTGTTCCTTCAGTGCATCCATGACTTCCTTCGGCATATAGGTCTCGTCATGTTTTGCCAGGATTTCAGAGGCTTCGAAAACCCCATCCACGTAACGTCCGGTGCCGACCATGCCCTGGTTTTCTTCGAACAGATCCGGCAGAACGCCAGTGTAGGCGACCTGAACCGTTGCCCCGCCATCGGTCACTGCAAAGCGCACGGTCTCACCTTGGCCCCGCTGCAGCGAGCCCTCAGCAACCAGCCCGCCGATACGGAACACTTCGGATGGTTTCGGCGGCGCCTCGGCCACCTGGCTGGGCGAGCGGAAGTAGTTGATCCCGTCCCGCATGGCATAACCGATCAAAGACGTGGCTACGACAAGGGCCACCGCGGCAACCGCGATGACCTGGATACGGCGCTGTTTCTTCAGGTTCTTCATGGTGTCCTCATTTCAGCCCCTAGCCAGCGCCGCCCCCGGTTACGGGAACAGCGGCGCCATCATAAGGCCTTCGGTCTCTTCCTCACCTAACATCAGGTTGGCGTTCTGCAAGGCTTGGCCGCTGCTACCTTTTGTCAGGTTATCCAATGCTGCGATCACGATGGCACGGCCGTCGATCCGGTCCTGCGCCACGCCGATATGGCAGAAGTTCGAACCGCGCACATGATGGGTGCTGGGCGCCTCGCCAAAGGGCAGAAGCTCGATGAAGGGCTCATCCGCATACGCCTTGGCGAACGCATCATGGATCGCCTGCGCATCGCCCTTGACATAAACGGTGGCCAGAATGCCCCGGTTGGCCGGCACCAGATGCGGAGTGAACTGCACCTTCACCGGGCGGCCGGCAAGCTTGCTGAACTCCTGGTCGAATTCGCCAAGATGCCGGTGGGTGCCGCCGATGGCATAGGCGTTGTAGCCCTCGCTCAGTTCTGCATGCAGCAGGTTTTCCTTGAGCGAGCGGCCTGCGCCGGAGACGGCGCACTTCAAGTCCAGGATGATCTCATCCAGATCGATCACGCCAGCTTCAATCAGCGGCCGCAGGGCAAACTGGCCGGTCGCCGCATTGCAGCCGGTGCCGGCAACAAGCCGCGCTGACTTGATCTCATCCCGGTAAAACTCGGTAAGGCCGTAGACCGCCTCTTCCTGCTGGTCCAGTGCGGCATGCGGGTTGCCGTACCATTTTTCGTATTCCGCCGGATCGCGCAGCCGGAAGTCCGCCGACAGGTCGACGATTTTCAGGGTTTTAGGCAGCGCCGCGATGACTTCCTGGCTGGTCTTATGCGGCAGCGCGCAAAAGCACAGGTCGATGCCGGAGAAATCGATCTCATTGATCTTGCACAGAACCGGCAGCTCCATATGGCGCAGATGCGGGAACACCTGGGCCATGGTCATGCCCGCCTTGCGCTCCGCCGACAGCGCTGCGATTTCGATGTTCGGATGCTGTTCGATCAGCCGCACCAGTTCGGCGCCGGTGTAGCCGGATGCGCCCAGGATAGCCACTTTGTGGGTCATGTCAGACCTCGTCTTTCATATGATATGCCGGTTCCGCAGCCATCTGCGGAGAGAAGTAATGGAGTGCGGGGCGGCGCACTTTGACCTGGAACAATGTTACAGGCCGAAAACTGTCAGGCCGCCTGAAAGGTCATTTCCCGTCGGAGAAACTGGGTCGCCCGGTCGCTGACGCGAGAGGGATCACCGGTGGTGAAATAGCCGCCCTCGCCCGCGCCATACATGTCCGGATGGCGCTGCAGGTAATCCGCCAGGCTTTCTGCGACCAGATTGCCCTGGCTGAACACTTGGACATCCGGTCCCAGGGCTTCCTGGAAGGTCTGCTCCATCAAAGGATAGTGGGTGCAGCCCAGGATGGCCGCCTCGGGATGCGGCATCTTCCGCTTCAGAGCATCCACATGGCTGCGCACCAGCGCCTCGGCCAGGATCAGGTCGCCGTCTTCAATGGCATCCACCACGCCGCCGCAGCTTTGCGCCTCGACATCCACCCCGATCGCCCGGAAGGCCAGTTCCCGCTGAAACGCCCGGCTGGCCACGGTGGCCGGGGTGGCAAACAGCGCCACATGCTGCACTGCGACTTCCCGCGGCGGCGAATTGTCGCCCCATTGCCGCTCAGTCAGCGCTTCGATCAATGGCACAAAAACTCCCAGGACACGCTTGCCCTTGGGCAGGCCGCCCTCCTGCATCCGGCGCAGAGCCGCAGCAGACGCGGTGTTGCAGGCCAGGATCACCAGATCGCAGCCCTTGTCCCACATGCTCTCAACAGCTGCTTTGGTCAGCTGATAGACATCTTCAGCATCGCGCACGCCGTAAGGCGCGCGGGCGTTGTCGCCGTAATACAGGAAGTTCACATCCGGCAAGCGCGCCTGCGCCGCGTTGAGGACGGTCAGCCCGCCCAGTCCTGAATCAAAGATGCCAACAGCCATAAAGCTCTCTCACACGCGGTGTTTTTCCTCGAACTCAAACCCGTAACCATAGGATTTGAGCGGTACCGGTGACAGGTCATACGTGGCTTTGCGCAGGAAATCCATCATTGCTTTGGAGTCTTTTTCAAGCGGGGCAAGAACATCGCGGGTGATCGGTTCGCCGATCACCACTTTCACGGAGGTGCCGACCCGCTTGCGGAACTCCTTGATCAGCAGCCCCATGCGCAGCGTGCTGTGCAAATGGCTGGCGATCTGAAACAGACGGGAGGTGTGGCCATCAAAGAAAACCGGAACTACCACGGCATCCGATTTCGCAATCATCCGTGCTGTGAAGCCGCGCCAGCCCGGGTCCATCGGATGGTCGAAGGGTTTGACTGCTGTTGACACGGTACCTCCTGGGAAGATGCCGATTGCGCCGCCCTGCCCCAGGTACCGCAGAGCTTCCTTTCGGGTTTCCAGGTTGGTGCGCACGGCGTCCCTGGTCTCATCGAAGGCAAC
This sequence comes from Leisingera sp. ANG-Vp, assembly GCF_000813725.1. GTDB lineage: Bacteria > Pseudomonadota > Alphaproteobacteria > Rhodobacterales > Rhodobacteraceae > Leisingera. The sequence continues at coordinate 283,561 of NZ_JWLD01000002.1, forward strand.
CGGCAGGATCACCTTGTTCAAGTCTTCTGCTTTGCGGAACACCTGATGCGCCAGGATCCGGAAATCCCCCCGGGTTTCGGCCAGAATGTGCCCCATCATCAGCCCATCGAGAATGCCGTAAGGGTGATTTGCAATCAGGATCAGAGGCTTGTCTTCGGGAATATTGCCCAATGAACCGCCGATCACATCCAGGGTCAGCCCGTAGCGCTCAGCCATAACCGACCAGAAACTGCGCCCCGCGGCCACGTCTTTCTCATAGCCCGCCGCCCGGCGGATCAGCTGCAGCCGGCCCGTGGCGTTTTCCAGCAGCCGGATCACTGCGCGGCCAGGCCGGGTGGCTGCGGAGTGGGCATAAGAAATGTCGCGGGCAATATGGCGGTCTGCCAGCATTTGCTAGTGCGCTCCATGCAAGTTCACCGGTCAAGTATGGCCGGGCGCTCATATTGCAACGCGCGCGTAACGCCGGTGTGACAGTTTGGCGCCGGCAAAGGCTGGGGCGCTGCCCCAGACCCCGGGGTATTTTTGACCAGAAAGAAGAAGCAGGACTCCTTCTGCGGCCAGGCGCATCAGCGCCGCGCAATAGCGCGGCGCCGGGCCCAACGGAGAAGGGTCATTCTTTGAATGGCCCTGAGCGGGCGGGAGCGTTGCGTTCCGCCGCCCTATTCAGCCGCTTGCTTCAAAGCCGCACCGCCCTGGCGCAGGGTCGCCAGCAGTTCTTCACGGCGCTTGGCAGCCTTCTGTTCGTTGGCCATCTTGACCGGACCAAAGCCGCGGATTTGCAGCGGAAGTTCGGCCAGGGCGATCAGCGGCTCCATCAGTTCCGGACCTGCCTTCGGCAGCCAGTCCTTCATGTCGCGCTCGTACTGCTTGATCAGCGCCCGCTCCATCTTGCGTTCGGCGGTATAGCCGAAGATGTCGAGCGGCGTGCCGCGCAAGGACTTCAGCTTTGCAAGCAGCCGGAACCCGCGCTCCATGCCTGCGTTGAATTTGCGCTTCTTGGGGCGGCCGTCAGGATCGGTGCCGCCCAGCATCGGCGGCGCCAGGTGATAAGACAGTTTCAGATCACCCTCGAACTCGGCTTCCGCCTTGGCGCGGGTATCCAGCAGCAGGCGGGCCACTTCATATTCGTCCTTGTAAGCCAGCAGTTTGTGATAGCCTTTTGCAACCGCCTCCTTGAGGGCCGGATCGCTTGCGCTGTCAACCAGTTTGCCATAGCGCTTGGCGAGCCCATTGCCCTGGTAGGCAATCAGATGGTCACGGCGGAAGTCGATCTTCTCCTGCAGGGACTTCGGCTTTTCGACAACTTTCGGCTGGCTGAGCTTCCGGGCTTCTTCGGGGTAGAGCACCGCCCAGCGGCCGATGTCGAAGGCGCGTTTGTTGCGCTCTACCGCAGCGCCGTTCAGCTCGATCGCTTGTTCAATGGCCTCATGGCTGACCGGGACAAGCCCCTTTTGCCAAGCAGCGCCAAACACCATCATGTTTGAAAAGATCGAGTCGCCCATCGCAGCGCGCGCCAGTTCAGAGGCGTCAAACAGGTCCAGCCGGTCCCGCAGGCGGGCCTGCAAGGCCACCTCCAGCCGGTCGGCGGGCACCTTGAACTCGGTGTTCTTGGTGAATTCGCCGGTGATGATCTCATGGCTGTTCACCACGGCGCCGGTTTGACCGGTGGTTGTCAGACCAAGAGTCTTGGAGCCTGCACTCACCACCAGGTCGCCGCCGATCAGCGCATGGGCCTCGCCCGTGGCAACACGGATCGCCGAAATGTCTTCAGGAACGTTGGCAATCCGGCAGTGGATGTGCACGGCGCCGCCTTTTTGGGCAAGGCCGGCCATTTCCATCAGCCCGGCACCTTTACCGTCGATCTGGGCTGCCTGTGCCAGTACCGCGCCAATAGTCACCACGCCGGTGCCTCCGACGCCGGTGATCACCACATTATGAGTGCCGTTGATATCCGGCAGTTCCGGCATCGGCAATTGCGGAAGGTCGATGTCCGCGGTGGCTTCCTTGCGGATTTTGGCACCTTCTACCGTCACAAACGACGGGCAGAACCCGTTGACGCAAGAGAAGTCCTTGTTGCACGACGATTGATCAATGGCACGTTTGCGGCCAAGTTCGGTTTCCTTGGGCACAATCGAGACGCAGTTCGACTGCACGCCGCAATCGCCGCAGCCTTCGCAGACGTCGGTGTTGATGAACACCCGCTGGTCCGGATCCGGGAACAGGCCACGCTTGCGGCGGCGGCGTTTCTCGGCGGCGCAGGTCTGAATGTAGATGATGGCGGAGACGCCCTCGACGTTCTCGAACTCGCGCTGGATCTTCATCATCTCGGCGCGCTCATGCATCCGCATGCCTGCCGGGAACAGATCGGAGTCCACGTCCTCCTTCTCGTCATAGACCACGGCCATGGTCTTTACACCCATCGCCTTCAGCTCATGCGCGATCTGATGGGCAGTCAGCCCCCCTTCGGCCTGCTGGCCGCCGGTCATGGCAACGGCGTCATTGTAAAGGATCTTGTAAGTGATGTTGGTGCCTTCAGCGAGCGCGGCTCTGATTGCCTGCACGCCGGAGTGGTTGTAGGTGCCATCGCCCAGGTTCTGGAACACATGCTTGCGTGTCGAGAACGGCGCTTCGCCGACCCAGTTGACGCCCTCGCCGCCCATATGGGTGAACCCCACTGTCTCGCGGTCCATCCATTGCACCATGAAGTGGCAGCCGATGCCCGCATAGGCGCGCGATCCATCGGGCAGACGGGTAGAGGAATTGTGCGGGCACCCCGAGCAGAAGTAAGGCAGCCGGGTGGCGATTTCCTCGGCATTGTCGGCGCGGCGTGCTTCCGCCAGGCCTTCCAGCCCGGCCCGTATCGCTTCGGTATCGCGGCCTTCCTCAATCAGAATACCGCCCAGCTTCTCGGCGATCATGATCGGGTCCAGCGCATATTTTGTCGGGAACAGCTCCTCCCGGTGCAACGCGCCTGCCCCGCCCTTGTACCAGCCGTAAACCCGGCGGCCGCGGCGGTCGTCAAAAATCGCTTCCTTGATCTGGATCTCGATAAGCTTGCGCTTTTCCTCGACCACAACAATCAGGTCCAGCCCCTCGGCCCAGTCGTGGAAGCCTTTCATGTCCATCGGGAAAGTCTGGCCCACTTTATAAGTGGTAATGCCCAGCCGCTCGGCCATGTTTTCATCAATGTTCAGCAGCTTTAGCGCATGCACCAGATCCAGCCAGTTCTTGCCTGCCGCGACAAAGCCGATCTTGGCCCCGGGCTTGCCCCACACGCGCTTGTCCATCTTGTTGGCGTGGCTGAAAGCCTCTGCCGCAAAGCGCTTGTAGTCGATGATGCGGTTTTCCTGGCGGAAGCGGTCATCATCCAGACGGATGTTCAGCCCGTCGGCGGGCATGTCGAAGTCCGGAGTGACGATTTCCATCCGCTCGGGCCGGGAATCCACGACCGAGGTCACCTCGATGGTGTCCTTCATGGTCTTGAGCCCCACCCACAGGCCGGAGAAGCGGCTGAGAGCGTAGCCGTAGATACCGTAGTCCAGGATCTCCTGCACACCGGCGGGGCTGACGATCGGCAGATAGCAGTCCAGCAGCGACCATTCCGACTGGTGCAGCACGGTGGAGCTTTCGCCGGTGTGATCATCGCCCATTGCCAGCAGAACGCCGCCATGTTTCGAGGTCCCGGCCATATTGGCATGCCGTATCGCATCGCCCGAGCGGTCCACGCCCGGCCCCTTGCCATACCACAAGCCAAATACACCGTCGTATTTGCCCTCGCCGCGCACTTCGGCCTGCTGTGCTCCCCACAGGGCGGTGACAGCGAGGTCTTCGTTCAACCCGTACTGAAAGGTGACATTGGCCTCTGTGAGCTGCTTCTCGGCCCGGCTCATTTGCAGATCCACCGCACCCAGCGGCGAGCCGCGGTAGCCGGTGACCAGCCCTGCGGTGTTCAGTCCAGCCGCGGCATCACGGTGCTTCTGCATCAGCATCAGACGCACCAGCGCCTGAGTGCCGTTCAGCAGCACTGGCGACTTTTCGAGGTCGTATTTGTCGTTGAGCGAGATCTCTTGCGTGCCCATCCGGTCCTCCTCAACCTTGGATTAGCTTGCCTAACTGCTCTCGATATTAGGTCAGAATTGCTGACCTGTGTAGGGTTCTTTTTTCACATTTTTGCTCGCTTGCATCGCGAAAACTGATACATAACTAAGATTTCATACAGTCAGCCCGTAACGGACAGAAAGTAACGCAAATGGATTGGGATAAGCTCAGAATATTTCACGCAGTCGCGGATGCGGGCAGCCTGACCCATGCCGGAGACAAGCTGAATCTGTCTCAATCGGCGGTCAGCCGCCAGATCAGAGCCCTGGAGGAAAGCCTGAATGCGACGCTTTTCCACCGCCATGCGCGCGGACTGATTCTCACCGAACAGGGCGAGCTGCTGTTTGACGCCACTCAATCCATGTCCAGCCGCCTGGAAGCGGCCGCGGCACGCATCCGCGACAGCGAGGAGGAAGTGTTCGGTGAACTGCGTGTGACCACCACGGTTGGTTTCGGCACCCTGTGGCTCGCACCGCGGCTTACTAAACTGTATGAACAGTATCCCAACCTGAAGATCGACCTGATGCTGGAAGAACGGGTCCTGGACCTGCCCATGCGCGAGGCCGATGTCGCAATCCGGATGAAGGAACCCAGCCAGGCTGACCTGGTGCGCAAGCGGCTGATGACGGTGCGAATGGGGCTTTACGCTTCTCCTGCCTATATTGAGGAGCGCGGCACCTTGGAAACGGTGGCCGACATCTCCGAACACCGGCTGATCTGCCAGAACCAGCGGTCTGCCCAGGTTGGCTCTGCCGCGGTGCTCGGCAAGGCTTTGATGGCAAACAACCCGGGCTCTCTGCTAACCGTGAATAACTACTTTGGGGTGCTGCAGGGGGTGCTGCATGACCTCGGTGTCGGCATTCTGCCGGACTATGTGACCGAAGAGTTCCCGGAACTGGTTGAAGTGCTGCCGCCGGAAGACCAGAACCAGGTCCCGGTTTACCTTGCCTACCCTGAGGAGCTGCGCCACTCGCAGCGAGTTGGTGCTTTCCGCGACTTTGTGCAGTCCGAAATCATGGCGCACCGCAAACATATGAAAGAGCTCGGCAAACTCTAAGCGCTAACACCTTTGAATGGAGCTGTTTTTCTGCTGCGATGCAGAATCCGGCCTGGATTTCGTTGCGCCAAACCAATGCCCCGCTTCAAGCCATGCAACGAACGCATACCAGCTTTGATGTTCATTTGGCGTTAATCCCCTTGAAGGGGCAGGCCCGGCGCCCTAAATGATCCTCATGAAGGCGGCGGCTTCGCCCCCCTTCATACCTCCCTGTTGGACTTCGGCCGAGCTTAGTGCTCGGCCTTTTTTTTGGCAGTTAACCTGCTGACCTTACTTGGTTTATTTCATACGCTGCCTGTGCCGGCACCGGCAGACGCTTTAGCTTTGCAAAGCAGGCTGGCACGGCGCCGGGTCCCTGGACCTGTATAATCAGGCAAGAATTCCCTGGTCATTGAAAAAAATCTTTTGGCGCTGGGCAACTTTCGCATTGCTTGTATTTTGCGCCGCCTCCCTGCGGCCTGCCGCGAATTGCATCACTTTGAAAAGCCTGTAACTTCAGCCGGCCGCCTATCCCCCCGGCTGCGGCGCAAAGACGCCTTGTGCCAGAACTGATCCGGATTCCTTTAATTCCACTTCCCCCGCGCCCTTCCTTGCCCTAAAAGGCGCGCAATCGCAGCCATTGGGGACGTTTACGGATGCAGGAACCCGCCATCACGCCTGAACTGATTGCCAGCCACGGGCTGAAGCCCGAGGAATACGATCTGATCCTCGAAATTATCGGGCGGGAGCCGACCTTCACCGAGCTGGGCATCTTCTCGGCAATGTGGAACGAGCACTGCTCCTACAAATCCTCCAAAAAATGGCTGCGCACCCTGCCGACCGACGGCCCTCAGGTTATTTGCGGCCCCGGAGAAAACGCAGGCATCGTGGACATCGGAGACGGCGACGCTGTGGTCTTCAAAATGGAAAGCCACAACCACCCCTCTTACATCGAGCCCTACCAGGGCGCGGCAACCGGGGTTGGCGGCATTCTGCGCGACGTATTCACCATGGGCGCGCGCCCCATCGCCTCGATGAACTCGCTGTCCTTCGGCGAAACCTCCCACCCCAAGACCCGCCAGCTGGTCAACGGCGTGGTTGAAGGCATCGGCGGCTACGGCAACTGCTTCGGCGTGCCTTGTGCCGGCGGCGAAGTTCGCTTCCACCCGGCCTACAACGGCAACTGCCTGGTAAACGCATTCGCTGCAGGCCTGGCCAAGACCGACGGCATCTTCTATTCCGCCGCCTCGGGCGTTGGCATGCCGGTGGTCTACCTCGGCGCCAAGACCGGCCGGGACGGCGTTGGCGGCGCCACCATGGCATCTGCGGAATTCGACGACACCATCGAGGAAAAGCGCCCCACCGTTCAGGTTGGCGATCCCTTCACCGAAAAACGCCTGATGGAAGCCACGCTGGAGCTGATGCAGACCGGCGCGGTGATCTCGATCCAGGACATGGGCGCGGCTGGCCTCACCTGCTCGGCCGTGGAAATGGGCGACAAGGGCAAGCTGGGTGTGCGCCTGGACCTGGAAAACGTGCCGCAGCGCGAAGAGAACATGACAGCCTATGAAATGATGCTGTCGGAGTCTCAGGAACGCATGCTGATGGTGCTGAAGCCAGAGCTGGAAGCCGAAGCCCGCGCCGTGTTTGAGAAGTGGGACCTGGATTTCGCCATCGTCGGCGAGACCATCGCAGAAGACCGCTTCCTGATCATGCACAACGGCGAAGTGAAGGCGGACCTGGTTCTGTCCAAACTTTCCTCGACCGCACCGGAATATGACCGCCCCTGGAATGAGCCGGTCATCCCCGAAGCACTGACCGACGCCGACGTGCCGACCATCGACCCGATTGATGGCCTGAAGGCGCTGCTGTCCTCGCCGAACTATGCCGGCAAGCAGTGGGTTTACGAACAGTACGACACCACTGTCATGGGCGACACCCAGCGCCGTCCGGGTGCAGGTTCCGGCCTGATCCGCGTGCATGGCACCGACAAGAAGCTGGCCTTCACCTCCGACGTGACCCCGCGCTACGTCAAGGCGAACCCGGTTGAGGGCGGCAAGCAGGCAGTGGCCGAAGCCTACCGCAACCTGACCGCCGTTGGCGCCAAGCCCCTGGCAACCACCGACAACCTGAACTTCGGCAACCCCGAGAAGCCCGAGATCATGGGCCAGTTCGTCGGCGCCATCAAAGGCATTGGCGAGGCCGTGGCCGCTCTGGATATGCCGATCGTTTCCGGCAACGTGTCGCTGTACAACGAGACCGACGGCCAGGCGATCCTGCCGACCCCGACGATCGGTGCCGTTGGCCTGGTGGCTGCAGATGAGGAGCCGATCATCGGCGAAGCCCGCGACGGCCATGTGGCCCTGCTGGTGGGTGAAACCATCGGCCACCTGGGCCAGTCCGCCCTGCTGGCTGAAGTCTTCAACCGCGAAGACGGCGATGCCCCGGCGGTCGATCTGGCAGCCGAGAAGCGCAATGGCGAATTCATCCGCGCCAACCGCGATTTCATCAAGGCCTGTACCGACCTTGGCGATGGCGGCCTGGCACTGGCTGCGTTCGAGATGGCCGAAGAAGCCGGCGTCGGCGTGCAAATCGACGCGGGCGATACCCAGACCGTGTTCGGTGAAGACCAGGCGCGTTACCTGATTGCCTGCAACTTCGATCAGGCCGAAGCGCTGATGCTGGCCGCGGGCCAGGCCGGTGTGCCGCTGGTCTCCGTGGGCAAATTCGGCGGCGACAGCGTCAAAATCGGCGGCTCCGAAGCGCCGCTGGCTGAGCTGAAGGAGATCTTCCGCTCCAGTTTTGCGGCAGCTGTCGCCTGACGCGCTGCCTTTACAAGGCGCTGAGGCAATCACATGCTCAAGGGCGGGATGGCACTGTCATCCCGCCTTTTCTTTTGACCAGGGGACCGGCCCTTGCACCTTCCAGACCTGAAAGAAGATTGCAGCCGCTGCGCAGCCCTGTGCTGCCTGGCCTACCCGTTTGCGCCGCATGAAGACTTCGGGCTGGCCAAAGCGCAGGACACGCCCTGCCCCAACCTTTGCAAGGATTTCCGCTGCAGCATCCACACTGATTTGGCGGCAAAAGGGTTTGGCGGCTGCGTCGCCTATTCCTGCGCAGGTGCCGGCCAGAGGGTGACGCAAGAGCTGTTTGACGGCGACACCTGGCGTGACGATCCTGATCTGCTGACCCATATGACTTACGCCCTGCGGGTGCTGCGCCCGATCCATGAGGCGCTGCTGGTTCTCCAGGAGGTTTCAGCCCTGCAACTGCCTGCCGGGCTGCAGGCCCGGCGCCGGGAACTGACGCAGGCGCTTTGCCCGGAAGACCCCGATTCAGTCTGGGACTTTGAGGAAGACAGCGTGCAGGACGCGCTCGCCGCAGTTCCGGATTTCGTCGAAAACATCGCGCCTTTTGCGCAAGGCCGCAGCTAATCCTGCTTGCACAGCAACCGGCGCCAACCTACATTTTTACCAAACGAGATAAAGGACTTCCCCGGATGCCCATGCAAGCCCACGAGATTGAAGAACTGCTGCGCGAAGCCTTCCCGGACGCCGAAATCCAGGTCGGCGGCACCGATGGCGTGCATATGTCGGCGATGGTCGTCGACGAAAGCTTCCGCGGCAAGAACCGCGTCCAGCAGCAGCGCGCCGTCTATGCCGCGCTGAAAGGCAAGATGGACGGCCCCGACGGCGAACTGCACGCGCTGGCGCTGACAACGAAGGCTCCGGAGTGATCTGAATGTCTTCTGGCTGGTGGCTCATGATCGGCCTTTTGGGTCTCGCTGCAGGTATCTATGCCGTTGATACGCAGTTGAAGAAACGAAGCCGCAAGCGCCCTTTGTCGCAAAGCCAGCCAGACTACGAATACCACCCCCTGACGCCTGACCGTGATTTGGGTTTGGAAGCGGTCGACTTACGAAAGGTGGACCGCGTAAACAAAGAGAATGAGCGGCTTGAGAAACTGAACGGTAAAAGATGAACGGACCTGACCGTGCACGTCACGCGCTGGAGCTGACCAGCAAGGCGCCGGAATAGACCAGGATGTCACTATTCTCCTCCATTCTGGTGATTGGAATTGTGATCATGACCGCTGTTGTAGCGGTCGTGTCCCAGCGCCGCCGCCCGCTGGAGGAGGATGACGAAGACCCTAATTACCACACGCTGCGCTCTGACTACCAGTCAGGGATGGGCGGCGGTTCCGTCCGCACCTGGAAAGTCCCAAAGGATCCGCAGGAATATGCTCGTTTCTTTGTACCAAAGAAAACAAGAAAGTAGCCAAGATCATGTTTAGGCCGGAACGCCTTGCCGGTACGCTCTGTCCATCGGAGCTCTATCCATACTCGGGCGGCTGCTTTGGTTACTGAGATTTTCTTTTGGATTGTGTGCGGCGGGCTGCTTTTGTGGTTTGGAGTAGTGCTGTCAGCTCTGCTGTTTTTAAAGCGCAAGGACCCTCCGAAACCCCCTGACCTGCCATTTGTATCATTGGATGGAAAGCACCCCGAGTTGGAAGCCGAACTGGAACTGGAGAAGCAGGAACGCATGAATGACATGACTGCGCGCACTATTGGAAAGTTCTTGAACCGGTTCTAAAGACAACCTTCTTTGCTCTTGCCCTGCCAGCAGGGCTTACTTTCCTGAAGTTTCTCCCCTATATCCGAACAAACCGCGAGCGGCGGCAACGCCAAGAGGAAATGGATAAATGACCGACGTAAAGACCCGCATCGACGAAACCGTCAAAGCCAGCGACGTTGTGCTGTTCATGAAAGGCACCAAGGAAATGCCCCAGTGCGGCTTCTCCTCGCGCGTGGCGGCAGTTCTGAACTACATCGCTGTGGACTACACTGATGTTAACGTTCTGGCCGACGAAGAAATCCGCCAGGGTATCAAGGAATACTCCGACTGGCCGACCATCCCGCAGCTTTATGTGAAGGGTGAGTTCGTCGGCGGCTGCGACATCATCACCGAGATGACTCTGTCGGGCGAGCTGGACGGCATGTTCGACGAAAACGGCATCGCCTTCAACAAGGACGCCGCCGACAAGATCCGCGAAGCGAACGGCTGAACAAGTCTCTTCAGAGGTTAATAGAAGCCCCGTCGCGTCTCTTTGACGTGGCGGGGCTTTTTGTTCTTGGCTCCGATCAGATGTACCGCCCAACCACCAGATAGTCGTTGCTGAAAGTATCACCGGCACCCAGCAGGCGGGCAATGACTTCGCCGCGCTCCAGAATCAGCGCATCTCCGGTTTCATCGTCTCTTTCGACGGTATAGTCGCTGCGGACCGGGGTTATCTCGTTGCCGTTTCCGTCATCGATGATGATCTGAACCCCATCCTCGCCAAAGGTGTAGTCCTCGATGATGATGACTCCATCTCCTTCCTGGCCCGCAACCAGCTCGAACTCATCAGATCCCGCACCGCCATTGCCGGTGTCGCCTTTGCCTAGCGCAAGGTAATCGTTCCCGTCACCCCCGATCAGCGTATCCGCACCGTCAGCAGCGGTGGACACAAACACATCCGTCACCGGGGCCGGGTTTTCTTCATCCCGGAACCGGGCAACCTCCTCCGCTGTCAGATCCCGGCTCAGGTTCACCCCGTTCAGTTCGTCATCGCCCAGACCGCCGCTCAGGTAGTCGGCGCCATTGCCGCCGTACAAGACGTCGTTCCGGCCGCCGCCTTCCAGCACATCGGCGCCTTCACCGCCAAACAGCACATCAATGCCATCGCCGCCGTTCAGAGTGTCATCTCCGCCCTCGCCATAGGCAATGTCATGAAAGCCGCCGCCTTCAACGCTGTCGTCCCCGGAACCGGCATAGATCACATCCTTGCCCGCACCTGCGTTCACGGTGTCATCTCCAGCACCTGCGTTTACCGTGTCAAAGCCAGCGCCGGCGTCGATCAAGTCGTCCAGCGATCCGAATGTGAGGTCGTCGGAAGAATCCGTGGGTTCAGTGTTCAGCGCGTCGTCACTGTCTCCGCCGCTGATCGCCAGGCCCGCTACAGCCAAAGTTCCCAGCACAATTACTGCGATCATCAGATTTCCCTCAAATACAACTAAAGAATTATTAACTCTGGTATAACGGTTCTTTTCCCGGGTCCAGCGATCGCACCGGCCTGCTGTGCCGGCCGGTTGCAATACACCGTTCAGGCATTGGAAAAAATTACCCGGCAGGCAGGCCATGCCAGTCTGCACATGTCAGAAATAACGGTCGCGAAGGTCTTATGCTCCGGAGGTGAACTCAAGCTGCTCAAGCCCGAAACTGCCGCCCGCGCCGGTCAAGCGTGCAACGAGGGTTCCATCGTCGAAAATCAGCGCATCACCGCTGCCGTCTTCCTGTTCGACAATGAACCCGCCAGTGTCCGCACCCGCAATCCGAATACTGTCTGTTCCGGCCTCATAGTCTTCGATAGCAATGACGTCTGGGCTGCCCCCCTCCAAGTGCAGCTCAAAGACATCGCGTCCGGTGCCGCCATTGCCCGAATCCCCGGCGCCCAAAGCAAGGTAGTCATGGCCGTCACCGCCAATTAGGGTGTCAGCTTCTTCATCCGCTGTCAGAGTAAAGATATTCTCCGCAGTCTCCTCATCTTCCCGCAGCAGCCTAAGAGTGTCTACGTCCGGTTCGGGCAGCACATTAACGCCAAAGATATTGTCATTGCCGCGCCCACCTTCCAACAGGTCTGAGCCGGCATCGCCGGAGATCACATCGTCCCAATCGCCGCCCAGTACGGTATCGTCGCCGCTTCCGCCCAGCAGAATATCCTTGCCGCCTTCGCCTTCCAGCAGGTCATCACCCTCGCCGCCAAGCAGGATGTCGTGAAACTCACCGCCAGCCAGCTGGTCATGACCAGCTTCGCCAAGCAGGACATCCTTGCCAAGACCGCCCGCAACGGTATCGTCGCCAGCGCCTGCCGCAACCTGATCATTGCCGCGCCCGGCATCGATGCTGTCGTCTTCCCCGCCCAGTTGCAGGCGGTCGGAATTGTCGGTTGGTTCGGTGTCCGGAATGTCCTCTTCCGGCTGAGGGACATCGAAGTCAAAGCTGCTCATGGAGGCTCCGCCCACCACCAGCACTGCCAGGATCATTGCTTCCAACATTCTGCCGCTCCGCTGCCTCAGGTCTTCTGCCTGCACAGCGAAAGTACTTCAAATTGTTCGCAATCACGAGCCTAGCCAAACCGCGGCCCCCGAAAAACAGTGTTTCCGGAGCTTCGCGCAAAGGTCTGAAAACGGACAGATTTTTGCCGTATTCGTTTTCCAGAAGATCTGAAAAAGGCACGGCCGCAACCTGGTTACTCGGCGGGCTGCAGTTTCTCCTCAAGCTCCTGGGCCAGGGCTTCGCTGCGAGTTGCCAGCGCGGCAAGTGTTTCCGCCACCTGCGGCGGCACCACCGGCACTTCAACCCGCTCCGGCTCAGGTGCAGGCGCATCGCGCAGCTCAGCCAGTTCCTTCTCGCGCTCGGCAAGCTCGGCCTCAACTTCCTTGATCCGGTCCTCGACGGCTGCGGTTTTGTCCGCCAGCATCAGCCCGGCCATCAGCAGCATCCGCGCTTCGGGCATCCGTCCGATCTGGTCGGACAGCACCTGCGCCTCATCGTCCAGCATCTTGGCAGCCGAGTGCAGGTAGCTTTCTTCGCCCTCCTGGCAAGAGACCTCAAAACCTCGGCCGCCGATATGAATGGTCACTTCGGGCATCAGACTTCCTCCCCTTCCGGCAGGTTGCGCGCATTGGCCAAAAGGGGCTCAAGCTTGGCAAGCACAGCGTTCACCTGGGCCTGATCGCTGGCCTGGGCCGCGCGCAGCCCTTCAATCTCGGCTTCCATAGACGCATTGATCAGCCCGGCATCGCCGAGGCTTTGCGCATTGGCGTCGCGCAGGGCTGTATTCGAGGCCCGCAGGTCTTCATTTGCCTGACGCAGCTGCTGCAACTCGGTATCCAGCCGCAGCAGGGCATCGTTCTGGCGCTCAATCTCAGCGCTCAAATCCTGGCCAGGAGCCGGATCAGCAGGGGCTGAAGCACCGTCCTGAGTTTCGTCGAGCTGGTACTTCAGGCTGTCGCAGGCCGCTTTGGCTTCCGACAGCTGGTCTTCCAGCGCTTCTTTTTCACTAGCGGCTGTATTGGCCGCCGCTTCCAGTTCGCCTTTCAAGCGCGCTACTTCAGCCCGCAGCGCTTCCTTCTCAGCGGGATCGCCCGCTTCGTTGCGCAGCAGCTCAAGCTCTGCCTGCATCGCCGCGACATCCTCGCTGGGTGCGGGCGCCTGGCCGCCGGCCTCTTGGAGGCGGGCGTGCAGCACTTTCACCCGTTCTTCCAGCTGGGCATTGGCGAGCTTTTCCTCTTCCAGCGCCTGCTCGACCTCAGCATTGGCCGCCCCCGCAGCGGCGGCTTCAGCCGCCTTGGCAGCCTCTGCGGCAGATTCTTCGGCCTTGGCGGCGGCTTCCTCTGCTTTGGCCTGGTCTGCAGCACGCGCCTCCTGCAGCGCGGCAGAGCCTGCACTGATACGCTCCAGCGCGGCCTGGATGCGGCCTTGCAACTCTTCAATCTGGTTCATGCCTGTCCCTCACCCGTCCACATCTTTTCCATATTCTCTCCGGTGCGCCTGCGAATCGAACGCAACACCGCTGACATGGGCCAGTTCTTCTCTCACAGGAATAAATCACCCCCCTTTGCGTTTCAACCACTTGCCGCGCCAAGTTCGCGCAGCAAGGCAGACATGCGCGCAAGCATGCTTGATCTTTGCGGCATCGCTGTTATTGAGCGGATCAAATGACTGTTAACGCCAAAGGACGATCCAAGTGGACCTGACAGCCCTGCGCACCGCAAACCCCGAGCATTGGAACAAAGCCGCCGCCATTCGTGCGCTGGCGCTGGACGCCGTTGCCGCCGCAAACTCCGGGCACACCGGCATGCCGATCGGCATGGCAGATGTGGCGACCGTGCTGTTCGAAAAGCACCTCAAATTTGATGCATCGAACCCGCAGTGGCCGGACCGCGACCGTTTCATTCTGTCGGCGGGCCACGGCTCGATGCTGATTTACTCGCTGCTGTATCTCACCGGCGACAAGCAGGTCACCCTGGACCAGATCAAGAACTTCCGCCAGTCCGGCGCGCTGACTGCAGGCCACCCGGAGAACTTCCTGCTGGACGCGGTTGAAGTCACCACCGGCCCGCTGGGCCAGGGCATCTCCAACGCCGTCGGCTTTGCCATGGCTGAGGAAATGCAGCGCGCTCATTACGGCAAAAAGGTCGTGGATCACCACACCTATGTGATCGCAGGCGATGGCTGCCTTATGGAAGGCATCAGCCAGGAAGCCATCGGCCTCGCAGGCCGCCATAGCCTCGGCAAGCTGATTGTCTTCTGGGACAACAACAACATCACCATCGACGGCACGGTTGAACTGTCCGACCGCACCAACCAGGTGCAGCGCTTCAAGGCGTCGGGCTGGCAGGTGCTGGAAATCGACGGCCACGACCCCAAGGCCATCGACGAGGCCATCGAGGCGGCGAAGAAATCCAAAAAGCCGTCGATGATCGCCTGCAAAACCCATATCGCCCTGGGCCACGCCGCACAGGATACCTCCAAAGGCCACGGCGCGCTGACCGACGCAGGCCAGCTGCAGGCGGCCAAGGACGCCTATGGCTGGACCGGCGGCGCGTTTGAGGTGCCGGCTGAGATCAAATCCCAGTGGGAAGAGATCGGCTCCCGCGGCAAGTCCGAGCGCGAAGCCTGGGAGGCCCGCTTTGCCGAGCTGTCGCAGCAGAAGCAGGACCGGTTCAACCGCGCCTACAACCTGGATGCGCCCAAGAAACTGTCCGCTGCCATCAAGGCGCTGAAAAAGCAGGTAAGCGAAGAGCAGCCCAAGGTTGCCACCCGCAAATCCTCGGAAATGGCGCTGGCCGTCATCAACCCGCTGATGCCTGAAACCGTGGGCGGCTCCGCCGACCTCACCGGCTCCAACAACACCAAGACCGGCGACCTGGGCGTCTTTGACACCGACAACCGCAAGGGCCGCTATGTCTACTGGGGCATCCGCGAGCACGGCATGGCCGCGGCGATGAACGGCATGGCGCTGCACGGCGGCATGCGCCCCTATGGCGGCACCTTTTTCTGCTTCACCGACTACGCCCGCCCGGCGATGCGCCTGGCCGCGCTGTCGAAGATCCCGTCGGTGTTCGTGATGACCCACGACTCGATCGGCGTTGGCGAAGACGGCCCGACCCACCAGCCGGTGGAGCACCTGGCGATCTGCCGCGCGACCCCGAACACCTATGTGTTCCGCCCGGCTGACACCGTGGAAACCGCCGAGGCCTGGGAAATCGCCCTGACCTCCAAGGACACCCCCTCGGTGATGACCCTGACCCGTCAGAACCTGCCGACCGTCCGGACCGAGCACAAGCTGACCAACATGGTCGAAAAAGGCGCCTATGTGCTGGCCGAGGCCGAGAACAAGCGCCAGGTGATCCTGATCGCCACCGGCTCTGAGGTCTCCGTCGCGATGGAAGCCAAGGCCAAGCTGGAAGCCGAAGGCATCGGCACCCGCGTTGTTTCCATGCCCTGCATGGAGCTGTTTGCAGCGCAGGACGAAGCCTACCGCCGCAAGGTCCTGCCCGCAGGCCCGGTCCGCGTCGGCATCGAGGCAGCCGTCCGCGACGGCGGCTGGGACCGCTGGCTTCTGGGCGAGCGCGGCCAGGACAAGAAGGCTGGCTTCGTCGGCATGGACCGCTTCGGCGCCTCCGCCCCTGCAGGCGAGCTGTTCGTACGCTTCGGCATCACCGCCGAGGGCACAGTGGCGAAGGTCAAAGAGCTGCTGGGTTGATTGCTCAGCTAGCAGCTACAGTCTTTGGGGCATCCAACAGGATGCCCCTTTCCTTTTCCGCCTCAAAAAACTGCGTTACAGGTCTAGCGCCCGCCAGGCCCATCGATTGAGCCGTTGCGCATCAACCGTCACTGGCACCCCCCTTTTTACCCCTGGCAATTGAAGGTTCGCCCGGTTCGCAGTGACGAAAGGCCTCAATCTCCTGACCATCGCGCTCTACAAGCTCATCCTCTGTCATGAGGCTGAAAATCAAGTGGCCAAGGCACCGTTGATCAAACTCGCTAAAGTACGGCCCATCGATCAGCAAAAGACGGAAATCGTCGTTCCCTTCTAAGACGTACTTGAGTTCAACAATTGCCTTTTCTTCTGGAAAGGGTTCACTCCGGTCTAGCTGGAAAAAGTCAAAAAGCGGGAATGCGTGAACGTTTTCCATCCCATCGAGCACTGCAAAAAAATAGTCGTAGTCATCGGCCAACTCTGATTGAAATTCAAAGTCAATCAGCTGACCGGTGTCCTGTGCCACGATTTCTTCCCGTGCCGTGACAGAGAGATTCCACGAGTCAAAACGGATTTTCTGAGTGTCAGCAAATGCTCCAGAGCCAGCAAACGTAAGTAAGCCCACAGCAATCCTGCTCAATACTCTTCGGGAACTCATTTCTTGACCACCTTCTGAAATTGACCGGATCCAAAGCAAATTTCTTAATGTTTCAGCACCCTTAAACAACCATCAGCTTGGCTTTACTTCTTCCCGGAGGCCGACGCAATCACCGGCCCGATCACCTTGGTCGCCAGCGGGATCAGCACCAGCCCCCAGGCAACGCCGAACACCCCGTCCATTGCGGCCTTGGCGGTCCACTCGGCAAAACCGGTCCAGCCCGCGGGAACCGCGTGGCCAATGGCATAGGCCCAGTCATGAATGAGGTGGCCCAGCCAGCCAAAGCCCAGCACTTCCAGCCCGTGGATGATGATGGAGCCGCCGACCCACAGCATCGCAGCGGTGCCAACCACCGACAGGATCCACATCAGAACCGGCATGAACTTGACCAGCCCGCGGCCCAGCCCCCGGCCGACCGGCGTCGGCGCGTTGTTCGTCAGGTACAGGCCCACGTCGTCCATCTTCACGATCAAAGCCACCGAGCCATAGACGGCGACGGTCACCCCGATGGCCACCACCGCCAGCGTTGCCGCCTGCATCCAGACATTCGGCGCCTCGATGGCGGCAAGCGCAATGGTCATGATCTCTGCCGACAGGATGAAATCGGTCTTGATAGCCCCCTTGATTTTCTGCTCTTCGAGGTGGCCCGGGTCCTTGACGCTCATATCCTCTTCGATGGCGTGGCTCGCGTGCGGGAACAGCACGTGGAAGACCTTTTCAGCGCCCTCGAAGCACAGGTATGACCCGCCCAGCATCAACAGCGGCGTGATCAGCCAGGGGGCAAAGTTCGCCAGCAGCATGGCGACCGGCAGCAAAAGGATCAGCTTGTTGAACAGCGACCCGCGGGTAATGCGCCAGATAATCGGCAGCTCACGCGCGGGCGCAAAGCCCTGCACGTATTTCGGGGTCACCGCTGCATCGTCGATGATCACACCCGCAGTCTTGGCCCCGGCCTTGCCTGCCGCCGCCGCCACGTCGTCAATCGACGCCGCCGCCACCTTGGCGATCCCCGCCACATCATCCAGAAGCGCCAGCAAACCGCTCATGCCAATTCCCTCAATCTCTGCCCGCGTTTACCCGGCAATCTGCCTGCTTCCGCGCCGGGGCACAAGCGTTAGCGCCAGCGGCAATTTTCCGTTAACGCCACCGGCGGCAGCCGTTACCGCCACCAGCGACATTTTGCGCTAACAGTTTCATTTAATGCCGCTTTTACCCCTTTAGACCACATCCGCCCCGGTCTATATGGCGGCCAAAGGTTTTGCTCGCTTGGAGACGTACTCATGACCATCAAAGTCGGGATCAACGGTTTTGGCCGCATCGGCCGCTGCACCCTGTCGCACATTGCCGCTTCGGGCCGCGACGACATCGAAGTGATCAAGGTGAACGCCACCGGTCCGCTGGACACCGCTGCGCATCTGATCAAATACGATTCCGTGCATGGCCGTTTCCCCGGCGACGTCACCATCGGCGAAGGCACCATGAACCTGGGCCGCGGCGACATGCAGATGTTCTCGACCTACGACATGGGTGAGCTGGACTGGGACGGCTGCGACGTGGTTCTGGAATGCACCGGCAAGTTCAACGACGGTGAGAAAGCCAAAGCGCACCTGGAGCGCGGCGCCAAGAAAGTGCTGCTGTCCGCCCCTGGCAAGAATGTCGACAAGACCATCGTCTACGGCGTTAACGATGACCAGTTGGAAGCCGGCGACACCATGATCTCCAACGGCTCCTGCACCACCAACTGCCTGGCGCCGCTGGCCAAAGTGCTGGACGAGGCCTTTGGCATCGAGCACGGCATCATGACCACCATCCACGCCTACACCGGCGACCAGCCGACCCTGGACCGCCGCCACAAGGACCTGTACCGCGCCCGCGCAGCTGCAATGTCGATGATCCCGACCTCGACCGGCGCCGCCAAAGCCCTGGGTGAAGTGCTGCCGAACCTGAAGGGCCGCCTGGACGGGTCCGCCATCCGCGTGCCGACCCCGAATGTCTCCGCCGTGGACCTGACCTTCCGCGCCGGCCGCGACGTGACCGCCGAGCAGATCAACGCGGCCGTCAAGGAAGCCGCCGAAGGCCCGATGAAGGGTGTCTTGGGCTTTGAGCCGGCGCCGCTGGTCTCCACCGACTTCAACCACACCCCGGAAAGCTCGATCTTTGCGCCGGACCAGACCCGCGTGGTTGAGGACCGCATGGTGCGCGTGCTGGCCTGGTACGACAACGAATGGGGCTTCTCGGTTCGTATGGCCGATGTCGCCGTTGCGATGGGCAAGCTGGGCTAAACGCCCAATTGTTCTTGAGAATTCGCGCCCGCTCAGGTTATCTGGGCGGGCGTTTTCTTTGCGGCGGAGCTTTCATGACCAACCGGATTGCCATTTTCCTGGGCCTGTTCCTGGTTGCCGCTGCCGCTATTGATATCGCTCTGTTCGGCAATGAGCACATGATCTTCCTCGGCAAGAAGTTCTTTGCGCTGATTGACTGGGTCGCCTTCTGGCGCTGACACCGCCATCGTTTCCGGAGCCGCTGGCCTCAAGCCCTGTTGCCTGCCTTCGGCCGGTACTTACACGCAACCCGCCGGCAAAAGCACAAAGCCAGGCAATTAGCCCGGCTTTGCCAGTCTCCAAATCTGCAAAAGATCTCAGGCGGTTTTGCCCAACCGGTCCAGCAGGCGGTCTTTGACCAGCGGGGTCACGAATTTCGACACATCCCCGTCCAGCCGGGCGATTTCCTTGACCAGCTTCGACGCAATCGCCTGATGCCGCGCCTCCGCCATCAGGAATACCGTCTCCACCGAACTGTCCAGCGCCCGGTTCATGCCAACCATCTGGAATTCATACTCGAAATCCGCAACCGCGCGCAAACCGCGCACAATGATCTGAGCGCCGACGTCACGGGCACAATCGATCAGCAGATTCTCAAAGGGATGCGCCACAATCTCGGTGCCGGTCTCGGCGCTGAGCTTGGCGCATTCCGCCTCGATCATCTCAACCCGTTCTTCCAGATTGAACAACGGCCCCTTGTCACGGTTGATCGCGACGCCGATGACCAGCTTGTCCACCAGCGCACTGGCGCGGCGGATGATGTCGATGTGCCCGATGGTGATCGGGTCGAAGGTGCCGGGATACAGACCCACACGCATGGGCGGCCTCCTGCCTTGTCAGAATTTCTGCACACGCAAACACATCTGGTGCTGCGAATGCAAGAGGGCAGAAATACGGAGCCTGCCCCTGCGGCTCAGTGCCCCATGATCATGTCCTGCAGCGCGTCCTTCTCCATTGCCACTTGCGCCAGCTGCGCCTTCACGGCATCGCCAAGTGTAACGATTCCAACAAGTTTTCCGTCTTCGACCACTGGCATGTGGCGGAAACGCCCGTCTGTCATCTGTTTCAGGATGTCCCCGACATTCGACTGGCTCGTGCAGGTGACAAGCTCGCGCGTCATATAGCCGCTGACCGGCTGATCCAGGCAGCCGGACCCTGCCTTGGCCAGTTCCCGGACGATGTCGCGTTCGGACAGGATTCCGTCCGGATACTCGCCGTCTGCAGAAACCACCACGGTGCCAAAACGGTTGTCAGACATCACTTTTGCAGCCTCGGACACGCTCGCAGTCAGTTTGACGGTGACAACCTCGGAGCTGGCCTTTGACTTCAAAATCTCTTGAACAAGCATTCTGCGCACACCTCCGTAATATTATTGCGTAATTCCGAGGTTTGCCGCAATGCAGCTTTAAGTCAAGGCTTCCAATCGGGCCACCTCGTCGCGGATGCCTTTGGACAGCGCCTGCGCAAAGCGGTTGAGCCGTTCACTGCGCTGGTCGCCCTGATGGCGCACCAGGTGGAAGCTGCGGGTCAGGCTCACCTTTTCGGTCAGGATTTTGCGCAGCATGCGGTGCGCCGGCAGGCTGAAATCATGCGCAACGCACAGAGCCGTGCCTTGCGCCGCCATCTTGATCTGGACCGACACGGAATTTGACGCCAGTGCAACTCTCTCAATGCCAATGTCATTGAGGTAATCCAGTTCCTTGTCGAAAATCATGTCGGGGATATAGCCGATCATCCTGTGGCCGCTGAGGTCCTCAAGCTTTTCGATTGGCGGGTGTTTCTTCAAGTAATGCCGCGAGCCGACCAGATGCAGCTTGTAGTCGCAGATTTTCTGCACCAGCAGCTTGCCGGCCGTGGGCGCACTGACGGTAACGGCCATATCCGCTTCCCGGCGGCTCAGATTGATGACCCTCGGCAGCGCAACGATCTGGATATCCAAATCGGGATTTTCCTCGGCGATCTGGACGCAGACCTGCGGCAGAATGTAGTTGGCGCTGCCGTCCGGCGCGCCAATCCTGATCTGGCCGGACAAGGTATCGCTGGGTCCGGTCAGCGCCTCGGTGCCTGCGCGCATCGCTTGTTCTGCGGCCTCGGCATGGACCAGCAAACGGTCGCCGGCTGCACTCAGCGCATAGCCTTGCGGGGATTTCACAAACAGCGGAGTTTCCAAAGCGGCCTCGAACCGGGCAATTCTGCGGCCCACGGTGGCAGGGTCCATTTTCAGGATGCGCCCTGCCCCTGACAGGCTGGCCTCCCGCGCCACCGCCAAAAACACTTTCATATCATCCCACTGCGGATCCATTGCGCCGGTTCCTCCGTGCCCGTATTAACGCTGCGTTAACCTTTTGCGTTCCTGCAAAGCCTCTTTGAAATCTTTCCTCTTTTCCGATGTTTTTTGCAAGCCTAGGATTGCGGCAAAGGAAAACAGGAGGAACCGATGCAAGAACTCGGCCACTTTATCAACGGCAAGCTCTCCGCCGGCACGTCCGGCCGCTTTGACGACGTCTACAATCCTGCAACAGGTGAAGTTCAGGCGAAACTGGCCATGGCCAGCGCCGATGAAACCGCCGCGATCATCGAACAGGCGGCGGCAGCGCAGCCCGCATGGGCGGCAACCAACCCGCAGAAACGCGCCCGCGTGATGATGAAAATGGTCGCGCTGATGAACCGCGACATGGACAAACTGGCCGAGGCCCTGTCCCGCGAGCACGGCAAGACTATCCCCGACGCCAAGGGCGACCTGCAGCGCGGCCTGGAAGTGATCGAATACTGCGTCGGTGCACCGCAGATGCTGAAGGGCGAGTTCACCGACTCCGCGGGCCCCGGCATCGACATGTTCTCCATGCGCCAGGCGCTGGGTGTTGTCGGCTCCATCATGCCGTTCAACTTCCCCGCCATGATGCCGCTGTGGCACGTCGGCCCGGCGCTGGCCTGCGGCAACGCCGTGGTGCTGAAGCCGTCCGAGCGCGATCCGTCCGTGCCGCTGATGCTGGCCGAGCTGTTTGTTGAGGCAGGCCTGCCCGAAGGCGTGTTCCAGGTTGTGAACGGCGACAAGGAAGCGGTCGACACCATCCTGGACAGCGAGATCATTCAGGGCGTGTCCTTCGTGGGCTCCACCCCGATTGCCCAGTACATCTACTCCCGCGCCACCGCCAACGGCAAGCGCGCCCAGTGCTTCGGCGGCGCCAAGAACCACATGATCGTGATGCCCGATGCGGATCTGGATCAGGCAGCAGACGCGCTGGTCGGCGCAGGCTACGGCGCGGCAGGCGAACGCTGCATGGCGATCTCGGTTGCGGTTCCGGTCGGTGAAGAAACCGCCGACAAGCTGATCGAGAAGCTGATCCCGCGCATCGAAAAGCTGAAAGTCGGCCCCTACACCGCAGGCGACGACGTCGACCTGGGCCCGGTTGTAACTGCAGCCGCCAAGGACCGTATCCTGGGCCTGATCCAGTCCGGTGTCGATCAGGGCGCGGAACTGGTTGTCGACAACCGCGACTTCTCCCTGCAGGGCTATGAAGACGGCTTCTTTGTCGGCCCGCACCTGTTTGACCGTGTCACCACCGACATGGACATCTACAAGCAGGAAATCTTCGGCCCGGTTCTGTCCACCGTCCGCGCCGGCTCCTATGAAGAAGCGCTGAAACTGGCGATGGATCATGAGTACGGCAATGGCACCGCGATCTTCACCCGTGATGGCGACACTGCGCGCGACTTCGCCAGCCGTGTGAACATCGGTATGGTCGGCATCAACGTCCCGATCCCGGTGCCGCTGGCCTACCACACCTTCGGCGGCTGGAAGAAGTCCATGTTCGGCGATCTGAACCAGCACGGCCCGGACAGCTTCAAGTTCTACACCCGCACCAAGACCGTGACCTCGCGCTGGCCCTCGGGCATCAAGGAAGGCGGCGAGTTCAACTTCAAAGCTATGGACTAAGCTTCTGCTTTTAAATCGCTTTCAAAGGCCCCGGATTTCCGGGGCCTTTCTTGTTTTTCTCTGTTCGACCAGGAAGCCCCCGCAATCAGGCACGACGTGAACCCGCAACTGTGAAGGATTAAACCTGTTTGCGGCAAAATTTCCCTTGCTCTGCCCGGCTGGTAGTCTATCCGGTCAGCACCACTCAAGAACAACGGCAGGCGCATGAGCAGCACCCAGATTCCCGACCGGCCCGGTTCGGCCGCAAAGACAGCACGTGATTGGGTCAAGGTGCTGGCCCACTACCGGGAACCGGATCATCGGCGAAGTGCGTTCGAACTGGCTGTAACTGTTGTACCCTTCCTGGCGCTCTGGGCGCTGGCCTGGTGGTCGCTCTCTGTCAGCTATTGGCTGACACTCGCTATTTCGGTGGCAATCGCAGCCTTTCTGCTGCGCCTGTTCACCATCCAGCATGATTGCGGCCATGGTTCCTTCTTCCGCAACCGCCATGTGAGCGACTGGGTCGGACGGATCATCGGCGTGCTGACACTTACACCCTACGACGTCTGGCGCCGCACCCACTCGATCCACCACAGCACCCATGGCAACCTGGGCAAGCGCGGCATGGGCGACATCCACACCATGACGGTGGCGGAGTACCGGGCGGAAAGCCGCTGGGGGCGGCTGATGTACCGTCTTTACCGCCACCCGGTGACGCTGTTCGGTATTGGCCCCGGCTATCTGTTTTTCCTGCAGAACCGCATTCCTTACGGCCTGATGGACCAGTCCCGCTACTGGATCAGCGCAATGGGCACAAACGCAACAATCATCGCAGCTCTGGCAGCTATCTGGTACTTTGGCGGGCTGATGCCAATTCTGCTCATTTTCGTGCCTGCCACGCTGATCGCTGCAACCGCCGGCCTGTGGCTGTTTTACGTGCAGCATCAGTTTGAAACCACACAGTGGGAGCAGGAAGAGGACTGGCAGCTGCATGACTCCGCTCTGCATGGCAGCTCCCACTATGTGCTGCCGCCGGTGCTGCAATGGCTCAGCGCCAATATCGGCATTCACCACGTGCATCACCTTTACAGCCGCATTCCCTTCTACAGGTTGCCGCAAGTGCTGCGGGATCATGCAGAATTGGCCGAAGGCAACCGGATGACCATCCGCGAGAGCCTGGCCAATGCGCGGCTGCACCTGTGGGACGAAGACAGCAAGCGGCTGCTGTCCTTCGCCCAGGCCCGCCAGCTTTATGGCTGAAACCTGCCCGGCGCAGCGGCGGGAACCTGCCGCCCGCGCCGACACAAGTTTGTGAGGCGGGTCAAATCCGCTATTGGGCCCCTATGAAAACCCGTGTGCTTGCTTATCTTGCTGCCGAGTTTTCGAGCAGCCCGGCAGAGGACAAGATGACCAAACACCGCATAACCCGCCGCGCCGCCCTGACCGGGCTTGGCGCAACCCTGGCCACACCTGCGCTCTTGCGCGCCCAGTCCACCGACGCGTTTCCGCAAAGTGAACCGGCCATCCGCGAAGAAGTGCCGGTGCAGCGCAACATCTCTGCTTTTGCCCAGCAGGACTGGCGGGTTCATTTCGATGAGCTGGGGGTCGGCTGCCTGCTGGCGGACATCAACTCCCGCGCGCTGCATTACTGGGGCGGTGACGGAGAGACCTACCGGCTGTTCCCCTCCTCGGTGCCGATGACCGAAGAGCTGACCAAGCGCGGCTATACCAAGGTTGTCCGCAAGCGCGAGAATCCAAGCTGGACCCCGACCGCTTCCATGCGCGAACGCGACCCCACTCTGCCGCAGCGCATAGAAGGCGGCGTCCCCGGCAATCCGCTGGGCACACGCGCGATGTATCTCGATTGGCCTGCCTACTTGGTGCATGGCACCCATGACACCCGAAAAATCGGGCGGCAAAGCTCTTCCGGCTGCATCGGCCTCTACAACCAGCATGTCGAAGAACTTTATGACATGGTGCAGATCGGAACCCAGGTCAGGCTGCTTTAGAAACTGAGCAGCTTGCACCGCTGTTCATCCGCGGCGAGTCGGGTTAGAGCTGAATATGATCTGGCGGCAGCCCGTCTGCAAAGCGGTGCACTGCGGTTTCAATACCTCTTTCCAAGTCTTTGCAGAACTGCCTGGAATTGAACAAATCGCTGTCAGCAAGGCCAGTGGCAATTTTCTCGCGGATGGCCGTCAGCTCGACCGGGTTCTGCGCCAGCCGCAGCGCCAAAGCCGCATATTCCTCGTCGCTGCTTGCAACAAGTTCCGGAACCCCGGCGGCGGTCAGGATGCTGCCGGCCACTCTTGCTGCGAACTGGCGGCCGAGTTTGGTAACCACCGGCACGCCGGCCAAAAGGGAATCGCTGGCTGTCGTATGGGCATTGACTGCAAAGGTATCCAGGAAAAGATCCGCCAGTTGGTGCCGCGCCAGATGCGCCCCTTGCGGCAGTCTGCGGGCGAAAATCACCCGGTCACCGCTGATGCCTCGTTTCTCCGCTTCTACTCTTAGGTTGGCTTCAGCCTCCTTGTGCCCGGCGAAGCACCACAGCACGCTGTCCGGCACCTGCCGGAGAAGGTCCATCCAGATATCAAACTCCCGGGGAGAAATCTTATAGCTGTTGTTGAAGGAGCAAAAAACAAACGCGTCCTCCGGCAGCCCGGCCTCGGCCCGCGTGACGGGCGGGAAAGCCTTGATCCTGCTGCGGTCATTTATCTGGTAGCAATAGGGCATATTCAGCGTCTTTTCAGAGTAGGCGTCCCGGAATTCCGGAGGGATCACCACCGGGTCAGCAACAATGTAATCCATTGCCGGCATACCGACGGTCCCAGGAAATCCCAGGAAAGACATTTGCACTGGGGCTGCGCGAACTGCAAAAATTCCTGCCCGCCCGTCCTGGGTGTAGCCCTTTAAATCCACCGCAACGTCAATCTGATCTTCGCGGGCCAGCATGGCAATTGCCCGGTCGTTCATTAAAGATACATTCCGGTATTCATCGGCTGCCTGAACCGCCCGCTTGTGCAGGTCGTCCTGTTTGGCGGCGCCGTAATCATACAGATAGATGCTAAATTTCTCGCGGTCGTGGAGTTCAAACAATTGGCCAATCAACAGCATCGTTGCGTGATTGAAGAAATCACAAGAGAAATAGCCGATCCGGATTTTGCCATCTTGCCGGGCTGGCAGGGAGGAAACCGGTTCCTCTTTTAGCAGCCTGTGCCGTTCGCGGGCAAAGCGCTGCGCAGCAAGCAGCTGAAACGCCGGATCATCAGCGACTGGCAGAAGTGCAAAGGGATTCACATCCAAGTTTGTCGCGCGCAACGTCTTAACGTCTTTGCTTCGCTGGGAGAACCGGCTCCAATCCGCCATATGCGCGTCAGTATGCATCAGCTTGTCCAACGCAATGGCACATTCGGGATCGCACTCCAGAGCGGTCAGAAAGAAAACTCTCGCATCTGAAATCCGGTTTCCGCGCAAGAAGATCAAGCCGAGCTCTACGTAGGGTTTGGGGTTTTCAGGTTCTAGTTTGACCGCTGAGCCGAATTGTTGAACGGCTTCATCAATCTTTCCCATCCTGTCCAGCAGGTGGGCAAAGGCCATCCGCCCGGCAAAGTGCTTAGGAGCAAGATCGACTGCTTTAGACAAAGCCTTAAAAGCTGCTTCGTAATCTCTCGAAAGAATGCTTTTCTTGCCAGCTAAAACCAGATTTTCTATCGCGGCTTCCAAATCCTTGCTGCTCTGCCCGCCTGCTGATAGGCCCGTTTTGGACAGCTTCCCCTTGCTCCAAGCTGCTGGACCCCTCCACTGCATGCTTTGCACAGATGCGCCTTGAGGCTTCAAAGGCAGGGCCGTTGCGGCTTTGCTGGTTCTGAGCGGAAATTGCGGGCGGCTTGTCATAGTCTTCCTGTTCCCGGGGTCAAAGCAATCATCTCCTCTCATCTTGGCATGATGCTGTTGAATTTCCGTTTAAATGACATCACCTGCCGCATTGCTGCACGCCGGCTTTGCATTTGCGCAGCTTGCCTCAGCGGCCTGCTGCCGCTATTAAATAAACAACTGTTCAATTCATGCGCTTGCGGGAGGAACTGCAAATGGATTTCGCACTGACCGAGGAACAGACGGCCATCTTCGACATGGCTCATGCTTTCGGGCAAGAGAACATCGCGCCTCATTCCCGCGCATGGGAAAAAGAAGGCACCATTCCCAAGACGTTGTGGCCGAAACTGGCGGAACTGGGATTCGGCGGCCTGTACGTATCAGAAGAATACGGTGGATCCGGCCTGTCGCGTCTGGATGCAACCCTGGTGTTCGAAGCTTTGGCGATGGCCGACCCGGCCATTGGCTCTTTCCTGTCCATCCACAACATGTGCGGAGGGATGATCGACAAGTTCGGGTCAGAAGAGACCAAGCAGAAGTGGCTGCCCGCGCTCTGCACCATGGACAAGGTGTTTTCCTACTGCCTCACCGAACCCGGCTCAGGCTCTGACGCGGCAGCGCTGAAAACCCGCGCAGAACGCAGCAATG
Source organism: Leisingera sp. ANG-Vp (assembly GCF_000813725.1). Classification (GTDB taxonomy): domain Bacteria; phylum Pseudomonadota; class Alphaproteobacteria; order Rhodobacterales; family Rhodobacteraceae; genus Leisingera. The sequence goes on from NZ_JWLD01000002.1 coordinate 310,920, forward strand.
AAGGTTTCATCCTGAACGGAACCAAGGCGTTTATCTCCGGCGGCTCCTATTCTGACGCCTATGTCGTGATGTGCCGCACAGGTGAAGACGGGCCCAAAGGCATCTCCACTGTGGTGGTCGAGGATGGCGCACGGGGTCTTTCTTTCGGCGCACTGGAGGACAAGATGGGCTGGAAAGCCCAGCCAACCTCGCAAGTGCAATTCGACGACTGCCATATCCCCGCGGACAACCTGATCGGCGAAGAAGGCAAAGGCTTCTCCTACGCGATGGCAGGCCTGGACGGCGGCCGGCTGAATATCTCGGCCGGCGCGCTGGGGGGCGCCCAAGCGGCTCTGGATCAGACTGTGCAGTACATGTCCGAGCGCAAGGCCTTCGGCAAACCCATCAACCAGTTTCAGGCGCTGCAGTTCCGGCTGGCCGAGTATGAAACCCGCCTGCAGGCCGCCCGCACCTTCCTGCGCCAGGCGGCGTGGAAGCTGGACACCGGCGCCCATGATGCCACCAAATTTTGCGCCATGGCCAAGCTGATGGTCACCGACACCGCTTTTGACGTGGCCAACGGCTGTTTGCAGCTGCACGGCGGCTATGGCTATCTGGCAGACTACGGCGTCGAGAAGATCGTCCGCGACCTGCGGGTGCACCAGATCCTGGAAGGCACCAACGAGATTATGCGCCTGATCGTCGCCCGGCAGCTTATTGCGGAGTAGCAGGCGCCCAATACAAATGGAGCTCCCCCTATGAGTGACATCCATATCCGCAAGTCCGGCCAGGCCGGCCGTATCACCTTCACCCGCCCCAAGGCGCTGAACGCGATGAGCTATGATATGTGCATGGCTATTGACGAAGCATTGCGCAATTGGGCCGGCGACAACAGCGTCAAACTTGTGGTGATCGACGCCGAGGGCGAAAAAGCGTTCTGCGCCGGCGGGGACATTGCCGAACTCTATGAGACCGGCACCAAGGGCGATTATTCCTACGGCCGCAGCTTCTGGCGGGATGAGTACCGGCTGAACGCGCGGATCTTCGAATACAAGAAACCGGTGATCAGCTTCATGCAGGGTTTCACCATGGGAGGCGGTGTCGGCATCGGCTGCCATGGAACGCACCGTGTCGTGGGCGAAAGCAGCCAGATCGCCATGCCCGAGGTCGGCATTGGCCTGGTGCCGGATGTCGGGGGCTCGCTGATGCTGGCCCTGGCGCCGGATCACCTGGGCGAGTATCTGGGCATGACGGCAGCGCGGATGGGCGCTGATGATGCAATCCTGGCAGGGTTTGCCGACTATTTCATCCCGCAGGAGCAGTGGCCTGCATTGATCGCTGCGCTGGAGGAAACCGGCAATGCCAAACTGGTGGAGGACGCCGTCCAGCCTGCGCCGGAAGGCAAGCTGCGGGGCATGCGTGCCGGCACAGCCCGGCATTTTGGCAAGGGCAGCCTGGCGGAAATCTTTGCGGGTCTTGAAGCTGAAGACAGTGATTTCGCCACGGGTGCACTGAAATCTCTGAAGCGGAATTCACCGCTGTCGATGGCGTGCACTGTTGAAATGCTGCGGCGCCTGCGGGCTGATGGCCCCGCAATCCGCCGGGCACTGGACCTGGAATACCGCTATACCTTCCGCGCGATGGAAAAGAGCGATTTTCTGGAAGGTATCCGGGCGCAGATCATTGACAAGGACCGCAACCCGCAATGGCAATTTGCGGGCAAGGACGTCCCTGCATCCGCGGTAGACAATCTGCTGGCACCGCTGGGTGCGGACGCGCTGACATTTGAGGAGGAACTCTCATGAAGATCGGATTTATCGGGCTGGGCAACATGGGCGGGCCGATGGCTGCCAACCTGGCCAAAGCGGGCCATGAGGTCACCGGCTTCGACATGGCTGATGTCAGCATCGAAGGCGTCACCATGGCGGGCTCCGGCCCCGAAGCCGCTGCAGGCGCTGATGCGGTGATCACCATGCTGCCCAACGGCGCCATCCTGCGGCTTGTTGCAGCTGAGGTCCTCCCGGCAATGGCCAAGGGTGCTGCCTTCATCGATTGCTCCACCGTCGATGTGGACTCCGCCCGCGCGGTGGCTGCGCAAGCCGCAGACGCAGGCCTGCTGTCGGTCGACGCTCCCGTCTCCGGCGGCATCGGCGGCGCCGCAGGCGGCACGCTCACCTTTATGGCGGGCGGCTCACCTGACGCTTTCGCAGCCGCGGAACCGCTGTTTGACATCATGGGCCAGAAGGCGGTGCATTGCGGCGAGGCCGGCGCGGGCCAGGCCGCCAAGATCTGCAACAACATGATCCTGGGCGTCACCATGATTGCCACCTGCGAGGCCTTTGCGCTTGCCGACAAACTCGGCCTGGACCGGCAGAAGATGTTCGACGTGGTCTCCACGTCCTCCGGCTACAGCTGGACCATGAACGCCTATTGCCCTGCCCCTGGTGTCGGCCCTCAATCGCCGGCCGACAACAGCTACCAGCCCGGCTTTGCGGCCGAGCTGATGCTCAAGGACCTTGGCCTCAGCCAGCAGGCCGCAGAAAGCGCCGATGCCGACACCCCGATGGGTGAACTGGCCATGGCGCTCTACAAGAAATTTGTCGAAGATGAAGGCGGTCTGGGCCAGGACTTCTCAGCCATGCTGCCCCGTTTCGAACAGCGGTCCCGCAGCACCTGACTGGGTTTCCTCTAAGCCTGGCCAAGGCATCCGGACTTGCAAAGATACAGGGCAGCCAGCCGATGGCTGCCCTTTCTGCTCAATTCTTTTAGAATACCCTTAAAATTCGAGTAAACTCCCGAATTCCGGCGCGGCACCGCCACAGTTCCGTCCAAGTTCAGCAGCATTCCGGTAAGCAATCGTTAAATCTTGCCCGCTGGAGACAGGCTGCCTGCCATGGCCACCGCTACGGAACTCAATATCGACACAACCGCCACCGCCACACAGATGGCGGAAGAGATCTTTGGCGATGGTGTCACAGTCACCAGTGCCAGCTACAGCGGCGACAACCTGTCTTCCGGCATCTATTCCGGCGCAGACACAACGTCTCCGGGGGTGGCTCCAGCGGATTCCGGCGTCATCCTGTCAACCGGGTACGCCCGCGACTTCACCAACAGCGACGGCTCCACCAACACCAACGTCCGCGCCAATACCAGCACCAACACCGCTGGTGTGGACCGGGACGCCGATTTTGACGCGCTGGCCGGCGCGCCCACCCGCGACGCCTCCTTTTTGGAGATCGATTTCATCCCCGATGGCGACCTGCTGACCATCGACTTCGTGCTGTCCTCCGAGGAGTACCCTGAATTCGTCGACTCCCAATTCAACGACGTCATCGGCGTCTGGGTGAATGGCGTTGAGGCCCAGGTCTCAATTGGCGACGGCACCGCGTCTATCGGCAATATCAACGACGGCACGGAAAACATCTATGTCGACAACACCGGGGACCAGTTCAACACCGAGATGGACGGGTTCACTATCACCCTGACCTTTGTCGCCCCGGTGAACGCAGGCGAAATCAACACCCTCAAAATCGGCGTCGCAGATACTGCAGACGCCAATTACGATACCAACCTGCTGATTGCAGGCGGATCGGTGCAGACAGCGGTTGTCGCACAGGACGATCAGGAAGATATCGCGATCAACAAGACCCGCGTGATCGACGTTCTGGACAACGACACCACCACCTCCGGCACCCTGTCCATTACCCACATCAATGATCAGGCCGTTTCTGCAGGCGACACTGTCACCCTGGCCACCGGCCAGCAGGTCACCCTGAACGCGGACGGCACACTTACCGTTGTGACCGATGGCGACCTGGAGACCGTCTACTTCAACTACACCGCTAACAACGGTTTGGGGAACACAGACACCGGCCTGGTGGAGATCAATCAAACGGTGCCCTGCTTCCTGCGCGGCACGCTGATCCGGGTGCCCGGCGGCGAGGTCCCTGTGGAGGACCTTCGCCCCGGCATGCAGGTGCTGACTTACGATAACGGCCCGCAGGAATTGCAATGGGTCGGCAGCCGCCGCACTGCCTGCACCGCGCAGACCACACCCATCCGCTTCGCCAAGGGCACCTGCGGCAACCACCGCGACCTCTGCGTCTCACCGCATCACCGGATGCTGGTCTCAGGCGTTCACGCACAGCTGCTGTTTGGCGAAGACGAGGTGCTGGTCAAAGCCAAGGATCTGGTCAATGACAGCACCGTCCGCCCGGCGCTGGAGATGCAGGAGGCGGAATACTTCCACTTGCTGTTCGGCCGCCACCAGATCCTCTGGGCTGATGGCGCGCTCAGTGAAAGCTATCAGCCCGGCCCGGAAACCGCTTCGGGTTTCGATTCCGGCACATTGGCGGAAATCCAGGAATTATTCCCGGAGCTCTGCGCGGAAACCGGCCGGGGCTACGGAAATGCCGCCCGACTGACCCTGCGCAGCTACGAAGCGCGGGTTCTTGCCGCCGCCTGAGCCTGCAGCAGGCGGGCCGCCGCCGCTCATTTTCAGGTCCCTTGGCATTTGCGGGCAGCCCGGTATGTGAAAGGCAGTCAGAAAGGGACGTTTGTTAATGGTTCGCAGTTTTGCAGTTTTGATTACCGTTCTTGCCGCGGCTAGCGCGCTGGCGATTCCACTGGCCGCCGGCAATGGCCAAGGAAAGGCAGAGCGTTCCAGCGTTCTTTGCCCGCCGGGACTGGCCAAGAAGCTGCAGCACTGTGTGCCGCCGGGACAGGCCAAACGGTTCTACCGCCGCGGCGATCATATCGTGGAAGACTACATCTGGATCGGCGACCCCGGCCATTGGGCGCCTGACCCCTATGGCAGCTATGTTCAGGCGGGCGGCTATGTCTACCAGGTGAACCGCGAAACTCAGAAGGTGCTCCGCCTGATTGGCGCGGCTGCCGCTTTGTCCGACTAATCCGGCAACTATTCACTGGCCGGCCAGCGCTGCCATGGCTTGGCCGGTGGCTTCATCAGCCGGGAACAGCATCTCGATCTTCAGCTCGGACATTGCCAGATCGCCGGTTCCTCCGAACTGGGTAATGGTCGAAAAGAACGCCAGGGTCTGCCCGTTCATCCGGTAGCGCGCGGGAATCACTGCGGGCAATTCGAAGCCGTGCACCCCACCCGCTTCAGCTGTGTTCTCCTGCAGCCGCGCGGCAGCCCGTGCAAGAACCGGGTCCTCGCCGAAATGGGCGATTTCCGTCCGCAGCCGTGCCAATGCGTGCTGTTCGACTTCTTCCAGATTGTCCAGCGCTGCCCGCAGCCTTTCGTTTTCCAGCAGGGCCTCTATCAGACTGTCCCCTGCGCCCACTCCCGTTGCTGCAAACAGTAACCGGGACGCCGGGTTGAGCTTCTGCAGCCGCCAGTGCCGGTCCACAGCCATGGCCGGATAAGGCATATGCGCGCTCAGCATCCAGTCCACCGCCTGATGCAGCGGCTGCAGCGCCGCATCATCAAGCGGACGCGCGGTATAAGCGGGAGCCAGGCCGGCTGAAGAAAGCAACTGGTTCCGCGCCGCACCCGGAAGCTGCAACTCGTCACAGAGACGCAGAACCATGCCCCGGCTCGGGCGCGACCGCCCGGTTTCCAAAAATGATACGTGGCGCGGCGAAACACCTGCCGACAGTGCCAGCTCCATCTGGCTCATCCGGCGGACCTGCCGCCATTTCTTCAGCGCACTGCCAAACTCTGCCGCCATTACCGCCTCCTGCTTCAGGCGACAATAGCGCAAGCTGCGGGGAATTCACTTACCTTACAGGTAATTGTTTTCCTGCCCTCTGCGGAACAAGGCTGACCAGGACATCAGCCAAGGAGACTTCAATGACCCATACCGCCTCTGTCCGCATGCTCAAAACAATTGCCGTGCTTTCAGCCGTCTTCGGGCTTGCGCTTGTTCTCGCGCTCGCCACGCCGCTGTCATATGCGTTCGGGCTCTTCCTGGATCTGGCTTTCCTGCCGCTGGACAGCGGCCAGCAGCTTCGGCCCGGCGCCGCCAGCCTGATGACCGCTATCAGCGGCGGCCTGATGTGCGGCTTCTGCGTGCTGATCTATCTGGTCACAAAGCATGTTTACACGGAAAACCCGTCGCTCGGCCGCCGCCTCTTACTGCCTGCGCTCCTGGCCTGGTATATCCCGGACAGCCTCGGCTCTTTCGCGGCCGGAGCCTGGTTCAATACGGTGATGAACACCGCTTTGCTGGCGCTGTTCCTGGTTCCGCTTCTGATGCCGGGCCGGGAGCAGCCAGCCGAAGCCTGACAGGCGGCCGGCCCTGCTTCTTTCTGGTCCCCAATACCCCGGGGTGAATTGGCCGCAGGCCAAGAGGGGCAGCGCCCCTCCGCCCTATTCAGCCGCGACTTTGCGGGCCGCCAATATGTCCTTCAAGTAACGCCCGGTATGGCTGCGCGGCTCATCCGCAACAGCTTCGGGAGTGCCCGCCGCCACGATCTCGCCGCCGCCATCACCGCCCTCCGGACCAATATCAATGATCCAGTCAGCGGTTTTGATCACATCCAGATTGTGCTCGATCACCACCACCGAATTGCCCTGCTCCACCAATTCGTGCAGCACTTCCAAGAGCTTCTTCACATCCTCGAAATGCAGGCCCGTGGTCGGCTCGTCGAGAATATACAGCGTCCGCCCGGTCGAGCGTTTCGACAGCTCCTTGGACAGCTTCACCCGCTGCGCCTCGCCGCCCGACAGCGTCGTCGCCTGCTGGCCCACCTTGATATAGCCGAGGCCGACCCGCATCAGCGCATCCATCTTGTCGCGGATCGCAGGCACGGCCTGGAAGAACTCCTGCGCATCTTCCACAGTCATATCAAGCACATCGGCAATGCTCTTGCCTTTGAACCTGATCTCCAGCGTCTCCCGGTTATAACGCGCGCCTTTGCAGGTTTCGCAGGTCACATAGACATCGGGCAGGAAGTGCATCTCGATTTTAATGACCCCGTCGCCCTGGCAGGCCTCGCAGCGCCCGCCCTTGACGTTGAAGGAGAAGCGCCCGGGCTTGTAGCCCCGCGTCTTGGCCTCCGGCAGGCCTGCAAACCAATCCCGGATCGGAGTGAAGGCCCCGGTGTAGGTCGCCGGATTGGACCGCGGTGTCCGGCCAATCGGGCGCTGGTCGATGTCGATCACCTTGTCCAGATGCTCCAGCCCCTTGATGCTCTCGCAGGGCGCCGGAGTCTGGCGCGCACCGTTGAGGCGCATCGAGGCGGTCTTGAACAGCGTCTCGATCGTCAGTGTCGACTTGCCGCCGCCCGACACCCCGGTCACGCAGACAAACTTGCCCAGCGGGAACTCGGCGGTTACCTCTTTCAGGTTGTTGCCGGTGGCCTTGACCACCTTGATCTTCTTCTTGTTGCCCTTGCGCCGCTCGGCCGGCACCGCGATTTCCCGGGTGCCCGCCAGATACTGCCCGGTGATCGAGCCGGTATCCGAGGCAATGGCCTGAGGCGTGCCGTGGCTCACCACTTCGCCGCCATGCACCCCGGCGCCCGGTCCAATATCAAAGACGTAATCCGCCTGGCGGATCATGTCCTCGTCATGCTCCACCACGATCACCGTGTTGCCCTGGTCGCGCAGGTTCTTGAGAGTACCGATCAACCGGTCATTGTCGCGCTGGTGCAGACCGATGGAGGGCTCATCCAGCACATAGAGAACCCCGGTCAGCCCGGAGCCGATTTGCGAGGCCAGACGGATCCGCTGGCTCTCGCCGCCGGACAGGGTTCCGGATGAACGCGACAGCGTAAGATACTCAAGACCCACGTTATTCAGGAAACCCAGCCGCTCTCGGATTTCCTTGACGATGGCGCGGGCGATCTCCTGCTTTTGCTGGGTCAGGTGGTTCGGCACATCCTCGATCCAGGCCAGTGCCTCGCGGATCGACAGCTGCACCACCTGGCCAATGTGGATTCCGGCAATCTTTACTGCCAGCGCTTCCTCCCGCAGACGGTACCCGTCGCAGGAGCCGCAGGAGCGGTTGTTCTGGTAACGCTCGAACTCTTCCCGGATCCAGTTTGAATCCGTCTCGCGGTAACGCCGCTCCATGTTCGGAATGACGCCTTCGAATGTGCGCTCGACCTGATAGACCCGGCCGCCCTCGTCATAGCGGAACAGGATTTCCTCTTCGCCGGAGCCATAAAGGAACACCTTCTGCACTTTCTCTGGCAGATCCTTCCAAACGGTGTTCTTGTCGAATTCATAATGCCGCGCAATCGCTTCAATTGTTTGAAGAAAATACGGCGACTTCCCCTTGCGCCAGGGCGCCAGCGCACCGTCATAAACTTTCAATGACTGGTCCGGCACCACAAGGCGCTCGTCAAAAAACAGCTCAACCCCCAGACCGTCGCAATCCGGGCAGGCCCCGAAGGGTGCGTTGAAGGAGAACAGCCGCGGCTCGATCTCAGGAATAGTGAAGCCGCTGACCGGACAGGCAAAGTTTTCGCTGAAGGTGATCCGTTCCGGCTCGCCCTCGCGCGGTGCGGTTTCCAGAATGGCGATGCCATCAGCCAGATCCAGTGCGGTGCGCAAGCTGTCGGCCAGCCGCGTCTCCATCCCCTCGCGCACCACCAGCCGGTCGACCACAACGTCAATGTCATGGCGGAACTTCTTGTCCAGCACAGGCGGCTCGTCCAGTTCATAGAAAGCCCCGTCCACCTTCACCCGCTGGAAGCCCTGCTTGCGCAGCTCCAGAAATTCCTTCTTGTACTCGCCCTTGCGGTCGCGGACGATCGGCGCCAGCAGATAACCGCGGGTGCCCTCCTCCATTTCCATGATCCGGTCGACCATGTCCTGGACCTGCTGCGCCTCAATCGGCTTTCCGGTCGCCGGCGAATACGGCGTGCCGGCACGGGCAAACAGCAGACGCAGATAGTCGTAGATCTCGGTCACCGTGCCAACGGTCGAGCGCGGGTTCTTCGAGGTCGTCTTCTGCTCAATCGAAATCGCAGGCGACAACCCGCTGATGTGATCCACATCCGGCTTTTCCATCATGTCGAGGAACTGGCGCGCATAAGCGCTGAGCGATTCAACGTAGCGGCGCTGCCCCTCGGCATAGATGGTGTCAAACGCCAGCGAGGACTTGCCCGAGCCCGAAAGGCCAGTGATCACCACCAGCTCATCGCGCGGAATATCCACGTCGATGCTCTTCAGATTATGCTCGCGTGCACCGCGCACTTCGATGGATTTCAGCTCAGCCATAATGCCCCCGTACCCGCACCCGCCGAACCTTGGCGGGCGCCCGCCCTACAGATAGGGAATGCCGCGGAAAACGCCAAGTCCAAATTGAGAACATTGCGCGAACGGGATGAAACTTGCTGACAGCAGATGGCAGCAGCCGGGCACTCCCGCCGCTGTGTCCCGGTTTCCGAAGGGTCAGGCAGGCGCCGCGCGTCCGCGCGGCGCTTGGCCCCACGGGAAACGGTCCCCTCTGGGGACCGGCGACGGGGGGGGGCCGCCCCTAGGCCCCCCCCCCGCCCCCCCCCCCGCCGAACCTGGGCGGGCGCCCGCCCTACAGATAGGGAATGCCGCGGAAAACGCCAAGTCCAAATTGAGAACATTGCGCGAACGGGATGAAACTTGCTGACAGCAGATGGCAGCAGCCGGGCACTCCCGCCGCTGTGTCCCGGTTTCCGAAGGGTCAGGCAGGCGCCGCGCGTCCGCGCGGCGCTTGGCCCAACGGGAAACGGTCCCCTCTGGGGACCGGCGACGGGTGGGAGCCGCCCCTAGGCCCAGGCGCGCCGCCGCAGAGCAAGGAGCTGATGCACTGCAATGCCCGCCAGAAACAGCCCGCAGACCACCAGCATCATACCGCCATACCCGGCCAGCCCCAGGGCTGCCAGCAGCAACGGCGTGCCAATCACATTGCCTGCGTTTCCGGCCTGGGACATCGCGCCGTTTGCTTCGGCCTGACCGGCAGCACTGCTGTTCAGCTGCGGCACCGCCGCAAAACTGCCGCTCTGAACCAGCCCGAAGGCGGCGGCCAGCGCAAAGCAGGCCAGCCAGTCCCCTGGCACGGCCCAAAGCCACAGGCCGGCGGCAGCGCAGAAAGCAAAACCCGCCTGTGTCAGATTTACTGCCGGCAGCACCCGCAGCAATGCAACACCTGCAGTCATCGACGACGTAATGGAGATCAGCGGAAACGCCCCCATGACAAAGGCACGCTGCCCGGCTGGCAGATGCGGCGGCAGCACCGTCAGCAGCGCCACGAAACAGGAGGTATAAAACAGCCAGCCTGCAGCGGGCGCCAATTTGAAGGCAGAGCGGTAGATGCGGAGATGCAGCGCAGGCAGCATGGCCAGCTGCGGCACCGGCTGGCGCGGCGGCACCGGCAAATCCCGCAGCGCCCAATGCAAGAGCACCGCCAGCGCCGCCATCAGCACCGCATGGGCTGCAAACAGCGCCAGCAGCCCGTGGGAGGCAACCAGCGGCAATCCCAGCCAGTTCAGCAGCGCAAAGGCGACCCCAAAGAAGGTGCTCCACACCGTCAGTGCTGTGCCCTGCTGGCGTTCGTCGGCCAGCAGCGCCATCAGCGTTGGCCCCGCCACTACAATGCCCAGGTGGGACAAGCCCTCGGCAACACGGGTGGCCAGGAACAGTCCATAGGGCAAATGCAGCGCTTGCAGCGCCGACATCGCGGCCCCGGTCCATAGGGCCCAAACCAGCGCGCGGCGGTAGCCGAAGGACGAGACAAACAGCCCGGTCACGGCGCCCAGCAGAATGCCCAGCACACCAGTCATCGACACACTCAGGCTCAGGGCCGCACCAGCCTCAGGATACAGCGCGCCAAGCTGGTCAAAAACAACTGAAACTTTGCCGTACTGCGCCGCCGCGCCCAAGCCCGCCGCCCAGACCGCCAGTATAAGCAGCCAGCGGCTGCCGCTGGTTTGACTGTTCATAACATTCCTATCGGTTCGGAATCCGGCTCAGATCTTCTGAGCCATCGCCCAGGCGCAGATTGGCATTTCGGGATCATCCGCTAGACTGTCCCGGGTTTCATCATATTCCGGCGGCCAGGGCAGCTCCATATTGCGCAGCGCCGCTTGCCGGTTGCCCCATTGCCCGCATTGGATCGCTGCTTCGGCAAACCCGCTTTCGATCAGCAGGTTCTTCAGCCCGCGGGCAGACCAGCGCGAGCAATCTGCGGGCGCAGCGTGAAACGGAATATAGAACGGCACCGCCAGCCAGAAATGCCCGCCTTTGCGCAACATCTTGCGGATGTTCTTTGTCGCCTGATACGGCCGGTCCAGGTGCTCCCAGACCTGATTGGCCAGAATAAGGTCAAATTTCAAAGGCTTGCCGCCGGGACCGGTAAAGGGCCCTTGGCAAACATCATATTCCGGAAAGCGGAATTTCTGGTAGCTGCGGAACTTGAACTGCTCCCCCCAATTACCCGAAATTTCAGCGGCATCCAGCTGATCCGGCCCAAGCCTGCGCACCATCGCGCGGCTGGCCTTGGCCATGACTATTCGGTTGAGACTGGGCATGACGGGCTCCTCTGACGGCTGCGGCGCCACGAAAGCACCGCAACCGCAAGAGGTACAGAGCGAAACTGCCCCGGCACGCAGCCGGGGCGCCGGCGTCACATATGGATCACGCGGCCATAGGCATCGAGCACCGATTCATGCATCATTTCGCTGAGAGTCGGATGCGGGAAGACAGTGTTCATCAGATCTTCCTCGGTGGTTTCCAGCTGGCGGCCCACAACATAGCCTTGGATCATCTCGGTCACTTCCGCACCGACCATATGCGCGCCCAGCAGTTCGCCGGTCTTGGCGTCAAACACGGTTTTCACCATGCCTTCAGCCTCGCCCAGGGCAATGGCCTTGCCGTTGCCGATAAAGGGGAAGCGGCCGACCTTGATGTCGTAGCCCAGTTCCTTGGCCTTGGCTTCGCTATAGCCGACGGAGGCAACCTGCGGGTGGCAGTAGGTGCAGCCTGCGATGCTTTCCGGCTTCACCGGATGCGCATGTTTGCCTGCGACCAGATCAGCCACCATAACTCCCTCGTGGGAGGCCTTGTGGGCCAGCCAGGGGGCACCGGCAATGTCGCCGATGGCATAAAGCCCGTCGACGCCGGTGCGGCAGAACTGGTCGGTGACCACATGGGTGCGGTCGATCTTGACGCCAAGCGCCTCAAGCCCCAGCCCCTCGACATTGCCGACGATGCCCACAGCCGAGATCACCGTGTCGAACTCGTGCTTTTCAACCTTGCCTCCGGTCTCGATATGGGCGGTGACTTTGCCTTTGCCGCGGTCCAGCTGCTTGACCATGGCTTTCTCCATGATCTTCATGCCCTGTTTGACAAAGGCCTTCTTGGCAAAGGCAGAGATTTCCGCATCTTCCACCGGCAGCACCCGGTCCATCACCTCAACCACCGTCGTGTCGGCACCCAAGGTATTGTAGAAGCTGGCAAATTCGATGCCGATTGCGCCGGAGCCGATGACCAGCAGCTTTTTCGGCATCCGCACCGGCTGCAGCGCGTGCTTGTAGGTCCAGACCAGATCGCCATCAGCCTCCAGGCCCGGCAGTTCCCGCGCGCGGGCACCGGTGGCGAGGATGATGTTCTTGCCTACCAGCTCCTCGGTGCCTTTGGAGGTCTTCACCGACACTTTGCCCTTGGCCGGGATAGAGGCCTCGCCCATGACAACGTCGATCTTGTTCTTCTTCATCAGGTGGCCGATGCCGGAAGACAGCTGTTTCGCCACCCCGCGCGAGCGTTTCACCACCGCGTCCAGGTCATAGCCGATCTTCTCGGCCTTGAGGCCGAATTCAGCGGCGCGCTCCATCAGATGAAACACCTCTGACGACCGCAGCAGCGCCTTGGTCGGGATGCAGCCCCAGTTGAGGCAGATGCCGCCCAGATGCTCGCGCTCGACCACACAGGTCTTCAGCCCCAATTGCGCTGCTCGGATGGCCGCGACATAGCCCCCCGGGCCTGCGCCGATTACGATCACGTCATAGGATTGTGCGGCCATGGTGTCCCCTCGCCTCGAACAGGTTCCAAAAACTAGTTCACCGTTAAACTATTATCTTCTGCGCTGCAATCACCCTCTGCTGCGGCATAGCGGCCATGCCATTTTCGCCACAGCTGCGCACAACCCGTTGGCGAACCCGGCAAAGTTCACCCTATTCCTGCGGGCCGCTGCCGATTTTCCCAAGAATACGGTGCAGCGCCTCAAAATCCTGCTTTCCCAATTGCTGGCGCAATTCCTGTTCGACCGCCAGTTTCACCTTGGCGCTGTCTCGCTGCGCCGCCAACCCGGCGTCCGTAAAAGTGATGATTTTTCCGCGCCTGTCGGCAGGGTCCGGCTTACGCTGCACAATACCGGCTTGTTCAAGGTCAAGAACCAGTTGCTGCACGGCCTGTTTGCTGATCCCCATCCGCGCCGCAATCTCTGCCTGGCGCGTGCCTTCCTTTCGGATGTAGGGAATCACACTGGACCGCGCCTCTGCGTACCAGCCATGACCATGCGCGATCATTCCGGCGGCAAAGCGTGCCTTCCAGGCCGCAGCAGCGTCCCACAGCAGCCAGCCGATATGGTTCGGCCGGAATTCGTCAACCTTCTTGACCAATAGCCATTCCCCCTGTTAGTCAATTTACTTGACGTTATTCGGTTTCGGGTGTTCTGCCAATGCGGTTCTCCAGCACGGCCTATGACTATGACAGAGCCGCAGGCTCTTACGACCGCTCTCATGACCGCTGGCTCCGGTACGCGGGCGGCGAGGCGCAATGCGCCTTTGAAGGCGCCGCCACAGCCCTGCTCCGCCCGGGAATGTCTATGCTGGACGCGGCCTGCGGGACCGGAACGGTCGTGCGGAGACTGCTGAACGGGTCGCGGGGCAAGATCGACATCGCCCTTCTGGATATCTCCCGCCAAATGCTGGACCAGTGCCATGACATTGCCGCCAGACGGGTGCTTGGCAGAATGGAAGATCTGCCTTTTGCGGACAACAGCTTTGACCTGGTGACCTGCGCCTGGGGGCTGGAGGTCCTAAACGACCCCGAACCCGCACTCCGCGAGTTTGTGCGGGTCGCCCGCGCAGATGGCAGGATCTGCCTTGTGTTTTGTGCGGAGCGGCCGGCCGGTTCGATGCTTGGCACCCTGTTTAGCGCACATATCCGGCACAGCAGGCGCGGCCAGTTCTTGGACACTGGCACCTTGGCGCAAACAGCCGCGCAGGCCGGCGCGAGCCATGTTCAGTGGCTGCACTGCTCGGGCCCCGCTGCGGCGCTGATACTGCATGTCTGAAGACAAAAAAACACCGCGGCCGTTCAGGGCCGCGGTGCCGGAATTTTCTGTACGGTTCCGGGCTCAGCCGGCCGCTTGCATCTGCCGCACTGTTTCGCCGTAGCCGCCTGCCATCACGTAATCCAGCTCCGGTCCGGTGCTGGCGCGGTGCAGCGCCTCGTTGCGGTAGGGGAAGCGGCCGAACTGGCGGATCACCTCGCGATGAGCGCGGGCATGCAGCAGGTTGCTGCCGCCGGTTTCGGGCATCCGCTCCATCATCAGGCGGATGCAGCGTTCCTGGTCGCAGAGGTTTTCCGAGTGCATCAGAGGCAGGTAGAAGAACTGCCGCGCCGGCTCGTCGATCTTCAGGTCCCACTTCTTGTTGATCGCCACTTTCGCCGCCGACAGCGCCGCCCGGTCTGAGGCAAACGCCTTGCCCTCGCCGCGGAACATGTTGCGCGAAAACTGGTCCATCAGGATGATGTAGGCCAGCGTGCCGCTCGGGTAGGTGAGCCAGAAGGAGAACCTGCCTTCGCAAGCCGCCTCCCAGGTCTTTTGAAACTTCTCGCGGATCTGTTGATCCAGCGCGTCATCCTGCAGATACCACCCCTTCTCGCCGACTTCGTCGAGCCAGAATGCAAGTATCTCTTCGGGACCAGCCATCGGTCTGTAACTCCAAGTTTTTCCTGACCCTAACTTCAGGCCATTTTACATTGCGTTTACAAGTAAGCTTGGGTCACATTTTGCAACAGACAAGGGGGCTGTGTGAAATAATCCTCACAATTCCCGCTGGTTAGCGCAATCAGCCCGTTTCTTGAGCAGTTTCTTGCTCCTCCAATTCGGTTTCGATGGCGTATTCCTGAGCGAACTCCACCGCGACCGGAGTTGCCGTCGGGGTCATCACGGTGAAGCTGCCGGTTTCCTCAACCGGAACAGAGGCACGCTGGGTCGACCGGTACGCCGCATAAGCTGCCATCACAAACATCAGCGCGCCGATGAAGGCGAAGAAGCCTGCCGGACCAAGAACCGCGTCCCCCATCAGCCAGCCAGTGATCACCGGGCCGGCAATCGCGCCAAGACCGTTGATGAACACCAGCCCGCCGGAGGCCGCCGCCATATCGTCGTGGTCCAGGTAGTCGTTGGTGTAGGCAATCAGCAGCGAGTAAAGCGGGTTCGACAGGCCGCCGATGAAGAAGGCCGCAACCAGCAGCATCTTGAAGTCGGTGCCAAACATGAAGCCGTGCACGGAAGCACCGCCGCCGATCAGCGCCACAAACAGGATCAGCACGCGCCGGTCCATGCGGTCCGACATCCAGCCCAGCGGGTATTGCAGCACGGTCGCACCGACATAGAAGGTGGCAATAAAGATGGACAGCTCGGTCAGGGTCAGGCCGGCGGCCGTGCCGTAAACCGCGCTCATGCCGAACTGAGCCGAGAACACACCGCCCAGCAGGAACATGCCGACACAGCCCAGCGGCGAGATTTTCATCAGTTCCTTCAGGGTCATCGGCTTGGTGGTGTCAAACGCAGGAGTGGGCGAAATCGACAGCAGAATCGGCCCGAAGGAGATTGAAACCAGGATCGACGCGATGATGAACGCCTCATAGCCGCCCGGGTCGCCGATCTGGATCAGGCCCTGCGCGGTCACAATTCCGATCATCTGCACGATCATGTAAAGCGACAGCGCCTTGCCGCGGTTGCTGTTGTCGGCGGCGTTGTTCAGCCAGCTTTCCGCGGTCACGTACACGCCGGAGAAGCAGAAACCGATGACCACACGCCCCAGCCCCCAAGCAACGGTGTTGGGCAGGATGGGGTAAAGGATCATCACCGCAGAGATAAAGGAGGCCAGTGCCGCAAACACCCGCACATGGCCAACGCGGCGGATCATCTCTGGTGCCAGCCGCGAACCGCCCAGAAAGCCCACGAAATAAGCCGCCATCACCAGCGACATCTCCAGCGAGGAGAAGCCTTCCAGGTCGCCCCGGACCCCCAGCATGGTGCCCTGCAGGCCGTTGCCCACCATCAGCAAGCAAACCCCCAAGAGCAGCGCCCACGCGCTCGACAGCACCTGCAGCATTTCCATGCCTCCTTTGAAAGCAAAGCAGCCCTCCACGGGGGACGGGCTGCACTCACATTAGTTCGTTAAGTCCGGGCGACGAAAGCGCGGAACGCCGGTATCGCTGATTCTGATTGCGGTTTTGTGACTCTGATCCAGACATCAGAAACCATCGCCGCGGCGCTTGTCTATGGATTCGCGCCGTTTTTCTGAGGTGTATCCGCCTTGGCGGGGATCAAAAGCGACGCGTCGCCATAAGAAAAGAACCGGTAGCCGCTGCGGACCGCATGATCATAGATCTGCAGGATTTCCTCCCGCCCCATCAGGGCAGAGACCAGCATCAGCAGTGTCGACTTCGGCAGGTGGAAATTGGTCATCAGCGCATCGGCCACCTGGAATTCGAACCCCGGATAGATGAAGATATCCGTATCGCCTTCCCAAGGATGGATTTGGCCGTCCTTTGCGGCGCTTTCGATCAGCCGCAATGCGGTGGTGCCAACCGGGATCACCCGGCCTCCGGCTGCCTTGGTGGCCGCAATTTCGGCTGCCGCCTCCCCGCTCACCTTGCCCCATTCCGCATGCATCCGATGGGTGGTCACATCCTCCACCTTGACCGGAAGGAAGGTGCCCGCGCCCACATGCAGGGTGACATAGGAAATCTCCACGCCGCGTGATGCGAGTGCGTCCAGAAGCGGCGCATCAAAATGCAGCGAGGCCGTGGGGGCTGCGACCGCGCCGCTGTTTCTGGCCCAGACAGTCTGGTAGTCGGTCTTGTCCTGCTCGTCCGCTGCGCGCTTGGCGGCAATATAGGGCGGCAGCGGCATGGCCCCGGCCTCAGCCAGCGCAGCGTCGAAATCTGTGCCGCTGAGGTTGAAGCGCAGACGCCCCTGGCCTTCCGACACGTCTTCCAGCGTTGCGCTGAGATCATCTGAAAAGACGATTTCCTCGCCCTGTTTGATTTTTTTCAGCGGCTTCAGCAATGCTGCCCAGCTGCCATCGGCACGCGGTTCCAGCAATGTGGCTTCGATTTTTGCCGATACCGGGCCTTGGGCGCTGTCGCGGTGGCGCAGCCCGCTCAGGCGCGCAGGGATGACCTTGGTATCATTCAGCACCAGCCGGTCGCCGGGCTGCAGCCAGTCCACAAGGTCGGTCACCTTGCCATCGTGCAGGGCTCCGTCTGAAGCCACCAGCAGCCGGGCCGAGCTGCGCGGATTGGCAGGCCGGGTGGCAATCAGGTCGTCGGGCAGATTGAAGTCAAAATCGCTGAGTTTCATGGCGCGCGCTATAAGATGTGCTGCAGGGAAAATCTATGGCGATTTTCTTTTTTAGCTAGGGTTACTTGTCAGCGCCGCGCGGCTGGCGGAACTCCTCGCGCTCTTTCCGTGCGGCCTCTTCCTCGGCTGAAAAAGCCCGCTGCTGGCCTGGCACCTTAGGCGCCGGACCGCGGAACACCTCCCGCAGGAACCCGGGTGCCAGCCCCGCCAGCGGATTCACCGAAACGGACGGGTTTTCGGCGGTGCCGCGCAGGGTGAAAGTAAATCCGATCAGCCCCTCGCCATCGCGCGGCGCCAGAATCCGGCCGATGGCATTCACCAGATAGATCGGCGAGATCACCCCCCGCATGTTCAGCCGTGTGCTGTTCAGATCGAAATTGCCGTCCAGCGACAGCCCCATCGACGGGCCCACGGCACTGCTTTGGTGCAGGATCAGATGCGAGGCGCCCAGCCGGAACCGCCCCTCCATGCTGGTGAACAGGATGCCCTGGCCGGTCATCTCGTCCAGCAGCCCGACCAGGCTGATGGCATTCAGGATTGCCGCCATCGACGGAGCATTTCGCACCCGGATGTTGCGCACATTGACCTTGCCGTCGTATTCGCCGGGCTTATCCGCCGGCACCAGCGTCATGTCGAAACTGCCGCCGCGGCCGTGCTCAAACACCCCGGCCGAGCGGAATACGCCACCCGCATCATTGGAGCGGATCCGCGAGGCGGTGCCGCCGTTTTGCGGGACCAGCGTGCCCGCAACCGGAGTCTGCCCATTCAGCCGGGCAGTGAATTCACCATTCATACCGCCCTGCGTGGAAAACCGTCCTTGAAAGTTCTGCAATCCGATGCTGTCAGTCACCTGCAGGTTCTGCAGGCGAAGGGTGATCGGCCCTGAGCCGCCGCTGCTGCTCCCGCCGCTGCTTTCAGCAGTTGCCGAAAACGGCGACCGGTTCAGATCCAACCGCCCGCTGGTCACTTCTATTGCGGGCGCCGCATTGCCGCGGCCCCGGAAGGTTACCGACCCCTGGAACCAGTTGCCGACCCGCGCAGAGGAAAACACGGCGCGGTCGAGCCCGCCGCTCTTATGTGTCGTCACCCGGCCTGAAGCGGCCAGGCCAGGCGCCTGCAGTTCCAGACGCTCAACGGTTGCGCTGTCCGCCAGCACTGCCGACAGGGAAAGCTTGCCCTCGGCCTCTTCCCGCTTGCGCCAGCTCACATCCGGAATCCGCAGCCCGACTCCCGCCAGATCCGACTCCAGTTCCAGCCGCGGCGGCTGCCCCGGCTTCAGATCAACCGTATAGCGGCCTTCTCCCTTTCCGAAAACGGACCGCCGCGGCAGGCCCAGATTGAAGGCCTCTACAGCGTCTTCCGACAGCTCTATTGTCCCCTCGACCCGGCTGTCAGGATCCGCATCTTTACCGATCTTCTGCTGCCAGCTGGCGCTCAGCGGCACCCCGGACAGGCTGCCATCGCCGCTGATCCGAACCTCGCTCTGATTGCCTTCAACCTGCAAAAGCGCAGCAGCGGCCACATGGCCCGGCACCAGCTTGCTGCTTTGGACTGCCCGCACTTGGCCCTTGTAGTGATAAAGGATCTCCTCCACAGGCACCTGTTTCTGGAGCGGCAGCGCCAAAGTGCCCGAGGCCTCCACCTGCCCCTCCGCCAGATCCACCGGCAGGCCTGCCTTGTCCATAACGGCCAGCGGCTCCCGGTTCAGCAAGGACAGAGCCGCAGTGGCTGAACCGCGTGCCTTTATCCGGGCAATGCCAGGCGTGCCATCCCTGGCCGAGGTGTCCGGGATAATGAAAGACGTGCCGGTGACATCAACCAGGCCTCCCTGATCCGCAGCCACCTGCCCCTTGGAGGCCGTCACCACAAACCGCGTTCCGTAAAGGCTGAGCTGACCCGCCGCTCTCCGCACCGGCGGCATGAATTTCTGGAACAGAACCTCGGCTTCCTCGAATGCCAGATCCAGGCTGATGAACGGCTTGCCGCTGCCGCGGCCCCGCATATGGAAACCCACATCCCGCACAGTTCCCTTGCGAAGGTTCTCCCGCACCCAGCCGCGCGGATTGGGTGCCAAAGGTTCGGGCCACAGCTCTTTGACGCGGGCAACGGAAATCTGGTCGACCCGGCCGTTCAAGTCGTAATCCCAGCCTTCCGGCCCGGCGCCGATGTCGCCGTCAAAATGGATCCGGCTTGTGCCGTCCCGCACCAGCATCTCCCCCAGCCGCAACCGGAAAGGCTTCAATTGCAGGTCAAAATCAGCATCCAGCCCTGGGAACAACACCGGCGTTTCAAACAGCTGCTGCGGATTCAGCTCAAGGTCCGAGAAGCGCAGCTGCCCTACCAGCCCGGCCAGCTGCCCGTTCTCGATCCCCGCCAGGCTCGCCTGGCCCTGCATCACGCCCGAGCCCCAGCCGCTCTGCACGCTCAGCTCGCTGAACTCCAGCACCTGGCGGTCCGGATGATAAGTGAAATAGCTGCGCGCCCCGGTGATCGGGACCGGCTTTGTTTGCGCTTCGGGCTGGATCACCCCTTCCCCGATACGCAGGCTGGCCTGAACCGGCTCGATGACACCGCCGTCATCCACACCGCCGCGCAGCGAACCGGATATCGGCGCCCTCAGCACGCCTAGCCAGCCGAGCGCCGGGCTTTGCAGTGCGATATCCTCACTGGCGATGTCAGAAATCAGCACCCCGAAATCCGCTTCGGGACTGCCAAGCTCGGAGGTATAGCTTGCCTCCACCGTGCCCACATCGCCGCGCCCGCTCAGCACCGAGAAGGCAGCGGCGAGCGACACCGAGCTGCCGTCCCGCTGCAACCCGATCTGACCGCCGTCCAGCGTCCAGGCCCGGCCCAGCCGGTCATCGGTATAGGAGAGTGTCAGAGCGCTGGTTTCCACCCCGGTCAAAGCCGCCAGAACCGGTTTCTGAAGCTGGCTGTCCCATTGCTCGATCAGCTCCGCCAGGTTGCCCGCCTGCCGGTAAGGCAGCCCGCCGTTTGCGAAACTCAGCGCCAAGGAGCCATCCTTGTTGCGGCGCAAGGCGGCGAAAAGCCCGCTAAGCGCGATCCGCTTGGGTTGCACCTTGCCGCGCAGCAAGGGCCGCATCGCCAGGCTCGCCTGCGCATCCGCAAGCTGGGCAAACACCGATCCGTCGGGATGCCGCAGCACCACATCCTTGAGACTCACCCGCGGCCGCAAGCCTTCGTTGACCACAACATGGATGGCGCCAAATTCGATTTGCAGGCCGTTCAGATGCCTCTCAATCCGGCTCTCTACCCGCTGGCGCACCCAATCCGGCGCATCGAGCCGGGTGCCGATGCCGAAATAGACCGCGCCCGCGCCCAGAAAGCACAGGAGCGCCAGCATCCAGACCAGCCCGCGCAGCAGCCGCCAGCGCCAGCGCCGGCGCGCGGATTTCTGCGGGCCGCACAAACCTGCCTCCGCTGCCTGGTCAGGGCCGCGGACCGGCACCGCCTCAGCGGCGGCGCTGATTTTCCCGCCGTCAGGTCCGATCTCAGCTTTCCCTTTGCTGGTCATTGATTATGTTTGCCGCCCAGTGAATTGCACAGAATACCGGAGACAGGCCATGCTAGACGTATCAGATCCCGCCCCTTCCTTTACCCTGCCCCGCAGCGGCGGCGGAGAGGTCACTTTGTCCAGCCTCCAGGGTTCTGCCGTGGTGCTGTTTTTTTACCCCCGCGATGATACCCCCGGCTGCACCAAAGAATCCATCGCCTTTTCAGAGGCTTTGCAGTCATTCGCCGATGCCGGCGCTCACGTTTTCGGGATTTCCAAGGACACCGTCGCCAAGCATGAGAAATTCACCGCAAAACACACGCTGACAACGCCTCTTCTGTCGGACGCGGACGGCACGGTCAGCGAGGACTATGGCGTCTGGAAGGAAAAGAACATGTACGGCAGGAAGCACTGGGGAATCGAGCGCTCTACCTTCCTGATCGGCGCGGATGGCCGGATCGCCCGTGTCTGGCGCAAGGTCAAGGTCGATGGCCATGCGGAGGAAGTGCTCGCGGCGGTCCAGGAACTGTAACCACGAGGGGAGCGCTCCCGCCAGTTCCGCCAGCTCCCTTCCGGGAACTGCCTGCTCTGTTGGGTCGGGCGCCGCCCGCCGGGCGGCGCGCACCGCGCCTGCGCGGTGCCATGCCCAAGGCCGCCAGGGGGATCAGCCTGCTGATCATCCGCGGGCGCGGGAGTGCGCCGCTTACCGAGCCGGGGCGCCGGCTCCTTTCGTCCGCTTATGCCATCCTCAACAAAGGGAGCCAGGCTTGGCTCAAGCTGGACATTTGCCTTGAAATCGGGTGAAGCCCCATACAACGCCCAAAAGGAGACCAGCATGGGTGACCAGCCTCTTTCGCTTGCAGAGCGCGCCGCCAAAGTACTTGCCACCGCAGACGGCAGGGAAAAAACAGCCCTGTCCCGCCGCTATGCCGCTGATTGGGCAGCTTCCCGTGCCGGTACAGGACCGGACATTTCCATTGGCACCGCCGAACCGCCGGTGCATCCGGCCCGCCCGGACAGGCCGGAGCTTCTGCACCCGCGCGACGTGCCCAAGCGCAAGCCGGGCTCAGAAGCCGGGCGCATCGCCTTGCTGCATGCGGTGGCGCATATCGAGCTCAATGCCGTCGATCTTCACTGGGATATCATCGCCCGCTTCTCACACGTCCCGATGCCGCTGGGTTTCTTTGACGACTGGGTAAAAGCCGCCGATGAGGAATCCAAGCATTTCAACCTGATGTGCGACTGCCTTGAAGCCTTGGGAAGCCACTACGGCGCCCTGCCGGCCCATGCAGGAATGTGGCGCGCGGCCGAAGACACCGCTGACGACCTCATGGGCCGTCTTGCCGTCGTCCCCATGGTTCTGGAGGCCCGCGGCCTGGATGTGACACCGGGTATGATCGGCGTGTTCCGCAAGGCGGGCATCACCCAGGCGGTCGAGGCGCTGGAAGTTATCTATGCAGAAGAAGTTGCCCATGTGGCTTATGGCTCCAAATGGTTCAATTTCCTCTGCGGTCGCGACGATCTGGATCCCAAAGAGGTCTTCCACACCCTGGTGCGCAAGTATTTCCATGGCGCTCTGAAACCGCCCTTCAACGAAGAAAAGCGCGCCGACGCAGGGCTTCCGCCGGATTTTTACTGGCCGCTTGCGGATCAGGTGAAGCCGCTGCCGGGCTGGTGAGGCCCGGCATGACAGCGGGGCTTGCGTCAGTTTGACCAGGCGCCAGCGAAGCCTAGTTTTACCTGCAGCCTTTCAAGGCATACCCAGGAAGAACCCGGCAACCGGCTGATCTCATGTTTGATAACGATTTCCCACTGTTAAGCGCTGCAAGCCTTGTGGCACTGATCCTTCACAGGGCCGGTTCCGGCCCGGTCACCCTGACAAGCTGCGAGGACGCGCTGGCCAATCTGTTCCGGCAGGCCAACGAAGATCCCGGTCTTCCCGAAGCCGATCTGCGCAGCCTTCTAGCCGGCCACCTGAAGGATCTTGAAATCGCCCGAATCCTCAAGGCGGCAGGGCAAGACGGCTGGGAGCTTACCCCTCGCGGCCGCCATGCGCTGAAACAGCATCCGGAAGGGCTCGACCAAACCGATCTGGTAAAATACCCGGAGTTCGCCGCCCATCTGCGCAACACGGCCCACCAATCCTGCGGCATGGATCCGCGGATGAACAGCTATGACGAAGGTTATCTGGCCCGGCGCCGGGGACTGTCCTTCACCGCAAACCCCTATGCCTTTGACAACGTCGACCACCAATCCTGGGAAAACGGCTGGATGGAAGCGCTGGAGGAACGCCAGGGCTAGCCTCCTCCCTGCTCTGCTGCCTTCATAACCTCTGCAGTTCCCGCGCCCTGCATGTCGGCAGGTTTCCGCCTATCTTGCGCCGCCTTCCCCCGGTTTCCAGACCAAAGGGTCAACAGGCTTGCCCTATGGCCGCGCCCTGTCTATTCACTTCGCCCAAGGAGGCGGCACTGCGCTCACTGCGCTGCCTCGCAAGAAGGGACAGGGAACGGACCTTGCGCACTCGGCTCGCGATCAGAATTCATGCTTTCCTGGAACGCCGCTTTCCTGAACGGCGGGTGTTCCTCAAATCCGACAGCGACACGCGGTTCATCCGGCTTCGTTCGGAGACCCAGCTGGTTGCAGTGGCCGGCGCCACCCTGTTTGTCGCCTGGGCCATTGTCGCAACGGCCATTGTTCTGATGGACAGCATCGGCGCCGGAAATTTCCGCGAGCTTGCCAAGCGCGACCAGCAGACCTACCGGGAGCGCCTAAACGCAATTTCCGCCGAGCGCGATGCCCGTGCCGAAGAAGCGCTGGCGGCACAGGCGCGCTTCAATGCTGCGCTGGCGCAGATCTCGATGATGCAGTCCGAGCTGCTGGCCTCGGAAACCCGCCGCCGCGAGCTGGAAACCGGCATTGAAGTGATTCAGACGACGCTGCGCGACACGATGACCCAGCGCGATGACGCGCGCAGGTCGCTGGCGCAGCTGCAGGACGAAGCGGAAGACGGGGCCGATGCCCACGCTGCAATGCTCAGCTCTGCTGCCCAGACCGGAATGCTTGCTGACGTCCTGTCCGACACCGCAGCCGAACGCGACCTGATCATGGCGGATGCCCGGGACGCCCTTGAGCAACGCGACGAGCTGAAGCTGGAACTGCAGCTGATGGACGAGCGCAACAACCAGATCTTCCGCCAGCTCGAGGAAGCTGTGGCGGTCTCGGTCACCCCGCTCGACAAGATGTTCCGCAGTGCCGGGATGCCCACCGACCGGATCCTTGAACAGGTGCGGCGCGGCTATAACGGCCAGGGCGGCCCGCTTGAGCCCCTGGCGATGTCCACCCGCGGCGAGGAACCCGCCCCGGAAGAACTGCGTGCCAACAAGATCCTGGCGCAGCTGGATCAGCTGAACCTCTACCGGCTGGCAGCGCAGCAAGCGCCTTTTGCAACGCCGGTGAACCTGGGACAGGTGCGCCAGACCTCGGGATTCGGCTACCGGCGCGATCCCAAATCCGGCGGCCGCCGCCTGCACAAGGGCTCCGATTTCGCGGGCCGCACCGGCACCGATATCTTTGCCACGGCCGACGGCGTGGTGACTCACGCAGGCTGGCAATCCGGCTACGGCCGCCTTGTCACCATCCGCCATGCCTTCGGCATCGAAACCAGATACGCCCATAACTCCAAGATCCGCGTGACCGAGGGCCAAAGGGTCTCGCGCGGGGATCACATTGCTGATATGGGTAACACCGGACGGTCCACCGGGACCCACCTCCATTACGAGGTCAGGGTCAACGGGCAACCTGTAAACCCCATGATCTACATCAAGGCTGCGAGAAATGTTTTCTAAGAGCAAAATCAACGAGCCCGGGCCCAAGCAGGCCGAAGCAACCCCGGCACCTGCTGCTGCGCCTGCTGCACCGGCGGCAAGCGACTACAAGTCCAGCGCCCCCAAGGCCAAGCCCGCCGCGTCGCTGCTGAGCTCGGATCTGCACATCACCGGCAACGTGAAGACCACCGGCGACATCCAGGTCGAAGGCACTGTCGAGGGCGACATCCGCGCGCATCTGCTGACAGTTGGCGAAACTGCCACCATCAAGGGCGAAGTCACCGCCGATGACGTGGTCATCAACGGCCGCATCGTCGGCCGCGTGCGCGGCCTGAAGGTCCGCCTGACCTCCACTGCGCGGGTCGAAGGCGATATCATCCACAAGACCATCGCGATCGAAAGCGGTGCCCACTTCGAAGGCTCCGTGCAGCGTCAGGACGACCCGCTGAACCCCGGCGGCCGCAAGGCAGCCCCGGCTCCGGCCCCCTCCGCAGCTCCGGCCCCATCGGCAGCTGTTCAGGCAGCCACCGCGGCCCACAAAGCCGAGGGCTGAACAGCTGTAAAAGCATAGCTTTCCAGATAATGACCGTCGCAGGCACAAACCCGCGGCGGTTTTTTTGCATCAATGCAACTACGCTATGCCGCCTTAATCCCGCGCGCTGAGTTTGCCACTTTACCGCATATGGGCATATATCTATTCAACCTTATAGAAGCACAGTTTCACCCGAATTTGATACAAGCCTCAGAAATGGCAGATATCCTTATTACCGAAGCCTCCAATTCCATTGCCGGCTTGGACTTTTCCACACTTTCGGCCGAAGATGCGGCCATTACATCCAGAACTGCCACAAGTATCACCGCCACAGTTGAGCAGTTAACTGTCGTCTTTACCGGTGCCTTTACCTATGATGATAACGGCAACCCTGCCACTTCCAGCTTGCTCAACGCCCTCACCCTGATCAGCAACGGAGAACTGCTGATTGAAGCAACCGATCTCGGATTGACGTTTTCGGAACTTCAGTCCGGAGACCTTACTGCTGCGCTCGAGGCGGCAATGACCGGAAACGATACCTATACCTCCTTCTGGAACGACGGTGAAGTTATCTCGACGTACGCCGGCAATGACACTGTTCAGGCCGGATCGGGGGACGACACGATCCAGGCAGGCGACGGACATGACAAGGTAAATGCCGGAGACGGCAACGATGCCCTTTCGGGCGGTTTCGGACGCGACCGGCTCTCGGGCGAGCGCGGGAATGATGAAATCTTCGGAAATCACGACGACGACGTTCTGCTGGGAAAGCATGGCAATGACACGCTGAATGGCGGCAACGGCGATGACCAGCTCTTTGGCGGCGCAGGCAGGGACTGGCTGTTCGGCACAGCAGGTGAGGATTTCCTGGACGGCGGCGCACACCACGACCGGCTGTCGGGTGGCAGCGAGAACGACATCCTGAGGGGTGGCACCGGAAATGACACCCTGCGGGGAGATGACGGCAATGACTTTCTTTCCGGTGGCTCCGGCTCTGACAAGCTGAAAGGCGGCAACGGCAATGACAGGCTCAAAGGCAATTCTGGCAGCGACACGCTGTTTGGGCAATTCGGCGACGACAAGCTGACCGGTGGAAGCCACGCCGACGTCTTTGTCTTCAACACCGGTGGCGGCGACGACACCATCACCGATTTCGAGGCCGGACTCGATCAGATTCAAATCGCAGGCGGCGCCTCAGGGCTCGGGGATCTGACTTTCTCTGTGCAGGGCAGTGACGTACTGGTAAGCTTTGCAAACACCACCATCCTGGTCGAAAACACCAATCTCGCAGCACTGCAGGATGCGGACAATTCCTGTTTTAAGCCTCTGCGACCCAATAGTTTCTAGTTATGGCACGCCTCCGGGCGTGCCTTTGCTTCTGCATCCATCCGAGTGTGATACGACCGGAAGACCGGTCACGCAGAAGAACTCCCCCTGAGAGAATCCTCAACCTGGTACAGCCAAAGTGTTGCATCCTTGCCGCAACAAGCAGAACGGGAATTCCCTACCTTGATCAAAACCGAAACGGTTAATAATTGGCTTTCTATCGAAAATGATTTGCATCACCTGTTAACAACCAAGGAAAAGGCATGGCCGTTTTTACAGTCAACAACTCCGACGAAACTTGGTCCGTTCGAGATCTCCAGTCCTACCGGATCATTGGCGCAGTCCCCGGCACTGTAAACAGCGGCCTGATCGAAGTCTCCGGCACCAACAGTGCAGGCCAGCCGGTCCGTGCGGTGGTAACAGGCAGCTTCGGGTCAACCGGTTTTTCCGTGTTTGGAACAGTCAACTCAATCACGCTTGACATCAACGGCACTACCGCTATCTCTGCAACCGGCCTGGATGCCTCTTTTTCAGCCTATGGCGACACGTCTTCAGGCGAGTTCGTCACGGACGCTACCCGAGGCGACGACCGCTTCGAAATCAACTCTTCCTCCGGCGGGTTCTGGGATGCCGGCGCAGGCAACGACACGATCAACGCGGGCAGCGGAAACGAGACGGTTGACGGCGGCTCAGGAACCGATCAGCTGAATATCAGCGCCCAATACTCGGAAGCAGAAATCAGCCTCAGCCATGACAGGTTCATCATCGCGACCTCCCAAGGCCGGGACCAAGTGAATGGTGTCGAACTGATCAACTTTTCCGACCGGGGAATCGGCGTCTACGAAGGGGGAAGTGGCCAGGACCAGCTGACCGGCGATACCCGCTCTGGCAGAACAGACGATCTTATGCGGGGCGGCAACCGTAACGACACGCTGTCAGGACGGACAGGCCAGGATACCCTGTACGGAGACAGCGGCGACGATTCCCTGTCCGGTGGCGACGGCAACGACCTGCTGGATGGCGGTGTAGAAAACGACGAACTGCACGGTGGAAAGGGCCTGGACACCCTGTTCGGCGGAAGTGGCCGGGATACCCTTTCCGGCGGCGACGGCGAAGACCGGTTGCATGGCGGGGACCAAACTGACCGCATGTTCGGCGGCAACGGCATCGACAGTCTTTTTGGAGAGGGCGGCGACGACCAGCTATGGGGCGGCGACGCCGGCGACAGTCTTTTTGGAGAGGACGGCAACGACCGGCTATGGGGCGGCGACGGCGGCGACCGGCTGAACGGCGGCGCCGGCTCTGACCGGTTGGAAGGCGGCGCGCAAGGTGACTTTCTGATCGGCTCGCTTGGCGTCGACACACTTTTCGGCGGCCAAGGCAATGACACCCTTTATGGCGGCAATGATAACGACCGCCTGTGGGGCGGCATTGGCGAAGACCAGATGCATGGCGGCGCCCATCACGACTTCCTGAACGGCTTCACCGGCAATGACACGCTGGCCGGCAATGGAGGCAATGACTCGCTTTATGGCGGTGCCGGGAACGACAGCCTGCTTGGCGGCCTCGGCAATGACCTGCTTGATGGCAGTGCCGACGACGACATCCTGGGCGGTTTCACCGGCAATGACACCTTGTTTGGCGGCGAGGGCACTGACTCCCTGTTCGGCGGCGATGGCGCCGACCGGCTGTGGGGCGGCCAGGGCAATGACCTGATGGGCGGCGGCAACCACGATGACACCTTGAACGGCGGCAACGGCAACGACACGCTGGCTGGCGGAAGCGGACACGACAGCCTGCAGGGCGGCGGTGGCAATGACCGCCTGCAGGGCGGCGGCGGCCGGGACTTTTTGGGCGGCGGCGCAGGCGATGACGTTCTCGCGGGCTTTTTCGGAAGCGATGCCCTATTCGGCGGTGCCGGCAACGACACCCTGTTCGGCGGCGGCAACAATGACACCCTGCGCGGCGGCGGCGGCGATGATCAGCTGTATGGCGGCGCCGGCGCAGACACCTTTGTCTTCAGCGATGATGATGGCGACGATGTCATGCATGGCTTCTCCGCCGGCCTGGACGTGATCAAGATTGTCAATGGTGCCTCGGACCTTGGAGATCTGACCTTCACCACGCAGGGCAGCGATGTGCTGGTCAGCTTTGCAGACACCACCATCCTGGTCGAAAACACCACTGTCGCGGCACTTCAGGACGCAGACAACTTCCTGTTCTAAACCCAGACAAAACCACGGGTTTCTGGCAAAGGCGCGCCTCCGGGCGCGCCTTTTTCGTTGCCGGATTCCGAGCCTACTTGAGCATCCAATTGCCGTCTGGCCAGAAGGCATGGAATGCGAAGGCAAACATCACGTCATGCGGCACGTCCAGCCCTGCCTGGTCCCGCACCCGGACCGAGCCGATATCGCGGCCGCCAGCCAGCGTGCGGCTGTCCAGTGCCGAGGCCTGCCCGGCCCGCCAGCTCAGCATCAGGCCGGCTTCCCGGATTTCCCCCTCCCGGGCCAGCCGCGTCAGCGGCCAGGCCCGGCTGCCGACGCGCACCACCCGGTCCAGCGGCGACAGCCCGTGCGGCGGCGGGGCGCCGTCGTACAGAAACGGCCAGTCCGACGTGTCATAACCACGGTACGGATTGCGCCCGTAGCTCCGGTTGTAGCCGGGCTGCGCCATCACCAGGCCATCCGGGTTGCGGGCGGTGAACTCTTCCCAGCTTTCCACCCAGCTCGGCAGGCTGGCCAGGCGCTGGCCGCTCATCTCGCCGACGATGCCGGTGCCAAGCGCCTGCTGCCACCAGCTTTGCGTCTCGCGGTCATACATCACCATGTCGGAGTAACGCAGCTTGCCGGTGACCCCGAAGCTCAGCACCCCTGCTTTGGTGCGCCGGTCGAAGGTCACCGCCGAATTGCACAGGGGGCAGTAGGTGACCGCCACCGGCACACCCGCCACCTCGTCATTCACGATCTCATGCCAGGTCAGGTAGCGCAGCGGATAGGCCCGCGGCGCGGCCCCCTCGATCTCCAGGGTTATGACCGGCTCGCGCGGCTTCAACCGACGGTCCTTGCCGGCCTCCAGGAACTGCGGCCTGTCCAGGGCCGGGATGCCATCTTTCGGCACCCCGCCGGAGCGGATCTGCTGCCAGTCGGTTATAAGCGACTGGCTGAAATCCGTCTTTGGCCATTCGCGCTTCCAGTCTGCGGGTCCGGCCAGCACCGGCCATGGAAGCAATACAGCGGCACTCAGCAACAAGCGTTTCAGCATCAACAGTCTCCCCGCTGCACCCAGTATTAGAAAGACCGCAGCAGAGGGAACAGTGGGAAACACGCGCTTGTGACGACAGTTCAACGAACCCTTTGCGATCCGTCTGGACAGAGGCACTTGTCTATGCAGGCCTGGCCGCGGCTTGATTTCCCAGGCCCGTTTCAGGCATTGATGCTGAAAATCTATTGTTAAAGCATTGGAGAAACAGGATGCCTATTATCCTCGGCGCCTTGGCAGTTCTTGCGGCTGCCTATTTCTGGTTCATGCGCGCACGCAACGCCGCTGCAGCGGCAAACGATATCCTTGACGCGGCCAAGGACGTTCGCCTTGCAGCGCGCCGCTTTGGCTTCCGGCGCCGCAGCGACGTGCATCCGGCCGAAGGCATCGAAGATGACCGTGTGGCGCTTGCTGGCCTGGCTGCAAGCCTCCTGGAGCTTCAGGACTATCCGACAGCAGAACAGAAGGAGGCACTGGTCCGGGGCCTCAGAGATCAATTCAGCATCCCGCACAGCGAAGCAGAGGAACTGGCGGTTCTCGGCCGCTGGATCATGCAGCAATGCGGGAGCCCTGACCAAGCCGTCACGCGGCTGACGCGGCGCCTTTATAAGCTGTCGCAGCAAACCCGCTTTGCTGCGCTGGCTGAAATACTGAAGGGCATTGCCAAATTCGGTGACGGCAGCCTGTCGGACAAGCAAAAGGCCGCGCTGGGAGAAATCGCACGCGGCCTTCGCATCCACTGAAACCCGGATCGGGTTTATTCGGTGACGGTCACCTTGGTCATCGTGTCGGGCTGACCGATCACCGAGCCGTTCGGCCCGGCGCCGCGCTTGATCGCGTCAACCACATCCATGCCTTCGGTCACCTTGCCGACAACCGTGTACTGGCCATTCAGGAAATGGCCCGCATCAAACATGATGAAGAACTGCGAATTGGCGCTGTTCGGGTTTTGCGACCGCGCCATGCCGACCACTCCGCGGTCAAAAGGCAGGTCCGAAAACTCAGCCGGCAGATCGGGACGGCTGGACCCCCCGCGCCCGGCATAGCTCATGTCGCCACCAAGCTTGCCGAACTCGACATCGCCGGTCTGCGCCATGAAATCCTCGATCACACGGTGGAACACCACGCCATCGTACTGGCCTTCAGCAGCCAGCGCAGTGATTTGCTCCACATGCGCAGGCGCGACATCCTCGAACAGGTCGATTTTGATGGTGCCATTGGCTTCGCCCTCGACCTGGATTTCCAGGCCGGCGGCAAAACCCGGCCCTGCAGCAAGCAGGGCCAGCGCTGTCAGCGTCTTACGCATCCGCAGCAACCTTGACCGAGATCATGCGGTCCGGGTTCGCAGGCGGCTCGCCGCGGGTGATGGCGTCCACATGCTCCATGCCTTCGATGACACGGCCGTAAACGGTGTACTGGCCGTTCAGGAAGTGGTTGTCCTTGAAGTTGATGAAGAACTGCGAGTTGGCCGAATCCGGGTTGGCGGAACGGGCGGCGCCCAGGGTGCCGCGGTCGTGCGGCAGCTTGGAGAACTCGGCCGGCAGGTTCGGCAGATCGGAGCCGCCGGTACCCGCCATGCGGATGTTGAACCCGTCTTCCATGTCGCCGTTGGCCACATCGCCGGTCTGCGCCATGAAGCCGTCGATCACGCGGTGGAAGCAGACATTGTCGTATTCACCGGCACGGGCCAGTTCCTTCATCCGCTCGCTGTGCTTCGGTGCCACGTCGGGCAGCAGCTCGATAACAACATTGCCGTCTTTCAGCTCGATGATGACGGTGTTTTCGGGATCTTTAATCTCGGCCATCTGGCCCTCCTGTCGTCGAAATTTGCACAGATAAGTAAGGGTAGCGCCACCAAATGCCAAGGGAGCATTGACTGATACGCAAAAACCCCCGAAACAGCGCCCGGATTTGACTGCATATTCACCATAGGGGGCTCTCAGGATGGGCTGGAAAACACTCGACGACATGGACCTGAACGGCAAGCGCGTGCTGGTGCGCGTGGACATCAACGTGCCGATCGTTGACGGGGTTGTGACCGACTCCACCCGCATCCGCCGCATCGCCCCCACCGTGGCCGACATCCTGGCAGTCGGCGGCAAGCCGATCCTGCTGGCGCACTTCGGCCGCCCCGGCGGCGAGCGCCGCGAGAACCTGTCGCTGAACCAGCTGGTGCCGACACTGGAGCGCGCTTTTGAAACCAAGGTGCTGTTTGCCGCAGATTGCATCGGCGCCGGCGCCGAGGCCGCGGCAGACGCGCTGCAGCCGGGTGAAGTGCTGCTCTTGGAAAACACCCGTTTCCACGCTGCCGAGACCAAGAACGACCCGGAACTGGCCGCCGGCATGGCGCGTCTGGGCGAGGTCTACTGCAACGATGCCTTCTCGGCTGCCCACCGCGCGCACAGCTCGACCGAGGCCATCGCCCGCCTGCTGCCCGCCTGCGCCGGCCGCCTGATGCAGGCTGAACTGGAAGCCCTGGAAAGCGCCCTGGGCCAGCCCCAGCGCCCGGTCACTGCCGTTGTCGGCGGCGCCAAAGTCTCCACCAAGCTGGAGCTGCTGGGCAACCTCATTGAGAAAGTCGACCACCTGGTGATCGGCGGCGGCATGGCCAA
This sequence comes from Leisingera sp. ANG-Vp, assembly GCF_000813725.1. Lineage (GTDB taxonomy): Bacteria > Pseudomonadota > Alphaproteobacteria > Rhodobacterales > Rhodobacteraceae > Leisingera. The sequence goes on from NZ_JWLD01000002.1 coordinate 343,517, forward strand.
CACCTTCCTGGTCGCCAAGGGCCTGCCGGTCGGCATCTCCCTGGCCGAACGCATCATGAAGGACACCGCAGCCGAGATCCTCGCCAAGGCCGAGGCGGCCGGCTGCGAGATCATCCTGCCCTCCGACATCGTGGTGGCGAAGAAATTCGAAGCCCACGCCGAGCACGAGATCCTGGCTGCAGACCAATGCCCCGAAGACGGCATGATCCTGGACGCAGGCCCCGACAGCCTCGCCCGGATCAACGAGGTGTTCGAAAACAGCAAAACGCTGATCTGGAACGGTCCGCTGGGCGCGTTCGAGCTGGAGCCCTTTGATGCCGCCACCAACGCAGCTGCCCTGAAGGCCGCCGCGCTGACCCGCGCGGGCCAGCTGATCTCGGTGGCCGGCGGCGGCGACACCGTGGCCGCGCTGAACGCCTCCGGCGCAGCGGGCGACTTCAGCTACATCTCCACCGCCGGCGGTGCCTTTCTGGAGTGGATGGAAGGCAAAGAGCTGCCCGGTGTCGCGGCATTGGACCAGTAAGGCCCGCTGCAACAGACCTGAACCGAGAAACGCCCCGGAATTATCCGGGGCGTTTCTCGTTCCCTGCGGCCCGGTTCCGCCCGTACGCCTCTCAATTCATTTGCGGTTTAGCCGCTAGACGCTGATTTGGTTTCTCAGGTCCTGCACGGTTTCCTTGGCGGACTTGCTCAATTCGCGGATCTCGGTGGCAATAGTGCTGAAGCTCCGCCCCGCATCCCCTGCCCTCGCCGCCTCCAAAGAGGCGTTGAGCGCGATCATGAACACCGTCTGGCTGATCTTCTCGATCCGGTCCATCGTGTCCGCAACAACTTCGGCATTGCGGGCAACCTCCTGGCGCTCTTCTTGCATGGTGAATTCCAGTGCGCGGCCCACCCCGGCCACGATGCTGTTCAATCCTGCCAGCAGGTCATTTGCCACAAAGCTGGAAAACCCCTTCACCCGGGCATCATCAAATATCTGACCGGGCTGAACGGATTGCTCCAGCTGTTTGGCCTCTGTCAGAAATCTGCTCAGCAGCGCCTCCTGATCGGGCGTTACCGCACGGACCTCGCTCAAGGCTGCATCGCAAGCCTCAGGCAGCCGCTGCTTCCTTTGCTCCGGCAAAAGCCGGGCGGCAATCTCTTCAAATTCCTCAATCGCGCTCCCCAGCTGGCGCCGAGGTTCGCTGTTCTCTCCAGCGTCCAGCCTGCACAGAAGAAGCAGCATCACAGTCCGGTGGGACAGCATGCGCATCTTGCCGCTTTGATTGATCAGCTGGCTCAGGAATGCTTCTGCACTTTCGGTTTCACTCATAAAACACCCGGCTTCTGCCTCTCTCCCCGGCGCCGGTCAGGCGACGCTGGTCGATCCCTCACCCGCAGAACCGGCAATCATCACCTTGGCCACAAGGTCCAGCGCGCCTCGCCAGGCCTTCTCATGGGCGCTGGTCCAGGTGTCTTTCAGATTGCTCTGCAAGGTTTCGATCAGAACATCGGCAACCACCGCGTAATGCGCCGGTTCCACCCCGTAGCCCGCATGGCGCGCGCCCAGCTTCTGAAGCGGGGCGGCAAGATCTTCCGGATGTTTCAGGCCATTGACCGCAAAGGCCAGCGTCTTGCCCAGGACCTGGGCCTGGCCGCTTATGTCGTCCGGAAACATCGGCCTGACCTGCGGCGCCCATTCAAACAGCCGCTGATAGAATTCCAGCGTCAAGGCATCCCCCAGGGCCGTAGCGGCGGCAAAGCTCTCCTGAACAAGAGCGGCTTCGGCGGCGGCATCGGTTTTGTCTGGCATGGCAGGTACTCTCCCCGGCTGAACACGCGAACTATCTGGCGCGCTTAACAGCGCTTGGGCAGGGTTTCACAGTTTGGTTTACGACTGGATAACTTGCGCACCCCGGCTTGCAGCTTCCCTCTCATCTCTGGCGAAGGCAGCCCCAGGAAAAAGATTTCCCTTGTGGACAGTTTTTCGATTCACAAGCGGCCCCTGTTGTGGCATTATTGAAATAGACGCCGGGAAACGGCGCAAAAACAAAAACTTAAGCAGTAACATACAGGCACTTCCAACGTGACCCGAAGCAACCGCCCGCCCTTGGGCGCCATCGCCTTCTTTGCAGCCGCCTTCGCGCTCAGCGCGTATTTCACCTTTGCTGCTGTGCAGGGCGACTTCGGTCTGTTCCGGAGGGTCGAGATCCAGGCCGAGGCAGCAGAACTGCGGCAGGATCTCGGCCGCCTCCAGTCCCAGACCGCGGAAATGGAAAATCTCACCCGCCGCCTGTCCGACGATTACCTCGACCTTGACCTCCTCGACGAACAGGCCCGTTCCGTGCTCGGCCTCGTCCGCGCAGACGAGATCGTCATCCGCTGAAGGCGTTTTCCGGTCCTTTATGCCGCGCTTGCCCACTGGCAGCGTGGCATTTTTGCGTTTTATGAGCGGATTTTTACGTCAGAGGAACCCCGCGGCAGAATAACACTATTCAGCCGGGCCAAAACCCGCTATCAGTTTGTTTAACACTAAACTATCTAGCCTTCAGGGGGAGCCGACCACCATGGCCGCTAGAAAAAGCGCAAAGAAACCAAACGTTTCTGCCGAAGAACTGACCAAGTACTACCGCGAGATGCTGCTGATCCGCCGATTCGAGGAAAAATCGGGCCAGCTGTATGGCATGGGGCTGATCGGGGGCTTCTGCCACTTGTACATCGGCCAGGAAGCGGTTGTTGTGGGCCTCGAGGCCGCCGCCGAAGAAGGCGACAAGCGGATCACATCCTACCGCGACCACGGCCACATGCTGGCCTGCGGCATGGACCCCGATGGCGTCATGGCCGAGCTCACCGGCCGCGAGGGCGGCTACTCCAAGGGCAAAGGCGGCTCCATGCATATGTTCTCGAAAGAGAAGCATTTCTATGGCGGCCACGGCATCGTTGGCGCCCAGGTGCCGCTGGGTGCGGGCCTGGCCTTTGCCGACAAATACAAGGGCAACGGCCGCGTCACCTTCGCCTATTTCGGCGACGGCGCATCGAACCAGGGCCAGGTCTATGAGACCTTCAACATGGCAGCCCTGTGGGATCTTCCGGTGGTTTTCGTGATCGAGAACAACCAGTACGCCATGGGCACCGCCCAGGCACGCTCCACGTCCACACCCGACATCTACACCCGCGGCGAGGCCTTTGGCATCCCGGGCGAAGCGGTCGACGGCATGAACGTCCTCAGCGTCAAGGAAGCAGGCGAGCGCGCCGTTGCGCACTGCCGCGCGGGCAAAGGCCCCTACATCCTTGAGGTGAAGACCTACCGCTACCGCGGCCACTCGATGTCGGATCCGGCCAAGTACCGCACCCGCGAAGAAGTCCAGAAAATGCGCGAGGAGCGCGACCCGATCGAGCAGGTCCGCGACATGCTGCTGACCGGCAAGCACGCGACTGAGGAAGACCTCAAGGCGATCGACAAAGAGATCAAGGAGATCGTCAACAAATCTGCCGATTTCGCCAAGGAAAGCCCCGAGCCCGCCCTGGACGAGCTCTGGACCGACATCTACGCCTGAAGACGCTGACCTGAGAGGGAAGAAAAAGACATGGCAACTGAGATTCTGATGCCCGCCCTGTCGCCGACCATGGAGGAAGGCACTCTGGCCAAATGGCTGGTCAAGGAAGGCGATACCGTGAACTCCGGCGATATCATGGCCGAGATCGAAACCGACAAGGCAACGATGGAGTTCGAAGCTGTCGACGAAGGCATCGTCGGCAAGATCCTGATCGGCGAAGGCACCGAGGGCGTGAAAGTGAACACCCCTATCGCTGTGCTGGTCGAAGAAGGCGAAAGCTATGACGCCTCCGCAGCAGCCGCTCCTGCAGCGGCTCCGGCGCCGGCAGCCGAAGCTCCGGCCCCTGCCCCTGTTGCAGCAGCTGCAGCGGCACCGGTTGCTTCGGTCACGCCGGAGCCCGACTACCCGGAAGGCACCGAGATGGTGCAGACCACGGTCCGTGAAGCGCTGCGCGACGCCATGGCCGAGGAAATGCGCCGCGACGAAGACGTGTTCCTGATGGGCGAAGAAGTCGCCGAGTACCAGGGCGCCTACAAGGTCTCGCAAGGACTCTTGGACGAGTTCGGCTCCAAGCGGGTGATCGACACCCCGATCACCGAGCACGGCTTTGCCGGCATCGCCACCGGCGCCGCCTTTGGCGGATTGCGCCCGGTTGTCGAGTTCATGACCTTCAACTTCGCCATGCAGGCGATTGACCATATCATCAACTCGGCCGCCAAGACGCTTTATATGTCCGGCGGCCAGATGGGCGCACCCATGGTGTTCCGCGGCCCGAACGGTGCTGCCGCCCGCGTCGGTGCCCAGCACTCGCAGGACTACGCCGCCTGGTACATGCAGATCCCCGGCCTGAAAGTGGCGATGCCCTACTCTGCAGCAGACGCCAAGGGTCTGATGAAGACCGCGATCCGCGACAACAACCCGGTGATCTTCCTGGAGAACGAAATCCTCTACGGCCGCGCCTTCGACGTGCCGAAGCTGGATGATTACACTGTGCCCTTCGGCAAGGCCCGCATCTGGCGTGAAGGCTCGGACGTGACTATCGTCTCCTTCGGCATCGGCATGCAGTATGCGCTGGAAGCTGCGGACAAGCTGGCAGAGGACGGCATCTCGGCCGAGGTCATCGACCTGCGCACCCTGCGCCCGATGGACCTGCCCACTGTGATCGCCTCTGTCCAGAAGACCAACCGCCTGGTCACCGTCGAAGAAGGCTGGCCGCAGGGCTCCGTCGGAAGCTACATCGCCTCGGAAGTTCAGCGCGAAGCATTTGACTACCTGGACGCGCCGGTTGTGGTCTGCACCGGCAAGGACGTGCCGATGCCTTATGCCGCCAACCTGGAACGCCACGCGCTGATCACCACGGATGAGGTGGTCGCGGCGGTGAAACAAGTGACCTACCGGTAACCAGATGAAAAAGCGCTGGCTGTTTCTCCTGATCCCATCTGTGTTCTTTGCCGGTTTCGCATCGGCCGAGATAAGGGATGGGTTGCACAACGCAATGATGAACTCATACATCAACGATCTTGAGATACGGGCCGGCCGCTGCTCCGAAACGGGAGAGAATTAAATGCCTACTGAAATCCTGATGCCTGCGCTGTCCCCCACGATGGAGGAAGGCACCTTGGCCAAATGGCTGGTCAAGGAAGGCGATACCGTCTCCTCGGGCGACTTGATTGCCGAAATTGAAACCGACAAGGCCACCATGGAGTTCGAAGCCGTGGACGAAGGCGTCGTCGGCAGGATCCTGGTGGCCGAAGGCTCCGAAGGCGTGAAGGTGAACACGCCCATCGCCGTGCTGCTGGAAGACGGCGAAAGCGCAGATGACATCGGGTCTGCTCCGGCCCCCGCCGCAGCGCCTGCCGCAGCTGCAGCAGAGCCGGGGCCCGCCCCCGCACCCTCTCCTGCCGCGGCAGCTCCTGCCCCGGCGGCACCGGCAGCATCCGATGGCACCCGTATCTTCGCCTCGCCGCTGGCGCGCCGCATCGCTGCCGGCAAGGGCCTGGACCTGAGCGCGATCACAGGCTCCGGCCCCAAAGGCCGCATTGTCAAAGCCGACGTCATCGACGCCCAGCCGCAAGCCGCTGCAGCAGCGGCACCTGCTGCCGCGCCTGCCGCTGCAGCCCAGGCCCCAGCCGCCGCAGCAGCGCCTGCCGCTGGCCCCTCGGCTGATATGGTGGCCCGCATGTACGAAGGCCGCGACTATGAGGAAGTCTCGCTGGACGGCATGCGCAAGACCATTGCTGCCCGCCTCAGCGAAGCCAAGCAGACCATCCCGCATTTCTACCTGCGCCGCGACATCCAGCTGGATGCGCTGCTGAAGTTCCGGGCTGAGCTGAACAAGCAGCTGGAAGGCCGCGGTGTGAAGCTTTCGGTCAATGATTTCATCATCAAGGCCGTGGCCCTGGCGCTGCAGGCCGTTCCGGATGCCAATGCCGTCTGGGCCGGCGACCGGGTTCTCAAGATGAAAGCCTCCGACGTGGCCGTCGCCGTTGCCATCGAAGGCGGATTGTTCACCCCGGTCCTGCAGGACAGCGACACCAAATCGCTCTCGGCACTGTCTTCCGAGATGAAGGACCTGGCGTCGCGCGCCCGCGAGCGCAAGCTGGCGCCGCATGAGTACCAGGGCGGCTCCTTTGCCATCTCCAACCTCGGCATGTTCGGCATCGACAATTTCGACGCCATCGTGAACCCGCCGCACGCGGGCATCCTGGCGGTCGGCTCCGGCGTCAAAAAGCCGGTTGTGGGCGCTGATGGCGAGCTGAAGGTCGCCACCGTGATGAGCGTCACCATGTCGGTGGACCACCGCGTCATCGACGGCGCGCTTGGCGCAGACCTCCTGAAGGCCATCGTCGACAACCTGGAAAACCCGATGGTGATGCTGGCCTGATCCAGCACCCTGTTCTTTGGGGACTGAAATACCACGCCTGCCCGGTTTCCGCCTGGCAGGCGTTTGATTTTCCAAGGCTTGCTCCGTTACCAATCCCAAAAGAAGGGGCAGCAAGGAGCGCCGGAAATGCAAAGAGCACTGGTTCTGGGCGGTTACGGGCTGATCGGTGCCGCCTGCATGCGAAGCCTGGCAGCCGCCGGGTTCGAGGTTGCCGGGCTGGGACGCTCGCACCGCGCCGCGATGGCTTCGAATCCGCGGGGCCGCTGGATCATTCGTGACATCACCTCACTCACGGATGCCGAATGGAGCGGACTTCTGTCGGAGGCAGACGTTGTGGTGAATGCCTCCGGCGCACTGCAGAACGGCAGCCGCGACAATCTGGAGGCCATCCACACCGCTGCTGCCGCCCGCCTTGCCCAGGCGGCCTCAGCCCTGCCAGTCCGGGTGATCCAGATTTCCGCCGCCGGCGTGTCAGAGGACGCCTCGACGGATTTCTTCCGCAGCAAGGCCCGCGGCGACGCAACCATAGCCGCCCAAGCGCGGGATTGGGTCATCTTGCGGCCTGCGCTGGTGCTGTCACCCGAAGCCTACGGCGGCACTGCCCTGCTGCGCGCCGCGGCAGCCCTGCCGCTGATGATGCCGCAGGTGATACCCGACAGCCGGATCCAGACCGTCGATGTGCAGGATGTTGCAAGCGCCGTCACCGCCGCTGCACAAGGCAAAATCCCCAGCGGCACAATTGCCGATCTGGCTGAGGCCGGAACGCAAAGCCTGCCGGAGCTGACCGAAGCGCTGCGAAGCTGGCTCGGCCTGCCGCCGCCCCGCTTCCGTCCTGCTCTCTCCGCGCCCGTGCTGCGCTTTGCGGGCAAGGCGGCGGACCTCCTGGGCTGGCTTGGCTGGCGCAGCCCGCTTAGATCCAACGCGCTCACGGCGCTGGCAGACGGCATCCGCGGGGATCCTGCAGCCTGGGAGCAGGCGGGCGGGCAGCCCTGCCGCCCGCTGGCGGATACACTGGCCCGGATGCCAGCGACCCGGCAGGAACGCCTCTTTGCCCGCTTTTACGTGCTGCTTCCGCTGGCCATTGCAACGCTTAGTCTGTTCTGGTGCGCCTCCGGCCTGATCACCCTGCTTGACCCGGAGCGGGCCATTGAGGTGCTGACGACGCGGGGTTTTCCCGCTGTAGCCGCAAGTTTCACTGTTTTTGGCGGCGTTCTGGCGGATACCCTTCTCGGGATTGCCATCCTCTGGCGCAGCCGTGTCCGGCAGGCGGCCGCGGGTATGGCCCTGCTCTCGGGCGCTTACCTTGCCGGCAGTCTGGCCGCGGCCCCCGATCTCTGGCTTGATCCGCTTGGGCCGATGGTCAAAGTGCTGCCGGGCATGATGCTGGCCGTGATGGTCTGGGCGGTGACGGAGGAACGATGAGTTACAAATTCCTGCTCTTTCTGCACGTGGGCGGAGCCACTGTACTGCTTGGCACCGGTGCGGGCATTGCATTCTTCATGGTGGTCTCAAACCGCAGCGGCGATCCGCGGCTCATTGCCCATGTGGCGTCAATTGTGGTGCTTGCCGACACGCTGTTTACCGCCACTGCTGCTGTGCTGCAGCCAATCACCGGCTTTCTCCTCGCCCGCGAGACCGGCTGGCCGCTAACCGAGGGCTGGGTGCTCCTGTCGCTGGGCCTGTACGTCTTTACCGGCATGTTCTGGCTGCCCGTTGTCTGGATGCAACTGCGGATGCGCGATCTGGCCGCAGCAGCCCGTGACGCAGGCCAGCCGCTGCCGGCCGCCTACCGCCGTCTTTACCGCTGGTGGTTCGCCTTTGGGTTTCCAGCCTTTGCCGCGGTTCTGGCCATCGTCTGGCTGATGCTGACCAAACCGGTTTTTTGACAATCCGGAGCAAAGCGGCAGCACGGCAGAAAATACAAAAAAGGGGCGCCGAACGCCCCTTCTTCTTTGCCGATTACGCTTAGCCGGCGCGAGCCGCCCGCGCCTTACTCTGCAGCGGGAGAGCCCGCAGGCACCACCTGGTCCATATTGACCGACGGCTGATCGCAACCCGCCTCGCCCACGATCTTGGCCGGAACCCCGGCCACGGTCGTGCAGGGCGGCACCTCCTGCAGCACCACCGAGCCGGCAGCAATGCGGCTGCAGTGACCAACCTTGATGTTGCCCAGCACCTTAGCACCGGCGCCGATCAGCACGCCATCGCCGATCTTGGGGTGGCGGTCCTCTTCTTCCTTGCCGGTGCCGCCCAGGGTCACCGAATGCAGCATCGAGACATTGTCTCCCACCACCGCGGTCTCGCCGATGACGATAGAGTGCGCATGATCGATCATGATCCCCTTGCCGATGCGGGCGCCGGGGTGAATGTCGATCCCAAAGATCTCGGAGGTGCGCATCTGGAAGAAATAGGCCAGGTCCTTTTGCCCGACATCCCACAGGTAGTGGCTGACGCGGTAGGCCTGCACGGCCTGGAACCCCTTGAAATAGAGTATCGGCTGCAGCAGCCGGTGGCTGGCCGGATCGCGCTCGTTGATCGCCATCAGGTCGGCACGGGCCGCCTCGATCAGCTCATTGCAATCGGAATACGCATCGTCGACGATTTCCCGCAGGATGGTCATCGACATTTCGTTCGAAGAGAGCTTGGCGGAAATCCGATAGGACAGCGCCTTCTGCAGCGACTTGTGATGCAGGATACAGGCGTGGATCAGCCCGCCCATCAGCGGCTGCGAGGCAACCGCCTCTTCAGCTTCACGGGTAATCCGGTCCCAAACAGGATCGACCGGGGTCACGGCTTGGCGCGTTTTGATCATGGCTCAGCATCCTTTCTCCGCTCAAGACTGCCATCTAAGCTTCTTTTCAGCAAACGCAAACCCGTGATGGCGTATATTTGCGGCATGAATGAGTCCGATCAGCAGAATTTGAAAGCGCAAATCCTTGCCCGGCTGCAGGAACTTGCCAATGAGGACAGCCTGGGAGAAGACGGCCAGGCGGTGGTCCAGCTGGACCAGCAGATGGTCGGGCGGCTGTCGCGGATGGACGCACTGCAGATGCAGGCCATGGCCAAGGCGCAGGCCGCGCGCCGCGCAACGGAGGTCCGGCGGCTGCAAGCTGCCCTGTCCCGGATGGCCGGCGCGGAATATGGCTATTGCGAAGACTGCGGCGAGGACATTGCACTGAAACGCCTCCACCTGGATCCGGCGGCAACAAAGTGCATCTCCTGCGCGTCCGGCTAGGATTCCGCTACGGATTTTCGCTGCAGGCAATACCGGGCGGCCCCGCGCCGGGCGCCTTGGCGCACGGTGCGCGGCCCAACGGCTGGCCGGGCAGGTTTCCTGCCCGGTTCAGCGGGCGGGAGCGCCGCCCTGGCCTTCACCCAGAACCGCTGCGGCTTGACGCAGCACCAGCCGGGTGCAGGCCAGATACTCAGGATCGTCCAGGAATGGCTCATCCGCCAGCCGGTAGCCCCTTGCCGCCGCGGACAACGACCCATCGCCCCAGCGCGGATGCAGCTTTCCATAGGCCAGGGCCTCGGCTGCACCGCCGAAGATCCGGCGGCACAGGGCATTGCGTGCCCCGGCTGGCACAGCCAGCAGCGCCCGGGCCGCCGCCGAAACATCGCCCGGCAGCAGCGGCCGCCTCATGCCAGCGCCAGCCGGGCGGCCGGCCCTGCGCCGAAGCGGGCGGAAAGCTGAGCAACCTCCAGAACGTCTCCCGCCAGCACCCCGTCCGCGGCCTGGGCCGCCGCCGGGTATTCCCAGGCCGCCACCGCAGAGAGTTCCTCGCGAAGCACGGTGGCGCCCTGCAGCACCCGGACACGGTAGGCCTCGGTTTCCTCGCCCAGCGGCACCTCGGGCAGGTCCCAGGCGTCGCCCTCAATGCGGGTGCGGCGGATCCAGGCGGCGGTCATGTCTTGCCCCAGGGCACCCGCCGCGCGCAAATGCACCGGCGCATAGGGACGCAGCCCGTTGCCGTCAAAACTGTCCTGCAAATGCACATAAGACGGATCATCCAGCGGTCGGCGCGCCGGACCAATCCGGTAATGGCGCTGCTGCCGCCGCTGGGCCGGCGCCAGTTCCATCTGCAGCGGCGTGCCATCCAGCAGCACAATGAAGGAGCCCGCAGGCCAGACTTCGGGCATCAGCGCATCGCTGCCCAGCTGCCCGCGCAGCCGACCGCGCAGCAAATAAGTCTGCGGCGCAATCAGCTCCGCCTCCCGGAATTGAAACAGCTCCCAGCTGCCGGAGGTGCCATCACCGATCGCTGCAGCATTGGCGCCGTTCAGCACCGCCTGCGCCGTCCGGCTTTCCAACGCGCCCGATATCAGCCTGACTTGCAGATCCGCTCCCAGATCCCAGCGCCCGGCTCCGGCAGCCAGCAAGGGCGACTCCGTCACCCCGACCACCTGCCGCGCAGCGATCACCTGCTCCAGCACATAGTTTTCATCCTCATCCGACCCGTAAACCGCAACGCTTCCGGGCCAGGCCTCGGCGGTCACCGCCAAATGCGGCGCGTGCGGCACCTCATCGCCGCGGAGCAGCGGCAGATCCATGAACAGCGGCAGCACCGGCCCAGGAGCCGCAAAGGCATTCACCCCCGGCAATTCCTCTGCCGCAGCGGCAGTGTCATAGACTCCGGGCTCGATCCGCACCGCTTCCACCAGCTGCGCCTCAGCATGTTCAACCCGGTCGATCCGGTAGAGCTGGCTGCCGCCGCCCGCCGGCAGGGAAACCACATCCCCGGCGCCCAGATGCAGCATCGACGGCGGCAGCTGCAGCCGGACCGCATCGCGTGAGATCCGCGCCTCCGCCAGCCAGCGCGCCACCACCTGGCGCGCCTCGGCCCGGGTCAGCGCCAGCGGCAGTTCGTTCTGGCTGACCGCGTGGGTATCCTCATCCGGCAGCACCGCCTCGACGGCGCCTGCCGCATGGTCGCCGCCCCATTCTGTGAACTGCAGGCGCACCCGGCCGGCCAGCTCGGCGCCGCTGGAGCGGCTCAGCTCCAGGGTGCCCTGCATCTCGTCGCTTTCCGCCAGATGCTCGAGCGCCAGCGCTTCGGCACCGGTACCCCTGCGCATCCTGAACCGAAGCAGCCCGTCCCGCTCAATGGCGTCAAACCCGTGCCGCAGCATCAAGGGCTGCAGCGCCGCGCGGGCATCGTTCACGTCCGGGTTCAAGTATCCATGCACCACCCCGTAGAGCTCCGACACATCGATATCGCTGAGCCCGGCCCGATGGCAGATCTCCTCCACCACCGAAGCCAGGGTGCGCTGCCCGGCACGCCCGTTGAGCCAGTGGCCCCGCAGGTAGTTCCTGCCGTCGTTCCAGATCTCCAGCCGGTTCGGAAAGGCCGGGAAGGGCCGCGCATCCCAAGCCCAGACATAGGCATTGGACATATCCAGCATCCGCCCGCCGTACTCCTCGGAGACCGGGTTGTTTTCCGGATCCTCCCAGTAGCCCAGGATCGCGCGAAGGTAATGAATCTGGATCAAATCATCCCGCAGGCCATTAGAATACTTAGGAAGTTTTGATTCCGAGCTTTTCGGGTCCAGAAACTTGTTGGGCTGATTGGTGCCCTTGTCGATGGCCGCGCAGCCCAGTTCGGTGAACCAGACGGGCTTGGACTGCGGCTCCCAATCCGTGGGGGACTCCTGGCGCACACCGCCGATCCGCTCATGGTGCTGGTTGAGCCACCAGTTTCGGATATCCTTGTAACGCCAGATCCAGGCCTCATCATGAGCGCCGTCAGTGATCACCGTGCGGATCTGCGCCTCCTGCGCTTCAGGCGAGTGGTAGTACCAGTCATAGCCCTCGCCGCCTTCGACATTGCTGCGCAGGTACTCCAGATCATAGATCGCCGGAATTCCAGCCTGCGCGTCCAGGTGGCCCTCGCCTTCGCGCCAGTCAGAGAGCGGCATGTAGTTGTCGATGCCGATAAAGTCGATTTCCGGATCAGCCCACAGCGGGTCCAGGTGGAAATAGCGGTCGCCTTCAGGGGATTTGTATCCCCAGTATTCGGACCAGTCGGCGGCGTAGCCGATCTTGGTCTCCGGCCCCAGCAGAATGCGCGCCTCGGCCGCCAGAACCCGCAGTGCCGCCACCGCCGGGAAGCCCGCGGCTCCGCGGATCTGCGTCAGCGCCCGCATTTCCGAACTGATGCAAAAGGCCTCAACCCCGCCTGCTGCAGCGCATAACGCTGCATTGTGCAGGATGAACCGGCTCAGGCTCCACTCATCCGGCCCGTTATAGGCAACCGTGCCGTCGCCAACGGTAAAGTCCGCAGCCGTCACGGTGCCAAAGAAATCCGCCACTTCGGCGTCCGCTGCCGCGGTGCCGTCGGGAGATCCCGGCTGTCCTGGTGCCTGCGACAAGGTAATCCGCCCGCGCCAGGGCAGATGCGGCTGGCTGCCGGCACCGGTCCAGGGGTCGGGCAAAGCATTGCCGTCCTCCTGGTCCATCAGGATGAAAGGGTAGAACATCACCCTGAGGCCGCGTGCCTGCATCTCACGGATCGCCTGCACCACCGCGCCATCCGCCGGGGTCCCGCCATAAAGCGGCCCATCTTCACCCGTCAGCACCATATCCGCCGCGCCCCGGGTCAATCCGCTGACACTCCACGGGATACTGCCCTCAGCATCCTTATGCTCCACTTTGGGCTTCAAGGTGCATTCCCCGCAGCGCAGATCGTCCCCGAACCAGGAGACAATCAGCGACGCGGCACCGCAGGACGGCAGCTCTGCCTCCAATGCGTTGAGCGAGGTATTCAAATCGGACAGTCCTGATGGCGTATGCGCATTGGCCGGTTTGGCCGAACCAGGCCCGCCGGAGTAATGCACTGTCTCAGCTGCCAGCGTGTATTCGCCGGTACCGGGCATCAGGGCCACGCCCTGCACCAGCTGGCCAAGATCTTCACCATGGGAGCTGCTGCCTGGCTGCTCGGGCCGCAGCACATCAAAGGAAAACTGCGGCACCCGGTTGCCGAAACGCGAGAGCTCCAGGTTCTCCATCACCACATAAGCGGTGCCGCGGTAAGCCGGAACCTGGCCTGCCCCTTCGATAGCTTCGATCACCGGATCAGGCAGCTGATCCATGCCGCCCTTGTAGACCGTCATGTTCAGGTCCTTGGGTGCCACTTCCTCCCCATCGGCCCAAACCCGCGAAACGTCAGCGATCTCGCCCTCGCACAGCGCAATCGCCAGCGATACCGAATAGCTGTAGCTGGTCACCTGCGGCTGGCTTGGCCGCCCTTTGCCGCCGCCGCCGCTGGTTGCAGCGGTTTCCAGAAAGCGCGACGACCAGATCACCTGACCGCCCAGCCGCATCCGGCCATAGACCTGGGCCGCGGGCCCGCCCTCGCCGGCCTGGGTCAGCCGGAATCGGTCGACCTTGCCGGTTTCCACCGCGGCTGAACCGGAGCCCAGCAGCCGCTCGTCAATCACACGCCCCAGAGTGGCTCCAACCGCCCGCCCGATCACCGCCGAAGACAGGCCTGCAATACCGCCGCCGATCGTGCCGCCAATCGCCGCGCCTGCGGCCGAGAGAAGGATAGTTGCCATCAGATCTGCTCCTTAGGGAAAGCTGAAACGCGCCACGATCCGGCGCTGCCAGGGCGGGCTCAGCGGGCTTTCGACAACCCCGTGGCCCGCATAAGCGTGGATGAAAGCAGGTGCAGCCGCCGCCCGCCGTGTTTCGGAGGCGACCGCCGACTGCACCCCCAGATGCTTGGCAACCGATCCGGACCGCATCCGGAACAGGATCACATCCCCCGGCGCTGCATCCTGCCGCGGCTTCTCCACCAGATGCCGCCGGGCTGCCTGCCACAGTGCTTCAGCCCCCTGCGGTTCCGCCCAGTCCATCGTGTAGGCGGGCGGAACTTCCGGCTCGCCGCCATGCAACTCGCGCCATATCCCCCGGATCAGGCCCAGACAGTCGCTTCCTGCCCCTTTGCAGGAGGCCTGATGCACATAGGGCGTGCCGATCCAGCCGCGCGCAGCAGTGACAACCCGGCAGTTCACCGGCGGCTGCCTCCGGTGTTGCTGCCCGACTGGCGCGGCACTGCCATCACCCAATCCTCGCCCGGGATGTCCGGGAAACCTTGGAAATTCAGCAGATTGTTGAACTTCAGGCGGCAGGTTTCCATGCGCTTGTCGCAGCCCGCTTCCAAGCGGACACTGTCTCCCGGCGCCACCAGCGCCCGGACCGGCTCCCACAATGTGATGCTGCGGCCGTCCTCCCTGCTCCGGTCGGCCTTGATGGCGGCCCAAAGCCCCTCTGCCGCACCGCTCAGCACAGACAGCCGTCCGCCAGTGAACCAGTCCGGCTCAAACCCCGGCAGGGCCTCCCAGCGGAACACTTCGTTGCGCTCCACTTCGCCTGCTTCCAGCTCAGTGGCATAGCCCGGCGTCGCGAGATCAAACCGGCAGGATGCGTCGCCCAGAACGGCTGTGCAGGGTTTCTGGTAAATCCGCCCCTGCGGCTGGTTCAGCGCATCTGTCAAACCGCGCAGCTCAGCCTCGAAAGCTCCGCCAGCCCGGCGGATCTCGCCGATTGAACCGCGGAACTGCAGCCAGCGCATCGCCACGTCCCGCCAGTTGACCAGCCAGCAACGGACCCCCGCTCCATCATAGCGGCCGGCTTCGATGTCTTCTTCGCGCACCGCGGCATCGCTCAGGACACCCAGCGCCTCGGTGTTGTCGACCGAAAGCCCGGTGGCCTGCTGAACCGCACGCGCGGTCAGGCCGCTGCCAGGCTGAAAGGATATCCCGTCAAAGCTCAGCGCGCAGTCATGATCGGTAAAGCCAAGTACGGTTCCATCGCGCCGCTCCACCGCCCAAGCCCGGCACACTGTCGTGTTACCGCTTTGCATATGGGTTCGGAACGCATCAGAGAGCCCGGTCATACCCGCACCTCCACCACCGGCACCGCCGGGGCTTCGCCCGCCTGGAACGACGCCACACTGGTCTGTATGCTGCCAGTGTCAAAGCGCACCGGCACGTCGAATTCGAACCCCGCTACGATGCTGCGCCCTTGTTCGGGCGGATGCGCCAGGGTGATCAGCCCTGTGGCCGTGTCCAGTTCATAGTCCACCCCTTCCTGCAGTTCATCCTGGTCAACTCCGACCCGGACCGTGCCAGCCACCGGTTTGGTAATCGGGCGCTGATAGGTGAAGGCGCCCGAGCGGTAGGTCTTGGCCAGCTGGAAGACCACCGTGCTGCCGTCGCCGCCGGCTATCACCTGGTCCCGGAAATCGGCTTCGGCGCTGGGCCGGGCGGATTTGTAGTCGCTCCAATCCTTCCAGCGGAAGCCATAGAGCTGCCCCTGGCGGGCTTCGAAAAAGGCAATCAGCGTCTCGATGTCCTCCAGCGAGCGCAGCCCCAACCCCGCGTCATACCGGCGCCGGGAGTGGGCCCAGGGCGTGTTGCGCTCCTCGAACCCATTGGCCAGCGTCACCACGTCGGTGCGCCGTTCCGGACCGCCGACCGAGCCGAAGCTGAGCGAGGCGGGAAAACGGACTTCGTGAAAATTCATAGGGATACCCTTCGTCTTTAACGGTTGCGCCCGCCGCGGGACAGAGCGCGGGACAGCTGCGCGGCAATCTGGCTGCGGCTGCGTTCAAAGCCTTTGACGTCCGGGGTCGAGACATTCATCACCACGCTGACCCCGCCGCCGCCCTGGCTTCGCACCCCCAGCGAGCCGTCTGCACCGCGCGTCAGCGGCAGGATCGCCTCAGGTCCTGCCTCACCCATCAGCCCGGTGGCGCCGCGCATCGGAAAGGCCACAGGCCCAGTCACAATCCCGCCCTTGGCGAAAGGCATCACCTTGCCCTGGCTGAACGCGGCGCCATCGGCAAAGGGCAGGATGCTGCCGATCAGCGCGCCGAACCCATCACTCATCAAGCCGCTGATGTGGTTGGTCACCGGCCTCATGGCCGCGTTGTAAGTGGAGCGGACCATACTGCGGGCCAAGGTGTCCAAAGACTCCGACAAGTTGTCGCCGTCAAAGATCAGACCATCAATTGCACGCCGCAACCCTTTGGAAAGACTGCGATCCAAAATCCGTGCATCCCGCCCGGTTTCAGAAAACCCCTGTTTCACCCGGCCCAGGACTTCAGCAAATGCCGCTGCCATGCCAGTGGTGCTGTCCAG
Organism: Leisingera sp. ANG-Vp; assembly: GCF_000813725.1. Classification (GTDB taxonomy): domain Bacteria; phylum Pseudomonadota; class Alphaproteobacteria; order Rhodobacterales; family Rhodobacteraceae; genus Leisingera. Next base: position 360,083 of record NZ_JWLD01000002.1, read on the forward strand.
AGACTCGCCCAAAGCATCGCTTTGCAATTCCAGTTCAGCCATCGAAGATGTATCAGCCATCCGTTGTCTCCTTGGTCTGTGGCGGCAGCCCGTCGGGGAACTGCTGCATCAGCTCTGTCAGCCGGCTGCGTCCAAGGGGCTGCGGCTGTGCCGCGTCGCCTAGCAACAGCCGCAGCTCAGCCGGGGTCAGCTGCCAGAAATCGCGCGGCAGCAGCTTCAGCCCCGCCATCCCGGCCCGCATCAGTGCAGGCCAATCCAGCCTGCTCATTCGCTTGCCGGAACAGAGAAGCTGCGCACCAGCAGTTCGGCTGCCACCCTGGCGGCTTGCAGCGGACCACCGCCAATGCTTGCCGCAGCCAGCTCCTCATAGCTCAGGCCATGACCGCCGCCTTGCAGCCCGGCCGCCAGCAAGACCAGCACGTCGCGGGCTGAAAACCGGCCTTGCTCAAAGCGTTCCACCAGCTCCACCAGGGTGCCTTCCTCCAGTGCTGCCTCCAGCCCCGCCAGCGCACCAAGCGTCAGCTTCAGTGCGTAAGGCGCTCCATTCACGAGCAATTCCGTCTCGCCTGCGTGCGGGTTCACCATCGAAATCACACCGCGGTAAAGCTGAGCGCACCGGCGCTTGCCAGCGCAAGCTCATAGGTCGCCTCGCCATTGTGGCTGCCCGCGTATTCCAGCGCGGTCACCTGAAAGGCGCCCTGCACAATGCCGAAATCGGGGATGATCACCTGAAACTCCGGCGTCAGCCCGTCAAAGAACAATTGCCGTGCGCGCTCATCGGTTGCCTCGTCGCGGAAGATGCCCGAGCCCGAGATATTGGCCGAGCGAACACCTGCCCCCGACAGCAGCTCGCGCCAGCCGCCCTGGCTTTCAAGACTGGTTACATCGACGCTCTCTGCGTTGAAGCTGATCCGCGTGGCACGCAGGCCGGCGATCGTCTCAAAGAGACCAGCACCGTTCATGTCCACTTTGACCAAGAGGTCCTTGCCGTTTTGAACTGTCATGGGTTTTCTCCGGGTATTTCAATGGATTTCGTGAAGTTTGTGATCTCAGGCGTCATCCACGCGCGCCCTGAAGCGCAGGGTGATCTGGCGGCCTCCGCCGCTGAGGCGCTCGGCCTTGGCCCGGTCGAACCAGAGACTGGTCAGCTGCCCGCGCGGCAGCGGCACCGTGGCTCCAATCAGAGCATCGCAAACTGCCGCGGCCGCAGCCTTGGCATCGGCAAAACCTGCAGTATCGGTGGTGACGGTGATGAAGAACCGGTGCTCAGCCCCGCCCGCGCTCTTATCAGAGCGGTCCAGCACCTCTTCACTGCCCAGCGACACATAGGTCTGCGGCAAGGTCCCCGCGGGGATGGCATCATAGATCGCGCTGCCTACTAGCGCAGTCAGCGCCGCGTCTCCGGTCAGATGCGTGTAGATAGCGGATTGCAGCCCGCCGGCGATGGCATAGGTCATCCGCTCACCTCCTCCGCTGCGAAACAGGTGAGATAACGGCCATCGGGATCCGCTTCAGTTACTGCATCAATGCGGAAGACCCGGCTTCCGTCCCGGAAACGCTGGTCTGGCCGGGGGCGTGACGCAAAACCCTCAGGGGCTGCGCGCAGAGTGATCCGGTATTTTTGCAAAGACAGACCGTCGCCCGCCATACGGCCCGCCAGGGGGTTCACGTCGGCCCACACAGTGCCAAGCGCCACCCAGGTCTCGGTATAGCCGCCGGCGCCGTCGGACGTGCGCTGCGGGTCTTCCAGCAGCAGCTGGCGGGAGAGTTTGGGGCGTTGCTTCACGACACACCTCCCAGCGTCACGCGCAAGCTGCGGTAGCGCTCAATCAAGCTGGTGACGCCAAAAGGCATGCAGCCGCCGTGGAGCCCGGTGTCGGCCCGGTACTCATAATAATGCGCCGCCAGCAGCATCACGGCCTGGCCAAGGTCAGCCGGCAAGCCGCCCCAATCCGCAGCCATGCCGGCCTGCAGTGAAACCCGTACCAGCCCGCCCGCAGGCACCTCGGGAAGCAGGTTGCCGGAGGGACGCAGACGGGGCCTGTGGGCGTCGCCTTCCAGCCGGTACAAAGCGGTGTCCAGGACGGTTTCGCCGCCTGACACATCCCGCAGCACAACCTCGCTCACCGCCTGCACCGGAGCTATTGGCAAAACCATTTGCGCACGGTCGCGCCAATGCCGGACTTCCAGAGAGAAATCGCGGATTATCAGTGCCTTGCCGGTTCTTGCTTCGATTGCAGCCAGGGCGGCGCGCAGAAAGCCAAGCAGAACTTCATCCTGCAGGCTGTCCTCGCCAAAACCGGTCCCCAGGCGCAAATGCGCCTTGAACTCCTCCAGAGGCAGGGAGGCCCCGGGCACCGGTGTCACTTCGCTCAGCATCATCATCTCACTCCTGCGGGCGTCCCCCGTACTGGCCCTGATCTGCTGTCCATGTCAGTTTCGGCGGGC